>NZ_DATCVM010000240.1:0-51481 GCF_036566845.1 Williamsia sp.
CCGCCTCTGACCGGGCTCACCAGAGACGTCCGGTCGGCGACGAGGAATTGGGGTGTCGCGACCGGGTGACTATGGTGGCGGAATGTCTCCGACCGTGCTGCGCCGTGTTCAGATCGGGCTGCTGACTGTCGGGATCATCATCACCACGATGATGGCGACCATGGTTGCCGGTGCGTACCGCAACGACGCGTTGATCAACTCGGACAAGGCGACGACGGTGGCCGAGGTGACCAGCGCCGGCCCGACCAAGGCGTCGGTCTCGTTCTCCACCCCGGACGGTATGTTCCACAGCCCTCGCCTGGGCGTCTTCTATCCGGGCGGTCTGACGGAGGGTCAGCGCATCAGCGTCGACTACTCGCGGTCCGACCCCGAACTCGTCCGCGTGACCGGTCGCGATGCGAGCCTGTCGATACTTCCGGCGTTGTCGGTGCTGGTGTACTCCTGGCTGGTCATCGGCGGGATCATGGTGCTTTTGGCCGAGATCAACCGCCGGCGGGGCAATGGACGTTCATCTTCGGTTTCTCCCCCCGTCACGGCATCGAACACCGCCTGACAACTTGGAGTCCGACACTGGCATGGTGCGAGTGGCAATTGTTACGGAGAGCTTCCTCCCGAACATGAACGGTGTCGTGAACTCGGTCCTTCGGGTGACCGAGAACTTCGAGCGCCACGGACACGAGGTCCTGATCATCGCGCCCGACATCCCCTGGTCGGCGAAACGCTCGGGACGGCAGCAACCGGGACCCGGGGAGGTGTCGGAGGCGACGGTGAAATATCTCCCGTCGGTGATGGTTCCCCTGGTCAGCTCGTTGCCGATCGGAGTACCGGCGTTGTCGATGTATCGAGAGCTGGCCGACTTCCGCCCCGACATCGTCCACCTCGCCTCCCCGTTTGTGGTCGGGGCAGCCGGGGCGGCCTGCGCTCGCCGGCTCGACGTCCCGACGATCGCGGTGTTCCAGACCGACGTCGCCGGGTTTGCCGCCAGCTACGGGATGAAGCTCGGCACCCGGGCCGCCTGGGCCTGGACCCGGCAACTCCACAAGGCCTGCGACCGCACCCTGGCCCCGTCGTCGGTGTCGGTGAAAGCTCTTCGGGACCGGGGTGTTCCGCGTGTTCACCACTGGGGTCGTGGCGTGGACGACATCCGCTTTCATCCCTCCCGCCGTGACGACTCCCTGCGTGCCCGGTGGAGTCCCGAAGGCAAACTCGTCGTCGGGTTCGTCGGCCGGCTCGCGCCGGAGAAGCATGTCGAACGGCTGGCGATCCTGTCCGGCCGTGCCGACGTGCAGCTGGTGATCGTCGGCGACGGTCCGCAACGCAGGCAGCTCGAAGCACTGATGCCCGACGCGGTGTTCGCCGGTGAACTCGGTGGCCTCGAACTCGCCCGGGCCTACGCGAGTCTGGATGTGTTCGTCCACGCCGGTGAGCACGAGACGTTCTGTCAGGCGGTCCAGGAGGCGCTCGCGAGTGGCGTCCCCGCCATCGCCCCCGACGCCGGCGGACCCCGTGATCTCATCAACCACTGTCGAACCGGATTTCTGCTCGGGCTCGACGGCTTCTCCGAGCGTCTCTCCGATGCGATCACGGCTCTCGGCGACGCCGATGTGCGCGCCGAGTTCGGTGCGGCCGCCCGCCGGAGTGTGCAGGGCAAGACGTGGTCGGCGATCACCGATCAGCTCCTCGAGCACTACGACGTGGTGCTCGGACGGGACCGGGCCGCGCGCCGACGAGCAGCCTGAGACGGAGCCGGAAGTTGTTGTGAGGGTGCCAGCGGGTGGAGCCGCGGCCACCGATGGGCGAGCCGGTACGGTTGCGGTCATGTCACGAGCATCGCTGGCCAAGAATCCCACAGACGTCGCGGCCATGTTCGACGGTGTCGCGGGGCGCTACGACCTGACCAACACCGTCCTGTCGTTCGGCCAGGATCGCGGCTGGCGGGTGGCCACCCGTAAGGCGTTGGCGCTCGGCCCCGGCGATGTTGTGCTCGACCTCGCGGCCGGGACTGCCGTGTCGACCGTCGAACTCGCGCGATCAGGTGCCCAGTGTGTTGCCGCCGACTTCTCCCTCGGCATGCTCAGGGCCGGGGCGAAGCGTCCGGTGCCGAAGGTCGCGGCCGACGCGCTGCATCTGCCGTTCGGCGACAACACCTTTGACGCCGCGACCATCTCGTTTGGTCTGCGCAACGTCAACGACGTCGACGTGGCTTTCGCCGAACTGTTCCGTGTTCTGAAACCCGGTGGGCGCGTTGTGATCTGCGAGTTCTCCACCCCGGTCTTCGAGCCGATGCGGGTGCTGTACATGGAGTACTTGATGAAGGCGCTGCCCGCAGTGGCCACCAAGGTGTCGAGTAATCCCGAGGCCTACGTGTACCTCGCGGAGTCGATCCGTGAATGGCCGAATCAGCCGGCGTTGGCGCAGCAGATGCGCAAGGCCGGATTCGAAGAGGTGCGGTGGCGCAATCTCACCTTCGGTATCACCGCACTGCATCGGGGCATCAAGCCCAGATAACCCGATGATGTGGTGTTTTGGCGATGCTCACCTGGGCTTTTAACCGCCAAAACACCACATCATCGGGGTGTGGAGGACGGACGGAACTGTGGATGAATGTGCCCGGTGCGCCGCGGGGCCGCGGGTGCGTCGCATGGCCTCGCTAACCTGCAATCAATGACCACCGACTGGGCACATCTGATCACCCCGGCGTCGTTGTCCGACGACTTCGACCCCGGGACGATCATCCGTGGGTCCGCGTACGCGAAACAACGCCGCCTCGCATCGGTGGATTGGGACGACGCCAAACACCGGCTGACGGGACGATGCCGGGGTTCGGGGGTCTCGACCTACGGTGTGCGGATCGTCTTCAGCAACATGGGTGTCGACTGGAAGATCGCGGATGCGTCCTGTACCTGTCCGATCGGGTATTTCTGCAAACATGCCGTGGCGCTGCTGCTCACGTTCGCCGAGGATGTCGATGCCGGCCTACCGGCGTTCGTTGCGCAGCAGGCCCGGCCGTGGGAGCAGCGGCTGCGGCCCCTGTTCCAGGAAACACGGCCCACAGCACCCGAGTCGCTGGCGGTGCAGGTCTTCCTCACCGAACCCGTGCGCAGCGGCCGTCGAATCGAACCGGCGCAGCTGGCTCTGCGGTTGTTGCGTCCGGGGACCCGCACCCAGTGGATCCGCTCGGGCATCGACTGGCCGACGTTGATCGGTCTCGACGCGGGAACATTTGAGCTCGCTCAACTCGCGGTGCTGCAGGCGATGGCCCGCGAGACCCTGCACGCGACGGGCTTTGCTCATCCGCGCGCGTTGGTCCTCGAGACAGCTCCGACCACCATCTGGCAGCACCTCGACCTCATCGCGGCCGCCGGGATCCCGATACTCGGCGATCCGAGTTCGTCGATCGAGGAGGTGCGGATCGGCAAGAGGGCGGGCCTCACTCTGACGATCGATGGCGACTTCGGCGGCGATGCGCGGGTCGACATCGAGATCGACATCGACGGGATGCCGCTGCCGTCGGAGTTCACGGAAGTTCTGGGAAAGCCTGTCCCGCATGGTGCCGCGTACGTCGACGACGACGGTGTGCTCACGCTGGCGCCGTTCGATCCCCGTGACGGTGCCATCGCGCAACTGCTCGACGGCCCGCCGGTTGTCATACCCGCCGCCGACGCGGGCATCTTCGCTGCCGAAATGCTGCCACGCCTGCGCGACACGGTGCCGGTGCGGGTCGACGAATCGTTGTTCACACCGCCGGTGATCTCCGGGCCGTTTCCTGTCCTCGTCGTCCGGCTCGTCAACGACGTGGCCCACACCCATTGGGCCACCAGGTATCTGGTCAACGACACGGTCCACGACTTCGTCGACAGCTGGACCGCGCGACCGCAGTGGCGAGACCTGGACGTCGAACAACAACAGTGGGAGGGTCTCCGGCGGGTGATGGCCGACGTTGCCTTCGTCTCCCAGGTGGCGACCTACCGAATCCTGGTGGCGTACATCGGCGGTACGCCCGGGACACGCGGGTACCCCGCGCTCGAGGAGCTGCAGCCCGCCGACGTCGTCGCCGCGATCGATGCCACCACCATCGGGGTCCTGCGCCGCGACCTGCAGCTGACGCCGGTCGAGACGGCTCGGCTGTTCGCGGAGATCTTGCCGGGCCTGACCGATCGCGACGATCTGGTTCTCGATGTTGCCGAGGTCACGACGCGCTTTCGACAGGTCACCGAGCGTGCGCGGTTGCGGTTCAGTGCCGCCGGCGCGGGGGAGTCTGACTGGCTCGACCTCGCCATCACCATGGACGTCGACGGCGAGCAGGTCCCGGTCGCCGACGTGCTGGCTGAATTGTCCAGTGGGGCAACTCATATGCTGCTGCCCTCGGGTGTCTACTTCCCGCTGGACACCCCGGAGCTGACCAAGCTCCGGAAGCTGATGACCGAAGCCGAGACGTTGGGGGAGCTGGACTCCGGCCGGGTCCCGGTACTTCCGGCGAATGTGACACTGTGGGAAGAACTCCTGCAACTCGGGGTGGTCGACGAGCAACTCGAGCAGTGGGCCGAACGGGTGGAGAAGCTCAGCGCTGCGAGACCGCCGAAGCACGTCGAACCACCGACGATGCTCAGGGCCACTCTGCGCGACTACCAGCGCGAGGGCCTTGACTGGCTGTCGTTCCTCTGGGACAACGGACTCGGCGGTGTCCTGGCCGACGACATGGGACTGGGCAAGACCCTGCAGACACTGGCGCTGTTCGCCCGCGCCCGTGAGAACGGGGAAACCGGACGGTTTCTGGTGGTTGCCCCCACCAGTGTTGTCGGAAACTGGGCATCGGAGTGCCACCGGTTCACCGACCTGAAGGCAGTCACCATCAGCGCCTCCCAGGCGCGGAGCCGCACTCCGATGGCCGAGCAGATCGCCGACGCGGACGTGGTGATCACCACCTACGCCCTGCTCCGCATCGATTTCGACACCTACGACGAACAAGACTGGGCAGCAATGCTTCTCGACGAGGCACAGTTCGTGAAGAACCACAACTCCAAAGCTCATCAGTGCGCCCGCCGCCTCCGCGCCCCGTTCAAGCTCGCCGTCACCGGCACGCCGATGGAGAACAACCTGATGGAGTTGTGGTCGCTGCTGTCGATCACGGTGCCGGGCCTGTTCCCCAACCCCCGGACGTTCACCGAGTTCTTCCGCAAACCGATCGAGAAGGGTGAGAATCCAGAACGGCTGCCGGTGCTTCGCAAGCGGATCAAGCCGGTGATGTTGCGCCGCACCAAGGATCAGGTTGCGCGTGATCTTCCCGCGAAGCAGGAGCAGGTCTTACAGGTCGAGTTGTCCACGAAGCACCGCAAGATCTACGACACCCGGTTGATCAGGGAACGCGAAGTGGTGCTGGGACTGCTCGGGGACTGGGAGAAGAACCGCTTCCAGATCTTTCGTTCGTTGACGATGCTCCGGCAGCTGAGTCTGCACGCCGGACTCGTCGATCCGGCCGACGGCGACGTGGCCTCGGCCAAGGTGGAGTTCATCCGTGAACAGCTTCCCGAGCTCATTGCAGAAGGTCACAGCGCACTTGTCTTCAGCCAGTTCACCGGATTCCTCGACGTCCTGCGAAAGGCACTCGAAGCGGACGGCATCCGGTACAGCTACCTCGACGGATCGCTGACCGCGAAGGAACGGACCGCTGCCATCGGCAACTTCACGTCGGGTGTGACACAGGTGTTCCTGATCAGCCTGAAGGCCGGCGGATTCGGCCTCAACCTCACCGAGGCCGACTACTGCTTCGTCTGCGACCCGTGGTGGAATCCGGCCGCTGAAGCCCAGGCCATCGACCGCACGCACCGGATCGGACAGACCCGGCCGGTCACCGTCTACCGGCTGGTGTCCGCCGACACGATCGAGGCGAAGGTGATCGCGCTCCAGGATCGTAAACGTGAGTTGTTCACCGCAGTCGTCGACGACGGAGAGATGTTCTCCTCCGCCGTCGACGCCGAAGACATCCGGAAGATGCTCGAATAGCGATAGTGGTGGGTCTTGGTGGTCTCTACCTGGGCGAATGCTCGCCACAACCCACCAAATCGGGAGGTCGGGGGTCAGGTGAAGGGCGGGCGGGTGTCGAGGCGGGCGCTGGCGAGGCCGGCGACGTGCCAGGCGCGGGCGATCAGATCGGAGTCGTCCTCCGTGATCAGGTTGCCCATCACCCGGACCACCATCTCCATCAGCGCGGTCGACCTGATACCCGGACGACCCAGAAGCGGGACCACACGGGGAACGGTCAACACCGCGGCCAGGCGTCGGGCGGCGGAGAACGCCAAAGCGTAGCGCGACCGGAGAAGGTCCGGCCACAACGTCGAGAAGTCGTTCTCCCCAAGCACTTCGGAGGCCAGGCGCGCGGTCTCCAGGGCGTAGTCGATGCCCTCGCCGTTGAGCGGGTTCACGCACGCCGCGGCGTCACCGATCAGCATCCAGTTCGCTCCCGACACCCCGGATACGGCCCCGCCCATCGGCAGGAGGGCCGACGCGATGCGCAGGGGTTTGCCGTGCAGTTGCCAGTCGTCGCGCTGGGAATTGGTGTAGTGCTCGATGATGGGTCGCAGCGCCATGTGGGCCGGCCGCTTCTCGGTGGCGAGTGCGCCGACGCCGATGTTCACCAGCCCCGACTCTGTGCCGAGCGGGAAGACCCAGCCGTAGCCGGGTAGCAATTCGCCTGCGCCATCGCGCAATTCGAGGTGCGATCCCATCCAGGTGTCGTTGCAGCGGTCGGACTCGACGTAGGCGCGCGCCGCGACACCGTAGGCGGTGGTCCGGTGCCAGCTACGGCCCAGTGACGTGCCCAGTGCCGACCGGACCCCGTCCGCGACGATCACCTTGTCGACCTCGATCTGCGCCGGGCCGTCGGGTGTGTTCACCTGTACCGCAGTCACTTTGCCGCCGATGATGGTTGCCCCCACCGCCTTCACCCCGGACACCATCCGGGCTCCGGCCTCGAGCGCGTGATGCCGGATACGGTCGTCGAGTTCGGTTCGGGCGACCGCACTGCCGTACGCGGGGAAATGCCCGGACCTCTGTGGCCAGCGCACCTGCTGCCGTCCACCCCAGCCCTGTAGGTCGAGGCCTTCGATCCGGGGGCCGCTGAAGGCATCGCCGAGCCCGAGCAGATCGAGTTCGGCGATCGCCCGCGGGGTCAGCCCGTCGCCGCAGGTCTTGTCGCGGGGAAACACCGCCGAATCGAGCAACGTGACCTCGCGGCCGGCGGACGCAGCGGCAGCAGCAGCGGCCGAGCCTCCAGGACCTGCGCCGACAACCAGAACCTCGGTGCGCGCGGGAACGCGGATGGGTGCACTCACCCGGCAAGTATCCCGCACCATTAGGCTCTCCCTATGACGGGAGCAGGTCAGGCGTGAAGACAACGTTCGCAGGTCTTGAAATGGGTTCCGAGGCTTTCGCCGAGGACGTGGCGCAGTCGCTGGAGAGGGTCGAGGAGCTCCTGCTCAGAGAACTATCCTCCGGCGAGGACTTCCTGACCGAAGCCGCCACACATCTCGCGAAAGCCGGGGGCAAGCGGTTCCGCCCCATCTTCGCGATCTTGTCGGCGCACTTCGGTCCACAGGCGCATGCCGACGAGGTGATCACATCGGCGACCGTCGTGGAGATGGTCCACCTCGCGACGCTGTACCACGACGACGTGATGGATGAAGCCGAGCTTCGCCGTGGCGCCCTCAGCGCCAACAGCCGGTGGAGCAACAGCGTGGCGATCCTGGCCGGCGACTTCCTCTTCGCCCGTGCCTCCCGCCTCGTCTCGACACTGGGACCCCACGCGGTCCTGATCATCGCCGACACCTTCGCCGAACTCGTGACCGGTCAGATGCGCGAAACCGTCGGCGCCCGTGGCAAGGTCGATCCGGTGGAGCACTACCTGCGGGTCGTGTGGGAGAAGACCGGCTCGCTGATCGCGGCCAGTGGCCGATTCGGTGCCATGGCGTCGGGAGCGGACACCGAGCAGATCGAACGGCTCTCGCGGCTCGGCGACGCCGTCGGTGTGGCCTTCCAGGTCTCCGACGACATCATCGACATCAGCTCGGCAGCGGATGACTCCGGTAAGAACCCGGGCACCGACCTGCGCGAAGGCGTGCACACCCTGCCCGTGCTCTATGCGCTCACAGATCCGGCCGAAGCCCGGTTGCGGGAACTCGTGGTGGCCGCCGACGGCAGCCCGCGCGCACTCACCTCGGACGACGAGGTCGCCGAGGCCCTGAGATTGCTGAACAAGTCCGACGGTCTGGTGAAGGCGAAGGCCACCCTGCAGGGGTACGCCGACGCCGCCTACAAGGAATTGGCGGGCCTGCCGGAAGGTCCCGCGCACGACGCGATGAGCTCGCTGGTTCGTTACACGATCGACCGCATCGGCTGACGCCCCCCACAGACCCCGATGATGTGGCCTTCTGGCGGTGCTCACCTGGGGTTTTCTTCGCCAGAAGGCCACATCATCGGGGTGGGCCGGGAACCTGGACGCCGGGTTCGTTCGTTGTGACTCCAGCACAACAGACAGGAGTGTTCAATGGGCGGCCACGCCAACGGACTGAAAACAGTTCTGCTGCTGGGCCTGATGTCGGCCATCATCGTGGGAATCGGAGCGGTCTTCCGGAGTCCGGCGATCTTGTTGCTGTCGATCCTTTTCGCGATCGGCCTCAACGGGTACGTCTACTTCAACAGCGCCAAGATGGCGCTCAAGTCCATGCGTGCGCAGCCGGTCACAGAGGTTCAGGCCCCGGTGCTCTATCGCATCGTTCGTGAATTGGCGACCACCGCCCGCCAGCCGATGCCGGCGCTGTACATCAGCCCGACGGAAGCCCCCAATGCTTTCGCGACCGGACGCAACCCCAAAAACGCGGCCGTCTGCTGCACGTCCGGAATCCTCCAGATCCTCGATGAGCGGGAACTCAGAGCCGTTCTCGGCCATGAACTCTCGCACGTGTACAACCGCGACATCCTGATCTCGTCGATCGCCGGCGCGATGGCGGCCGTGATCACGGGCATCGCCAACTTCGCCTTCATCCTGGGTGGCAACCGAAACGGTGGTGCAAATCCCATTGTGCTGCTGCTGATCACGATTCTCGGTCCCATCGCCGCGACCGTTGTCAAACTCGCGGTGTCGCGGTCCCGGGAGTACCAGGCGGACGCATCGGGTGCCGAGTTGACAGGTGACCCTTTGGCATTGGCTTCGGCGTTGCGCAAGATCTCCGGAGGCGTCCAGAAGGCCCCGCTGCCACCGAGCCCCGAGATCACCGCGCAGTCCCACCTGATGATCGCCAACCCGTTTCGCACCGGCGAGAAGATGAGCAAACTGTTCGCCACCCACCCGCCCATGGAGGACCGGATCCGGCGTCTAGAGGAGATGTCGCGCGGCCACGGCTGACCCCAGAGAAACGCTCCACCTTCACGAAGACGCTCCGGTTGCACCCGGAGCGTCTTCGTGTAGATGGAGCGTTTCGTCACGCGCGGCGGGTTACGCTCGCCATCGGAGTCCGAACTGCAGTGACTTTCGGAGGTGTTCATGGACGGCGTCATCGAGATCCGCGGACTGGTGAAACGTTTCGGGCGGTTCACCGCGCTCGACCACTTGGATCTCGATGTCGCACCGGGTGAGGTGCACGGGTTTCTCGGACCGAACGGTGCCGGGAAGTCGACCACACTTCGGGTCCTCCTCGGGCTGCTGCGGGCGGACGAGGGCGCGGTGTCGATGCTCGGCGGTGATCCTTGGCGAGATGCGGCCGCGCTGCATACCAGGATCGCCTACGTCCCGGGCGACGTGAACCTGTGGCCCAACATGACCGGCGGCGAGGTGATCGACCTGTTCGCCCGTCTGCGTGGGGGAGTGGACCAGCGCAAGCGCGACGAACTGATCGAACAGTTCGCACTGGACCCGACCAAACGGGCGCGGGCGTACTCGAAGGGAAATCGGCAAAAGGTCGCACTGGTGGCCGCACTGGCATCGGATGTGGAACTGCTGATCCTCGACGAACCCACCTCCGGCCTCGATCCGATCATGGAGTCCCGATTCCAGGCACTGGTCGACGACTTTCGCAATGCCGGCGGAAGTGTGTTGCTGTCGAGCCACATCCTCGCCGAGGTGGAACACCTGTGTGATCGGGTGACCATCATCCGTGACGGTAAGACGGTCGAAACCGGCACCTTGTCAGAACTGCGGCACCTCACCAGAACGGCGGTGACCGCTGAACTGACGACGGCGCCCACCGATTTCGGAAGCCGGGCCACGGTCGAAGACCTTGTCGTGGAAGGCACCCGGATCAAGTTTCAGGTCGATGCCGACCAGCTGGGGCCGGCACTCGAGGTTCTGGGCACGTTCGGCATACGCACACTGACGAGTTCGCCGCCCACACTCGAGGAGCTCTTCCTGCGGCATTACGAAGATCCCGCCCGAGCGTCGTCATGATTTCTGCCGCAACACTTCCGGCACCGACGGCGGCTGCCCGAACCGGAATCCTCCTGCGATTCCATCTGCGCCGCAACCGTTCGATGGTCCTGTGGTGGACGATCGGGATCGTCGCGCTCTACTACGCCACCGCCGCGGGCGTCGATTCGCTGTATCCCACACAGGCGGATCTGGATTCGGCCGCCGCGGCGATGAGCGCCAACAACGCATTCGTGGCGATGGCCGGACCGCCGCGGGCCCTCGACACCGTCGGCGGTCAGACGGCTTGGCAGGCATCGGCATTCGGCTCTGTCGCGATCGGGCTCATGGCGATGTTCCTGGTCGGGCGCACCACCCGGGAAGACGAAGAACGTGGTCGAAGCGAGCTGGTACTGGCGCTGCCCGTCGGGAGACTGGCCACCGCCACCGCTGCCGCGATCCTGACCGCCGGTGCCACAGTGCTCGTCGGTGTGTTGATCACCGCGAGCCTGGTGGCGTTCGGACTACCGGTGGCTGGCTCGGTGTCGCTCGGATTGTCGGCCGCGCTCGCGGGCATGGTGTTCGGTTCCGCCACTGCGGTGATGGCGCAGGTCTTCCCGACCACCAGAGGTGTGTACGCCGCCTCGGGAGGGCTCATCGGAGCCGCCTACGTCCTGCGCGCCATCGGCGACGTCGGCAACGGTGTGCTGTCCTGGCTGTCACCGATCGGATGGGGACAGGCCATGCGCCCCTACGCAGGAGAGATCTGGTGGCCGGCGCTGCTCTCGGTGGTAGCAGTGGTGATCTCCGCGGTGCTGGTGGTGATGATGTTCGACCGGCGGGACGAAGGTGCCGGACTCTGGACACCGGGACCCGGCCCGTCGACCGCTGGACGAACACTGTCCGGGCCCGTCGGCCTGGCCTGGCGTCTGCAGCGGGGTTCGATCGTCGGATGGTCCTTCGGAATGCTGTTGTGCGGCTTCGCATATGGAACCATCGGCGACGACGTCGAGCCGGTGATCGGCGACTCCGGTTATGCCAGTGACCTTTTCGGGCAGGCCGGACCGTCACTGACCGACTCGTTCTACGCGTCATCGGTGTTGATGCTGGCACTGATCGCATCCGGGTTTGCCGTGTCGTCGGCGATGCGACCACACCGGGAAGAGAGTGAGGGCCGGACCGAGGCCTTGCTCGCGACCGGACTCTCGCGGCTGCGATGGGCCGGCGCGCACGGACTGATGACCCTGGCCGGAGCGTTGCTGGCACTCGTGGCCACCGGAATCGGGCTCGGGCTCGGGTACGGGACGTTCACGGGGGACTGGTCCGAAACGGGATCACTCGCCGGTGCACCCATCGCCTACCTGCCGGCCTTGCTCTGTCTCTCCGGTGTGGTCGCCGTGGTGTACGGCTGGGCGAACCGCTACACCGCCATCGCCTGGATCGGACTCGTGTTCTGTGTCGCGATCTACGTCCTGGCACCGGTGTTGCGGATCCCGGAGTGGGTCAGCAACATCTCACCGTTCTCGCACGTGCCGCAGGTACCGGCAGTCGATCTCGACCTGGTGCCGTTGTTGTGGCTCGCGGCGGTGGCGGTGATTCTCACGGCAGCCGGAACCCTTGGCCTGATGCGCCGCGACATGGACTGACGGCGATCGATCGTCCTTGGCGGAACTGGGCGACCCTACAGCTGAAGATCTTTGACGATCTCGCTGACGCGGTCGAGCTGGCCGGTGTCGGAACTGGTTGGGATGAGGTGGACTTCGTCGGTGCCGATCGCGGCGAACTCCCCGAGCACGGCGGCGAGTTCGTCCTCCGAGCCGGACCAGCCGGTCGTGGGTGCGATCGCGTCGACAAAATCGGCCGGGATCCAGTTCATGTAGCGGCGTAGATGCTGGTGTATCTGGGCGCGAGCGGGTTCGGGGTCGCCGAGAGCAAACCAGAACGACGTCGCGAGGTGCGGCGGTTTCTTGCCCGCCTCGGACCAGGCCGTGGTGGCGACGTCGAACAGCTCTCGCTGCTTGCCGACATCGAGGTCGAGGGAGATTCCGGCCAATCCATCGGCCCAGGCGGCCGCGCTGCGCAGGGTCTTGGGTCCGGTGGTGCCCACGAGTAGTGGGGGTCCGCCGTCCTGGACCGGCGCGGGACCGACCGGCAACACGGAGTCGGTTTGACGCTCACCGGCCCACACGCGCTGCATGACGCCGACCCGATCGGCCATCTGCCGCATCGTCTGGGTTTTCGGATCAGCGCCGACCGACCGGTAGTCCTCATGGCGACCACCCACACCGACACCCACCGTGAGGCGTCCTGAGCAGAGGACATCGCCGGTGGCGAGTGCTTTCGCAAGCATCACCGGATCGTGCAACTGCGGCACGATCACGGTGGTCACCAGGCGCACCCGCTCGGTCCATGCCGTCATCGCACCCAGCAGCGTCAGGCTGTCGGGGTTGTCGAAGGCGATCCGTTCACCCCAGCAGAGCGACGAAAACGGGCCTTCGTCGATCTTCCTCGCCCACGTTCTGAGCACTGCCGCATCTAGGTCCGGTTCCATCACCGGCATCGTCATTCCGACCTGCACGGGGCTGATTCTGCGGCATCAACCGCCCGAACGTGACCGAAATCGTCCCCCTGATCGGTGGTCGAGGGAAATATGCCCTCGGCCGGCGATGAGGGGGACGATTTCGGCGAAGAGTCAGCGGTAGTTGACGAACTGCAGGGCGATCTCGAAGTCCTTGCCTTTGAGCAGGCTGATCACTTCCTGGAGATCGTCACGCTTCTTGCTGGAGACGCGGAGTTCGTCGCCCTGGATCTGTGCCTTGACACCCTTGGGACCCTCGTCGCGGATGGCCTTGGTGATCTTCTTGGCCTTCTCGGAATCGATGCCCTGGACCAGGGACCCGGTGATCTTGTAGGTCTTTCCCGAGCCCACCACGTCGCCGGCATCGAACGCCTTGAGGGAGATGTCTCTGCGGATGAGCTTTTCTTTGAACACCTCGAGCCCGGCCTGGGCCCGCTCCTCTGCGTCAGAGGTGATCACGATGTTCTCTTCGCCGGACCACTCGATGGTGGTGTTGGTGCCGCGGAAGTCGTAGCGCTGCGACAGCTCTTTGGCGGCCTGGTTGAGCGCGTTGTCGACTTCCTGGCGGTCGAGTTTGCTGACCACGTCGAAACTGGAATCTGCCATAACAGACAAGCCTAGTCGGGTGCCTGTCCGAAACGTTGCATCCTGGCCCGAAAGGCGTCAATCCGATGCCCCTGAGCAGCGCATTTGTGAATATGGGGGGTACTGGATGTAATGTTTCCCGCGTTGCTTTCCGACGGTCCAAAAGACAACGGAAAGTGGCACGGCAGGTTGCCCGAGCGGCCAAAGGGAGCGGATTGTAAATCCGCCGCGCAAGCTACATAGGTTCGAATCCTATACCTGCCACAGCGCCAGAAAAACGGTCTCGAACTGGATGTTTCAGTGAGAGGCCGTTTGGTGCGAAAGCAGAGATGAACAGCGGATTTGGCACCAACCGGGCGCGCTGTGTAATCTCGATGAGGCCCTAACGCAAGGGTGCCGCAAGGCGCCGGAGCACAGAGCCACGCCCCCTTAGCTCAGTCGGTAGAGCGTTTCCATGGTAAGGAAAAGGTCGACGGTTCGATTCCGTCAGGGGGCTCGCTGGACTCAGGATCGAGCGGTGGGACTGCTTTACGCCGCCCCGCCGCGGTCGATTCCGGGCCATGGCGGTGTAGCTCAGTTGGTTAGAGCGAACGACTCATAATCGTTAGGTCGCCGGTTCGAGTCCGGCCATCGCTACAGAAGTGTCGCCTCCGGCAACGCGCTAGCAGTATCGCTACGGCGATGACCACCGAGTGCCTCCCTCTCCGGAGGCACACCACACGATCCACCTGAAAGGCAATCCCGTGGCCTCCTCAACAGACGTGCGCCCCAAGATCACCTTGGCCTGCGAGGTTTGCAAACACCGCAACTACATCACCAAGAAGAATCGGCGTAACGACCCCGATCGTCTTGAGATCAAGAAGTTCTGCCCGAACTGCGGAACTCACCAGAACCACAAGGAATCGCGCTAGCCACCATCTGGTGGTCAGTCGCTGACTGCCTATTCGACCGGGGACGCGTCAGTGTTCCCGGTCTTTGGTGTTGAAGCGGAACGATGGGCGATGCCAGCCCGCCTCCACAGCCAGGTCGGTGTGTCGAGATTGATAGTCGAAAGATGAGGTCGGTCGAGTGACGAACGCGAGCGAAGTACAGGTCGAGCAGGGCCTAGAAGAGTCCGGTGTCGGCCAGAAATCGACTCCCGAACAGATCGCAGCGCACACGCAGGCGATGGTCGGCTTCAAGTACACCGTCGACGACTACTACGAGGTCGGACGCGAGAAGGTGCGCGAACACGCCCGTGCCGTGCAGGACAACAACCCTGTGCACTGGAACGAGGAGAAGGCCCGCGAAATGGGCCACGACACCCTCGTCGCCGCCCCCACGTTCGTCTCGGTCCTCGGGATCATCGCTCAGCGCCGTCTGTTCGAAGACGTCGTCACCGGCTACGACCTCTGGCAGATCATGCAGAGCGATCAGCGGCTCGTCTTCCACCAGCCGATCAAGGTCGGCGACCAGCTCGTGTGCGACGTCTCCCTCGAGTCTTTCCGGCAGATGTCCGGCACCGACCTGATGGTCACCAAGAACGTCATCTGGAACCAGCGGGGCGAACCGGTGATGACCACCTTCACCAGCCTGGCCGCACGCGCCGCGGTGGAAGCGGACCCGGCTCTCGTCGACAAACTCGAGCACGTGATGATGCGGGAACCCGCAGGCATCAACCCGGGCAAGACCGTCGAGGGGCCGTTCGCCCGGTACGACGACCCGGACCCCACCACATCCCCCGGGGCCTACGGTGCCATCAGCTTCGATGAGCTCACCGTCGGACAGGAACTCCCGCCGCGGACCTTCAAGCTGACCCGCGGCAACCTGATCAACTACGCGGGTGTCGCAGGCGATCCCAACCCCATCCACTACAGTGATGAGGTCATCAAGGTCGCCGGCCTGGACGACGTGGTCGCCCACGGCATGCAGTCGATGGGTCTCGGAGCGAGTTTCCTCGGAGAGTTCATCGGAGACCCGGCCGCGATCTGTGAGTACAACGTGCGGT
This sequence comes from Williamsia sp., assembly GCF_036566845.1. Lineage (GTDB taxonomy): Bacteria > Actinomycetota > Actinomycetes > Mycobacteriales > Mycobacteriaceae > Williamsia. Next base: position 15,547 of record NZ_DATCVM010000240.1, read on the forward strand.
TCACGAGCCCCGTATACGTACCCGCAGACGACTACGCATCGGTTGATTTCACCGGCAAGGTGAAGTCGCTCGATCCGGAAACCCGGCGCGGTCAGATCGCGATGGTGGCAAAACAAGGCGAGCGCAAGATCTTCGGGCGCGCACTCGCCACCGTGCAGTTCAACTGAATCTCTCGTACCGAACCGGGTTGTCAACCGACAAAGCCCAGCTCACAGAGCTGGTTGGAGTTCGACCCACCTGGTGACGTACACTTCTAAAGTCTGAGTCTTACTCATACTTGCGCGCTGCCCTGAGGGTGGCGCGTTGGTTTTGTGTAGTCCAGACGCCGGGTCGACGAGGACTCGAGGGCCATCACGTGGTCAGCGAAGCCGAGACGATCCAAAGGGGCGTAGCTCAACTGGCAGAGCAGCGGTCTCCAAAACCGCAGGTTGCAGGTTCAAGTCCTGTCGCCCCTGCCCTTGGCGGTGTGTTTCACACCGGAAGGGCAACCGATGTCAGTTGTTGTGTGGCAGGGCCCAGGCCCACACGGAGCAACGGACTTCAGCCACGAGAGGATCAAGTTGAGCAAGCGCGACCGTGCCGAACGCGCCAAGAACGCGGGCGAGTCGACCGATGAGGTCGAGCTCGACGCTTCTGTGGACTCCGCAACGGATTCGGTGGACGACGCCGCCAGCGGTGATACCGCAACGCAGGCACGTCCTACGGGCAAGCGTTCGCCGCGTGGCAAGCGGACCAGCCTCGCCAAGAGTGACGACGATGCCGATTCCACGACGTCGGCCGTGTCCACCAAAGAGGCGGGCAAAGCCGAGAAGCGCAAGCGGGTCAAGTCGGACGACAGCCGCAATCCGTTCACGCGGCTGTACGTGTTCCTGACACAGGTTGTCGGTGAGCTCAAGAAGGTCATCTGGCCGACGCGAAAGCAGCTGATCCAGTACACGATCATCGTGCTGATCTTCGTGATCCTGATGGTCACGTTCATCTCGGTACTGGACCTTGCTTTTGCAAAGGGAGTTTTGTGGTTGTTCGGGTAACCACCCGTACGGCTGCTTCGAAGAAAGGGAGCGTGGGCTGCAGTGAGCACCCCCGAGAACGACGCTGAATTCAGCGAGACCGAAACCGACACCATCGATCAGGCGGTCGGTGATTCGGGCGCTGTCGACAGTGGCATCTCCGACTCCGAACCGACCGAAGAAGCCACCGACAGCGACGACGTCGCCGTCGAGGAGATCGTCGAAGAGGCCGCCGAGCCCGAAGAAGAAGATCCGGTCGAGGCGCTCAAGAAGTCCCTCAAGCGGGCTGCCGGTGACTGGTACGTGATCCATTCCTACGCCGGGTACGAGAACAAGGTGAAAGCCAACCTCGAGACCCGTGTGCAGAACCTCGATGTCGGCGACTACATCTTCCAGGTCGAGGTTCCGACCGAAGAGGTCACCGAGATCAAGAACGGTCAGCCCAAGAAGGTCAACCGCAAGGTGCTGCCCGGCTACATCCTCGTTCGCATGGAACTGAACGACGAGTCGTGGGGCGCAGTGCGCAACACGCCCGGCGTCACCGGTTTCGTGGGTCTGACCTCGCGTCCGTCGCCGTTGTCGATGAACGAGGTCCTCAAGTTCCTGCTGCCGCGCACCGAGCCCAAGAAGGCTTCCGCCAAATCAGGTGCCGAAGGTGGAGCAGACCTGGCCGCCGCGAGCGCGCCGGTTGTCGAGGTCGACTTCGCAGTCGGCGAATCGGTCACCGTCATGGACGGACCGTTTGCCACGTTGCCGGCGTCGATCAGCGAGGTCAACGCAGAGCAGCGCAAGGTGAAGGTGCTGGTTTCGATCTTCGGTCGCGAGACCCCGGTCGAACTCGCCTTCAATCAGGTCGAAAAGATCTAAGAGACTTTCACGTCTCCAGCGGGCGTGAAATCGGGCTGAAGCAAGTCATCAGCCCAAGCGACATCAATCAGAAACAGGGAAAAGGATGCCCCCCAAGAAGAAGAAGAAGATCTCCGGGATCATCAAGCTCCAGATCCAGGCAGGCGCCGCCAACCCGGCACCGCCCGTGGGTCCGGCACTTGGTCAGCACGGCGTGAACATCATGGAGTTCTGCAAGGCGTACAACGCCGCGACAGAAAGCCAGCGTGGCAACGTCGTGCCGGTGGAGATCTTCGTCTATGAAGATCGTTCCTTCGACTTCAAGTTGAAGACCCCGCCGGCCGCCAAGCTGCTGCTCAAGGCCGCCGGTCTGCAGAAGGGCTCGGGAGAGCCTCACAAGACCAAGGTCGGCAAGGTCACCATGGACCAGGTCCGTGAGATCGCCAAGACCAAGCAGGAAGACCTCAACGCCAACGACGTTGAGCAGGCTGCCAAGATCATCGCCGGAACCGCCCGCTCCATGGGCATCACCGTCGAAGCCTGATTCAGACATTCGTGGGAGGGCCGGCTCGGTCCGCACCACCAAACCGCAGTAGTTGCGGAGAAAGACAGAGCGAATATGAGCAAGAACAGCAAGGCATACAAGGCCGCAGCTGAAAAGGTCGACAAGTCCAAGCTCTACAGTCCGCTGGAGGCTGCCAAGCTGGCCAAGGAGACCTCTTCGACCAAGACCGACTCGACCGTCGAGGTCGCAGTCCGTCTCGGTGTCGATCCTCGTAAGGCCGACCAGATGGTGCGCGGCACCGTCAACCTTCCGCACGGCACCGGTAAGACCGCCCGTGTGATCGTCTTCGCCGCCGGCGACAAGGCCAATGAGGCCCTCGCCGCCGGAGCTGACGAGGTCGGCGCAGAGGACCTGATCGAGAAGATCCAGGGAGGCTGGCTCGAATTCGACGCTGCCATCGCCACCCCGGATCAGATGGCCAAGGTCGGCCGCATCGCCCGCGTCCTCGGACCGCGTGGCCTGATGCCGAACCCGAAGACGGGCACCGTCACCACTGACGTGACCAAGGCCGTCAACGAGATCAAGGGCGGAAAGATCAACTTCCGCGTCGACAAGGCCGCGAACCTGCACTTCGTCATCGGCAAGGCTTCCTTCGACGAGAAGAAGCTGGCCGAGAACTACGGTGCCGCGCTGGACGAGATCCTGCGTGCGAAGCCGTCTACGGCCAAGGGCCGGTACCTCAAGAAGGTCACCGTTTCGACGACCACCGGACCGGGCATTCAGGTGGATCCCTCGGTGAACCGCAACTACCTCGAGGACGAAGCCTGAGCGCTTCTGATCTGACATGAGGCCGGGATCCCCACAGGGGGTCCCGGCCTTGTGCATTCGGAGAAAACTGCGAAATACGGGGGTCGGAGGAAAGTGCTCCGTCCGACCCCCGTATTCGACAGCTTTCAGGGCGGATCAGACCTGAGCGGCCTTCATCGCGTCGGCGGTGAGTTCCAGTGAGCGCAAACGACCTTCGATGGTCACCGACTGATGGCAGACCATCAGCTCATCCGCCTGAGCGATCTCGGCGAAGTTCTCCAGGTAGCGTCGGGCGTCGTCGCCGGTGCCGACTCCGGTGTACTTCATCATCGACGCAAGCTGATGGCCCTCACGGGTGGTGAGGAACGCGTCGATCTCCTCGTCGCTGTATTGGGGCGTTGCCGGACCCCGGGAGATCAAGCCCCGCAACCGGATTCGCCGAAGTGCTTCGAAGTCCGCGGTCGCGACCGCCGGGTCGTCGGCGGCGACGATGTTCACACCGGCGATGACGTACGGCTCGGACAACTGCGCCGACGGCTTGAAGTCGCGGCGATAGAGGGTGACGGCCTGTTGCAGGGCATCAGGCGAGAAGTGTGAGGCGAACGCGTACGGCAGACCGAGGTGTGCCGCGAGTTGGGCTCCGAACAGGGACGATCCGAGGATGTACAACGGCACGTGGGTACCGACGCCGGGGACAGCGGTGATCCCGGGAATCCGCGACTCGTCACCGAGAAAGCCCTGTAGTTCCAGCACATCCTGAGGGAAACGGTCAGCGGAGCTGTTGTCGCGGCGCAGGGCCCGCATCGTCGCCTGATCGCTGCCGGGAGCCCGGCCCAGCCCGAGGTCGATGCGTCCGGGATGAAGAGTTTCGAGCGTGCCGAACTGTTCGGCGATGGTCAGCGGCGCATGGTTCGGGAGCATGATCCCACCGGCACCGAGCCGGATGGATTCGGTATGTGCGGCGATATGTGCGATCAGCACACTCGTCGCCGATGATGCGATCGTCTCCATGTTGTGGTGCTCGGCGTACCAGACACGTTTGTAGCCATGCCGTTCTGCGGCGCGGGCGAGTTGAACACTGCCCGCGAGAGTCTCGCGCGCTGTCTGTCCGGGGGCGATGGGCGCAAGGTCGAGGATGGACAGGGTCACTGACATGCGGATACCTCACTGCTGATTTCGGGAATAGTCATACCTCTGTGTCAACGCGCAGTAGCCCGCTGCGCTTCCCAGGTGCTCAGGAAAGGTGGCCGGACTCACGGAGGTGGCCGGTTGTCGACCCCCGGCCCGCCCGGTTGACGCACGCCGAAGTCAGCTCGGACGGTCGCGGACGACCACCTTGCCCGGCAGACCCCACTCGGTGCGGCCCAGTCGTGCCAGCGGGGCCAATTTGGTGAAGTCGGGGTGGCCGTCCGCGGCGGCGACGCGGGGGTCTACGCTGACCGCCACGACCCGCCCCATCACCACCCGCGAGTTGCCGACCTCGATGATCTGATGCAGCACGCATTCGATGGAGACCGGGCTGTCCTTCACCCGCAGGCAGTCGACGACCGCTGCCGGTTCGGACGTCACGCCCACCGCGTCGAACTCGTTGATGTCCTCGGCGAATCCGGCGGACGAGGCGTTGACCTGGTCGATCATCGACTCGGTGGCGATGTTGATGACGAATTGGCCGGTGGCCCTGGCGTTGTCGGAGCTGTGCTTGAAGCCGCCCACCGTGGTGAACTGCACGATCGGCGGATTCGTCGAACTGACCGAGAAGAAGCTGAACGGCGCGAGGTTGTCGACACCGTCGGCGCTGCGCGAGGACACCCACGCGATCGGCCGGGGGACGACGGAGGTGGTGAGCAACTTGTAGAAGCCTCCCGCCGAGGTGTTGCTCTCGTCGAAGAGGGTTCGCTCGGTGTTCGGTTCAAGGTCTCGATTCACGCTTCCAGCATGGCATCCGCGCTCACGCGATATACGGACTGCACCAGGCCTTTGCTCAATGTCGTGGTCCGCTGGTGTTCGAGGAACACGTCGTCGGCGATGGCCCCGAACAGGGGAAGCCCGGAACCGAGGAGGACGGGAACCGTCGTGATGGTGAGTTCGGTGATGATCTTGCGGTTGAGGCAGGCGGTGATGAGTTGCCCGCCGTCGACATAGAGGTGCCCCAGACCCTCGGTCGTAGCGGTCTCCAGTAGGTCGTCGATGCTGCGGTGGACGGTGACGCGGGTGTCGGAATCGGGGTCGAGTCGCGAACTCACCACGAGGACCCGCATGCCCTCGTAGGGCCACGGGTCGAGCGTCAGACCGACCTCGTAGGTGTTGCGGCCCATGGCAATCGCGTCGACGGACGCGGCGAACTCGTCGTAGCCGGTCTCGCTCATGTCGTCATCGCGTCTGGTCAGCCAGTCGATGCCGCCGTCCTTGCGGGCGATGTAGCCGTCGACGCTGGTTGCGATGAACACGGCGCCGGTGACGGTGGTGGTCGAAGTCATTGTGGTGGCTCCTTCTGAGTCCAAGAGGCGATGAGGTTGTCGAACTCGGTGTCGAGGATCGACAGGAGTGGCCCGCTCGGGTCCACGGTCCAGCCGAGGAAGCTCCCTTCCAGGAGGGCGAACAACGTTCGCGCGGCCATGGTGGGAGCCGGTGCGTTGCGCAGTTCACCCGCGTCGATCGCTCGGCGGATGAGTCGTTCGAGTTGCGAGCGTTTGCGGGCCCAGCCCAGCGCGAGCAGCCGGGTCAGCTCGGGATCTCCGAGGTCGGCGGCGAGTGACGACACGTGCAGGGCGGCGTCGTCGGGCTGCGAGTGGTCGATATATGACCGCACCGACAGGCGGTGCAGCGTTGCCAGCGGTGACTCGCCACGCGACGAGTCGGGTTCGGGCTCGATCGAATCGATCCAGCGCTGCGACGAGGCGATGAGGAGTCCGCGCTTGGATCCGAACCGCTTGACCAGCGTTGCCGCCGATACGCCGGCCTGCTGACCAGCGAGTTCGAGGGTAAATCCCGTCGAGCCGGTTCTGGCCAGCACCGCAGCGGCGGCGTCGAGGAGTGCGGTGTCGGTGGTTACGCGAGGTCGGGCCACAGGGGTTAGTAAATCATGATTTCCTAACTCTGGCCACCAGATGCCCTCTGGCACTGTCCACACCACCGGATTCGGTCCCCAGCCCGGAGCTGCTCGAATGGTGAGTTCGCGGCCACCGCCTAGGGTTGGACGGGTGCAGGACAACAAACTTCTGACCAAGATCGCGGGTCTGCTGCGCCAAGCCGAAGGCACAGACAACGAACACGAGGCCCAGGCATTCATGCAGGCGGCCCAGCGGTTGGCAACCGCGGCCTCCATCGACCTCGCCGTCGCTCGGGCGCATGGCAACGGCAACCAGCGAGTGGCACCGGAACAACGCAACATCGCAATCGGAGAGGCCGGCAAGCGCGGCCTGCGCACCTATGTGCAGCTGTTCGTCGCCATTGCTCGCGCCAACGACATCACCTGCGACGTCGCGAGCAACTCGACCTTTGTCTACGCCTACGGATTTCCCGGCGACATCGACTCGTGTGAGGCGCTGTACGGGTCGCTGGTGGTGCAGATGGTCGCCGCCAGCGACGGATATCTGAAATCGGGGGACTACAAGGGAGAGACCTTTGCCCGCGTGGTCACGCAGCGCCGGGGGCGTTTCTCGCGGCGGGTTGTCGAGGAGAAGCCGTTGTCGCCGATCACGGCCCGGCTGAACTTCCAGTCGGCCTTCGCCGAGCGGATCGGTAAGCGGCTTGTTCAGGCGCGCGACGAGGCGCGGGAGCAGGCCGTCGCCGCAGACGGGGGCAACAATGGCGCCGGTACCGCATTGGTCCTGCGCAACAAGGAGATCGAGGTCCGGGACTTTCATCGGGAGGTATCGACCGCGAGGGGAACCTGGCGTTCGCACAGTGCATCGGCCGGTTATTCGGAGGGCGCGCGCCGGGCCGGGGATCGGGCCGGCCGGCGCGCCCGCCTAGGAGAAGACATCGCCCTGGGCGGCCCACGCGGGGCACTCGAGCCATGAGCACGTCCCCTTGACCGAGCGAGACAGTCAGCGGTCGGCGCTGTATGCGGCAGAACGGCTGGTCTTCAACGTCTTCGAGCGGGCGGCGGGCGGCGGCAACACGCTCACCATCGCCGGGACCACGATCACCCTGCCACCGGAGGCACGATTCGGGTCGGTGGATTCGGTGCGTCACTACGTCGACCGGGTTGTGGCGATGGCCCCCGTGATCGACCGATTCGAGCGCGCCCGCACGCCGGTCAGCGTGCGTACCCGTCGCGGACAGCATCAGGCCCACTACGAATACGACCCCGCCGGTGGTGCCGGCGTGATCGCCGTTCCGGTTGCGACGCAGGGACGTTGGGCGATGCGCGAGCTGGTGGTGTTGCACGAGCTGGCCCACCACCTGAGCCCGGGGTCGTCGACCGACAAGCATGGTCCGCGCTTTGCCGCCACGCTGATCGACCTCGTGGGTCTGGTGCTCGGACCCGAGGCGGCGCTCGTCTACCGGATCACCTTCGGCGACAGCGGGATCGGAGTCGGCTGAGTATTCAGACTTCGGTGAGTCCGTTGACGATCAACACCACACCGATGATCGTCAACACCGCAGACATGACGAGATTGTCGTGCCTGATCATCCGGTCTTTGGTGGCGTTGAGCGCAGACGTCGCCCGATCACCGAAGGGCACCGTCGCGATGACGGGCGCCGCGACACCCAGGGTGGCGACCATCGCGAAGAGCGCAAGGGCCACGACCTGGTGCACCACCACCTCTGACGACGCCGCGATGGTCGTCGCCCCCGAGTCACCATGACGGAGTTCTTCGGATTCGCCGTGACCATAGCGAAACTCAGCATGCCGGCCTTTCGGGGCCGGATCGATTCGAACGCCGACATCCACTTGGGCATCGGCGGGTCGTCATCACCTTTCGGACGCTCGAACCAGCTCTTCGCGGCCGATGCCAGGGCCACGACACCGACCACGATGCGAAGTATGTTGGCCCACAAGACCGATCGTCTCCGGCCTGCTACGTCGACACGTCGACTCGTCGACACGTCGACGATCGCGATCGTCAGTGCGGACAGGGACATGATGCCGACGATCCATCCCGCCAAGAATGCGGCTACCGCTCGGTGGTCTCCCGCCGATACCAACACCAAGACCACAACGGCGATCGGCAGCGAGACAACGATCAAGCCGAATGCGGTCGGTAGGAACTGAACGTCAACCACGACCGCCGGCCCTTCTGATGGTCGGTGTGATCGGCGGAGTCGGTGGTGTCATCAGCACGGTCGATGGTAGCCGCGAGATGGATAGACCATGCGGCGCGCTGCGTGGTCGGGCACACCACCGCTTCGGCCCGGAGACGGTCCGCCGGTGGCTCACCCACGTCGAGCGCTGCGGCCCGGTCAGTTGAAGACGGGAAGGACTTCCTTTGCGGTCAGGGTCAGCGAGTCGGCCGCCGTGGCAGGATCGACCGGGGACAGCACCACGCAGGTGGCCCCCGCGGTGAGCAGCTCGGATACCCGGGCGCTGACCTGATCGGGATCGCCGGCCACTGCCAGCGTGTCGATCCATTCTGAGGGCATCCGGCGGGCGAGTTCGTCGACACCGAGCGGCAGCAGCTCGGCGAGCCGCTCGTTGTATCCGAAGGCGCCGGAGAGCGGGTTGTGTGGCCCGACCGCCGCCAGATAGGCCGCCAACGGGGCCCGGACGGCTTCCTTTGCCGCCGCACCGTCGGTCCCGATGCTGAACAGCGCGAAGGTCGGTACGGAGTGTGTACCGCCCGAACGCGAACCCTTCTCCATGCCGATACGGATGTCTTTGACAGCCGATTCGAGATAGTCCGTCCCGGCGAGCACACTCATGACGGTCCCGTCCGCGTACCGCCCGGACAACTGGAGCGACTTCGGACCCAGCACACCGGTCACGATGTCAGGGATCACGGTCGGCGGGTGAGCGAGAGTGACGTCGTGGAACGTGAATTGCTTGCCTTCGAGCGACACGGTCTCACCGCAGAGCAGCGCCCGGATGGAGGTGACGCATTCACGCAGTGCACTGAGCGGCGAGGTCGCGGTCAACCCCATCTGATCGGTCCACACGGGGACGCCGTGGCCGATCCCCGGGATGAACCGGCCGGGGAAGATGCGGCCGAGATTGGCGATCTCCATCGCGGTGACTGCTGGGTGCCGTGCGACAGCAGCGGCGATTCCCAGGCCCACCCGGACCTCGTCAGTGGCCGCCAGGGCAGCGGCCGAGGCGGTGAAGCCGCCGTACGCGAAGTAGTCTTCGGCGACCCACACCTCGCCGTATCCCAGCTCTTCGGCCAGCCGGGCATTCGGGCCGATCTGTTCGGGCGGCGTCGATGTCGCGATGAACACACCGAGTGGATTCCCTGCCATTGTGACTCCTTTGCGAGCTGAACCGGACTGTGCGGGATCGACCGGAACCCGCGTCCCGGCGTTGACACCGTTCGTGACGACTACTCCAACAGTGGACCCCTCGGACTGTGTCCGCATCCACGATGCGGCCAATCTCGGCGCCCGCGATTTGGCGATTCGGTCAGTGCCGATGACCTGTTGGGCCGGCCAGGCCCGGGCCGCCGAGGACGGCCGGCAGCGAGTGCATGAGGTCCGGCGAATCGGTCGACGGTGACGCCCGTGGGTCACCCGATTTCTCTACGACGAGTGTCGTGAGGTGGCGCGCCCGGCGTTGCACGATCTGCCTAAGGTTTGCACCTGGTTTGTCAACCGTGTGCATATTCGGCGGCGGCACGGTTCGGCGATGATCGACATGTCATCGAACACATCCGGGCCTACCGCCCACCGACTTTTGATCTGGGAGAAGTCATGCACACCGAGAAGGTTGTCAACGCCGCGCAGGACGTCGCCGAAATTCTGGCGGTACACATGTCTTGGCTCGAATCCAACAACGACCTGGTGATCGAGAAGATGTACCCGAACTTCGCGAATCCGGGCTATCTGCAATTCAATTTGAACGGGCACACGTACACCAGCGTCGACGAGAAGGTCAAACTCTGGGAGGGGTTGCACGGCATCGGTTTCAGTCTGGCCGACATGAAGATCGTGGAAGAGCCCGCGATCCATGCCGAGGGTGACCTCGCTTATCTGACCACGATCTGGAGCGCGATCGTCACCGGGACGGGTTCGACCGGGCTCATGAAGGTCGATGAGGAGCCGACCGTCTTCCGCGTCACCGAGGTGTATCGACGTGACGACGGCACCGGAAACCCGGTCTGGAAGATCTGGCATTTCCATGCGTCCCCGATCGCACCACCGTCGACGCCCAGATTCCCTCAGGAGAGCTGATCTCCGGTAGGAGACCGGCGGCACGCAAAACTGTTACAGAGGAACTGAATTCGTGGATTTTGTGTCAAGAAGGGAACAGATGAGCACCCACACCGTCCCGGTCCGGATGAGCTTGGATGGGCCGGCCGGGAAGTTGTCCTACCTGCGTTGGTCCGCTGATAGCGAGCGGGCCCCGATCCTGTGCCTGCACCCGGTCAACACGGCCGCGGCGGTGTGGACCGAGATGATCGCCGGGCTCCCCGATCGGGACGTCGTGGCGATCGACTATCGAGGGCACGGTCATTCGGCTGTGGGTGGCCCCTACTTCCCGGTCGACTATGCGAGCGACGCGCTGGCACTGTTCGCCGCTCTGGGGTACCAGAAGGTACACCTGCTCGGAGGGTCGATCGGTGGGGCTGTGGCCGTGGAGTTCGCGGTCGCGAATCCGGACGCGGTTGCCAGTATCTCGCTCTTCGGAGCCACCCTCCATCTAGGACTCGCCGCGGATCAGCTGGAACCGATGGTGGATGCGTTGCGGCAGATGGGTGTTCGGCAGTGGTTCGGGGAGCACGGAGGGGAGATCCTGGGGCACCGGGCCGCACCGGATGCGCCGGGGACGCTTGTCCGACTGGCCGCGGGCCGGGACATCGAGGCTGTCATCGAGATTCTGACGACAACCTTTGGCAAGGCTGATTCCCGGCCCGTGGCCGATGCGTTGGCCAGGAGCGGATCGGTTCCGCCGTCCCTGGTTGTCGTCGGTCGCGACGATCCCACCTGCCCGCCGACGATGGCGGCCGACCTGGCCGGATATCTGTCGGCGACCGTGACAACGATGGAGGGTGTCGGTCATCTGCCGATGCTCGAGACACCAGGTGAAGCCGCAGACTTGGTGAGCACGTTCCTTGCCGGTCTCGAATCGTCGGAGGAAGGGCGATGACCTATTCGATCGTCGCTCGTGATCCGGTCACCGGTTCGTTCGGGACCGCATGTCAATCACACTTCTTCGCGCCGGGTGCGTCGGTGACCTGGGCGCGGGCCGGGTACGGTGCGGTCGCCACGCAGGCCTTTGTCCGCGGTGGCTATGGCGGCGCCGGCACCGCCAGGCTGGGCGACGAGACGGCACCGCTGGTGCTCCGCGAGATGCTCGCCGCCGACCGGCACCCTGAGGTTCGCCAGGTGCTCATGGTCGGCGCCGACGGAATTGCCGCCGCACACACCGGTTCGTCATGTATCGAATCCTGTGGCGACATCGTCGACGGCGACGTCGCGGTGGCCGGAAACATGTTGGCGAACAACGATGTCCTGCCGGCGATGATCGAGGGCTACCGCTCGTCGCGGCTGCCGTTCGCGGACCGTTTGCTGGCTGCGATGGTTGCAGCCGAAGAGGCCGGTGGTGACGCCCGAGGCAGTCAGGGTGCGAGCCTGCTGGTCGTGGACGGCACCGTCGATGATGATCCGTGGGATCACAAGCCGATCGACCTGCGGGTCGAGGATCATCCCGATCCGATCTGCGAACTCACCAGATTGTTGACGCTGCGACGTTCCTTCGACGCTGTGTCGGCAGCCATGTTCGCGCCGGGATTGATGGTCGGGGACTTTCGGGAACCAGCTGCCGGTGACCTCGACCGGGCCCTGGATGCGCTGTTGTCCGCCGCTGACGTGCTGGCCCCCAATCCCGAACCGCTCTTCTGGCGGGCAATGTTGTTGCTGCGGTCAGGGCGCACAGACGACGCGCGCGCCGGGTTTGCGGCACTGTTCGATGAAAATCCACACCTGCGTCAGTTTTCCGAGCGGGTCGCGGCCGCCGGATTCGTGGACGCAGCCACGATGAAAGCGGTTCTGTGACTACGAAGAACGAGTCTGATGCACGGGCTTCGGCATTGCACGAGGCAATTGACGTGGATGCGGTTGTTGCCCTGACCAGAGCGCTGGTCGCCATCCCGTCGGCGAATCCGCCGGGTGATGAGTCGGCGGTCGCGGCCCACCTCGTCGAGGTACTCGAGAATCTCGGGCTGAGCACCGAAATCGTCGAACCCGCACCGGGTCGCGTCAGCGTTCTCGCGATGACCGGCGATGGGCGGGAGACGGGGAAGCCGATCTTGCTGGTCAACGGACACATCGATACGGTTCCTGCGGACCCGAGTTCGTGGAGCCACGACCCGTTCGCAGCCGAAGTGCACCACGGCCGGATCTACGGGAGGGGCACCACCGATATGAAAGGCGGTGTTGCGGCAGCAATCTCTGCATACGCCGTCTGCCGTCAGATCGGAATGCCGCTCCCGTGTGAACTCGTGTTCCACTTCGTGTCCGATGAAGAACTCGGTGGAAAACACGGCACTGCACATCTGCTCGAGACCGGTCGGATCGTGGCCGACGCGGCGTTGATCCCCGAGCCGACCAGCTTGAAACTCTGCTTGGCAGAGCGTGGACTGCTGTTCGCGCGGATCACGACGATCGGCGTCCCCGCGCACGGAAGCGAGCCCTCACGCGGCCGTAGCGCGATCATGTCGGCCGCGGCCATTGCGGAATCCCTGCACGGCAGTACGTTTTCGGCGGATTCGCATCCTCTGCTCGGTCGGACCACCTGCAATGTGGGCATGATCAGGGGAGGCAGTGGGCCGAATGTGGTACCTGAATCGTGTGAGCTGTTGATCGACAGGCGGGCGATTCCCGGGGACACACTGGATTCGCTGATCGCGGGCATCGAACACCGGATCGCGACGGTCGGTCTGGAACCGGACGAGTACGACCTCGAGGTTCAGACCTACTGCGAGCCGTCCGAGATCAGCGTTGATGCCCCATTTGTCGGTATACTCAGCAAGTCGTTCCGCGAGATGACCGGACGCGATGCGGCATTCACCGGACTCCCGTTCACCACCGACGCCCGCTTCATCCGAAATCAGTTGGGTCTGCCCGCGGTTGTCTTCGGTCCTGGTGATCTGTCGTTGGCGCACACGATCGATGAGTACGTGGAGATCGACGATCTTGTCACGGCGGTTGCTGTCTACGCACATTTGTTCAGCAACTTTACTGGCCCGAAACAGAAAACGTCACCAATGGAGATGTTCGGCGCATAGCTTGGAACCACGTATCGGGGGACACGGTATGAGAGGTTCCGGACACAATGCAGATCGACGCTCGATTCCCCAGCGCGAAGCCGGTTTCATCCAGGGGATTGACACTCAACCGACTGCTCGGGCTTGTCGGCGGCGAGTATTTCGAGCTTGTTCATTCCGAACCGGGTGACCTCGACCGGCAGATCCATTCGGCGATGATCTACGACGCCGCCGCGCCCCCCAATCTCAATCAGGGCGACTTCGTGCTGGCGATCGGACTGGTCCCGGGCACGGGTTCCCTGGCGACGGCCATGGCGGATGCGGTACGGGCCGGTGCTGTGGCGCTGGCCTGTAAGGTCAGCACCGATCAGGAACGGGCGGCTCTGGCGGCGGAGGCCGTTCGAAGCGGCCTGCCGACATTGGCGATCAGCCGGGAGATGTCCTGGGATCAGCTGTTCACCCTCGTCCGGACGGCGCTGTCGACCGGATCTGTGTCGACGGTGGACACCCACGGCGTTCCCTACGGCGACCTGTTCGCGTTGGCCAACGCGGCTGCGGCGATGCTGGAGGGACCGGTGGTTCTCGACGACGAGAATCTCGAGGTGATCGCCTTCTCGAACCTCGACGATCCGATCGATGAGATCAGGAGGCAGTCGATCCTGCAACGTCGGCCGCCACGGGACTTCATCGACTGGTGCGAGTCCAGCGGCATTCTGCCGCGGGTGCGTCAGAGTATGCGCCCGGTCAAGGTCACACCCGACGGTGGTGCCGAGCGGTTGGTGATCGCGGTGAAGGCGGGCAGCGACATTCTGGGGTACCTCTGGGTTTCGGAGGGGGTCGCGCCGCTGGGCCAGGATGCAGCAGACACCCTCACTGAGATCGCCCGGGTTGCGGCACTGCAGATTCTGCGGTCCCGGGTCAACGATGACATGGACCGACGCGTCAGAGAGGACATGCTGCGGGGGATGCTGTCGGGACGTGGGAACCCGCGGACCTTTGCGGCCCGGTTGGGCGTCGACCCGGATTCGCAGTTCCGGATGCTGGCCTTTGTCGCGGGCGATGTCGCCGGCGACCAGGAGCTGACGAAACTCACCGTGCAATCGTTGATCGCCTGGCACTTCGAGGCGTTGGTCCCGCGTTCGGCGGTCACCGGGGTCGACGGGACGATCTATGTCTTCCTTCCAGAGCCGGCGGAACGCGGATTGTCCCGGGCCAAGCGCTGGGCGGGAGACATCATCGGCCGAGGTGACCGGCAGATCAAGGTCCGACTACGCGCCGCGATCGGGCCGGTTGTGGCGGGTGTGAGTGAAATACCTTCCGGCAAAAAGGATCTGGAACGCCTGCTGCGGCTCCCGCCGGTACCCGGAGACAATTCGATCACCTGCTATGACGATTCCAGGTCGCAGACGATCCTGGCCGAACTCGCTGAGCTCTTCGTCGACCGGCCGCGTTTGCTGCATGGCGGTGTGGCGACCCTGGTCGCGATAGACAGCCAGCGCGGCACGGAGTATCTCAACACGCTGCACACGTTCTTCGATTGCAGTTGTGACCTCACCGCGGCGGCAAAGCGCCTCTTTGTCCATCGGAACACACTCAAATACCGGTTGTCCCGCATGCACGACCTCTCGGGGATCGACCTCGAGGTGCCCGAGGAACGTCTGGTGGCCGAATTGCAGACCCGGTTCTTCGTCGCAAGTCCCGATTCACGAGCGGCCATCGAGAGCGCGTCGGTGGAATTCGACGACGAGACCGCGGTGTGATCGCGGGAAGTGCCGGTACCTTTCGCCGAGGCTGCAGAAAGTGTGAACGCAATTAGTCGATCCTGTCAGTGACAGCGCGGGCCCGATGGGCGAGTCTTGAGGGGACGATATCGCCAGCCCAGCGAAAGGTCCACTTGCCGTGAGTATTACGATCCCGCCGACTACCGAAGAACCACCAGCGAGGAGGAGTGGCCACAACCTGCCCCGGAGCGGTCCCGGGGCCCCGTCCAGTGACGAACTCGTCGGGGCACGCGTCAGACGAAGCGAGGACCCACGGATTCTGACCGGACGAACGAAGTACATCGACGACGTGATGATCTCGGGGATGCTCGAGGCGGCGGTCCTGCGTAGCCCGCATCCCCACGCGAAGATCCTTCGTATCGACACCAGCAGAGCGTTGGTCCTGCCCGGAGTGTTCGGTGTCCTCACCGGCCTCGACGTGCAGGCTGTGTGTGATGTCCAACCGGTGATCTGGCAGATGATCCCTGATCAGTTCATACCCGAGCATTACGCCATGGCCACCGATCGAGTGCGCTGGGTCGGGCAGCCGGTGGTGGCGGTGGCCGCCGTGGATCGCTATGTGGCCGAGGATGCGCTGGAGTTGATCGATGTCGACTATGAAGTACTTCCCGCCGCAGGTGATCTCGATACCGCATTGGATCCCGATGGGCCGCAGGTGTGGGATGGGCACAGCAATATATCCGGGGTGACCACCGTTCCCAAAGGGGATGTGGCGGCGGCATTCTCCGACGCCGATGTGATCGTGCGCACCACGTTGGATTACGGACGCCAGATGGGAACTCCGCTGGAGACTCGCGGAGTTGTCAGCACCTGGGATCCGATCACCGACGAACTCGACATCTGGATGTCGTCGCAGGCGCCGAACTTGGCCCGGGATCTTCTCGGTGACGTGCTCGGGATCTCGATAGAGAAGATCCGGGTACGAGTACCCGACGTCGGCGGTGGATTCGGAAACAAGTTCGACTTCTACGGTGAGGAGATCATCGCGACGATGTTGTCGAAGCGGACCGGTCGCCCGGTCAAACTGATCGAGGATCGGGCCGAGAGTTTTGTCGCGACAGTTCATTCCAGAAACCAGCGGCTTGACGTGGAACTCGCCGCGACGCGTGATGGCAAGATCACCGGTATCAGGGGCACGGTCTACCAGGTGCTCGGCGCGGTCCTGGGGACCGTCGGTGTCGGTCCGGCGTGGGCGGCGACCGCGATCATGACCGGCCCCTATGCCATCCCCAACGCCGAGGTGACGTTGAAGGCGGTGCTCACCAATCGTCCGCCGTACGGGTCTTATCGCGGATGGGGGCAGCCCAAGGGTTGCTTCGCGCATGAGCGGCTGATCGAGCTGCTGGCCCGCGAGATCGGATTGCCTGCCAACGAGATCCGGCGCCGGAATCTGATCACCGAGTTCCCGTACTTCAGTCAGGTGTTCCTGTTCGACAGTGGCGACTATCGCCGCTGTCTCGAACTGGCCGAGGAGGCGGTCGCGGAGCAGGGCTGGGACCAGGTCGTCGAAGATGCACGGGCGCAGGGCCGGTCGGTCGGGATCGGATACGGGTTCCATGTGGAGATCACCGCGTTCGGGCCCTCGCGCATCATGAACGCGGCGGGCCTGCAGCATGCGACCTTCGACGAAGAAGTGGTTCGGATGGATTCGACCGGCGGTGTCACCGTGTTCACCGGGCAGATCGGAATGGGTCAGGGTGTGCAGACGGCGATCGCCCAGGTCGCCGCCCAGACCCTCGGCGTGCCGTTGGATACGGTGACGGTGGTGCAGGGCGACACCGACAGCTGTCCTTACACGGGATACGGAACCGGCGCGAGCCGAGGGGCCGCGATGGGTGGAGCCACAGCCATGGCCGCGGCGGTGGATCTGCGGACGAAGATCCTCCGGATCGCCGGACACCTACTGGAGGCGAGCCCGGATGATCTGGTCGTGACCGATGGGGTGGTGTCGATCGTCGGTGCCCCATCTCGTTCGGTCAGCATGCGCGAGATCGGCGACGCATCGTATCGGCGGCTCCTGGGCAGGTTGCCCGAAGGCGAATCGCCCGTGTTGGAAGGCAGAGTGGTCTTCGAGCCGGAGAACGTCGCGTTCTCCAACGGCTGCAGCGCTGCTCTCATGGAGGTCGATGTGGAGACCGGACGAGCACATACCCTGGGCTACATCGTGTCTCATGATTGCGGAGTGGTCATCAATCCGATGATGGTCGACGGCCAGGTACATGGTGGCGCGGCGCAGGGGATCGGTGGTGCACTCTATGAGGAACTCGTCTACGAAGGGGGTTACCCGCAGGTCAGTTCGTTGTTCGACTATCTGGTGCCCAGCGCTGCCGACGTCCCGAGGATCCACACCAAACATCTGGAAACCCCTGCCGGTGCGATTCCGGGCGGCTTCAAGGGGGTCGGTGAGTGCGGAACGATCGGGGCCGCCTCGGCGATCTGTGCCGCCATCGAGGATGCGCTACCAGATCACGCCATCACACTCACCCAGATCCCGGTGACCCCTGTGCGGTTACGCCGGTCCATCGTCGCAGCAGAAGGTGCGTGAGATGAAGTTTCCCCCATTTGATTACGTTCGCGCCGAATCCGTCGCGGAGGCGATCGATGCACTGAGCCAGTCGGGTTCGGATGTCAAGATCCTGGCCGGAGGTCAGAGCCTGCTGCAATTGCTCGGCAGGCGTGCGGTTCGGCCCGCGGTCATCGTCGACATCAACCGGGTCGCCGAACTCGACTACATCGAACGCAGAGATGGCCAGATCGTGACCGGTGCGCTGACCCGGTACTCCGCGGCCGAGCATTCGAGGCTGTTGGCCGACGAACTGCCGCTGGTTCCCAAGGCGATCGACTACGTGGGACACACCACGATCCGCAACCGTGGCACGCTGGGAGGGAGCATTTCCTTCGGTGATCCGGCCGGTGAGTTTCCCTGCGCAGCAGTGAATCTCGATGCCGATGTGGTCATCACCAGTTTCGCCGGTATGCGTGTGGTCAAAGCAGAGGAACTGTATACCGGTCCTTACGCAACGGTTCTGCAGGCAACCGAGATGGTCACGGAGATAAGGTTTCCGTTGCCGCCTGCGAGCGCGCACTGGGCGGTGGCGGAGTTCAGTAGACGGCATCGGGATTACGCCGTCATCGCTTCCGAAGTCGGGATCGGACTCGACTCGAACGGGGTGATGGACTATGCGCGGATCGCTGTTGCGGGCGCTTCCGACCGGGTGCGACGGTTCCGGTCCGCTGAACAGGCTCTGATCGGGCAATATCCCGATGAGGCGGCAATGCGGGCGGCCGCAGAGGCGGTCTTCGTGGCTGCAGACCCGATCGCCGACGTCCACGCGCCATCCGATTTCAGGCGGGAATTGGCCCGCACCATGACATTCCGAGCCATCAAGACTGCCGTTGAGTCGGCGAAAGCGAGCAACCCGACATGACCATCAATATCGGACTCAACCTCAATGGCCGCCGACTGCAGGCCGACGTGGATCCGCGACGATCGCTGGCCGATTTTCTCAGGCGGGACTGTGGTACGGCCGGAGTGCGTCTGGGATGCGAGCACGGTGCCTGCGGGTCGTGCACCGTCGAGATGGACGGTGTCACCGCACGGTCGTGCCTGACATTGGCGGCAACCGCAGATGGCTCTGAGATCACCACGGTGGAGGGTGTTGCCGAAGTCGGCTCGATGTCGGAACTGCAGCAGCAACTCTGGGAACATCACGGATTGCAGTGCGGCTTCTGCACGTCGGGAATCATCATGGTCATCCGCGAGTTCCTGCGCGACAACCCAACACCGGACGAGGTACAGGTGCGAGAAGCACTGTCCAGTAACATTTGTCGGTGCACCGGTTATCAGAACATCGTCGACGCGGTGCTGTCGACCGTTGCGAGGACCGCCGGCGACACCGGTCCCTGATTGAAGCACACCGGCCACAAGGCCCGCACCGCGGAACTTCGCGGTGCGGGCCTTGCCTCGTGGGCGGTGAGATCAGCGGGACTGCCGATGTGCCCATGCGGCCATCGAGATGGCCGCGAGAATCAACAGCCCCTGGAAGATCTGCTGATATACCGGGTTGATCCCGAGGATGTTGAATCCGTTGCTCACCAGGGCCAAGAACGTCACACCGCAGACCGTCCGCCAGATGGCTCCCTCGCCACCGAGGATCGATGTGCCGCCGATGACGATCGCGGCGATCGCCGTCAGCTCCATACCGACGCCGATACCGGCCTGCGCTGACGAGACTCTCGAGACATCTATCATCCCTGCCAATCCTGCTGCGCCACCTGCTATCACAAAGGTCGAGAAGCGCACCAGATTCACGCGGATGCCCGACAGCCTGGCCGCTTCGGGGTTGCCGCCAACTGCGAAGATGTACCGACCGAATGTGCTGTGATGCAGAATGATCCACGTCACGACCATGAACGCCAAGAGGATCCACCCCGGGTAGCGGAGTTGGGCGAAACGCTCTGTTCCCAGCTTTCCGAATGCCTCGTCACTCACCGTCAGCACAAATCCACCCGTGACCACCAACGCGATTCCCCGGACCACAATCGACGTGGCCAGTGTGGCGATGAAGGACTGGATTCGCCCGACCGTCACGAGTAGGCCGTTTACAGCACCGATGGCCAGACCGGAGAGAATTGCCATGATCAGTCCGGGAAGCGGACCCCACGCGATGGCTGTCTTCGCGGCGATCACACCGCTGAGGGCGTACACCGCCGCGACACTCAGATCGAACCCGCCTGCGATGACGGTCAGTGTGACGGCGCACGCGATGATTCCCAGAGCCGCTTGCTGATCGACGATGTTGAGCAGATTGCGCTGCGTCAGGAAACGGCTGTTCGCGAGCGACAAGGCAATGAACAGCATCAGCGTTGCGATCAGGATCCCGTAGTGTGCGATCGCGTGTGTGACCGTCGCGGACCCGGGATGGCGGGTCCGCGACGGTGGCACCTTCTGGTCCGGCGGGTGTGGAACTGTCTGTGTCATGCGTTCTCCTCCTGTGTGATCTCCATGGCGCGCCGGCGGTCGAATGCCGCGGCCAGAACCTGTTCTTCGGTTGCTTCGGGGCCGAGTTCGGCGACAACAACGCCATCCGAGAGCACAACAACCCGATGCGCCAAACCGAGGACCTCGACGAGATCGGCGGAGATCAACACGATCGCGCAGCCCTCGGCGGCAAGCTCTGTCAGGGTGCGATAGATGGTTGCCTTTGCCCCGACGTCCACGCCGTGGGTGGGCTCATCGACGATCAGAAGTCTTGGATGGGTCGCCAACCAGCGTCCCAGCAACACCTTCTGCTGGTTACCACCCGACAGCGAACACACGGGAGCGTCTGTTCCTGTGGTGCGGATGTCGAGATCGGTACACGCGTCCGCGGCCATTGCGCGGCTGCGCGACCTCCTCAAGAATCCGGCTCTCGACATGGTGCTCAGTTGCGCGAGAACGACATTGTCCTCGACTGTCCGGGTCATGACGAGGCCTTGGGTTTTCCGGCTCTCCGGGAGCAGTGCAACACCACGGGCGATCGCGTCGCCGGGCCTGCGGAACCGCACCGGCTCGCCGTCGATCAGTATCTCCCCGCCGGTGGTCTTGGCCGATCCGAACACAGCGTGCGCCGTTTCGCTGCGCCCCGATCCGACCAGGCCTGCCAGTGCGACGATCTCACCAGGATTGACGTCGAAGCTCACTGACCGCACTGCCGGTCCGGAAGCGAGCTGCCGGACCGACAGAACCGGTGTGTCACACCGAGCCGGAGGTAATTTGGCCGGAAAGACCGACTCGAGTGGACTGCCCAACATCGATGTGATGAGTGATGTTTCGGTCTCCTGCTGCGGTTGGGTCGCCGTCCGGATCTTGGTGCCATCCCGGAATATGGTGATCCGGTCGGCCAGATCCAGGATCTCGCGCAGCCGATGTGAGACATAGACGATCGACGTTCCGGAGAGCCTGAGTTCACGCACGAGGGTGAACAGATGTTCGGCCTCGTCCTCGGTCAATGCTGCTGTGGGTTCGTCCATCACGATCAAGCGACTGCCCATGGAGAGGGCGCGTAGAATCTCCACCTCCATCTGCTGTCCCGGTCGCAGGTCACGGACCGGGGTATCGGGCCGAAGTGTGAAGCCGGTCCGGTCGATCAACTCGGTACAGCGTCGGCGCAGAGCGCCACGGCGGAGTACTCCGAAACTGTTGGGCTCGCGGCCGAGGAAGATGTTCTCCTCCACCGACCGTGCCGGCAACAGAGCCAACTCCTGCGCGATCAGAGCGATTCCGTGGGACAAGGCGTCGTGCGGGCCACCGAACCGAACGGGAACACCGTCGACCAGGAGTTGCCCACTGTCGGCTGCGTGCACACCGGCGATGATCTTGCCGACCGTTGACTTTCCGGCACCGTTCTCGCCGACCAGGCAGTGGACAGTACCGGCCTCCACGATCATGTCGATGCCGGAGAGCGCCACCGACTTTCCGAAAGTCTTTCCGATGCCCCGCAGTTCGATCAATGGAGGATCGGAGACCGCGGCACTCACTCGCCCTGCCACTGTGGTTCGAGGTCGTCCAGTTCGTCGATGTTGTCTTTGGTGATGACAGTGGGCTTTCCGCTGCGCTCACTGGCGCTGACACCGATCTGCTGATTGTCACCGCGGGCTGACGCGAGCCCGTACTCGGCGGCGAGGCGACCCTCGTCGGCCGGCAGCGACAGGAACGTTCCGTACCACCGACCCGACTTGATCGCCTCGGGCGCAGCGGTGCTGTACCCGCCGCCGATCAGTGCGATTTGCCCGGTCTTGCCGGCATCTGCCACCGCTTGTTCGGCGCCGACGGTCATCGGATCGCTACTCGTGGCGATCACGTCCAGTCCTGGATTTGCCGAGATCAGGTCTGCGGCAACAGTGAGTGAAGGGCCCGGTAGATAGCCTCCCTCCCTGACTGCAACGATCTTGATGGTTCCACCGGTTGCGGCCTTCTCCTCGACGACTTGTGTCACAGCCTGGCCGTAGGGGTCGGCCAGAGTCCCGTTGATCAGTGCCACTTCACAATTGGAATTCTCCGCGCATGCACCCTCCATCAGTTCATAGATCCATTCGCCGCGGATGGTGGCCGGATCCAGGACGCTGGCGGTCTGTCCGTCGAGTTGCGGATCACCCGATGCCGGGTCCGAACCGAGCGGAAAGTCGGTGTTGACAAACGCGATTCCCTGGTCGATCGCGTCCTGGCCGCAGCCGACCAGGTTGGTCGGTGTCACCGGAATGGTGACGATCAACTGGTATTCGCCAGAGGTGACTGCATCGTTGCACTGTTGCTGCTGTTTGTTGCTGTCGAATCCACCGTCGAACTGGACGATTTCGGCGTTGTTGGCGTCGGCGTATTCCTTGAGGCCCTCATAGGTGGCCTGCGTGTACGGATTCGCCTGTGCAAGAGGCAGATAAGCGATCTTCACACGATCATCCGGACCGGCCGACGCGTTGTCGGAATCCGAGCAACCGGCGACTATCAGGGCAATGGCTCCGGTGACCGCGGCGGCGCGTGCGATGCTGCCGGCGCTACGGCGTTCGAGTTCTGGTGACATCAAGGTTCCTGTTCTGATCGGGTTGATGAACTCTGATCAGTCTGCGAAGCGCTTGATGTGCTGACCATTGCCGCGAGCACCAAACCGGTCCCGCGGGCATGAACGAATCGCGGCAACCGACACCGCGCTCGGGCCTGGCGGAAACACCGGCGAAACACTGACGTGACGGAGCTGCACCGATCGGGCAAAGGTCACCATTCATTCTGCGCCGCAGGGACAATCGCGCGGCGTCTGACGTCGGTACGGTGAGGGGCAAGTGTTCGATCTTCGAAGGTTTGGGAGCGCCGGTGAAAGAGTTCGGAACCGACATGTCGGCATTGTTGGGCAGCGGACGCAGATTCGCTCTGGCGCGTGTGGTGGAAGTGATCGGGAGCGCGCCACTGCCGGTGGGTGCGACGATGGTCGTCGGGCCCGATGGTCAGGTGCTCGGCGGTGTGTCCGGTGGGTGTGTCGAGGCCGCTGTTGTGGTCGCCGCGCATGAATCGATCGCTGACGGCAGGACACGCGTGGGAACCTTCGGGGTCGCTGACGACGACGCGTTCGCGGCCGGACTCACCTGCGGCGGGACAATCCAGGTTCTGGTCGAATCCATTGATGCACAGAGTCGTCCGTGGTTCGAGGAGTTTCTCTCTGCCGTGACGGCCGGCATCTCCTGTGCCCTCTGGAGTGACCTTCCGATGGCCGGCAATGCGGACCAGGTGGGGGAGTGGCTGGTCGGGCGCGGGGTGGGTACGGCGGCGGGCTTCGTGGGCAGCAATGTACCGGGCGGCCCGATACATGAGACACCGCAGGCGCCGATCGCCGGGGACATACGAGAGCTGCTCCGGCTGGGTCGATCACAGATCCGCCGGTATTGCGGATTCGACGGCGGTGATGGGACCACCACTGCGGCTGCGTTTGTGCAGACCTTCTCGAAGCCACCACGGCTTGTCATCGTCGGCGCTGTCGACCTCGCGAGAGCCTTGAGCCGACTGGGTACGAACCTCGGGTACGAAACCGTGGTGTGCGATGCGCGTCCGCTTTTCGCCACGCGGCAACGGTTTCCGGATGCCGGTCGAGTCGTCTGTCAATGGCCGGAGAAGTTCATCGCGGCCGAGGATCTCGATGCGCGATCGGTGATTTGTGTCCTGACGCATGATCACAAGTTCGATGTGCCAGCACTCATGGCCGCGCTGGAAACCCCCACGGGTTACATCGGTGCATTGGGAAGCCGGGCAACCCACCTGGATCGCACCGCCCGGCTGTCGGCGGGCGGTGCCAAAGAGACAGATCTGCAGAGGATTCACTCACCGCTGGGTCTGGACATCGGTGGCCGGACAGCCGAGCAGACCGCAGTCTCGATCATGGCAGAAGTCATCGCCTGTGCCCACGGTCGCAGCGGTGCCTCGCTGAGCACGATCGGCGCCCCCATCCACTGATCGAGCCGATCCGGATCAGTCGGCTGGAAGTGCGCGGAGCCGTGGTTCGAGATGTGTCCGGAACAGTTCGAGGAATCGGCGCTGGTCGTGGCCGGGCGCATGGAAGACGAGGTGGTTCAGCCCGGCCGCGGTGTAAGGCTTGATCAACTCGACCACTTCGTCCGGGTCTGTCGCGACGATCCAGCGCTTGGCAACCTGGGTCAGGGGGAGTTCGTCGGCAGCCCGTTCCATCTCGATGGGATCCTCGATGGAGTGCTTCTGCTCGGGGGTCAGGGACAGCGGTGCCCAGAACCGGGTGTTCTCCAGCGCCAGTTGACGATCCGTTTCGTATGAGATCTTGATCTCGACCAGATGGTCGACCGACCCGATGTCGCGGCCGGCCCGCTCGGCGCCCTCGGCCACAGCGGGAATCAGCTTGTCGGTGTATAGCTCCATTCCCTTGCCGGATGTGCAGATGAAACCGTCGCCGACACGGCCCGCAAACCGCGCGACCACCGGCCCTCCTGCCGCGACGTAGATCGGCACCCCGTCGGCGGGTACGTCGTATATGGATGCACCCTGCGTGCGGTAGTAGTCACCTTCGAATGTGACCCGGCCGCCCTCCCAGAGCCGGCGCATCAGTGCCACCGACTCGCGAAGCCGCGCGAACCTCTCCTTGAACCCCGGCCATTCGCCCTCGAATCCGGTGGCCACTTCGTTGAGTGCCTCTCCCGAACCGACGCCCAGGATGATTCGGTCGGGATACAGACAGGCCATGGTTGCAAACGCCTGTGCGACAACTGCGGCGTTGTAACGAAATGTCGGTGTCAACACCGATGTACCGAGCACCAGCCGCTGCGTCCGTTCGCCGACGGCGGTCATCCAGGCGAGCGAGAACGGCGCATGTCCACCTTGATGGCGCCAAGGCTGGAAGTGGTCGCTGACCATCGCCGAGTCCATACCCGACGACTCAGCGAGGACCGCGAGTTCGACGAGTTCACGCGGCGCGAACTGTTCGGCGGAAGCCTTGTACCCCAGCTTTATTTCTCGACTCACCATTACTCCTCGGCGTTGACGTCACTGTGGTCTCAACGATGTCGGAGATGGGTACGGTGCGATATCGACAGAACTGAAAGGGTTCGGCCCGACGGTTGTCTGCCGCGGAGAACGATCACCGCCACCGATGTGCCGCGAGCGGACGAATCATCCGCTCACCAGGTCGGTGTGCCGACCGCCTGGAAGGTCAGGTAGCTCTGATGGAACGGGTCGAGCTCGATCTTCTGCGTGCGGAAGCCGGCTTTGATCAGGTCGGGGAGCACCGCCAGGAATCGCGGCAGGCTCGCGGCGTACACGTCGACGCGCAGGCGGTGTCCAGGCTCGAGGATGGCGTCGGTCGGGACCAGGTCGATGTCGAGGTCGACCGGCACGTGCGGTTCCACCTTGAGTTTGCGCTTGCGGCTCAGTGGATGGTGCGCCAGGAGCAGCGAACCGTCTTCGGCGTATTCGCACAACTCCGGATCCAGGGAGCGGTTGGAGGACGTCAACGAACCGTTCGTCAGGACCGTCGAGGTCCCGTCGGGTGCAACATCATTGAGGGTCACCGCCCACAATGCGTCGGTTCCGGCGCACGTGGTGCGCAGATGCAGGTTGATCGATCCGGAGATCTGGACCGGCTCCGACACCGGGTCGGTGGTGAACGACAACGCCCCACGCTCCTGGAACCGGGCGTCGGTGGTGAATCGCTTGCCCAGGATCCGCGTCGCACCGGCGGTCACCTGTGTCATGTCCCGCGACACCATGCCCCGGGCGTCGGGGCGCACTCCCAACCTCTGTGACACGGTGTTGACCGTGCTTCCGAGGCTGCCGTCGTGGACGCTGTGCTTCGAACTGCCCGAGCTTGCCGCCGACAGGTAGAGGCGCTGTACCCGGGATTCGTTGCGCGGGAACGACTGTCCCGACGTCCAGGCACCACCCTGTTGCTGCAGGGTCACCGGACCGTATTCGTCGACGCCGTTGTCGATGCCCTTGAGCCAGCGGTCGAACCATGCTCGCTCGAGTACGTCGACCCGCGGCGGCGAGACCCGTCCGCCGAATCCGAGACCGGCGTCGATGTGATAGCCGTCGGCCATGACCAGCTGTTTCTGGCCCGGGGGCAGGTTCAGCTGGTTGTAGATGCGAGTTGCGCTGCGGCCGAACAGATCGTGCCAGCCGCCGAACACAAAGGTCGGTGCGGTGATCTGATCGATGTTGGGATCACGCTCGTCGAAGTAGGGGTCGTCGTAGATCCTCGGATCGGCACCGGTGAGGAATCCTGTTGCCAGCGAGCCGATCTCGGTCGCGGGGGATGCCAGGCGGGCCTTGAGCCACTTCAGCGCGTTGGAGCCCATCACATCGCTGAGCGCGGTGGACGGGTTGGGGAGCCACTTGAGCAGGTTCACCCCGGCCAGCCAGATCGGGATGAATGCCGACGGCGCACCGCCGGTGATGTAGATGTCGCGGACGATGTCCTCGCAGCCCTCGACCGCAAAAACCGCCTTGAGGTGCGGCGACCCGTTACCGGCGGCCTGCAGGGAGTTGATGGCGGAGTACGACCATCCGGCCATGCCGACATTTCCGTCGCACCACTGTTGGTCGACGGCCCAGTCGATGACCTCGATCGAGTCACGCTGTTCGCGCTCCCCGAGGATCTGCCACCGGCCATGTGAGGTGCCGGTACCGCGAACATCGACGACAAGCTGCACGTATCCGCTCTGGACCAGCTTGCGGTTGATGCCGAACACGTCGAGGATGCCGCCGGACAGCGGGGGCAACGGCAAGTGGTGGGTGGCCTGATCGATGAGGTCGAGTACGGCGCGGTTGTACGGATTGATCGAGATGACCGTGGGCAGCGCAGTGGTGACGTCGTCCCCGGCGTGGTCGACCGGCCGGATGAGTGTGGCCCGCAACCGGACGCCGTCACTCATCTCCAGTTCGACGTTCCGGCTGATCGACACCGACGGGAACTCGGTTTCGCCGTCGACCAGTTCACGCCACCAGCGCGCATTCGCGCCGCCGGTCGGATCTCCAAGCGGGAGTGTGGGTGTGGTCCGGGTGACCCCACGGCTCACCGCGGACTCGTACGGGCTCATCTGATACACCATGGCGCTCCCTCTCCACTGCCGGGAGGGAAGCCGACAACCGGCAACAACCGGGTGATGACCCGGGGATTGCAGGTCGCGGCAACACTCCATCGTGTTGCTGGCCAGTGCTACTCGGCATTCGTGACCGGACTCACACTGGACTGGTTGCACCAATGTAGCCGAGCGGGCGTTCGGTCGCGACAATCGGGTTATCCCGGGTTCACAATTTGACCGGTATGTGGCCGATTTGTGACCGGGCGGCACTTACGGGTACTGTTTCCCCTTGGTGTTCGTGGGTCATATGCCCGCGAATGTCAGTTCAACCAGAGACCGTTGGTTACCGGTGCGCGCTTGTCGCGAATCGGCCGAAGGCCCGACTTTACGTCGGCGGCCCACGCAGGGAGAACGAGGTATCGCCGTGAGGTGGCCATGTGCCCCTCGCCCGTGTGCGCCCCGTGCCCTGTGCCGGGGCGTTTGTCGTTGGTGGGGCCCCCGGCCACTTCGATGCAGTCGCGCTCCTACGTGCCAACCGACACGTCATGAGAGGAGGCGAAGTATGGCAAACACCGAAAAGGTCACCGCAGTCGCGGAGATCACCGAGCAGTTCAAGGGAGCCACCGCAGCAGTTGTCACGGAATACCGTGGCCTGTCGGTCAAGCAGATCTCTGAACTGCGTCGTTCACTCGGCGAAGGCGCCGTCTACTCCGTCGCCAAGAACACCCTGGTCAAGCGTGCCGCAGCTGATGCGGGCGTGACCGGTCTGGACGAGCTGTTCTCTGGCCCCACCGCTATCGCCTTCATCGAAGGTGAGCCGGTTGTGGCGGCCAAGGCGATCAAGAACTTCGCCAAGGACAACAAGGCTCTCGTCATCAAGGGCGGGTTCATGGACGGCCGCGCGCTGTCCGTGGAAGAGGTCAATCAGATCGCCGACCTCGACTCGCGCGAGGTACTCCTTGCAAAGCTCGCCGGTGCCATGAAGGGCAACTTGGCAAAGGCCGCGGGTCTGTTCAGTCAGCCCGCTTCGCAGGTCGCACGTCTTGCGGCCGCACTGCAAGAAAAGCAAGCCGCGGGCGCACCCGCAGAAGCGGCCGAATAACCCCCCAAAACCGCCCGGTCGCCGCCTCGGCGTGGACCGGGAAAGACAGAAAGGATTGCCACCATGGCAAAGCTCTCCGCTGACGAGCTCATCGATCAGTTCAAGGAACTCACCCTGCTGGAACTCAGCGACTTCGTGAAGAAGTTCGAAGAGGTCTTCGAGGTCACCGCTGCTGCTCCCGTCGCCGTTGCCGCTGCCGGCGCTCCGGCTGCCGCTGAAGCCGCTGCTGAGCAGGACGAGTTCGACGTCGTGCTCGAGTCGGCCGGCGACAAGAAGATCCAGGTCATCAAGGTCGTCCGTGAGGTCGTCTCGGGACTGGGTCTGAAGGAAGCCAAGGATCTCGTCGAGTCTGCCCCCAAGGCACTGCTCGAGAAGGTCGACAAGGACGCTGCCGAGGCAGCCAAGGCCAAGCTCGAAGAGGCCGGCGCCAAGGTGTCCGTCAAGTAATTCCGATCTGATCGTCAGGATCAGGTATTGCCGGATCCGATCAGAACGAACAACGACCCCCAGCTTCGGCTGGGGGTCGTTGTGTTTTTTCGCCTCGGTAAAAATTTCGGGCACCCCGCACGGCAGCCGAAGTTACTCGTCGGTAACCAAATTTTTCTTCTACCAGCGACAACTCCGAAGCACGCCGCCAACTGGCCTCCCACCTTCGATGACGCCCAATCTGTGAAACCTGGACAGCGCGTTTATTCATTGCCTTCCGTGGGTTACAGTGAGCCGAACCACACGGTTCCGCGGCGGGGGCGGACTTCATTTGGAGGGACATTTCAGTGGGTGTTGAGGTCAGTGTTGAGGGACTTACCAAGTCGTTCGGGTCGCAGAATATTTGGCGTGATGTCTCGCTGACGCTCCCGCAGGGTGAGGTCAGTGTTCTGCTCGGTCCGTCGGGTACTGGTAAGTCGGTGTTCCTCAAGTCGCTGATCGGTCTGCTGCATCCGGAGCAGGGGTCGGTGATCATCGACGGCACCGACATCACGAAGTGTTCTTCGCGTGAGCTCTATGAGATCCGCAAGTTGTTCGGTGTGCTGTTCCAGGACGGGGCCCTGTTCGGCTCGATGAGCCTGTACGACAACATCGCTTTCCCGCTTCGTGAGCACACGAAGAAGAAGGAAGACGAGATCCGTCAGATCGTGATGGACAAGATCGAACTGGTCGGTCTGACCGGTGCCGAGCACAAGCTGCCCGGTGAGATCTCCGGTGGTATGCGCAAGCGCGCCGGCCTGGCTCGCGCTCTGGTGCTCGATCCGCAGATCATTTTGTGTGATGAGCCGGACTCGGGTCTGGATCCGGTGCGTACCGCGTATCTGTCGCAGTTGCTGATCGATATCAACGCTCAGATCGACGCAACGATCCTGATCGTGACCCACAACATTCAGGTCGCGCGGACGGTGCCCGACAACATCGGCATGCTCTTCCGTAAGGAGCTGGTCATGTTCGGCCCGCGTGAGGTGCTGTTGACCTCGGATGAGCCGGTGGTCGATCAGTTCCTCAACGGCCGTCGTATCGGTCCGATCGGTATGTCGGAGGAGAAGGACGACGCGCAGCAGAAGCGTGAGCAGGAGATGGTCGATGCCGGCCATTCCGACGGCGGAACGGCGGAGGATGTGCGCGGTATCGTGCCGCAGCTGCAGGCCACGCCTGGTATGCCCGAGCGTAAGGCGGTGGCTCGTCGTCAGGCCCGGGTCCGGGAGATTTTGCATACATTGCCGCCGGCGGCGCAGCAGGCAATCGAGGAGTCGTTTGTTGTCGAGGAAGCCGCGCAGGCAAAGCAGCGTCAGGCCGCGCACCGCATGGCACCGGCCGGAGCCTCGGGCTATGAACAGACCCAGTCATACGACCAGGGCCAGCAGTACGAGCAGACCCAACCCCAGTACCCCGCTTCGGACGCACAGACCGAACAGTTCCCCGCTTATCGGCCAGGAGACAAGGCTCTGTAGATGACCAGTGCCACCACGCGTGGTGTCGATCGGGTTGCAAAGGCCGGTACGGGCGCGCTCGCCCAAACCGGCAACATTGTTCAGCTTTTCGTCGATGTCGCACGCCAGACTTTCGTGCGCCCTTTTCAGTGGCGTGAGTTCATCCAGCAGGCCTGGTTCATCGCCAGTGTGACCATCCTGCCGACCGCGCTTGTCGCCATCCCGTTCGGCGCGATCGTGTCGCTGCAGACCGGGTCATTGATCCGGCAGCTCGGCGCCGAATCGTTCACCGGTGCCGCCAGCGTGCTGGTGGTGATCCAACAGGGAGCGCCACTGGTGACGTCGCTGCTCGTGGCCGGTGCCGCCGGTTCGGCCGTGACGGCCGATCTCGGATCTCGGACCATCCGCGAAGAGATCGATGCCATGAAGGTGCTGGGTATCAATCCGGTTCAGCGCCTGGTGGTTCCCCGAGTGCTGGCCATGATCCTGGTGGCCGTACTCCTGTGTGGCCTGGTCTCGGTGGTCGGTATCGCCGGAGGCTATTTCTTCAACGTGATCGTGCAGGACGGAACGCCCGGTGCCTATCTGGCGTCGTTCAGCGCCCTCGCGCAGTTGCCGGACATCTACGTGGCAGAGATCAAGGCCGCCGTCTTCGGTGTCATCGCCGGTGTGGTGGCGGCGTACAAGGGGCTCAATCCCAAAGGCGGTCCCAAGGGTGTGGGTGATGCGGTCAATCAGGGTGTTGTCATCACCTTCTTGTTGCTGTTCTTCGCGAACTTGATCATCACTGCGGTTTACCTGCAGATCGTTCCGGCCAAGGGTTCATAGGAGAACAGGTGACGATCGCCAGAGGCCGAGGAGATCTCGGTTATCGCGCAGGCAAGATCGCGCGTGTTCCGCTACGTATCCTCGATGGTGCGGGCGACCAGATGTCGTTCTACGGACGAGCCATCGGCTGGTCGCCCCGAACCATCCGCCGCTACCCGAAAGAGCTGCTGAGGCTGCTCGCCGAGGTTGCGTTCGGTTCGGGTGGACTCGCCGTCATCGGCGGCACCATCGGCGTGATGGTGCTGATGTCCGGCTTCACCGGCGTGGTGGTCGGGCTGCAGGGCGCCAACGCCCTCGACCAGCTCGGTTCGCAGGCCCTGACCGGATTCCTCGCGGCATATGCCAACACCCGTGAGGTCGCGCCGCTCGTGGCCGGACTCGCGTTGTCGGCGACAGTGGGCTGTGGCTTCACCGCGCAGCTCGGTGCCATGCGGATCTCCGAAGAGATCGACGCGCTCGAGACGATGGCGGTGCCGTCGATCCCGTTCCTCGTGACCACTCGCGTGCTGGCCGGATTCGTCGCGGTCATCCCGCTGTACGTGCTCGGACTGCTGTCGGCCTACTTCGCGTCGAGGCTGATAGCCACGCAGTTCACCGGCCAGTCGTCCGGTTCCTACGACCACTACTTCAATCTGTTCCTGCCCCCGGAAGATGTGCTCTGGTCATTTGGCAAGGTGCTGATCTTTGCCTTCGTGATCATCCTCGTGCACTGCTACTACGGCTACTACGCAACCGGCGGCCCCGCCGGCGTCGGCGTGGCGGTCGGGCACGCCGTGCGCGCGGCTCTGGTCATCATCGCGATCCTCGACTTCTTCCTGGGCTTGGCCATCTGGGGCACCACCACCTCCGTACGAGTGGGGGGCTAACCCGATGCAGGCACTACGTCGCCGGGCCCTCGGTCTGGTGTTCTTCCTCGTTGTCGCGTTGTTCCTGACGCTGACGATCATGCAGTACAACAAGTCGTTCACGGACACGGTCGACGTGAAGCTCGTGACCACCTCGGCGGGTAATTCGTTGCCCTCCAACGCCGATGTGAAGGCCCGCGGCCTGATCGTCGGCACGGTCAGCGAGGTCGCCCCGAACATCGAGGACGGCTCGGTCACCGTGACCCTGGCACT
The DNA here is from genome assembly GCF_036566845.1 of Williamsia sp. Lineage (GTDB taxonomy): Bacteria > Actinomycetota > Actinomycetes > Mycobacteriales > Mycobacteriaceae > Williamsia. The sequence continues at coordinate 47,896 of NZ_DATCVM010000240.1, forward strand.
GCAGCCGGACAAGGTCGATCTGCTGCCCGACGACACCACGGCGCGCATCCTCCCGAAGACCCTCTTCGGTGAGCGGTACGTGGCGTTGCAGATCCCCGAAGGCCAGGAGGCATCTTCCGCCGATCATCTGTCCGCCGGATCGACGATCGACGAAGACATGTCGGGTAACGCCGTCGAACTCCAGGAGCTGTTCGACCAACTGCTCCCGGTCCTCGAGGCCATCCCGCCCGCCGACCTCAATGTGACGCTGTCCGCGTTGTCGAAGGCGCTGACCGGCAACGGCGAGAAGCTGGGCACGAGCTTGACCGAGCTCAACACCATCTTCACCGAGATCAACCAGAACATGCCCGAACTGCAGGGCACTCTGCGTGGGCTGGCGAGTTTCTCCCAGACCTACTCCGAGGCGCTGCCCGACCTTGTGGATTCGTTGGACAACCTGCGCACGACAACCAACACGCTGTACGAGAAGCAAGGTGATCTGAAGACCACGATCGCCGCGGTCACCCAGGTCGCCATCGACGGCACCAACTTCCTGGTGACCAACCGGCAGGACCTGGTCGATCTGGCCATCGAGTCCGAGCCGCTGCTCACGGCACTGGCAAAGCAATCACCGGCATTTCCCTGCACGTTCAAGAACTTCGCCGGACTCGTTCCCGAGGCCACCGTCATCACCGGCGCGGGCACCGAGAATCCCGGTGTCCGGGTGAGCCTGCGGTTCGTCAACCCCCGCGGCCGGTACCTGCCGAACCAGGACGAACCGCGGATGCTCGATGAGCGTGGACCGACCTGCTACCCGCTGGCGACCAACGGTCGGCCGTTTCCGCAGTACCCGGGTGGTTCGGTGAACGACGGTTCCTACCAACCGCCGTCCCGTAACGCCGGACCGCGCAACGTTCCCGAGATGCCGGCAGCGCAGTACTCGACCATGCCCGAGGGGACCGCCACCGAGCAGACGCCTGTCGCCACCTACAACGACCGTCGGAACAAGCTCCAGATGCAGGCGATCGTGGCGGCCGCGGCCGGCAAAGATCCGTCCGAGATCCCGGGCTGGATCACGGTCCTCGCGGCGCCCACCATGCAGGGAACGCAGGTGACCATCAAATGAAGGGCTTGCTTGCACCACTGATCAAACTGATCGTGTTCGCGGTGGTCACCGTGTTCGCGACCTCGGTGCTGGCCTTTGCCGTCGCAAACGGTGGCGGAGGCGGCGGCACCGACTTCAACGCGATCTTCGAGGATGCGACCCAGGTCGCTCCCGGCGACGACGTCCGGATCGCCGGCGTCAAGGTCGGCCAGGTCAGCGGCGTGGAGATCCACGATCGCTCCCAGGCCAAAGTCAGCTTCTCGGTCGACCGCGACCGGCTTCCCGCCGGCGTCCGAGTCGTGATCAAGCTCCGCAACCTCACCGGGCAGCGGTACCTGGCCCTCGAGAAGGGCCCGGGTGATCAGGCGCAGACCATCGGCGGCGGAACCACCATCGGACTGTCCAACACCGTTGAGGCGATCAACCTCACCGAGCTCTTCAACGGATTCAAGCCGCTGTTCCAGCAGCTGACGGCCGAGGACGTGAACAAGCTGTCGGCGTCCATCATCCAGGTGTTCCAAGGTGAGAGCGGCACGATCTCCGAACTCGTCCGCGACACTGCAAGCCTGACGAACACGATCGCCGACAAGGATGCCGTGATCGGCAGCCTGATCGACAACCTCAACGCGGTGCTGGGCAACCTCAACGCACACGATGAGCAGTTCACCGCACTGCTGACCAACACCGAGAAGTTCGTGACCGGGCTTGCCGCACAGAAGGGTTCGATCGGGTCGGCGATCACGTCGCTGTCGAACCTGACCGCGGTGACGTCATCGATCCTGCAACCCACCCGGCCCGCGATCCAGGGTTCGATCGCGGCACTCAACGACCTGGGCACCACGGTCGTGGAGCAGCAGGACGCGATCAAACAGACGCTGAACAACCTGCCGACCAAGCTCCAGAAGATCGGCCGGGCAGCAACATTCGGTTCGTGGTTCCAGTTCTATCTCTGCGGCTTGGACGTGACTGCCGGCAACGGCCAGAGCGTGCTGCTGACACAGCCGCTGGTCCCCATCCCGGACATCAACCATGTGCTCTACACCAGCGCCGCGACGCGCTGCTGGGCGAATGAGGATCCACCGTGATGTGGACAAGCGGGAACATGACAACACGCCGGACGGCGCACAGTGGGGAGGTGAGTTGATGAGTGAACGACCAGGTGAGGGCAGAAGCCCGGTGACCGTGGGCTTCCTCGGCATCCTGATCCTGCTGATGGTTTCCTCGTCGGCCTTCTTCCTCAATTCGTTGCCGCTCCTGGGCGCCGGCGTCACCTACGCGGCGAACTTCTCCGAGGCCGCCGGACTCAAGCCGGGCGCCGAGGTACGCGTCGCCGGCGTCAAGGTCGGCGATGTGCGAGAGGTCGACCTCGACGGCGACAAGGTTCGGGTCGCGATGCGGGTGAACAACGCCTGGATCGGTGACCAGACCCGGGCGTCCATCCAGATCAAAACCGTTCTGGGACAGAAGTACGTCGCGCTCGATCCTCAGGGCAGCAAGATCGCCGACCCCGACGACGTGATCCCGCTCAGCCGCACCACCTCGCCGTACGACGTGATCGAGGCGTTCTCCGACGCCGCCGATCAGATCGACGAGACCAACACCGATCAGCTCGCGACAAGCATGCGCACCCTCTCGGACGCATTCTCCGGAACCCCCGCCGATCTGCGGTCGTCGCTCGACGGTCTGACCCGGCTCTCGGAGACGATCGCCAGCCGCGACGCGAAGGTGCAGGAGCTGCTGGAGGCGACCAAGGACACGTCCAAGCTCCTGGCCGACCGCAACGCGGAGTTCGAGCGGCTGATCTCCGGAGCGGGGGAGTTGCTGACCGAGCTCAACAATCGTCAGCAGTCGATCTCGACCCTGTTGTCGAGCACGATCACGCTGTCGGATGCGTTGTCGGGCATCGTCAAGGACAACCAGGAACAGATCGGTCCGACGCTCGAAACCCTGAAGCAGGTGACCGTGATCCTGCAGGACCAGAACGAGAACCTGCGGCAGTCGCTGACCTACATGGCCCCGTTCTACCGGCTCTACGCCAACGTGCTCGGTAACGGCCGCTGGTTCGAATCCGTGGTGACCAACATCCTGCCGCCGGCGTTGCCGCAGCAGAACACCACCCGGCCGCCGGTCATGAACAACACCACACTCAACAGCGGCGGAACGGAGGCCGGCGGATGATGACCACGGCACGCGACCTCCAAGGCACCCGGGGACCCGGGCGCTGGTTCACCCCCAAGCACATCGTGTTCATCGTCGTGGCGCTGATCCTGGCGCTGCTGATCGCGGGCTCGTTGTGGTGGGTTTTCAAGCGCGTCACCAGCTCCACCGTGACCGCGTACTTCCGCAGCAGCGTCGGCATCTACGAGGGCAGCGATGTCCGGGTACTGGGTGTCGAGGTCGGTCAGGTGACCGAGGTGACCCCACAGGGTGACCGGGTTCGCGTGAAGATGCGCGTCGACGGCAGCGTCGATCTGCCCGCCGACGTCGGCGCCGCGCAGATCA
>NZ_DATCVM010000241.1:0-44507 GCF_036566845.1 Williamsia sp.
GTGGCGACGAGGGCATTGCCAAAGTCCGCGACCTCACCGACGGACTCGGGTGTGAGATCGTGCTCGAAGCAGTCGGACACCGCCCCGCCTACGACCAGGCCCCGGGTGTCATCCGCCCGGGTGGCGTGATCAGCCGCGTCGGTGTTCCGCAATACAACGACGCCCCAGTCGGATTCGGCAGCCTGTTCGGTCCGAACATCACCCTCGCCGGTGGGCCGGCCCCGGTCCGCGCCTACATCGGACACCTGCTGCCCGCGGTTCCCGACGGAACTGTGAATCCCGGCAAGGTGTTCGACCGCACCGTCGGACTCGAAGAGACTTCGAAGGGTTACGCGGCCACGGATGCCCGCGAAGCGCTGAAAGTCGCGATCCGGCCATGACACTGAACCCGTCGACAGAGTGTGGGCGAGCGAAAGAAGGAAGGATTCTGTGAACTCCATGACACCTACAAATACTGTCCTCAACAACGGAATCACCATGCCTGCGATCGGCTTTGGCGTCTACCAAACACCTCCTGACGAGACGGCCGTAGCGGTGACCACTGCGTTGGACGTCGGATATCGGCATATCGACAATCCAGTCGCGTGGCGAACCAAAAGTCGAAGTGGCTCCCGGGCAAACGGTGTATTGTCCACCGGGTGAGGAGCATTGGCACGGAGCATCGCCGGATTCGTTCATGGAACATCTGGCGATGCTCGACAACGCCGACGATCCGGCGGCCACCACCACCTGGCTCGAACACGTCACGGACGACGACTACTTGCGGTGATATGGCCCCGCCGGGAATAGTCGACGTATGACCGACCAATCAGCGTTTCTCGAGTTCATCACCGAACACAGCCGAGGAACCCTCGCGACGATCAAGCGCAACGGGATGCCGCAATTGTCCACGGTGGCTTACTCGTTCGATCTACGCACGCGGATCTTTCGGATCTCGGTGACTGCGGGGCGGGCGAAGGTTGCCAACCTTCGGCGCGATCCGCGGGCCAGTTTCCACGTCAGCAGCGAGGACGGCTGGTCGTACGCGGTCGGCGAGGGTCGCGTGGAACTGAGCCCGGTCGCCTCGCAGACCTGTGACGACGACACGGTGTCGGAATTGATCGACCTCTACCGCGAGATCTCGGGCGAACATCCCGACTGGGACGAATACGCGCAGGCGATGGTCGACGACCAGCGGCTGGTGATCCGCCTCCACGCCGAACACTTCTACGGTCAAGTCGGCTGAGCGGCGACACCCGGACCAGGTCCCCGGTGCCGGCAGGTCAACGTTCGTCGAGGCCGAACGGCAGCCCGCGCTCGTATGCCCAGTGGGCGTGGAGTTTCGCTGCCCGGCCGAGGGGCGCTGCGGCACCGTCGAGCGTGTCGGTCAGATCACGCATGTCGAGCGTGGCGCCCAATTCACTGAGTATCGCGTGGACACCCATGTTGATCCGACTGATCATCAGGTAGTCGCTGGGCACGTTCATCTTGCGGACGGCCGATCCGAGGCTGCCGCTGTCGAAGACCGATTGCACCATTGCTGTGCCGTCGGCCGGGACAAAGGTGTGCGGTTGGTCATCGAGCACTGCCGCCGCAGACATCGCCCACCATTCGTAGGCCTCGTCGACGGTGAGTTGTGAGGCGGAGTCGACAAATCCGTGATTCTTCATGAGCCGGAAGAGTTTGTCACGATCGCCGTCACAGGTAGCCCGGAACATGGTGACGATTCCGCGCCGAACATGCTCCGGGAACTGTTTGACACAACCGAAGTCGACAAATCCGACCGATCCGTCGGCGCCGAACCGGTAGTTTCCGGGATGCGGGTCGGCATTGAAGAGATTGCTGTGCCGGTACGCCGAGGCCGCGAAAACACAGATGGACTCTGCCCATCTGTTACGCAGGTCTTCGTCTGCGGCCTTTGCCTCCGACCACGAGACCCCGTCTACGAATGTCATTGTCAGAACCTTTGTGCCGCAAAGGTGGGAGATGAGTTGTGGCACTCGGATGAACGGGTGGTCGCGGTAGAGGTCGGCGAAGCGCTCGATGTTGCGGGCCTCGCGGCGATAGTCGACTTCCTCGGCGATGCGCTCGGCCAATTCGGCGGCCGCGCCGCGTTGATCGGTGCGCATCGACCGCGGCGTCAGCGACATACCGAGTTTGAGGAACGTCGCGAGCAGTTCGGTGTTGGCGAGATCGTCCCGAATTGCCTGCGCGACACCGGGGTACTGAACCTTGACGGCAACACGGCGACAGTCGTCCAGACGGGCCTCGTGGACCTGGCCGATCGATGCCGCTGCCATCGGCTCCACGGCGAACTCGGCAAACAGCTCGTCGAGCGACGCACCGAGATCGGCCTCAACGATATCGCGCACGCACGACGAGTCCATCGGCGGAGCGTCGGCCTGAAGACGTTGCAAGGCTTGCTGATACGTGCTCATGGGTCCGATGGCAGCGCCGTCGACGCTGAAGGTCGACAGCAGCTGCCCCGCCTTCATCAGCACTCCCTTGGAGTGTCCGAGGAGCTCGGCGTACCGGTCCGATGTGCGCTCGTGGAAGCGATCGATGGCGTCACGATCGCCGGTACCCGCACGCAGGCCCGCAACGACGCGACCGCCGGCTGCCCGGGCGGCGAAGCCCACCACGGGCAGTGTGCGGCGTACCCGCCCCGCGCGTACGGAACGGAATCGATCCAGCTCATCGTGAGGTGGTTGATCATTCATCAGTACTCCTCGGGAGAGAGTTCACCGTTGGTAGGGGGGATCAGGGGGCGCGGAAGACCATCGGCACCGTTTGCGGCCCGCGCAAGATCACTGACGGACGGTGGGTTCCGGGCGCGCCCACCAGGATCGGATCCCGGTCGAGGACTCGACGCAACGCTGTGTCGGTCTCCAGCCGGGCCAAGGCGGCCCCGAGGCAGCGGTGCCGCCCGAACCCCAGCGAGAGGTGGCCGGGGGCTTCCGTGCGATCGATGCGGAACGAGTCGGGATCATCGAAGATGTCGGGATCCCGGTTGGCTGCCGCGATGGCAACCACCACCCGTTGCCCCGCCTCGACGGTGCAGCCCTCGAGGTCGTGGGACCGCAGTGCAGTGCGACCCACCGCGTGCGCTGGTCCCTCGAGCCGGAACAACTCGCCGACCACTTCGGGTGCGGTGAGGTCGATCCGGTCGGTGAGACGACCTCCTTCGGCTTCCGCGAGGAGTCGAATCATGCTGTTTCCCAACATGTTTGCCGTCGTCTCGTGGCCTGCGATCGCCAGTAGGATCGCGTTGACCACCACTTCCTCGAGATCGAGGGTCGTATCGACGGCGAGGAGGCTCAGGAGGTCGTCGCCGGGGTCTTCGCGCCGGGCGGCCGCCAGTGGCAGGAACTCGGCGATGAGGGCGGTGAGCGCTCCCATGTCGGGCGCCGATTGCCCCGGCTGGAGCACGCCGTCGAGAAGCCGCACCAGCTCTGCGGCCTCGGTCCACAGGATGCGAGTCGTATCGAGGTCGAGTGCGAGCCATTCGGCGATGACGGCGATGGGGAACGGTTTGGCGATGCTCGCCATGAAATCGAATGGTTGCCCGGTCGGCAGCGAGTCGATGGTGTCGGCGGCGATGGCTTCGATCCCGGGGGCCAGTGCCGAGACGTAGTTCGGTGTGAAGACATCACGAACCGAATCACGTAGACGCGAGTGATCGGGTGGGTCGGCCGTGAGCATGCTCCCGCCGAACGCGGAGTCGCCGATCCCTTGCTCCTCGAGCATCCGCCGGATGACATCGGACGACATCGGGTCGCTACTCCAGTCGCGGCCGACAAGGACCTCCCGAGCGGCCCGATATCCGACCACGAACCAGCTCTGCGCCTGGTCGTCCCACGCGACCTGACCGTGCTGATCTCGCCAACCCTGGTAAGCGGCGTAGACGTCGTCGGCACGCCACGGCGACCAGGCCTGGGTGATGGATCCTGGTTCGGTGTCGGCAGTCATTGTGATCCGCACTCCTAAGTGGACACTTGGGTGGTCTACTTGGCTAGACTAAGTGAGCACTTAGGAGGAGTCAATGGACATTTGTTGGCAGCGGTCATGAGCGCGTCGACAAGAGATCGCCTCATCGGCGAGGCGATGCGACTGTTCGGCGAGCAGGGTTATCGCGCGACCAGCGTTGCCCAGATCGAGGCCGCCGCGGGTCTCGCGCCCGGTTCCGGCGGCCTCTACCACCACTTCCGGTCGAAGGAACTTCTGCTCGAGGCGGGTATCGACCGCCATCTGGATCGACTGCGGGCGCTCCGCGACATCCGCCAGATCTTCGAAGGTCTGACCGACTTGCGGTCGGAGTTGTTGGTGCTGGGGCGCTACACGCTGGAGGTCATCGACGAAGAGTCCCAGTTGCTGCGAATCGCATCCTCGGAGTTGCGGAACCGCCCACAAAAGCTGACCGACACGTTTGCCGCTCTGATCGAGGAAACCTATGGCGGCATGAGTGATTGGGTCGCGCAGCGCGCGCCCGCCGCCGGCCGCGACCAGGCCGAAGCGATCGCGGCGGTAGCCCTCAATGCACTTTTTGCTCACCGGACGATGCGGGACTTCCTTGGTGTGCAGCCACTTTCTGTTGAGGACGGGGCCCTGATCGCGGAGTGGGTGGAATTGATAGCGGGGCGCATCGAATCGCTGGGTTGACAAAGTTACCCGCCGGTAGCAAGTTATGTCGTGCATCACTATGTGATTTGTGGGGGTCTGGATCACATCGGGGAGGTGTTCGTCGACAGGGCGAACCAACTGCATAGAAGACGGGGGCTCGGAGGGAATGTCGATTTTCAGGGGACGGCATGTGGTGGTCGCCGTTGCGTTGTTGGCGGTGCTGCAGGTGGGCTTGACGAGTGTTCCGATGGCGGGTGCTGCGACGTCGATCAATCCATCCGAGTGGACCGAGGTTCATTCCTCGGGTACGCAGAAATACGCCGGTGTCGCTGTGACGCCCAGCGTGCCGATCCGGATGTCCGATGGCACGGTGCTGCGCGCCGACGTCTATCGTCCGGCGGACGCCGCGGGTCGGGCCACCGCCGACAAGAATCCGGTGATCGTCAATCTGACGCCGTACAACAAGCTGATCAGCATGATCGCCGGCGTGGCGATGAATATCCCCGGACTGTCCGAACCCCTCATCGACTTCCTGGCGGGGATCGACCTGTCCGGCTCCCCGATATCGGGGACCGAACGATTGCTGAAGGTGGCCAGCGGCGGCCTGGTCAGTTCGTTCGCCGTGGACCCACAATTGGTCCGCAGCGGATACACGCAGGTTGTTGTCGACGTGCGCGGCACCGGGACCTCGCAGGGTGTCTGGGACGTATTCGGTCCACGTGAACAGCAGGACACACTCGAAGTGCTCGAATGGGCCCGGACCCAGCCCTACTCGAACGGCGACCTCGGGATGTCGGGGTATTCGTACTCGGCGATCAATCAACTCCAGGCCGCGTCGGCAAAGCCCAAGGGGCTCAAGGCGATCTTCCCGGCGGCGCCGATGAGCGACATCGTCGCCGACGTGGTCGCGCCGGGGTCAGGGTACGGTGCCGGATTCCTCGCGTTGTGGTTGTTCGCGGTCAACGCGACCAAGGTGATCCCCGACGTGCCGAGTCTGCTGCGCGGTGAATTCGATCCGGTCTGGCTATCCGATCGCCTCAACAACCCGGCGGTCTTCGCCCAGGAGTACCTCCAGGGGCTCGCCGCACCGAATGCGGAATCGCTGACCGGCCGGACAAAGGAACTGGTCCAGATCAATTCGGCGTACCGCGACGCGCTGACCACCGATGTGGCCCAGGTCGAGGTTCCCACCTTCATCGTCGGTGGCTGGCAGGATCTGTTCACCAATTTCGAATGGCGTGCGCTCGACCGGTTGACGTCATTGACCCCCGACAAGAAGAAGCTCGTGATGAGCACCGGCGAGCACGTGACGAACGGCTGGGACATGCTCGGTGGTCCCGGCGAGCCGCCGCCGATGGGGGTGCTGCAACGGGCCTGGTTCGACAAGTGGATCAAGGGCGTCGACAACGGAATCGATCAGTACGGCACCGCGACAAGCCATCAGCAGGGCGGTGACTGGGTGCAGTCGGACACGATGCCCCGAGCCGGCCAGGAACACCGGCGGCTCTACCTGACGTCTGCCGCCAGCGGTACGTCGCCGACATCGGTCGAGGACGGAACCCTGGCCGCCTCAGGGCCGGGAACCGCTGCGAAATGGACTGTGAGCCCGGGTGTCACGACCCTGTGCTCAGGCGATACCAACCGGGATCAGATCGGGTTCCTGAGCCCGTTCGACTTCTGTACGGGCGACAACAGAATCGCAGAACGCGGCGCACTCACCTTCACATCACCGCCGGTGCCGCAGGACACGTCGATCAATGGCCCGATCAACGTGCACCTGAGGACCCAGGTTGATGCCACCGACGGGTTCTACTCGGCGATCGTCAGTGACGTCGCACCCGACGGTACGTCGACCGTTCTGACCACCGGCTCGATGACGGTGTCCATCCGAAACCAGTTGCTGGAGTCGGCATCCGGATACGCCCCCAACGGTGATCTCACCGATCCGTACTACGAACTCGACGCGAGCGAGCGGGAGACGGTCACGCCGGGGGCCATCCAGGATCTCGACATCGGAACACTGGGTACGGACGCGCTGCTGAAGCCGGGGCATCGATTGCGGGTCAGCATCTATGCGCTGAACGCGCCCCGTGCGGTGAGTCTCGGGCCGGTGAGCCACGACAGCGGACTGAAGCCGGAACACGTGCTGATCGATCCGGCGAACCCGAGCTGGGTGTCCGTACCCAGCGACCGGCCGATCGGCTGACCGGATTCATGATCACCCAACGCGGTGACGACGAACTGCTCGAACTCTTCGAGGCGCAGCCTGCGCTCGACGCCGCGGTGGCGTCGGCGGCCGCGGACCGTCGCATCGACGTCGACCTGCTCCGATTGCAGGACGCCCTCGACCGTTCGATGCAGCACGAGGACCCGGTAGACGTCCGTCTCGCGTTGCGGCAATGGCACGCCGCCCTGCGGGAGGCCGCCCACAACCGAACCATGACCGATCTGCTCGATCGGCTGGACGCCCAGATCGAACTCGGCGCGCCGTGGAAGCCCTCGTATTCCGATGGGGCGTTCGAGCGCCCGATCGCCGAACACCGGGAGATTCTCGCCGCGGTGCGCGCGCGACCGGGACGCGGCACGCCTGGCGATGTTGGCGCACCATGCCGCCGACCGCGACAACCGAATTGCCGAATTGGTCCAGAGGCACACGTGATTCGGGCCCGCGAGGGCGCCTTCCGATTCCGGTGATTCCATGTGGTGTGCCTACTGGCGCCGCGCGCTACCCTGTGACTACAGTCACTGTTCGTGACTCGAGTCACATGGTCGAAGGGAGCGGGTCTTGGCACCGGATGCGAAGGAAATGTTGGAGTTCGAAGTCCAGTGGTACCGCCTCGGCGGTGGGCCCTCCGGCCAAATCCATGAGCGATTCGGAATGTCGGATCGCGACTACTTTGCGTCTGTGAACGATCTCCTCCAGGAGAGTCCGCCTGAGCAACTCTCGCCGAGTGCGATCGAAAGGATGCGTGGAGTCGTCCGCCGACGGCTCTGGATGGCCAAGTAGTCGGGTCCGATCACGCGAGCCGGCGTTTGGCCTCTTCCTTGAGGCCCTTCTGGGCAGTGTTGAGTGCGGTTTTCTGGGCCTGCTTGACCAGAAGGCCGGGGAGCTTGATCTTCAGTTCCACCTCGAGCTCGAACTCGATGTGTGAACCCTTGCCGTTGGGCGTCACGGTGTACTGGCCGTGCTGATGGGACAGTTGGTCGGCTTCGATGAGGTCCCACGTGCAGGTGTTCTCGGTCCACGAATACGTCAGGAGTTGGTGGTCCGTCATCCCGACGGCCTGGAGTTGGAGTTTGACGGTCTTCGGTGAGCCGTCCTCGTACTCTTCGGTGATCTCGGCCTTCTTGTGCGGGCCCGACCAGTCCGGGAGGGACTCCACGTCGAGCAGGATCTCCATGATGACGGCCGGGGGCGCGTCGATGTCGAATTCGGTCTTTGCATTCACAGGCATGGGGGAAAATTACACCGGATGCGCCGCAATATCTGTCATCTTCGGGGCCCGACCGGTTGTCGTCGGTTTGTGACCGAAGTGTTGTCATCGAATCCGGATGCGGACCGGCGGCGGGGAGTATGGTCTGTCCCTAGTAGTCGGCGCGCAGCATGACGTCGGCTCTTCCAAGGCCTGGAATCCTGGGGGGCCTTGTATTTCTCTGACCTTCTTGATGGGACGAAACTTGTTCAAAGCTAGTAGTTTTGGTGACCGCTCGCGCTCTTGGGCCGGGCGCGCGGTGGCCGTGTTCATCGGCGCGGGGGCGCTGGCGGTGGCAGGTTTCGCGGGGATGGGCACCGCGTCGGCGGACCCGATCATCTGCCAGGTGTCCAACGGGCACAACGTCATACACGTCGACGGCAACGGCGGCTGCGGTGCCAATGCCGGGCCGGGAAGCACGGCCAGGGCCGAAGATCGAAGCGGAGGCGGCACGGCGGTTGCGTCATCGAACACCGGTGGAAACGCGAACGCATTGAACTTACAGCCGGGCGCAGCGGCGCTGTCGGGAGCGATCACCGGTGGCACCGGCTACGCGGTGACCACCGGCCCCGGTGGGATGTCGGTTGCCCAGGCGCGTGCCGGCGGGACGTCGGTGGCGATCGCCGGGTGGGGCGGCACCGCCTACTCGGGACCGTATGGGGCACAGTGCACCGGCAGTTTCGCGGCCGCGGTCGACACCAACACCGGACAGGGCTGCATCGGCGCCGGAGGCATTTGGCTGTCGACTCCCAGATAACAAAGACATGGTGCGGGGCGCCCTTCTCCCCGCACCCCCCGACGAAGAGCGGTGCCGCTTACGGTGCCGCTCTTCGCGTATCCGCGAACCCTCTCCGTCATTGGACGTTGGTCCCGCATTTACAGAGTGGACACGTGACAAACGGCGATTCAGACTAGATTGAATCGGTGAACGAGATACTGCGTCTATCGGATTTTGGCCCCGATCATCCCGACATCGGACCCGACTTCAGCGTTGTTGCCGGACGTGAGGCACTGCAGAAGATCGTCGACCTCGCTGACACCACCCAATTCTTGGTCGACGACCGCGATGACGACGATCCCCGTCTGCTGACCCTGCCAGGGCGCAACGTCATAGACACCTGGCGTGAGGACTACCCCTACGACGAACGTATGGGCCGCGATCAGTACGAGCTCGAAAAACGGTTGCTGCAGATCGAGTTGCTCAAACTCCAGCGGTGGATCAAAGCGACCAACCAGCGCCACGTGCTGGTCTTCGAGGGGCGTGACGCCGCGGGCAAGGGTGGCACGATCAAGCGTTTCATGGAGCACCTCAATCCCCGCGGCGCCAGGGTCGTTGCCCTGGAGAAGCCGAGCGAGAGGGAATCGACCGAGTGGTACTTCCAGCGCTACGTGCAGCACCTGCCCGCCGCCGGTGAGATCGTCATGTTCGACCGCTCCTGGTACAACCGGACCGGCGTCGAACGGGTGATGGGATTCTGCACCGACCAGCAGCACGCCCAGTTCCTGCACCAGGCTCCACTGTTCGAGGAGATGCTGATCGACGACGGCATCAAGCTCGTGAAGTTCTGGTTCTCGGTGTCGCCGCTGGAGCAGCGCACCCGGTTCGCGATCAGGCAGGTCGACCCGGTGCGGCAGTGGAAGCTGTCGCCGATGGACCTTGCCTCCCTGGACAAATGGGACAAGTACACCGCGGCCAAAGAGGAGATGTTCGCCGGCACCGACACCGACCATGCACCGTGGACCGTCGTGAAGAGCAACGACAAGAAGCGTGCCCGTCTCAACGCCATGCGGTATGTGCTGAGCCTCTACGACTATGACGACAGAGACGACGAGATCGTCGGCAGTCCCGATCCGCTGATCGTGGGTCGAGGTAGCGACATCCTCGATGAATAGGACGTTGCCGCGTTTCACGCCGACGGATCGGTAGCCTGAGTCGGTGCGTTCCTTCCTTGCTGCCCTGTTCAGTCTTGTTGCGATCGTCGCCGCGGCCATTGCGGTGCCGGCATTCTGGGTCAATTCGAATCTCGTCGACCGGGATGGCTTCAGCAGCATGGTGTCCCCGCTCGCGGACAATCCGAAGGTGCAAGAGCACATCGCCGACGAGATCACCGTGCAGGTTGCTGCTTCTGCGCCATTGGTTCCGGAGGCACTGATCCGGCCGCTCGCGGACGCCTACACCCGCAGTGACGACTTCGAACTCGATTTCACAGAGGCGATGAACCAGCAACACGACTGGCTCTTCAAAGAGGCGACCCCTGAAGACGAAGGTCAGGTGATGTCGCTGGACCTGACGCCGATGGTGAACCGCATCGTCGATGACGGGATCTTCAGCGGCATCGAGGTCACCGGTCCCATCGAGGTGCCGCTGAGTGACTCCGCCGCGGCGGGCCTCGAGGCCGGGCGCTACCACGATCTCGGAGATCAGATCGGGTACATCGCCTTCGGTGCGCTGGTGATCGCGGTGGTCGCGGCGATCGGTGCGCTGGTGGTGGCGCGGCGTCGTGGATTGGTCCTGGCCGCAGTCGGATTCGGTGTACTCCTCGGTGGAGTGCTGACGTGGTTGCTGGGTGACTTCGCTGAGCGACGCGCACTCGACGAGGTCTCCGGCGCGGAGGGATCGGCGCGCGAAGTCGCCGAGCTCATCATCGATGAGGTCGCAGACAGCATGCAGCGGATCGGCCTGATCGCTGCGGTCGCGGGCGTGGTCCTGGCCGTGGTCGGCGTGGTGGTCTCGGCGATGCTGGAACGGCGGCGCTAGTCGCGTTCCGCGCGGGGCCGTGTTGTCAGAGCCTCATGCGAACATGTGTTCGTGTCCCGGATCGAGCAACGCGAACAGTCGAGCATCCTGCATGCCGATCTCGATTCGTTCTATGCCTCGGTAGAGCAGCGCGATCACCCGGAACTGCGCGGCCGTCCGGTGATCGTCGGTGGCGGGGTGGTGCTCGCCGCCAGCTATGAGGCCAAGGCCTTCGGCATCCGCACACCGATGAACGGCCGCGAAGCACTGGCGATGTGCCCGCGCGCAGTGGTGATGCCGGCGCGGTTCGAGGCCTATAGCGAGGCGAGCAAAGCGGTCTTCGAGATCTTCCGGGACACCACCCCGATCGTCGAGGGGATCTCGATCGACGAGGCATTCCTCGATGTCGGTGGCCTACGCCGGATCAGCGGTGCGCCGTTGGAGATCGGTGCCCGCCTGCGGGCTCGGGTGGCCACCGAGGTCGGGCTGCCGATCACGGTCGGGATCGCGAGCACCAAATTCCTGGCCAAAGTCGCCAGTGCCGTGGCCAAACCCGATGGCTTGCTCGAGGTCGCGCGCGGCAGAGAGCTCGAGTTCCTGCATCCGCTTCCGGTCGAACGGCTGTGGGGCGTGGGTGCGGTGACCGCTGCCAAACTCCACAGCGCAGGCTTGCGCACCGTGGGAGATCTGGCGTCGGTGGGCGAGCCCTTGCTGGGTTCGGTGGTCGGGTCGGGTGCCGGTCGCCACCTCTTCGCGCTGTCGATGGCCCGCGACCCACGGCGGGTGGAGGTCGGGCGGCGCCGCCGGTCGATCGGCTCGCAGCGAGCCATGGGTCGCCGGGCGAAAACTCCCGGAGAACTCGAGGCCACGTTGGTCGCGATCATCGACCGGCTCGGCAAACGGCTCCGCGCAGCCGACCGGATGACGCGCACCGTGATCCTGCGCCTGCGGTTCGATGACTTCACGCGCGCCACCCGATCGCACACGCTCTACGAGTCGACCGATCGCACCGACGTCCTGATGACGGCGTCGCGGAAGATCCTCGACGCCGCCATACCGATGATCGAGGCCAAAGGGTGCACGCTGCTGGGTGTCTCGTTCACCAACTTGTCCGGCCGGGACGTCGTGCAGCTGGCCCTGCCCTTCGAAGAGCACCACCAGGAGAAGTTGGACATCACGGTCGACACCCTGCGGGATCGCTTCGGATCCAAGGCGGTTACCCGCGCCGTACTCATCGGCAGGAGCGAGGGTATGCAGGTGCCGATACTGCCCGACTGACCACACGACCGCCGATCTCGTTGATGCGGTTGAGACAATCGGCGCCGGTGCCGTCGGCGTCCGGTCCCGAGCCACGCTACGGTGGCAAAATGGCTTCATCCACCGTGACGGACGCCGGTGACGTAACCGGAGATGAGCTCGACGAACAACCACACCTCCGCACCAAACGGGAACAACTGGTTGATCCACGGCGCTGGAGCGCCCCCTGGGTGGTGGCGTTCGGCGCGTTTGCCGTGTTGGCGGTCGTCTACATCGTTTATGCGGTCAGGCGTTTCGAGCGGCTCGGATTCACTGGCTGGGACCTGGGCATATTCACGCAGGCCGTCAGCGCTTACGGTCGTTTCGAGGCGCCGATCGTGCCCCTCGAAGGCACCGACGTCAACCTGCTGGGCGACCACTTTCAGCCGTGGATCGCGCTGATCGGCCCGATCTACCGGGTGTTCCCGAGCCCGATCACGCTGCTCGTGGTCCAGGCACTGCTGTTCGCCGTCGCCGCGGTACCCATCGTGCGGCTGGCGACCAAGAACCTGGGTGTGGTCATCGGCGTGCTGATCGCGATCGCCTACGGGTTGTCGTGGGGTATCGCTCACGCCTTGGCGTTCGACTTCCACGAGATCGCACTGGCGGTACCACTGCTGGCCTTCAGTGTTGTTGCACTCGTCGAGGAGCGGTGGCGGGCGGCGCTGCTGTACGCGTTGCCGCTGGTCTTCTGCAAGGAAGATCTTGGTCTGACCGTGGCGGTGCTGGCAGCGGTGGTGGCGTGGCGATGCGGTAAACCGGCCTACCGTTGGGCCGCGGGCACCGCGGTGTGGGGTCTGGCCTGGACCGCGTTTGCCGCCAAGGTTGTCATTCCGGCGCTCGGCAGCGGTGACTATTCGTATGACACGAAGTTCGCCGAGTCCCCGACGGACGGCGCGAAGGAGTTCGTCCTCGGATTCGCGGCCGGCGACGCCCGGGCCTCCACAGCGTTCATGCTGCTCGTGATCACGTTGTTCCTGGCGTTGCGATCGCCCGTCGCGCTGATCGCGATCCCGACCATCGCGTGGCGGTTCTGGAGCACCAACCACCTCTACTGGTCGGACGATTACCACTACGACGCCATCCTGATGCCGATCATGTTCGTCGCGATGATCGATGCCCTGATGTCGCTGAAGCGGCAGGGCCGGTCGCGGCGGGTGATCACCGGGTTCGCCGCCGGGTCAGCCGTGGTTGCGTTGGCACTGGCCGCCGGCGGTCCGCTGCACCGCCTGGCCGAACGCGATTTTTATGACCCGGCGACAGCCGCGCAATCGGTCGACCTGGTCGCCCGGCAGATCCCGAAGGGCGATTCAGTGGCCGCGACCAACAACATCGCGCCCAAACTGGTCTCCGACTACGACGTGACATTGTTCCCGAGGCTGAGCCGCGACCGGTCCGTGCCGGATTGGATCATCGTCGACACGAACACCTACAACATGTTCCCGACCAGTCCGGACGGTGTCCGGAAGGCATTGGAACAGACCGAAGCCGGCGGCCAGTACCGCGAGGTCGACAGTCACGACGGCGTGGTCCTGCTACGCCACCGCTGACTCGCCGACCGTGCCAACATCACCGCCGAGCGTGCCGAAATGACCACCGAGCGTGCCAACATCACCGCCGAGCGTGCCGAAATGACCACCGAGCGTGCCGAAATGACCACCGAGCGTGCCAAAAGCGTTGGAGCGTGTGCACTTTCGGCACAGTGAACGGCGATATAGGCACGCTCGACGGTTGCATCGGCACGCTCGGCGGTTAGCTCGACGGTTTTATCGGCACGGTCAACGGGGGCCGATGCTCTCCCACAGGAACTCGTAGGCCAACGCCGACTTGAAGGCCGCCTGTTTGTTGTCAGCGGCGCCACCGTGGCCACCTTCGATGTTCTCGTAGTAGCTCACCGAGTGCCCCAGTTCTTCCATCCGGGCGACGAACTTGCGTGCGTGGCCGGGGTGAACGCGATCATCGCGGGTCGATGTTGTCATCAGGAGTTTGGGATAGTCGGCGTCGCGGCGGAGCAGTTGGTACGGAGAGTATTTCGAGATGAACTCCCACTGCTCGGGATCGTCGGGGTCGCCGTATTCGGCAACCCAGGAGGCCCCGGCGAGCAGCAGGTGGTAGCGCTTCATGTCCAGCAGCGGTACCTGACAGACCAGGGCGCCGAACAGTTCCGGGTAGCTGGTGAGCATGACGCCCATCAGCAGGCCGCCGTTGGAGCCGCCCTGCGCTGCCAGCTGCTCGCTGGTGGTCAGTCCGCGCGCGATCAGATCCTTTGCGACACTGGCAAAATCCTCGTAGACGAGGTGGCGGCCGGCGAGTTGGGCCTGGGTATGCCACGTCGGCCCGTATTCGCCGCCGCCGCGAATGTTGGCGATGACATAGATGCCCCCGCGTTCCACCCAGCTGCGGCCGGAGACGGCGCCGTAGCTCGGGGTCATCGAGTTCTCGAATCCGCCGTATCCGTAGAGCAGTGTCGGACCCGAATCCACGTCATCGCGCTTGACCACGAAGTAGGGGATCCGGGTGCCGTCGTCCGAGGTCGAGAAGTATTGCGATGCAGACACATTGCTCGTGTCGAACAGCGTGGGCGACTGCTTGATCGGAGCCACGCCACCGGTGCTCGTCCCGTGCAGCAGGCTGGGTGGGGTGGTGAAGCTGCTCGCCGACAGGAACAGCTCGGCGCTGTGGTCGGGATCGGTGTCGAGGACGGAGATGGTGGCCAGTTCCGGCAATCCGACCAGTTCGGACACCGACCAGTCGGACACCGACAGCAGCCGGACCTCGGTCTGCACGTCCCGAAGAATCACCAGGACCAGATGGTCGGAGGTGAACGAGAAGTTCTGCAGACTCGTGTGGTCGTCGGGTGTGAACAGGACCGTCGCATCACGGTTTCCGGTCAGGTATGCGTCGTGGTCGAAGGCCAGCAACGTTCCTGTCGGATGCGTGTGGCCCGCGCTCAGTTCCCAGGGGGATCGGGTGAACACCAGCAGCCACTGACGATGCACGCTGGTGTGGGCATCGGTGGGAACGTCGATGAGCGTCGCCGCGTCCCCGTCACCGAGGAGGTAGAACTCGTGGTTGAAGAAATCCGTCGACCTGACGACGAAGTGTCGCTCGAAACCGGGGGTGTCGTCGTACATCCCCTGTACCGCAACATCTTCCACGGATCCGTCGAAGACCGTGACTGCTGAATCGAGTGGTGTGCCGCGGGTCCAGCGTTTGACGACGCGGGGGTATCCGGAGTTGGTGAGCGCGGATTCGCCGTCTGAATGCGTACCGAAATCGGTGCCGACATAGACGGTGTCCTGATCGATCCAGTCGATATCGGACTTGTTCTCCGGCAACGCGAAACCACCGTCGGCCGCGTCGATCCATGTCCGGGAGACCATGTCGAACTCACGCACGATCGAGGCGTCGGCCCCACCACGCGACAGCAGGATCAGGGCCCGCTCATGCGCCGGTCGCAGGACAAGTGCACTTTTCCAGACCCAGTTCTCGTCCTCGTCGGCCGCGACTGCATCCAGGTCGATCAGCACATCCCATTCCGGGGAGTCGGTGCGGTACTGCTCCAGCGTGGTGCGGCGCCACAACCCGCGAGGGTTGGCTGCGTCGCGCC
Organism: Williamsia sp.; assembly: GCF_036566845.1. Classification (GTDB taxonomy): domain Bacteria; phylum Actinomycetota; class Actinomycetes; order Mycobacteriales; family Mycobacteriaceae; genus Williamsia. Next base: position 15,716 of record NZ_DATCVM010000241.1, read on the forward strand.
AGTAGTTGTAGAGGTGGTCGCCGCGCCTGCGCACATACGCGATGCGATCGTCGGTGTCGAACACCTCGAGGGCGGCAGATTGCAGATCGGAAAAACGGGTGCCGGTGGTCAACCGGTCGATGGTGGGCTGGTTGTGCTCGCGCACCCAGGTCAGGGCGTCATCGCCGGTCACATCTTCGAGCCAGAGGTAGGGGTCGGAATCACTCACGCAGACCAGTCTGCCGCACCGACCCCCTCGGCGTTCACCAGCACCTCGTTCCTCCCGGCGGTCGAGATGCTGCCGGGTGCGGCGACGCCGGGCCGGCGACGCGATCGCTCGCCGTCAGGTCCGGCCCCTCTTCGAGAACTCGCCGTGGGTGTGTCCGTCCCATTTCTCGTACACCTGCTTGACCTTCGGATTGTCGTGTTCCCGAATCCAATCGCACAGTTCGGCGTCGGCATTCGGATTCGTGACAATGATGGTGTGCAGGTCTTCATGCTTTTCGGCGAGTGCACGCAGCTTCTCCGGACTGGTCGACGGGTCCGCGGCTTCGAGCGCATCTCGCGGATCGATGAACGGGCCACGCGGAGCGTCGAATCCGCCGCCGCCGATCTCGTCCTCGTCGACAGCACCCTTGCGCATCGCGGCCGAATTGAACAGCAGGTTGAGAATGATCGCGGTCAATGCGCCCGCCGAGATCCCTGAGTGGAATATCGTTTGGAACCAGTCCGGGAACTGCTCGTAGAGGTCCAATGCCACATCGACGGGTTCGGCGCCGAGGTTGCGATCGGTGTAGTACAGCTTGGCCTCGGTCAGCATCGCAACACCGACGGAGATCGCGACCACCAAGATGTTGGAGTTGTTGAACTTCACCTTCGACAGGGTCCGCACGCCGCTGGCGGCGACCATCCCGAACAACGCCACGCCGGCGCCGCCGAGTACCGGCAACGGGATGCCCTCGACGATTGCAGCCATCTTCGGGAGCAGCCCGAGGATGACGAGGATGACGCCTGCGCACGTCGCGACATGCCTCGTCTTGACACCGGTGATGGCGACGAGTCCGACGTTCTGCGCGAAGGCCGTATACGGGAAGGTATTGAAGATGCCGCCGAGGACGGTGCCGAGGCCGTCCGCCCGTAGTCCGTCCGCGAGCCTTTGCGGAGTGATCTTCTTTCCGACGATCTCTCCGACGGCCACGGTGTCACCGGTGGTCTCGGTCATGATGACGATGGCCACGATCATCAGCGCGAGAATCGAACTGATCTGGAACGTCGGCGCGCCGAACTGGAACGGCTGCACAAATCCCACCCAGTCGTAGTGACTGACGTTGTCCCAGGTGGGCATGCCGAACGGAATCGAGATCAAGGTACCGATGACGAGTCCGAGCAGAACCGACACCCGTCGGAACGCGTCCGGCGCGAATCGTTCGATCAGCAGGATGATCAACAGGGTCAGAAAGCCCATGCCGATGGCGCTGGGGGCGCCGAAATCCGGTCCCTTCGCTGTACCGCCGCCGAACCAGCCCGCCGCGACCCGCATGAGCGAGACGCCGATGATCAGGATGATGGTCCCGGTGACCAGCGGCGGAAAGAACCGGATGAGCTTGCCGAACACTGGTGCCATCAAGATCATGAACAGCCCCGACGCGATCACCGCCCCGTAGATGGCGGTGATGCCGTGCTCGACGCCGATGGTGATCATCGGGGCGACGGCAGCGAAGGTGACACCCTGCATCAGCGGCAGTCGGACGCCGAATCGCCAGAACCCCACGGCCTGCAGAATCGTCGCGATCCCGGCGACGAACAGGTCAGCCATGATCAGGTGCACGATGTCGGATGATTCGAGTTCGCCGGCGCTGACCATCGCTCCGCCGACGATCAGTGGTACCGCCACTGCGCCTGCATACATGGCCAGGACATGTTGGAGACCGAGTGGCAGCAACCTGGCCAAGGGGGGAATCTCGTCCACCGGGTGCTCAGCGGCGCGGCCCTTGGTGACAACAGAAAGTAACGAGGACACAGATGGTGGTCCTAACCCGTGCGAGGATCAATGTCGCCTCGAATGGTTGATTCCACACATTTCGGACAGGCTGTCAACGGGTTTCGCTGACGTTTCGGGGGAAATATACTCCTCCGCAGTCGGCGTATCGTCACCCGCCGGCCGGTGCCGAGCTGTTGGCATTCTGCTTGGCCATCACGCCCAAGCGGCCGGCAAGGACCGCGAGGTTCATCCTCAGGATCTCCATGGCCAGCGACGGATCCACGGTATCGATCGTGTCGCGATCGGTGTGGACGTCCGTATTGGCCCGGTCATCGGCTTCGATGGTGAGGACGGCGGGAAGTCCGGCATCGATGAACGGCACGTGGTCGCTGGCGAACGGATTCAGTGAGGTGGCCACCGCCAGGTGGGTGTAGGTACCGGCGGCCGCGACGAGATCGTTCATCAAAGTCTGCGACTTCTCCCCGCCTTCGATCATGACCCCGGGTGTAGCTGAGTTCCGTCGGCCGATCATGTCCATGTTGATGACGGCCGAGATGTGGTTTCGCTCCTCCGACGTGAGTGCCGCGACGTATTCGATGCTTCCCAGTAGTCCCTGCTCCTCGCCACCGAACAGGATGAGAACCACGTCGTTGTCCCACGATCGGCCGGCAAGGACCGCTCCGAGTTCGAGTACCCCGGCGCTACCCGAGGCATTGTCGTCGGCGCCGGGTGCCGGAAGCGACCGTCCGGCTTCGTTCACCGAATCCAGGTGTGCCGTGGCCAGCACCAGATGCCTTGTGCCGGTGCCGTGTCCAGGCAGATGCGCGACGAGGTTCGCGCTTGATCCGGCGCCGACCCGGACGGGTGTGCGGGTCACGGTGTACCCGGCGTCCTCGAGTTCGGTGGCCGCGAAATCCATGATCGACCAGAACTCCGGACTTCGGGAATGCCGGGTGGGTGGTGCGGTGATGGCCGACAGGAACCGGCTGTAGCGGGTCTGCGAGAGCGAGGAGAGCAGTGCTGCGATCTCCGGGTCCGGGGTGGACCTGACAACCGGAGGATGTTCGACCGTGGGTGCGGCCCGCAGCACGGCCGATCGCCGGCAGGTCTGTTCGTGTTGTTCGGCGGTGGACATTGCCGTCCTCTCAGTAGTGCAGGTCATTGCAGACTCGTTCGGTCAGTGCCGTCGGACTTCGATACGTTGGCTGTCGCGATGGACGACCTCCAGCGGCGGCGATCCGGTCGATTCGGGTAACCGCCCGCCGGGGACGTCGTCGGCGCCGAGCCCGAGTTCGACCATCGAGCCGTCGGGGTCGATCTCGATGCCGCGGCGGCCCCGGGCCGGCGGGAAATCGAAGCCGTCGGGCCGGTAGACGGCGACGTCGTCGTGGTCTTCTTCGAACGAGTGCCACCACCGGCGGTCGGCCATGTCGGTCACGAGGTGGGCGACCCCGCGCCGACCCCGGTACTTCCGGCCGCCACCAGCGTCGCCCGTGCGGTGTCGAGGCACGCGCGCATGCGGCTCACCTGTCCAGCGGTGAACATCATCATGGAATCGTCGTCGGTGTAGTCCATGTAATCCATGAAGAGGTCCCCGTGGGGCGCGTTGTTGCAGCTGACGTGGGGAAACGCCGGTTTGCCGACATTCTCCGAACCCTGATTCGGGGTGTCGGAGACCTCGTCGGTGCCGCCGCAACCACTGCCGTCGTCGCCCCAGATGTGGAACAGGTTGAGATAGTGCCCGATCTCGTGGGTGGCGGTGCGGCCGAGGTGGAAGGGCTGTTTTGCGGTCCCCGTCGTTCCGAACGCGGTGTGGGTGATCACCACGCCGTCCGTCTCCGCCGGTCCGCCGGGGAACTGGGCGTATCCGAGCAGGCCGCCACCGAGCAGACCGACCCAGACGTTCAGGTACTTGTCGGCCGGCCAGGCGTCGATGCCTCCGCGCGCGGTGAACTTGATCTTGTTGTCGCTGTTGAACGACGTCCTGGTGGTCGAGGTCCGGGTGATGCCGCTTGTCGGTTGGCCGTCGGGATCGACCGTCGCGAGGGAGAACTGCACCAGGGCGTCGCCGATCCGGTCCTTGAAGACCTCCGGCACTCTGTCGATGTCGTCGTTCGTGGCCCGGAAGTCACGGTTGAGAACCTCGATCTGACTGTGTACCTGAGCATCCGAGATGTTCTCGGCGTCGGTGCGCGCGACCACGTGCACCACCACAGGGATGTGGATGATCTCGGTGCTGACGGCTTCGAGGGCTTCGAGTTCGATGGTTGCGGTTTCGAGTTCGGCCCGCGCCTGCCGGTAGTCGGCCGATTCGGTGAGCAGGCGGCGGTGTTCGGGCATGGCCCCGCAGAGTCGCTGTGTCGGGGGTTCGATGGTGGTCATGATGTTCTCCGATCAGAGGATGACGTCGTTGGTACGAATGAGTTCGCGTGCGGTATGGGAGCTTTCGATGTGTTCGAGCGGATCCGCGCCGGTGTAGGCGGTCAGGTCGAGTCCCGTTGCGGCGGCGATTCTCCGGACCGGAACCTGGTAGGTGCGGTAGGCCCCGAAAGAAAAAGACTCTGGGGCGGTGCTGAATTCGTCCAGGAGTGCCTCCTGGCTGAGCAGGTAGCCGGTGGCGGACAACCTGCCGTCGACCTTGACCATCGTTGCCACCTTCCAGAACTGTCGGGGCAACTTGAAACCGCGGTAGGGCGGGTCGTCGTCTGCGAACACCGGTCCGGTGAGGACGCTGACCTTGATCGCGTTGTTCTGCGCGCTGCGCAACAGGTAGTCCTCCAGACCTACCCACAAGGTGCTTCCGGCGTTGAAATCATGGTGTTGCGGTGTGCAGTTGGTGAAGTGGAAGGTGTCGTCGTTGGCGGCTTTCGCCTGTGGGCCCCACGCCGGATCGAGTCGGCGCACCAGATGACCACGATCGAGCGGGTTGTCGCGATACAGGGCTTCGTCGGTCTGTTCGTCGGGGCGGATACGTGGATCGCGGATCCACCGGTCGGACTCACGGGGTGGGTCGTTCGCCGCACCGCCGTCGATGTTGACAGCGGTGAACAGGGCCATCCGGCGGGGTCGATTCATCACCACGCTGAAGTGGTGATACCGAAGTTCTTGCGATGAAATGGATTTGACCGCATCGGTCAAGAGAGGCAGCGGCACCGGATGGGTGAGGAAGTTCGGATCGTAACCGCCGCGAGTGGTGTAGTCGGGATCGATGGAGACCGCCTCGGTGCTTGCTGAACCGGAGGTTGTCACTGCTCCTGCCACGACCTGGCTGGTGGCCGACGGGGTGCCGGTGATGCGCACCGTGATCTCCACCGGCACGGTCACGGTCGTGACGGTGCTCGCGGAGTGCGCCTCGCCGTGGTCCGGTGGGGGTGAGGGTGGCGCTTCCGGTGGTGCGGGTGGCGGCGGATCACCGACCAGGACGGTGGCCAGTTCCAGCTGCTCGGCGGTCAGTGGCGAAGATCGGAGGTGGGCGAGGATGCTGCTGATCCGGATCCCCTCGTTCAGGTAGCCGCCGGCCTGGATCTGTTCGGCGACCGGCACGCTCGCGTGATGCAGCGCAACAACTTCCCACTGGTCGTTGAACACCGGTGAACCGGACGATCCGGGTTCGGTATCTGCCGAGTAATGTACGAAGCCGTCGGCGATGTCGACGAGTTTGTTCTCCCGCAACACGATCTGCTTCTTACGACCGCGCGGATGCTGAACGATCGTGACGTATTCACCGATGATCACCGTGCCTTGCGCGGCGGTGAGCCGGTTGTATCCGAACGATACGAGTTCGGACGCAGATGCGTCGACCGCAACCAGGGCGAAGTCGCGCTGACGGTCGGCCAGGAAGAACCGGTCCGGGGCGAACCGGAATGAGGTGCCGGTCAGGGCCGCGCCACCGGCTCCGTCCTGGTAGTTGAACTCGATCTGGCTGGTACGGGCGGTTTCGGCGTCCGGCAGTACATGATGGTTGGTCAGCAGCAGCGACGGTGCGACGAGGAATCCGGTGCCGAAGCCATGCGCCTGTCCTGAGCTGACATCGATGTGAACCCGCCCGATCGACCGTGATGCGCTCACACCGTCGTCGAGGTATCGAACGGCGAGGAAGTCGGCGGCGTTGATGATCCGTTCGAGATCGGCGCCCTGAACGTCGAGGGCCGTTGCCGCTTTGTCGATGCCCTTGGCGATCGTGGGTTCGGGCGTGGCTGCCGCGCGCGGATCGTAGTAGTGCGCAATTCGCGCCAGACGGTTGGTGATTCGGGCCGGGGAATCGACGTCGGCCAGGTCGCCCCGCGCCAGGGCGTCCTCGTTTCCGGTGCGATCGCCGATACGCCCCGCGATTCTTCGGGCGGCTGCATCGGTCTGCAGTTGATGTTCGGAGTCGAACGCGTCCGGATGTGGGTGGGCGAGTCCATCGGACGGTGTCGAGATGATCGTCATGGCCGGTCCCTGAGGTCTGAGTATGGAGATCGTGAATTGAGGTTCCCTCGAATCACGGATGGGTGCACGCGTAGTCCGCTACTCGAATCCGGGACGTGGCACTACGCGATCGCACCGAGCGGCACGTCGATTTCGGGGTTCGTCGATCGTCATCACTGTGATGGACCGGAAAACGGCCCACAATGTGAGAGATGAGGAGCTGACTATGCGATACGCACTACTTCCGAACAACCGTGAGCCCGGTGAAGGTGAGATCCCGGCAGCGGCCATGGCCCAGATGCAGGAGGCGGTCGAGGACCCGCGGTAGACGCCCCACACCGGAAATATACCTAGAAATCGTCAGGAATCGCCTTCCCATTCTCTTGGAGGCTGAACTTTTCGATGCCGTAACCCGGGAAACAAACCCGTAATCTCATGGCAAATAGGCGCACAAGTAGAACACTATTATCGGCAGGATACCTCGAATGAGGTAGGGCGATATTTGCCGCTGCATGGGTATGTTGTCGCAGCTTGCGCGCTGATTGACTTCTGCCCTATGACCACCGGAGATGACCAGGGCGCGCGGGTTCCCGCTCTGCAGATGCACGGAATTGCAAAGAGTTTCGGCGCAGCGATCGCGTTGCAGAATGTCGATGTTCATTTCCGGCCGGGAACCGTGACCGCGCTCACCGGAGAAAACGGATCAGGGAAGTCGACCATCGCGAAGATCATGGGCGGTATCCTCGCGCCGGATTCGGGCACGATCATGGTGCACGGCCAGGAACTGACCATTCCCAATGCGAAGGTCGCCAGGTCCCACGGAATCGCGCTGATCAGCCAAGAACTCACCCTGGCCAAGGACCTGACAGTCGCCGAGAACATCTACATGGGGCGGCTGCCGCGGGTGCTGGGAACGATGGTGTTGTGGCGTGAGGTCCGGTCGTCGGCGAAAGAGGTCCTCGAGGCCTACGGGATGTTGATCGACCCGAATGCGCGGGTCGGCGATCTCTCGCTCGAGACACAACAACAGGTGGAGATCGCTCGTGCGCTCGCCACTGACCCCGATGTTCTGATCCTCGATGAGGCAACGAGTTCGCTGTCGGAGAAGGCGGCTGCCCGGCTCCTCGACATGGTCGAGGTTCGGAGGGCGATGGGCACCGCCGTGGTGATGATCACCCACCGCATGAACGAGATCTTCCAGGCGGCCGACACCGCGGCGGTGCTCCGCGACGGTCACATCGTGGCGACGCGACCGATTGCGCAGACCACCGAGGCCGAACTGGTGCGCCTGATGGTGGGCCGCGAACTCGGTGACTACTACGGGAGCCGCACCGCCACACCGGAACTGTCGAACGCCGCCCTGGAGGTGTCAGGTCTCCGATCGCCCGGCAACGGACTGGAGTCCATCGACCTGCGGATCGGAAGAGGAGAAATCGTCGGGGTCGCAGGCCTTTCGGGATCCGGCAAGGAAGTCCTCGGCCACGCGCTGGCCGGTGCCGTCGACGCAGTGGGCACGGTGAAGGTCGCCGGTACGGCTCTCCCGCTGGGGCGTCCTGACCGAATCCTGAAGGGCGGGCTGGGCTTTGTCCCAGAGGACCGCAAGGCGATGGCATTGATGCTGGGCCGCTCGGTCGCCGAAAACCTCGCCCTGGCCTGGAAGAATGATGTATTCCGATACGGACTGCGACGGACCGGCCTCGAACGTCGTCGGGTGGCCGACACGGTCGTCCGCTACGACATCCGCGCGGCATCCACGTCACTCCCGATCTCGCAGCTCTCCGGGGGTAACCAGCAGAAGGTGACCATCGGCAGGCTCTTCGAACTCAACCTGCCGGTCTATGTGATGAGCGAGCCGACCCGAGGTATCGATGTCGGCGCGAAAAGTGCCATTTACACGTTGCTCCGCGAGCAGGCCGCCCGCGGCGCCGCGGTGCTCTTTATCTCGTCCGAGCTCAACGAACTGTGTGGCATGTGCGACCGAGTGATGACGATGTACGGCGGACGCGTGGTCGCCGAGTTCAGCGGCGCCGACGTCAACGAGGAAAGCATCAACCACGCCATGGTGACCGGACACACGGCCACCAACGAGGCACTGGCCACCGCCTGAACATCTTTCGATCGAACGATTTCGCAACAGCCCGAACGACATTGCAGGAGTTCTCGATGACCGCAACACTGGACAGGCCCCCGGCACCGCTGCCCGAACCCACGTCGGTCACCCGGCGGTTGCCCCGACCCCGCTTCGGTGACAGTGGCGGCGTGGTGGTCGCGCTGGTCGTGTTGGTGATCATCGCGGCAATCAGTCAGCCGAGCTTCATGACGTGGTCCAACATGATGAACATTGTCGGCGCCAACAGCGTTGCCCTGGTGCTCGCCATCGGATCGACGTTCGTGGTGATCGCCGGTGGCATCGACCTATCGATCATTTCGATGACCGCCGCCGCCGGGATGATCTTCGGCCTCATGCTCCAGGGAGGCATGCCAGCACTGCTCTGCATTGTCGGAGCGATGGCGGTGGGTGCGTTGATGGGAATCATCAACGGACTCTTGATATCCCGCGCCGGTATCTCCTTTCTGGTCGTGACCCTCGGTATGGCGTCGATCGCTGCCAGCGTGGCGCTGCTCTCCAACGACGGTGCCACCGTCAACGTCTTCGACGTCCCCGCGTTCTCGTCGATCAACACGTTCGCCACCGGCAAGATCGGGGAGATCCCGATCATCCTCATCTTCGACATACTGTTGGTTCTGCTGGCCATCGGAGTCCTGGGCTACACGAGGTTCGGACGATCGGTGTTCGCCATCGGCTCGAACGTCGAGGCCGCACGACTGAATGGCATCAACGTCCGTAACACCACCGCGATCGTCTACACCCTGGCCGGGCTGGCTGCCGGTGTTGCATCGATCATCCAGGTCGGCCGCCTCACCGGAGCCTCTCCGCAGATCGACCCCGCACTACTCAATGGAGTCCTGGCCGCGGTCCTCATCGGCGGCACCTCCTTCAGCGGCGGCAAGGGCAGCATCTGGGGCACCGTGGTCGGAGTCCTGTTCCTCGGCGTCGTGCAGAACGCAATGACCATCGCCGACATCTCCAGCTTCTGGCGACAAGCCGTCAACGGCGTACTGCTCATACTCGCGGTCGGTCTCGGCGTGGCCCGGTCGTCGGCCATGCGTAGCCGCCTTCGCAGGAGATCCTCGGCGGCGGCCGGACCGAAGGAGGCTGCCGGTGTCTGATCTATCGACAAACACGTGGGTGTTGGTCTGTGCCACAGACGAACTCGCGGTGGGAGAAGGCGTCAAGGTCGGCACCTGCCCGCCGATCGCACTGTTCAACATCGACGGTGAATACTTCGCCATCGACGACACCTGTTCCCACGCCGAGTACTCATTGACCGACGGTTATCTCGACGGTGACCAGATCGAATGCGAACTGCACTATGCCACGTTCTCGGTTCGCACCGGCGAAGCGCTCACTGCGCCGGCCACCGACCCGGTCGGCACATATCCAGTCCGTGTCGCCGACAACAACATCTTCGTTGCCGCGACACAGCGCTGTGTCATCGACAAGCTCCGCCGCTAGCTCTTCCCCCGCCACACGGCACAGCCCGTCCGAAAGGAAAACAAGACATCATGCGTTACAAGGGATCACAGATAGCGATGGCCATCGCAGCCGTCGGTGTCATCACCGCTGCGACCACCGCCTGCGGTGACAGCGGTTCGAGCTCGGGGGACTTCCTGGGCTTCTCATCGCCGGTCATGGCGCAGGAAGGCCAGAAGTTCATCGCGCAGGGCCTCGAGTCGGCGACAGCTGATCTGGGATGGCAGACCCAGGTGTACGACGCCAACCTGTCGACCGATACCCAGGTCTCGAACATTCAGACCATGGTCGATCGTCCGGTGACGGCGATCGCGGCCTGGGCACTCGACGAAGGGGCGATCAGTGGCGCCTACGCGCGGGCTGAGTCGGCTGACATCCCTGTCGTCGGGGTGAACTCCGGCGGCGAGGGCGTCGACACGATCGTCTGGACCGAGGCGACAACGTGCGAGGACGGCGGCGTGGTCGCGCAGGTGGCTCAGCTGTTCGCGGACGCCAAGCCAGGGGGAAACATCGCGATCATGTCGGGCCCGCCGGCGCCTTCGATCGTCTCGATGACCGAATGCTTCAGTAACGCCGCCAAGGCACTGGGGCTCAATATCATCGCTCAACAGGACAACACCGCAGACACCAGCGCCGGCGCGTCCACGCTGGCACAGGACATGCTCTCGGCCAACCCGAACATCGAAGGGTTCTGGGCGTACAACGACGCCACGGCGCTGGGAATCGCCTCGGTGCTCCAGTCGTCGGGCAAGACCGCGTACACCGCTGACAACCCGTCGGGCATCGTCGTCACCGGAAGCAACGGTGACACCTCCGCCATCACGGCGGTCCGCAATGGAACCATCACTGCAACAGTCGAAACCGACCCGGTGTGCACCGGATACACCATCGTGGCGGCCACCCGCGACGCAGCCGAGGGCAAAACGCAGGCGGAGTACGTCGTCAAGAGCAACATCGTCGACTCGCAAACCGTCGCCGACTACGTATCGCCCGAGGATCGCACCTGTTCCTTCGACGACCTCCCGCTGGTCAAGTAATCACCCGACCCGAACGCGAAAGGCATCTCATGCGTGACGTACAACTGGCCGAACCCGACGGCAAACAGATCGAAGTCGGCGGCCATTCCATCCACTACATCGACATCGGCAGCGGTTCACCGACGGTCTTCCTCCACGGCGGAGGCCCGGGATGTTCGAGCTGGACCGACTTCGGAACCGTCGCAGGTATCTTCGCCGACAGCCGTCGCCTGATCCTCATGGACATGCTGCAGTACGGCCGCTCGAGCAAGGAACCGTTCACCGCTCCACGTTGGAGCTACCACGCACAGGTGATCGCCAAGGCGCTGGACGCGATCGGGATCGAGAAGGCCGACTTCGTCTGCAATTCCATCGGTGGCGCCACCGCGCTGGCGCTGGCCGCGGAGCGCCCCGACCTGGTCGGCAAGCTCGTCGTCACCGGTAGCGAACCCGTACCGGGAGCGGTTCCGCTCACCCCGGAGTTGGGTGTCGAAGGCAAGACCGCCTGGACCCGGTATTACGCCGACGAGGGTCCGACGCACGAGAAGTTGTACGACATCATGGCCGATCTCGAATGGCTTGGTGGTGAGGATATCCCACAGTGGACGTTCGACCTGCGGTGGGAACTGAGTCGCCACGACGATCTGATCGCGCTCGGCCCCGACTGGAGTCCGGGTGGTGGCCGCGGGATCCCGCAGGACCTCTCTGATCATCTCGCACTGGTTCAGGCACCCACACTGTTTCTCTGGGGCGATAGTGACGCGTTCGCCGTGCCCGAATACGCACTGGCACTGAAGCATCGGGTGGCCGGATCATCCCTGCACGTGATGGGCGGCGGCGCGCATCACATGGAAGAACAGCAGCCCGCCGAGTTCGCGGCGATCGTCAACGCGTTCCTCGACCACTGATCCACTTGAACGGAGCACTCGCATGACACAGGACATCAACGACCGGTTGACCGAGTTGGTCAACTGGGAAGACGGGCTGATCGGCCCGGAGATCTTCATCGACGATGAGATCTACCGCAAAGAACTCGAGCAGGTCTTCGGGCGGGCATGGATCTTCATCGCCCACGATTCGATGGTCGCCAAGCCGGGGGACTTCTTCAACACGTACATGGGTGGCGACCCTGTAATCGCGATCCGCCAGAAGGACAACAGTGTTCGGGTCTTCCTGAACGCCTGCCGCCATCGCGGAATGAAGATCTGCCGGGCCGAGGACGGCAACGCCAAGAACTTCATGTGCACCTATCACGGCTGGACGTACAACACCGCCGGTGAGTTGATCAACGTCCCCAACCTGGACACCGCGTACTTCAACGAGCTGGACCAGGAGCGTTGGGGCCTGGTCGAAGTGGCCCAGATCGCGCAGTACAAGGGACTGTGGTTCGCCACTTTTGATGCCGCGGCACCGCCGCTCGAGGACTTCCTCGGCGACATGACCTATTACATCGACAGCTGGGTCGACCGCACACCTGGCGGAATCGAGATCCTGCCCGGCGTCATCAAGTGGACGATCCACGGCAATTGGAAGATGGGTGCCGAACAGTTCGGTGGCGACGGCTACCACGCCGTCATCACGCATGCCTCGTCGTTGGGTACCTTCGATCCCGGATTCCTCAAGGACATCAAAGGTATCGAGTTCGCATCACGCCAGGGCCATGGCTATTCGATGATCTTCGACCGGATGACCCGTTTCGCCGACGATCCGCTGGGTCGCTACAACGAGTCCCAGGTTCCGGACCGTCTGGAGCGGCTCGGTGATGCCCGAGCGAACACGGTCGGTAATTTCACGGTGTTCCCCAATCTGTCCGGACTCCCGGGCTCGGCAAACTTGCGCATGTGGCACCCGAAGGGTCCCAACGAGTTCGAGATCTGGTCGTGGACCGTTGTCGACAAAGACGCCCCGGATGCCGTCAAGCGGGCGCAGCGCACCTCCGCAGCGTTCACCGAAGGTGCCGCCGGTGTCGTGGAGACCGACGACGGTGAGAACTGGGACCTGATCGGGCAGATGCTCGAGCGCGGTGTCCAGACCCGCAAGATGGCGTGGAACTACCAGATGGGTCACGGTCACGAGACCGACAACGATCCGGTGTACCCGGGACGGGTGTTGCGTAACTACTTCGGTGAGGGCCCGCAGCGCGGTTTCTATCGCCGCTGGCTCGAGTTCATGACGTCGGAGGAGTGGCCGATCGCCCCGGCAACCGAACCCGAACGTACCGAGCACGAAGCAATTTCGATGAAGGCCCCGGCGGGCGCCCGGGCGATCGCGGCGATGAAGGGAGCGATCAATGCTGACAACGGGTGAACAAATCGGTCGTGGCCGTAATGCCCCGATGTTCCGGTCGATGGGTAAGGCGCCGGTGACACTGGAGGAGCAGTTCGCGATCGAACAGTTCCTGTACGCCGAGGCCGAACTGCTCGATGACTGGCAGTGGCGGACGTGGTTCGAACTGTTTTCCGACGACGCGCACTACCGGATGCCGATCCGACGAAATCGCCTACGGCGCCAGCGCAAGGTCGACGAGGCCGACGATCTGAACGGCCTCGAGGTCTGTCATTTCGATGACGACAAGGCGTCGCTCGACATGCGGATTCAGCAGCTCGAGACCGGTATGCACTGGGCCGAGGATCCGCCGTCGCGGTCCCGGCATCTCGTGACCAACGTCCGGGTACAGCGGGCCGAGGTCGAGGGGGAGTACGACATCCGGTCGAACTTCTTCGTCTACCGCAACCGCCTCGAGGCCGAGGTGGACCTGTGGGCCGGCGAGCGCCGCGATGTATTGCGGGTGGCCGGAGACAGCTTCCAGATCGCCGACCGCATCATCCTGCTTGACCAGAACCTGATTCTTGCCAAGAATCTCAGCGTGTTCTTCTGACACCAGGAGTCGTCGACGATGCCGAATATGAAGTCATTTGTGATAGTTGGCGCCGGTATGGCCGGCGCCAAGGCCGCTGAATCATTGCGGAACAAAGGGTTTGACGACCGTATCTTTCTGGTCGGGGACGAGGGGCGGCTTCCTTACGAGCGGCCGCCCCTGTCCAAGGAATGCCTGATCGGATCGAAACCTCTCGACGTCACCACGATTCGCGAGTGGGACACCTGGATGGAACTCGCCGTCCACCTGGTCCTCAATGATCCGGTCGCCACCCTCGATACTTTCGGTGGCGCCGTCCGGCTCGCCAGCGGTATCGAGATCAAGGCGGATAAGGTCCTCCTCGCCACCGGCGGCCGGGCCAACGTGATGGATGTGGCGGGCGCCGATCTGCCCGGGATCCACACGCTGCGGACGGCGGAGGACTCCGACGCACTGGGTGACCGGCTCCGCCGCGGTCGAGCCAAGGTCGCGGTCATCGGCGGTGGCCTGCTGGCCGTCGAAGTTGCTTCGGCGGCAGCGACTCTGGGTAACGATGTGACCTGGATGGTCCGGTCACGTCATCCCCTGACGGCAGCAGTGGGCGCCCATGCGGCCGACACTCTGGCGAGTCGATACTCGACGTCGGATCTCACGATCATGACCGGCGTCTCGGTGGCCGGATTCGAGGGGCGTGACAAGGTGCAGGGTGTCGCCCTGGACGACGGCCGCATCATCGAGGCGGACATCGTGCTGGTGGCCATCGGGCAGAGCCCGTCGGTCGGCTACCTCGAGCGGTCGGTGTTCGACACCAGGCATGGCGTGCAGGTCGATTCCCGTTTGGAGACAAAGGTTCCCGGAGTCTTCGCGGCGGGTGACCTGGCGAGCTTCGACGATCCGTTCATCGGTGGTCGGGTGCGCCACGGCACCTGGCTGAACGCGCAGCAGCAGGGTGACTACGTCGCCGGGGCGATGATGGGTGAACCGGAACCGTTCCGCAGTGTTCCTTGGTACTGGTCGGATCATCACGATCTGAACGTGCAGGTCGTCGGCCGCATCGACGAGACGGCAGACATCGTCACACGGCTCCATTCGGACGACTCGGTGAGCTTCTTCTATCTGTCTGGCAGCAGCATCGTCGGTGCTGTGGGAATCAACGCCAACCGCGATATTCGCGGTGCGATGTTGCTGATGGAGAAGGGCACGCCGATCGATGCCGAGGCGTTGCAGGACATTACGACCGACGTCCGCAAGATCGGGGCGAAGGTGGCGGCGCCGTGACCGTCGAAACGGTTCGTGATCTGCTCGTCGACCCGCGATACCAGCGCAGCATCACCACCCCCGAGATGGAGGTGGGCTACGTCGACCGGGGATCCGGGCCGATCCTGATGATGGTGCAGGCCTGGGGTCCCCGACCAGGCAGCACCGCCTCCCTGGTCTACAGCAAGGTCTTCGAGATGTTGGAGTCCCGGTTCCGTTGTATCGCTGTCGATCTGCCCAACTACGGGCTGACCGGTCCGGTCGAGTACCACGAACCGGTCCACGACGTAGCAGTGCGGGGCGTGCTGGCGGTGATGGATCACCTGCGGATCGACAAGGCGCCGATCGTCGGCAGCTCGATGGGCGCGACGACGGCGATCGACCTCGCACTGGCGAATCCGGAGCGGGTCGAGTCACTGTTGATCGGTGCCTGTCATGCGTCGACCGGCGGGGATCCGTATCTGATCACACCGTTCCCCTCGGAGGTGTTCCGGCTGTTCGGCGAGCTCGACGAGGCGCCGGACGACGAGGACCGACTGCGGCGGTTCCTGCGGGCGCTCTGGTACGACGAGTCGCTGGTGACCGACGACCTGGTGGCGGCGATGCAGGCGATGCGCACCGACCACGCCGATCACGGCGAGGCCGACCGGCAGTCGGTCAGCGTCCCGCACAGCAACATGGCGGCGCTGGCGGAGCTGGCGATGCCCGTCACGGTGGTGCACGGTCGATCCGATCGCATGGTGCCGTTCGAACAGGCACTGGCGATCGGTTCGTACATCCCGCACGCCGACGTGCGGCTCCTGGGGCAGTGCGGACACTGGCCGTCCTACGAGCGGCCGGATGCGTTCGTCGATGCGGTCTTGTCATCGGTGCAGGTCTGATCGATATCGGCGTGACCGTGACGCTCGTGAGCGAGAACTCAGTCATGAGCTGAGCGAACGATAGCGTGTCGCCTTAAACTTGGGACTTCAGCAGTTTGCGCGCCGATTCGGCGATACCCGACGATGTGTGGCCCGAATGATGTTCTGCCGACCAGCCCGCGGCAGGCATCGGGCGCGAACATCTGTTGCCGTACGTGATCGAAGGATCACGGCGGCGGGCGAAGAGTCAGTAACGGGAGTGCCCAATGGAACCCAGTCCGATCCGGACGAGCAATTCGATCGCGTGGGCGGGGGAGCGTACCAACACGAAAGGTGCTCGATCCAGGTACGCCGCGTTGATGAAACTGTCGGCATCGCTCGTCGATGTCAATGATCTGGCCGAACTCGGGGAAGCGTACTTCGGGCAGATCGGTGCTGTGATGGACCTGCCGATGCAGGCCATCTATCTCTTCGAGGCCGGGACACCGAACCCGCAGTGGTACGACTCGCGAAACGTGAGCGACCGGTTCATGACCACCTATGAGCAGTGTGGACGTCAGGTCGACGACGAGTTGCGCAGAGCCTTGTTGACTGCGGTTCCGGTGTACAACCTCGCCGAACGCACGGTGGCGCAGTGGCGCGAGACCGAGGTCTACCAGCGCGTGGATCGCCTCGAGAACATGCTGCACGTCCTCAAGGCGCCAGTTGTCGTCGGCGGCAACATCATCGGCACCATCGACTTCGCATCCGACTCGCTCGGCACCGAGGTCGGCGAGATCGACATGGATCTGATGTCGGCCATCGCCGATGTCGTGGGTGGTGCGGTGACGAACCTGCGTCGCCGCCAGGATCTGCAGCAGCAGGTCGAGGTCTCCCAGTTGGCGCTGCAGACGAGTTCTGCTGCAGTGGTATACTTTTCGGCCAAATCCAACGACCCGAACCTGACGCCCTCGGCGACGGAACTCCTCGGCGACCTGCAGGAGGGCAGCGACATTCTGTACCGGATCCTGCGTGATGTCGGAGTGGCGACATCGGTTGTCCATCGGTCCTATCTTGTGCGGATGACGAGTGGTGCAAAGGACGTTCTGGAGTGCACCGTCCGACCGGTGCCGGGTCAGCCCGGTGCGCAGGTCCTCGAACTCGAACTCGAGGCTGCCCGCACGAAATACAGGAGCCCGCGGCTGCTGACCCTCTCGACCCGGGAGTATGACGTGGCGGGTCTGGTCGCGGCCGGATTCACCGACCGCGATATCGCCGACGAGCTGGTCCTGAGCCTGCACACCGTGCGCCAGCACGTGAAGAACATCTACTCCAAACTCGACATCAGCAGCCGAGTCCAGTTGACGAGGGTATACCACGGTATGACGCCGCGGTCTGTGTCCGCCCGCGCCTGATCTACCCACTTTCAAAAGCCGTCCACGACCCGATCTGCCCGGTTCCAACCGGACGGGTCGAGTCGGCGCGAACCCATCCGACCAGTCGTATTCAACCAACCGCAAAGGACTTTCGTGTCGGTGCAGACCACCACGACCGCAGCATTGCCCGGTCCGATGATGATCTTCGTGTTGGCGTTCATGTCGGCAGTCAGCCCGTTCTCAACGGACATGTACTTGCCGGCCTTCCCGGTGATGGCGGATGAATTCGGAGCCACGACATCACAAGTCCAGTTGACCCTCACTGCGTTTCTCATCGGACTGGCGTTCGGTCAGTTGGTGATTGGGGTTCTGTCCGATCGGTTCGGCCGACGGATACCCATGCTTGTGGGGGCCGTTGCATGTTCGATTGCCAGCGCAATGTGTGCGATCGCACCCACCATCGACTTCCTGACCGCTTCGCGCTTCGCTCAAGGCTTCGCAGGTTCTGCCGGCATTGTGTTGGCCCGCGCAGTGGTCTCGGACCGCGCGAATGGCATCGCAGCGGCCCGCCTGTTCACCGCGATGATGGCCATCGGATCGATCGCGCCGGTCATTGGCCCAGTAGTCGGAGGGCTGATCGTCGTCGGCTCCGGATGGCGGACGGTCTTCTGGACGCTGGCTGCCTTCAACTTGGTGATGATGCTCGGTGCAGTGCTATTCGTCCCGGAGTCTCTACCGAAAGATCGGCGCCAGCGGAGCGGTGCGCGGTCACTGATGGCCAGTGCTCGAGGCGTACTCGGGAATCGCCACTACGTTGGATACACCCTGACTCTGGCATTCGCGTTCATGGTGCTGTTCGGCTTCATCTCGGCGTCGCCCTTCGTCTTGCAGAACATCATGGGCTTGTCCACGACCGCCTACTCCGCGGCGTTCGCCACGATCTGTGCATCGATCGCCATCTGCAGTGCGGTCTCAATGCGTCTGGTCGCGAAATACTCTCCACTGCAGGTACTTCGAGGTGGGGTGATCTCACTTGTCGGCCTGACACTCGCACTCCTGCTCGCCACCACAGTTGGTGGTGTGCCGCGATGGCCGACTCTGCTGCTCATGTTGTTGATCGTCGGGAGTCTGGGCTTTGTTTTCGGCAATGCAATCGCGTTGGCGAGCGCACAGGTGCGTCACGCTGCAGGCATCGGCTCCGCGGTCCTCGGGGCTACGCAGTTCACTTTCGGAGCAATAGCTTCTCCACTCGTCGGTCTCGGAGGCGACGACGCCGCATCACCGATGGGTTTCACACTGTTCGTCGCCGCAGTACTTTCCGGACTTGCGCTATTCACAACGCCACGAAAGGCCGAACGCCACACTGCATGAACTGTTCTCGGGCCAGGTCGCTGCGCTGGTTGGACTGTTCCAATGCCATTTCCGTGGCGGTTGACACCACCCATCACTGGGCGAATCCGGGTACTGCATCGTCTGTCCGGTTCCCGGGCCGACCATGACCGTGAGGCGATGAGCGCAGCGCTGATGTGCATATTTCTAAACACGTGTCACCCATGGGTGAACGTCACAATCAAACGTTGATGATGGATGGATTGCAAATAGTGGGCGGCGGGAGTGTGATCACAAATTGTATGGTCGCAAGATTGTGCCAAGTATGGGCGTTGAGAGGATCTGCGGCGGTGAGGACCGATGGGTAGTCTCGACGAACTCAGCCGACCGCTTCGGCCTCCGAGACCTCGCCCGTCCGGATCGGGCAGCGGGTATGGGAGTAGATCGTCGGCATGCACAGATTGCAGTGCACGCACTTGGACACCGTGGTCGGATCGGCTTCGATACGCAACGGGAGGTCGGGTTCACGTAGCAGCGCACGCCCCATGGCGACGAAGTCGAATCCCTCGGCCAGCGCGAGATCCATCGACGCGCGGTCGGTGATACCGCCCAACAGGATCAGCGGCATCGACACGGCCTCACGCAACTGCCTCGACAACGGCAACAAGTAGGCCGGCTCGTAGTCGTACTTCTTCAGGAACACCGGTGCAACCGCCTTGATGCCCCAGCGCATCACGCCGCGGAAGGCGTCGGAGAACTCTTTGCGCGGAACGTCGCCGTGGAACAGGTACATCGGGTTCAGCAAGGAACTGCCCGCAGTGGGTTCGATCGCATCGAGGTACCCGTCGGCCTCGAACATCCGGCCGACCTCGCAGGCCTCGTCGATACCGAAGGAACCGGGGAACCCGTCATACATGCTGAGTTTTGCCCAGATCGCGATGTCGTCACCGACCTCGTCGCGGGCGGCTTCGCTGATCTCGCGGCAGAAACGGGCCCGGTTGACCAGTGATCCGCCGTATTCATCGCGGCGGCGGTTCAGGAGTGGGCTCAGGAAACAACTGGCCAGGTAATTGTGGCCGAAATGGAGTTCGAGTCCGTCGAAACCGCTGTCGACCGCGAGCCGGGCGGCCCGCCGGTACTTCAGCAGCGAGTCGGCGATGTCGTCGGTGTTCAGCCGCTTGCACAACGCCATCCCCATCGGGGCCGGGATACGGGACGGCGCATGGGCACGGGCCTGGTTGGAGACGGAGTTCGCAACCGGACCGGCGTGGCCGAGCTGAGCTGCGGCGAGCGCACCTTCGGCGTGTATCGCATCGGTCAGGTCGATCAGGCCGGGGACCGCTTCTGGGCGCATCCAGATCTGATGCCGGTCGGTGCGCCCCTCCGGCGAGATCGCGCAGTAGGCGACGGTGTTCATCGCGACACCGCCGGCGGCGACCTCTCGATGGAACTCGATGAGTTCAGGTGTCACCAGGGCATCCGGTGTGGCCCCCTCGAACGTGGCGCATTTGATGAGTCTGTTGCGGAGTCTGAGCGGACCGAGCGACGCGGGAGCAAACGGTGTGGGCTGCACTTCGCCGACGATATCCCTCATCCGGACCGCAAACAAGAACATGTTCTAGTTCTGTTCACCCGGTGGTTCAATCCACCCAACTCTGGGTAACGAATAGAGATCATCACGAGATGTCGGTCGGGACCGAACACAGAGGAATGTGGCATGACAGCGCAGCAGACGCGGCCGCCTGAACCAGGCGGTCGCGAGACCGACGACGGGCTCGAAGAGCTGCCGGCGGACCCGGACGCCCAGGAGTTCGCGGATCGCGGAGGTGACTACGCCGCCCTGATGTCGCCGCCGGAGCGGTGGCTCTGGATCCCGGCCGGGTGATCGCCGGTCGGCAGTTTGTCATCGCTCGCCCGGGGCCGCGCAGCGGCTAGGGGGTATCTGTCAGCGTGCCGAAGTGCGGAGACGTAGTGTAGAGCGCGTGGCTGAACACTTTGACACAGTTGTCCTTGGCGGAGGCCCAGGAGGTTACGTCGCCGCGATCCGGTCGGCGCAACTCGGGGCTAAAACCGCAGTAATCGAAGAGAAGTACTGGGGCGGTGTCTGCCTGAACGTGGGCTGCATCCCGTCCAAGGCGTTGCTGCGCAACGCCGAGCTGGCGCATATCTTCAACCATCAGGCGAAGACCTTCGGCATGTCGGGGGATGTGACCTTCGATTTCGGGGCCGCGTTCGATCGCAGCCGCCAGGTCGCCGACCGGATGGTCAAAGGTGTCCATTTCCTGATGAAGAAGAACAAGATCACGGAGATCGACGGATATGGTCAGTTCACCGACTCCAAGACCATCGCCGTCGGCGATCGGGAGATCACGTTCGACAACGCGATCATCAGTACCGGTTCTGTGGTCCGGCTTCTGCCCGGCGTCGAACTGTCCGACAACGTCGTGACATACGAGGATCAGATCCTCACCCGCGAACTCCCCGGCTCGATCGTGATCGTCGGCGCCGGTGCCATCGGCATGGAGTTCGGCTACGTGCTTGCCAACTACGGAGTCGACGTCACCATTGTCGAGTTCCTCGACCGCGTGCTTCCGAACGAAGACGTCGACGCGTCGAAGGAGCTGACCAAGGCCTACAAGAAGCTCGGCATCAAGATCCTCACCTCCACCAAGGTGCAGACGATCGATGACCAGGGCTCGAAGGTGGTGGTCTCGTATGAGGATGCCAAGGGCAACCCCGGTGAACTCTCGGTCGACAAGGTCCTGATGTCTGTGGGCTTTGCACCACGTGTCGAAGGCTTCGGCCTCGACAAGACCGGCGTCGAGCTGACCGATCGCGGTGCCATCGCCATCGACGGTCACATGCGCACCAACGTCGACGGCATCTACGCCATCGGTGACGTGACCGCCAAGCTGATGCTCGCGCACGTCGCCGAAGCTCAGGGTGTCATCGCGGCCGAGACCATCGGCGGCGCCGAGACGATGATCATCGACGACTACCGGATGATGCCGCGGGCAACGTTCTGTCAGCCGCAGGTCGCGTCGTTCGGGCTGACCGAGGAACAGGCCAAGGCCGAAGGCTACGACGTGAAGGCAACCACCTTCCCGTTCTCCGCCAACGGCAAGGCCCACGGACTCGGCGAGCCCGGCGGCTTCGTCAAGCTGATCACCGACACCACGAACGATGAACTGCTCGGTGGACACCTCGTCGGCGACAACGTGTCCGAGATGCTGCCCGAGCTGACGCTGGCACAGAAGTGGGATCTCACGGCCAAGGAACTGGCCCGCAACGTCCACACGCATCCGACGATGAGTGAGGCCATGCAGGAGACCTTCCATGGCGCCATCGGTCACATGATCAACCTCTAGTGCCCCAGGTTCTCGATGAATGATGAAGGGCCCGGCGATAATTCGCCTGGCCCTTCATTCATTTCCCGGCTCTGGACTCCTCCGGGACCGCTGGATGTGCGGGCGACGCTTGGTCTGCATCGTCGGGGGAGCGGCGATCCGGCCACCCGATTTGCACCGAACGGATCGATCTGGCGTGCGGTGTACACCCCCGATGGTCCGGGGACGATGGCCTTTTCGCGTCAAGGCGACGACGTGCTGGGGCGGGCGTGGGGTCCGGGTGGGCCGTGGCTGCTCGAACAGATGCCGAAAATGCTGGGCAGTGACGACAATCCGGACGAGTTCGTGGCCCACCACGACGTCATCGCCAGACTTGCCAAGCAGGGGCGAGGACTTCGCATCGGCCGCACCGACCGGGTCTGGGAAGCGTTGGTGGCCGCGGTCCTCGAGCAGAAGGTGACCGGCGCCGAGGCCTGGCGGGCGTGGCGGTACCTGGTGAACAAATACGGTGAGCCCGCGCCTGGCGCGCCGAGCATGAAGGTGCCGCCACCGCAACAGGTGTGGTGCGAGATACCACAATGGGAATGGCATGCCAGTGGGGCCGAACCGCCTCGGCGGCGCACGATCGTCGCCGCTGCCGGCTACGACGTCGAACGCAAGGCTGATCGGCTGCATCTGCTGCGGGGCATCGGGCCTTGGACGGCAGCGCATGCGCGGATCCGCGCTGTGGGTGATGCCGATGCCGTACCGGTGGGGGACTTCCACATTCCGTCGATGGTGGGCGGCACACTCATCGGCCGCCGCGTCGACGATGCGGGGATGCTGGAGCTGCTGGAACCCTATGCCGGACATCGGTATCGGGTGATCAGGTTGATCGAGCTGTACATGCAGATGCCCGCCCGCCGCGCACCGCGCATGCCCACCCGCGACTATCGCAGCTTCTGACCGCCCGCCCCACCCCGACCCCGTCGAGCGTGCCGAACCGACCGTCGACCGTGCCGAACCGACCGTCGACCGTGCCGACGTTGTCATCGGTACGCGCCGCGATCGCGTAGGTGGCGGTCGATTTCGCTCAGGAGGTCTTCGGGTTCATCTTTCATTCGTTCGCCGTTGACACGCACCATGATCCAGCCCAATCGCTGTAACTTTGCATCTCTCGCCGCGTCGCGTGCCATCTGATCAGCCGAATCATGGAAGTCGGCGCCGTCGAACTCGATCCCGATTTTGAAGCGGCGATAGCCGAGGTCAATCCTGGCGAACTCGTAGCCGCTCTCGTCCGTCACCCAGATCTGAGATTCCGGACGCGGTAGTTCGGCATCGACGATGAGCAGCCGAAGCCAGCTTTCGGGTGGAGACTCGGATGTCGGATCGATATGGGGCACCAACTCGCGGATCTGCCGGATACCCCGCATATCGGGGTTACCGACGATGTAGCGCCACAACACCCGCAGATCGAGACCAGTGGCGTTGATGAGGTCGTCGAGATGACCCAGCGCGCGCCATCGTGGAGGTCGACGGCCGAGGTCGTAGGCCGTACGGACCGCCGTCGTCACGCGGCGCCCGTCGATGATCGTGACGTCATCGGGTGCCAAGTCCGCTCGGACAACCCGAATTCCGCCGCGGCACCGACCCTGTCCGGTTGGATGACGACTGATTTCGATCGGGGAATCATCGTCGTACCAGGACAATCCGTGGAGGAATGCCGCCGACAATCCCGACAGCGCTGCACTGGGTCCCGCTCGCAGCAAGGCGGCGTCGATCAAATCGAGTGGGCCCAGCGTCTTGGTCGAGCTGACCAGGACTCCCCGATGCATCCGGCGGAAGTTCCTTTCCATCATCCGGCGGGTGATGCCCTCGGGGCGTGGGGCGTCAGGGCCCCAGAACGGTGTGTCGCCAAGTGTCATACCAAGGTGGACGTTGGTGAGCGAACTGCGGTTCCGGCGGGCTCGTGCCTGTGGATGATTCGCCCGGACAAGCGTCTGGTCCGTGGATAACTGCCCGCTCGGAGCGAGTTTCGGCACGGTCGGCGGTTCGTTCGGCACGCTCGACGGTGGGGGCTGCTGGTCAGGCGCCACTGCGCGGGATGTCAGGGTGACAGGGCACGATGGGGACATGACGACTGGAACGATCGCCACCCGCGAGCAGGCTCAGGGCATTCTCGAGCAACTGGCAGGTCCCGGCGCCACGCTGCGCGACGACCAGTGGACGGCCATCGAGGCGTTGGTCGTCCAGCGTCGCCGGGCGTTGGTGGTGCAACGGACCGGTTGGGGCAAGTCGGCGGTGTACTTCATCGCCGCCAAGCTCCTGCGAGCGCAGGGACGCGGCGCCACCGTCATCGTGTCGCCGTTGCTCGCGTTGATGCGTAACCAGGTTGCCTCCGCCGAAAGGGCAGGGGTGAAGGCCGCGACGATCAACTCCGGCAACGTCACGGAGTGGGATGACATCCACCAGCGGGTGTCCGATGGTGATCTCGATGTCTTGCTGGTCAGTCCGGAGCGCCTCAACAACCCGGACTTCCGTGACAACGTCTTGCCCGCCCTCGCCGCCGACGCCGGTCTGGTGGTGGTCGATGAGGCGCACTGTGTATCGGACTGGGGCCATGACTTCCGCCCCGACTACCGCCGAATCCGGACGCTGGTCGCCGAACTCGGGACCGACGTTCCGGTGCTCGCCACCACCGCGACCGCCAACGATCGTGTTGTCGACGACGTTGCGGCGCAACTCGGGGTCGGTGGCGGCGACACACTCGTGTTGCGTGGTGGGCTCGACCGCGAGTCGTTGCACCTGTCCGTGGTCAAGGTCCCCACCTCCGCTGAACGGGTCGCATGGCTTGCGGCCCATATCGGTTCCATCGACGGGTCGGGCATCATATACACCCTCACCGTGTCGGCCGCGCGCGATGTCGCAACCCTGCTCACCGAGCTCGGGCACCAGGTCGCGGCGTACACCGGCGCCACCGATTCGGGCGAACGCGAGCAACTCGAAGCCGATCTGATGGCCAACCGGGTCAAGGCACTGGTCGCCACCTCCGCGCTGGGGATGGGTTTCGACAAGCCCGACCTCGGCTTTGTCATCCACCTCGGAGCCCCGTCGTCGCCGATCGCCTACTACCAGCAGGTCGGACGTGCCGGCCGCTCGACGGCCAGCGCCGAGGTGATCCTGTTGCCGGGCAGCGAAGACCAGGAGATCTGGCGCTATTTCGCGTCGGTGGCATTTCCGCCGGAAGCGTTGGTGCGCAGGGTGATCGACGTCCTCGATTTCGATCGGGCCCAGTCCACCCAGGCGCTCGAGCCACTTGTCGACCTCGGTCGCTCCCGGTTGGAGATGGTTCTGAAGGTTCTCGACGTCGACGGTGCGGTCCGACGGGTGAAAGGCGGCTGGATCGGCACCGGCCAGCCCTGGGAGTACGACGAGGCGCGCTACGAGAAGCTGGAGTCGGCCAGGAAAGCCGAGCAGCAGGCGATGCTCGACTATCAGAACACCCCGAACTGCCGGATGGTCTTTCTGCGTTCCCAGCTGGACGATCCCGATCTGATCGTCGACAGCAAGTGTGGCCGATGCGACAACTGTGCGGGCCAACGCTATTCGCCGTCGGTTGACGGCAAGTCGCTGGACGCGGCACGGGAACAGTTGCAGCGTCCGGGTGTTGAACTGGCACCCCGCAAGCAGTGGCCGACCGGGATGAAGAAGTTGGGCGTCGAACTGTCGGGCAAGATCGCGGACGGGCCGGCGACAGGCCGCGTGATCGGTCGACTCAGCGATCTCGGATGGGGGACCCGCCTGCGTCGGTTGCTCGATGAACCGGACGCCCCGGCTCCCGACGAGGTCGTGCGCGCGGCCGTTGCGGTTCTTGCGGCCTGGTCGTGGCAGACGCGGCCGACCGCGATCATGGGCCTCGATTCGGAGACTCATCCGATCCTGATCGGGTCGATTGTCGACCGGCTGTCCGAGCTCGGACGTCTCACCAACCTCGGGATCCTTCGGTACTCGCCGGAACACCGCCCGGTGACGGCCGCGAACTCGGCGTACCGGGTTGCGGCCCTCACCAATTCGTGGATCGACCCCGACCCCGCCGTCGTCGCGGACCTCACCGGGCCGGTGCTCTTGATCGACGATCTCGCCGATACCGGGTGGACGCTGACATTGGCAGCGCGCCGACTACGTCACGCCGGAGTCGCAGAGGTGTTGCCGTTTGCGCTGGCGAGCACGAACTGAGGTGTATCACCGGTGATACAATCGGGTATGGAAAGCGTGACGGTCCGTGCGTTGCGAAACAACGGTGGTGAGGTCTTGGACAGGGTTGTGGCCGGCGAAAGTCTCGTGGTGACCAGGGACGGCAAGGAGGTCGCCGAATTGATTCCGCGACGCCGGCCGGCCGTGGCCACAGCGGAATTGATCGCGCGGCGCCGTAATCTGCCGCTGGTCGATCCCGAGAAGTTCCGACAGGACATCGACGACACCATCGATCCGTCGCTGTGAGCACAGCTGATCGCGGGTTGCTCGACACATCGACGGTGATTCTGCTCGGACGCCTCGTCGATGTCGAAGAACTGCCCGCGCACTGCGAGATCAGCACGATCACGCTCGCCGAGCTGTCAGTGGGTCCGCATGTCGCTACGACGTCGGCAGAACGATCTCGCCGTCAAGCTCATCTCCAGCAGGCCGAAGCCGACTTTGACGCCATCCCGTTTGACGACTCGTCCGCTCGGGCGTTTGGGCGGGTGGCGGCGTCGTTGCGCCACATCGGCCGAAAGCCCTCCGCACGAGCGTACGACGCGCTCATCGCCGCAACAGCGATTGCCCATGGATTGCCGCTGTTCACCTGCAACCCGAGCGATTTCGCGGGCATCGACGACTTGGATGTTCGTCCGGTGACGCACCCGGATCGTCGCTAGGGGACCTGATTCGCGGTTGAAGGCTCCTGATCCTGGATCCGGGCGAACGGTTTCGCCGACTCGAGCTCGAACGCCAGCTCGAGGAGTGTTCGTTCGTCGCCGTGGGCCGCGGAGAAGTGGACGCCGATCGGGAGTCCGGTACCGGTGCGTCCCATCGGCAATGACATCGCCGGACTGCCGGCGGCATTGTTCAGCGGTGTGAAGCTGACGTAGTTGACAAGCCGCGGGAACATCACGTCGAATCCGGCTGCGGGGGAGAGGAAACCGAGTTCGGGTGTGGTGTGCCCCAGCACGGGGGAGAGCGCCACGTCGACGTCGTCGAATGCTGCCCGATACTGCTTCTCGCTGCGTTTGAGACCGCGGATCGACACCGGCGTCAGCCACGGCTTTCTGAGGAAGTCGCGGGCCAGTCCCGCGGTGAGGGCATCGACCCGGGTCTTGTCGAATCTCTCACCGGTGACCTGTCTGCCAAAGTATTTGGTGGAGAACGCCATCAGCGTCCAGTAGTGCAGGAAGTCGCGGACGAAAGCCTGGTCGGTGGGGACCTCGAGTTCGGTGACGTGATGACCGAGTGAGGTCAGCAGCTCCGCGGTCTGCACAACGGCGGTCCTGGTTTCGGTATCGGTCGGATCTCCGACGATGGAATTGGTCACCAGGCCGATTCGCAGCCGACGGTCCGACGGTCCTTCAACTCGTCCTATCGGTGGCAATTGCTTTGCGGGCCGGTACTTCTCGATGGCAGCAACAAACGCCGCGGTGTCTCGCACCGTCCGCGTCAGCGCTCCGTTCGACACGATGTCGACGGGCATCTGATGCCCTTGCAGGGACTGGACCTCGCGTCCGCGGGTCATCTTCAGGCCGACGAGGCCGCAGGCTGCGGCGGGGATGCGGATCGAGCCGCCGCCGTCGTTGGCATGCGCGATCGGCACGACGCCCGCCGCCACCAGCGCTGCCGAACCGCCGGATGAAGCGCCGCTGGAGTAGCCGGTGTTCCAGGGGTTTCGGGTGGGTGGCAGCGTCTCGAACTCGGTGGTGGCGTTGAAGCCGAACTCCGGCAGGGAGGTCTTCCCGAGCACAGTCATGCCCGTCGACAAATATTGATCGGCGAAGGGTTCGTTGGTCTTCCTCGGAGTGGGCCGGACCGCCTGCGAACCGTATGCGGTTGGCAACCCGGCGACGTGGGTGTTGTCCTTGATGAAGGTGGGCACCCCGGCGAACGCGCCTGTGGTGGCAGCTTCCGACGCTGCGAGCGCGCGGTCATAATCCCGGACGACCAGCGCGTTGAGGTCGGCATCAACCTGCTCGGCTCGTGCGATGGCGGCTTCGGTGGCCTCGCGGGCGCTGATCTCACCAGCTGCGATGGCGGCTGCGAGTGAGGAGGCGTCGTGCTCGCCCAGTGCGTCGTCGGTGTACGCGTGGACGTGGGTGCGATCGGTCATGCGGCCACGGTACGGCAGAGAAATTGGTAAGACCACTTGACCTATTACCGCGCGCGGTCTTACCGTTGAACCATGCCGTTTCAGCCCATCGAACGCCGCAGCGTTCCCGAAGACGTCTTCGAGCAGATCGTCGAAGGTGTCCTCAGTGGTGATCTCCCGGCCGGGCAGTCGTTGCCCAGCGAACGCGAACTGGCCCGGGTGCTCGGCGTGTCGAGGCCCGCGGTGCGGGAGGCGCTGAAGCGGGTGGCCGCGGCCGGACTCGTCAGCATCCGACAGGGCGATGGCACCGTCGTTCGAGATGTACGAAGGTTCGGCGGCCTCGACCTGCTGCCCCGGCTACTCATCAGGAAAGGCGAGCTCGACGTCTCGGTGGCCCGCTCGGTCATCGAGGCCCGGGCGCACATCGGGCCGAAAGTGGCCGAACTGGCTGCGCTGCGCGCGTCCGGCGATCAGATCACTGCGCTGAACGATG
>NZ_DATCVM010000242.1:0-3131 GCF_036566845.1 Williamsia sp.
GCGGACCCAGTTTGCTCGGCACCACCTCGGTCAGTATGCATGCCTTGCTGATAGCGCCATGTCGGCGTACCTGCCCACGATTGCCGAGTTCTCCTGCGGCCTAGCGCCATCGGGTGCCCTCAAGTCGCCCCGGCTGCTCTATGTCTCCACCGACGCCGGTACACAGACACTTGATCATGCCGAAGCGGAGCTAGACGCAGTGCGTGGGATCCTGCGCGACGTCGCCGTCACACACCTCTCCGGAGCCGACGCGACTATTGAGGCAGTAGGTAATGCGTTGCCCGGACATCCCTTTCTGCACGTGACGGCTCATGGGTCCGCCAGCGCTGAGGCGTTCGCTTCAGGGGTACGGCTCGCAGATGGTGTGCTCACGCTTGGTCATCTGGCCGACTTGCAGGTCGCCAGAGGTGAGCTCGCGGTGTTCCTTACCTGCGACTCGGCGCGCGGTTCTGCGGCGTTGCCGAACGAGGCACTGCACGTGGCCGGCGCGGCAATGCAAACCGGCTACCCGAACGTGGTCGCGACCTCGATACCGCTGCGGGACTCATCTGCTGTGACCATTGCGACGGCTATCTACACCGCCGTCGCTGGAGCCAGGGAGGGCGAGGTAGGAGAAGCTGTCGCGCGAGCGATGCACGATGCACTGGCGGTTATTCGTGATGAACCAACTTGTGCCACCGATCCTCTGCAGTGGGCGCCCCTGGCATACTTTGGGTGGGGCTGCAACGAGGTCGCGATGCCGTGATGACGATCGCCTACGTCACCTCTTCTGGAGCAGCGTCAGGGACCGCGCGATCCGCCGACCGTCTCCTTCCCCGGCGCTGGATTGTCCAGGAGCGCACCGGCAGCCCTGGTGATGTTCGACGGGTGCAGGATTGGTTGCAGCGCACACAGCGGCAGTCGAAAAGCTATGGCTCCGTTAGTGTCTGGCTGCATTATCGGGATTGTGATAGCCCTGCGGACGACGGAGTTGAGCCAGAAGCGGAGAGTGGTTGGCTCTACCCGTCGGGCTGCTCCAACTCGGTCAGCCGGCAAGAGAGTCACCGCGCCACCACGGCAATCGTGCCCGCGGCTGCAACAGGCTGTTCACGTTCAACCGGGTGTAGACGACTCGTGCCAGGTGACGCTTCAGCGAGCGCATGGCCCGACTGCGGGTGTCACCGGTCTGGAGTCTCATCTGAAAATATGCTCGCCCAGGGCTGCCATGCGAATCTGGGTGACTGCAATGCGGTGCAGCGCTGGATTGAGATGGCGGTTGCCGTGTTTTCCCGACTGCATCCGCACCGATGACCCGCCCGAAGTATACGGAGTGGGCGCAAGACCAGCGTATCGGGCGAAGGCAGCGTCGCTGCGGAACCTGTTGACATTGGCGACCTGAGCAACGATCTTGGCGGCGGTCAGTTCTGCACATCCCGGCAGCGTAAGCAGAGCGGGCGCGACCGCCCGCACCCGCTGACTGATCCGGCGGGTCGACTTCTCCATCTCCTCGCTGTTCCTGATGATGTCATCGAGTTCATCAAGGGCGAGTTCAGCGACGAGCCCGTGCTGAGTAGCCAGCCACGCACGCATGTCCGCGCGAGCCTACTTGACGTTCCAGTTCGCCGGTGTGGGCCGCGCGGGGTCAAGCTGATGTACCCGGCCGAGCAACCTGTTGATCACAGCGGTGCGTTGGGCGACGAGGTCCTCGTAACGATCGACCAAGAGCCGCAGTTCCATCGAGATAGGGTCTTAGGTGGCCATCGGTAGGTTGGTTTCGCGCTGGACAGCGCGCGCCACCGCCAGGGCATCGATTCGGGTCAGACTTCCCGCGTAGCCTCGATGAGGCCCGGGTGCGACTCATCAGATGCGGGGGAACCCTGATCACCCCGAATCCTTCTGCCATCAAATCGTTCTCAAGCCGGGGGCTCAGTGACCGGCAATCCTCAACCGCCCGAACGAGATCAGGCCCGAACCGCGCTCGCGCCCACCGCACGCCCTCACGGTGGGCGGCACTGGTGGTGGTGATCGTCTTGTGCCCGAGCTCGCGGCCGAGCCCGTCGGCCGCGACGAGGGTGTGAGTCTTCTTGTGGGCGTCAACACCGATCACCGCATTCATCGCCAATCAACCTCTCTGCGAGAGCATTCCAGCACTCTCTCCCAGTGATTCTCACCAGTTATTGCCGAGCGGCCAGGCGAGCTGTTGCCACATGGTGTCGGCATCGTCCATGGAGGCCAACGGTGTGTGGCATGACGACCGATCAGGCCAGGCGCCGGGGGGCAACATCGCAGGCCGCACCAGTGCGGCTGTCACGCGGTGGGTAAGGCGCCCTCGCCCACCGCACCCGTCACAGTGGGGTCGACACCATGCTACCAGGCCAGTCTTCACCAGACGGCATGAATTTTATGAGTCAGACGTCACGCGATCGGGGCGACAACCACGATAGCGGGAAACTATCCGGATTGCTGGGTGGCATGGAGGCACAGCCAATGGGTGGCGCTGATGGCGAGACGACCTGGGCCACCATGGACGCCGGTCGCAGAGGCATCGTCGACGGCTCGCAGGTGTGAGTGTCGTCGACCGCGCCGCGACGACGGCGGATCGGCAACTACCACCGTCGCAGGGAGTGTTATTGCTGAACTCAGCGCTGACGGGTTCTGGTCGTTGTCGCGCATGGCGACGTGGCCGGCTATTCCTGACCGTCAGTGTCGTGGCCGAGTAAGACCTCTTCGATCGCGCCAGCAGGGGCAGAGGCGCGGATACGCAGGGCCGGCACGTATTTGGGCCGGCCGTCATAGTCTCTGCCTTCGTCGCTGTCGTTCCATTCGTAGGCGACCACTCGCAATGTGTTGGTCAGCCTGCCCAGCAAGAGGGCGACGGGAAAGGGGCATCGCAGCAACAGATGCACGTCTGCGTTCGCGTGATCGTTGACCAAGGTGCGGATGCGCGCGGCCGCCTCTGCAGCAATTGCACCGGCAACTGAGTTATCGAGTAGTTCACCGCCGGTACTTCGAAGATGTTGCCACGCACTGAGATGCCGTCGACTGTCCTCAAGGTACCGTTCGAAAGCAGCGTTGCTGGGCGGCGTCATCAGGTCGAGGTAGACCGCGACGGCTCGGCGCCCCATGGTGATCGGCGCACCGTTGGTTCCCTG
>NZ_DATCVM010000243.1:0-47725 GCF_036566845.1 Williamsia sp.
CGGGCGGACACAGATCTTCTGTGTCCGCCCGCTTCTGGTTGTCACGGTCGACGGGGTCATGCTGCGGCCTGGTCCTTACGCGGCCGGCCACGAGGACGCTTGCGTGCGATGACGACGCCCTGATCGAAGATCTCGCCACCCCAGACGCCCCATGGCTCCGCGCGGTCGAGCGCTTCGGCCAGGCATTCCCGCTTCAGGGGGCAGTCGCCGCACAGCGCCTTTGCCTGCTCGAGTTGTCCTGGGTTCTCAGAGAACCACAGGTCGGCGTCCACCAGTTGGCACGGGAGTTCCGTATTGGACGCATCCAGTGCGAGTGCGCTGTCCCCGAAACCGTTGTCCCGGTATGACTCGAGTACATCGGTCATAGTTTCCTCCACTGTCGAATGTGCTGCTCGGATTGATTTGGGACCCGGGCCGCTGACGTGGAGGAACAAGAACTGTTCTCAGATCACAAAAGAGGCCACGGGGGTTCGCTGTTCGCGATTCGCCGTGGCCTCAAATGGAATCTGAGCTGTGTCAGATGTCTCTTCGTTGAGAGAACACGGGGAACGCGTAGCGGGCACGACGACGGAGACGTACACCCGTCGGCGGCTGGGGCGCCGGAATCGCTGCTGTCATAGCCAGGAACTCCGGCTTCATGGCAGCGGCGTGCGCAGTGTGGACAGCATTCGGACGGGTCGCGAGGAGCGATTCGCGATGCCACGAAGCACATGCCGTGTGGGCATGGTCGACTGCGCTCTGGGCGCCGTACAAATCAATCATCGAACCTCTCCTTTCCCGTCTGCGCTGTGAGCCATCAGTGACACACAATGTTGTTGTCCACAGTAGGTGCTGCTCAATATTCGCACAACTTATTTTTGACCTGCGGTTTTCCCGCTGCGAACCAGTGTCAGGACATCTTCTCCGTACTGGTCGAGTTTCTTCTGGCCGATCCCCGGAATCGCCACCAGCGCAGTGACATCGCCCGGTTGCTGTTCGGCGATCGCGATCAGTGTGTTGTCGGAGAACACCACATACGCGGGGACCTTCTGTTCCTTGGCACGGCCACTGCGCCACTCTTTCAGCGCCAGCAACAAACCCTCGTCGAGGTCCGAGGGGCAACGCTCGCAGCGGCCCAGCAACGATGCGGTCTTACCCAGCAACGGTTTTCCACAGACCCGGCACTTGGGTCCGGAGCGGGTGCGTTTGGGTTCGGCGATCTTCGACGCGGGCGAATCCTCGGGAACCAGGCTCACCACAAAACGCGAACGCCGCCGAGACGCCCGGCCGCCCTCGTTGCGGGACAGCGCCCACGACAGCTGCAGATGCTCACGGGCGCGGGTGACACCCACGTAGAGGAGCCGTCGTTCTTCCTCGATCGCTGCATCGCCGGCCTTGATGGCCTGGTTGATCGGCATCGACCCGTCGACCAGGCCCACCAGGAACACCGCGTCCCACTCCAGGCCCTTCGCCGCGTGCAGCGACGACAACGTCACACCCTGCACGGTCGGTGGATGCCGGGCTTCGGCACGTGCGGCGAGCTCACGGGTCAGATCGGCCAGCGTCAGCTCGGGCACGTCGGTCAGCATGTCCTCGGTCATCGTCACCAGTGCCCGCAGCGACTCCCACCGCTCACGGGCCTGCGCACCGGCCGGCGCCTCTTCGGTGAGGCCCAGCGGGACCAGGATCGCCCGGAGAAGTGTCAACGTCTCCGCTTCGGGCGGGAGGTCGTCGCGCTGCGCGGCCTGGTTGACCGCCCGCATCGCCTGCCTCACCTCCGACCGCGAGAAGAATGCCTCGCCGCCCCGCACCTGATACGGGATCCCGGCCGCGGTCAGCGCCTGCTCGTGCACTTCGGACTGGGCATTGACCCGATACAGGATCGCGATCTCCGAGCCGGGTACGCCGGACTTCATCAACCGCTTGATCGCGCGTGCGACGGACTTCGCCTCGGCGGCCTCATCGGGGTGCTCGGAGAAATCCGGTTCGGGACCGGGGTCTCGCTGGCCGATCAGTTGCAGCCGGGTTCCGGCGATGCGGCCCCGCGCGGCGCCGATGACGCTGTTGGCCAGCTGCACCACCTGTGGTGTGGATCGGTAGTCGCGCTCGAGCCGGACCACGGTCGCATCGGGGAACCGGCGGGAAAAGTCCAAGAGGTAGCCGGGTGTGGCCCCGGTGAACGAGTAGATGGTCTGGTTGGCGTCGCCGACCACGGTGAGATCGTCGCGTGGACCCACCCACGCGTTGAGCAGTGCCTGCTGCGCCGGCGTGACGTCCTGGTATTCGTCGACCACGAAGCAGCGGTAGCGGTCGCGGAACTCCTCGGCGATCACCGGATGATCGTCGAGGATGGCCCGGGTCATCAGCAGCAGGTCGTCGAAGTCGAGGAGCTGATCGCCCGCCGGCGACACCTTGGCCTGCTCATAGCGCTCGTAGACCAGCGCGACCTGCTCGGCCGGCAGTGGGGATTCGCGCCTGCTCTTGTAGACCGCGGCCGGGTACTCGGACGGCCCGATCAACGAGCCCTTGGCCCATTCGATCTCGGAGATGAGGTCGCGCAATGACTCGGTGGTGGTCGGCGCACCGGCAGCCCGGGCCGCGCGGGAGACCACGGGAAACTTGTTGTCGAGCAGTTCCCACTGGTTCTCGCCGATGGCCTGCGGCCAGAAGTACCTCAGCTGGCGCATCGCCGCAGCGTGGAACGTCAACGCCTGCACAGCATTTCCTTGACCCGAGATCCCCAGCGACCGGAGTCGGGTACGCATCTCGCCGGCGGCCCTGGAGGTGAACGTGACGGCCAGCACCTGACCGGCCCGCACGTGACCGTCGCCGACCAGGTGCGCGATCCGGCGAGTGATGGTGCGCGTCTTGCCTGTGCCCGCGCCGGCCAGGACACACACAGGTCCACGGGGTGCGAGCACTGCGGCCTGCTGCTGCGGGTCAAGTGAGGCATCCATGCCCATCAGTATCCCAACCACCACCGACAGTGCTTCGGCCGGACGGGAACACCGCCCGCGCTCATGGTGTTATGTAGGCGTGACTACGGACAACGCTGCTCTGACGATGTACACCACAACCTGGTGTGGGTACTGCAAACGCCTCAAGATGGGCCTGAAGACCGCCGGTATCGAGTGGGTGGAGATCGACATCGAGCAAGACCCTTCGGCCGCGGATTTTGTCGGCAGCGTCAACGGTGGCAACCACGTGGTCCCCACCGTCAAGTTCGGCGACGGCAGCACCGCCACCAACCCGACCGTCGCCGACGTCCGCAAGAAGCTGGGCGTCTGATCCCAATCCCCCGGTGCTTGTGGTCAGCACACCCCGGTTGCCGGGGTGTAGGCCCAGGCGCGGATCAGTGCACTGGCGATGGAGATCGAACCCGGCAACCGCAACCGCGCGTTGTCGACGATCGGATTGCCGTCGGGGCCCATCCAGTCCTGCTGTGCCTCAATCGCTTCGATCACCTCGGCCCGACCGAACCACTCGGCCGCCGCGATTTCACCGTCGATGAAGTCGAGTGGTTGGTCGGGGTCCGCGGTGACCTCGAAGCCCACCATCAACGACCGTGGGAACGGCCAGGGCTGAGACCCGATGTACTGCGGGTTCCAGGCGTCCACACCGACTTCCTCGTGAACCTCGCGCAACACACATTGCTCGAGCGATTCCCCGGGTTCGACAAATCCGGCGAGCGTGGAGAACCACCGGTCGGGCCATTGCTTCTGCCGGCCGAGCAGGATGCGGTCGCCGCCGTCGTGGACAACGGTGATGATCGCCGGATCGGTCCGCGGGAACTCCTCGCGCCCACTGATGACGTTGCGGCGGGCCCACCCGCCCTTGATCGCTTCGGTATGGGCACCGTCGACCGGCGAAAACCTGGCCGTGTCATGCCAATTCAACACGCCGAGTGCGGTTGAGAGGATCCCGGCCTCGTTCGGTCCGAGTAGCTGGGCGCCGCGACGGGGATCGTCTTTCGGTCCGTCGATGACGTCGAAGCGCATCGCCCACATGTCGTGACCCTCTTCGGGGTGTACACCGAGGAACACCGCTTCCGGTGGCGGCGCGTCGTCGATGTCGACGGCCATGATCCAGCCGAGGCCGTCTTCACCCACCGGATACCGGCCCGACGGGTCGATCTGCAGGAGCAGCGCCCGCGACCACCCGTCCTTCAACCGCTGGTGGTCGTCGCGGATTTCATCGGCACGGTTGTATACCGCCCGCGACAGCATCGGGGGTTGCTCGAACTCGAAGCGCCGCACTGGGCTTCCCTCCTCGTACTCAGACGGTCGTTCTCTCGGACTGACGGACATGGCTGTCAGTCCGGACTTCCTTGCCGGACGTACAGCAGCCTGTCCCCCTGCTCGATCGCATCGACCTTGCTGTCGTCGACGCGATGCAGTTTTCCGTCCCGTACAACACCGAGCACGATCTCCGGCAGATGCCGCGGGGATCCACCTACCTCATCGGGTTCCACGTCGCGCTCGGTGATGGCAAACCCCTGGTCAGGAGTGAGCAGATCTTCGATCACCTCCACGACGGTCGGAGTGATCGTCGCCAGGCCCAGCAGCCGGCCCGCGGTCTCCGAACTCACCACCACCGAATCGGCACCCGACTGCTTCATCAGGTGGGTGTTCTCCGCTTCCCGGATCGAGGCGACGATCTTCGCTTTCGGGGCCAGCTCGCGTGCGGTCAGGGTGGCCAGCACGGCCGTGTCGTCGCGGTTGGTCGCCACGATGATCGCCGACGCGTGCTGGGTACCTGCGAGCCGCAGGACATCCGAACGGGTCGCATCTCCGCGGACGGTGACGAGTCCCTTCGCCGCGGCGTTGTCGAGCACGGTCTGATCGCCGTCGACGACCACGATCTCGGCGGGCTTCTGGCCGTCCGCGATCATCGCCTTCACAGCGGTCTTGCCCTTGGTTCCGTAGCCGATGACCACGGTGTGTTTCCGCACCTTGTTCCTCCATCGCTGGATCTTGAGCGCCTGCCGTGACCGTTCGGTCAGAACTTCGAGTGTGGTACCGACCAACACGATCAGGAACATCACCCGAATCGGTGTGATGACCAAGACGTTGATCAGTCTGGCGGTCGGAGTGACCGGAGTGATGTCACCATAGCCCGTGGTCGACAGCGACACGGTGGCGTAGTACAGGCAGTCCAGGAAAGACAGCGGCCCACCAGCATTGTCCTGGTAGCCATCCCGGTCGGCGTACACGATCATGACGGCCGCGAACAACACACCCAACGCAATCGCGACCCGTCGACTGATCGCTCGGATCGGGCTCGCCTGCAACTCTGGGATGTGGACCACACCGACCAGCGCGTGGTCGGGCATATCGGTCAGCGCGTCTTCTTTGAAACGCCTCCGTAGGCGCCCCGCGGCCATCTACCCGACCTCTGTCTCGCCGCGACCGACCGGTCGCAGATTTTGCATCCGCACAAACTGGGACTGTAGTCCTATCTGCCGCCGGCGGGTCACAACCGACAGACACGAGGGACAACCTCGGGCATGGTGGAGGGATGACAGATACCAATCAGAGGTTGCGGCGGTTGGCGTTTCCAAGCGAGCAGAAGCTGGCCACCCGGATGGGTGCGGCGCTGCTGGGGATGGGAACGCTGCATTTTGCCGCTCCACAGCCGTTCGACCAGTTGATTCCCAAAGAACTGCCGGGCAGTGCCCGCGCCTACACCTACGGATCCGGGGTCGCGGAATTGGCTGTCGGCGCTGCGCTGCTCGCACCCAAGACGCGTCGCTACGGCGGGCTCGCGGCTGTGGCACTGTTCGTCGGCGTGTATCCGGGCAACATCAACATGGTCCGGCTGTACAAGAACAAACCGTTGCCACAGCGCGCCGTCGCTTGGGGTCGGTTGCCGCTGCAGCTCCCGATGATCTGGGCCGGTTGGCGGGTCTGGAAGTCGGCACCGTAGAGCCGGCCTGATCAGGACGCGCCCTTCTCGCGGCGGATCAGTGCCGCGAGCCGGGCGCGGTCCGGCAGGTCACGCGGCCGGAGCGTGGAGTTCGACCGAACGTAGTGGAATGCCGCCCGCACCTTGTCGAGGTCGGTACCGGTGAGTTCCGCCCACGCCACCCGATAGGCGGCCAGCTGCACGAACACCGAATGCTCTTGCGCCGGAGTGGGTTTGGCGCCGGTCTTCCAGTCGACCACCGTGTACCCACCATCCGGTTCGGCGAACACCGCATCGATGCGGCCACGGATGATGGTGTCGGCGATGACGGTCTCGAACGGCACCTCGACCTCGACCGGGTTCCGCGCCGACCAATCCGATCGCAGGAACGCCTCTCGCAACACCTCGAGGTCGGCATCCGACCCACCTTCGGCGTCGGCCGCACCCGGCAGCTCATCGATGTCGAGAAGCCGGGTGGCACCGAATCGGCGTTCCACCCAGGCATGGAATGCCGTGCCGCGGCGCGCCAGCGGATTCGGCTTGAACGGCAGCGGGCGCCGCAGCCGACGGGCGAACGCATCGGAGTCCTTGTCGAGCTCGACCAGTTGGCTCACCGAAAGATGCTGCGGCATGGTCACTTCGATGTCGGAGCCCAGACCTTCGGATCGTTCGGTCAGCAGGACCGCCAGATCATCGGCCCATTCCCGGATCTGCGGATCCTCGTCACCTTCGACGTCGTGGCCCGATTCGGAGGCGTCACCTTCTGTGATGTCGAACAGCGAGGGTTCGCCACGCGCACGCAGTGCGGCCCGGACGAGATCGGCGCCGCGCTCGGTTCCGGGCCGGCGTGGACCCAGCGGATCGGCCGGCCAGGCCGCCCCCGTGGCCAGCATCGCCATCGGATTCTCCGCCCCCTCCTCGGGCTCCGCTGCCCAGTGCGCGATGGTCAGCCCCGGCGCACCGTCGCTCGACGTCTCGATCAACGTCTGTGCGATCTCATGCAGTTCGGTCAGGAACACCGAGGGGCCCTTGGGTTTGTCACCGACCGAAGCCCAGTGGTGTCCGCTGATGACCAGTGCCCGCTTGGTTCTGGTCAGAGCCACATAGAGGAGCCGCCGGTCCTCTTCGAGCTTGCGGGCGCGCAGCGCCTCCTGGTGCGCCTCGATCGACTCTTCCAGCTCTTTGCGGTTTTCGAGGCCGTCGAGCACCAGGGGTGGAAAGCCCTCGCCGTCCGCAGAGTCGGCGAGGTCACCGCGCAGCTCCGCGGGCAGCTCCCGGGCGCTCTTGAGCCACGTGCCCTCGGCCTTGCCGCCCGGAAAGATGTTGGTACACAGGTGCGCGATCACCACGACGTCCCACTCGAGCCCCTTCGCGGCGTGCACCGTCAGGATCTGCACGCGGTCCTCGGCGATCTCGACCTTGCCCGGCTCCAGGCCCTTCTCGATCTCGGCCGCCGACGCCAGGAATGCCAGCAGGCCGGTGAGTGTGGCGGCGGACCTTTCGGCATAATTCGCGACGTATTCGGCAAAGGCGTCGAGGTGTTCGCGTCCGGTGATGTTGCCGCGCAGGCCCCGTGCCCGGATCTGCGCTTCCACGTCGACCCCGGTCACCCGTTCGACCTCGGCCACCAGTTCTGGCAGGGGGCCTCCCATGCGGGCCCGCAACACCGACAGCTGATGGCCGAGTAGCTTGATCCGGCGGTAACCGTCCGGCGAATAACGGGCCGCCGGACCGGGATCGGCGAGCGCATCACCCAGCCCGGCCTGATCCACCGTCTCCGAGGGGACGGCCGAATCGAGTGCGCTGTCGAGTTCTTCGAGGCTGGTCATGGTGCCCGACACGATGTTGGCACCGGCCGCCAGATCCCGCGCGCGTGCCCACAGTGCCGCGAGGTCCCTCGCCCCGATTCGCCAGCGCGGGCCGGTGAGCAGGCGGACTGCGGCCGTGCCGGCCATGGGGTCGGACATCAGCCGGAGCATGGCGACCACGTCCTGCACCTCGGGCACGCCGAGCAGTCCACCGATACCGACAACCTCTGCGGCGATGCCCCGGTCGGCGAGCTGTGCTGCCAGCGGTGCCGAATCCTGGTTGCGGCGCACCAGGATCGCCACGGTCGGCGGTTTGTCCTCGGCCTCGTTGTACTCACGTTCGATCCGGTCGACGATCCACGTGCGTTCATCCGCCACCGTGTCGGTGAGCGCCATGTCGATGGTGCCGCGCGGCGCATCGTCGCGAGGGCGCAGAATGCTCACCGGAACACCCCGGCGACGCAGTTCGTCGGACGCCGCGTTGGCCATGTCGAGGGCGTACCGCGCGTTGCGCCAACTCGTGAGCAGTTCCAGTCGCTGCGCGGGACTGCCGTCGCTGCAACGGAAGTCGGTGGTGAATCGGGGCAGGTTCGCCGCGGAGGCACCACGCCAGCCGTAGATCGACTGGATCGGGTCGCCGACCGCGGTCACCGCGATCCCGGCTCCAACGCTCACGCCGGGCGGCGTCCCGAAGAGTTGTGAGAGCAGCACACGTTGCGAATGCCCGGTGTCCTGGTACTCGTCGAGCAGAACCGCACCGATGGCAGCTCGTTCCGCCTGGGCCACTTCGGGATGTGTGGTGACGAGCTTGGCGGCCAGCGACATCTGACTGCCGAAGTCGAGCACGTTGGCGTCGCGCATCGCCTGCCCGAGTGCGGCCACCAGGGGCACCAGTTGACGGCGTTCATCGATCGCGGCCTGGATGTCGCGCAGTTTCTGCGGCGGCGTCGGCTTCTGCCGACCGACCGGAGGCAACGTGTCGATCAGCCGGTAGAGGTCGTCGCCCGCGGTGGTCAGCTGCTCGAGGTCCACCAGGTGTTCGGCCAGTTCTCCGTACAGCTTGAGCACGGATTCCGTCACTCCGCCAGGTGTTTTGGGGGTGTCGAGATCGTCGGACCAACTGCCCACCACCGAAAAGGCGAGCTGCCACAATTCGGTTTCGCTGAGCAGACTCGCGGACGGCTCCACCGGCAGCAGCAACCCGTAGTCGGCGATCAAGCGGCCTGCGTACGCGTGGTAGGTGCTGACCTGCGGATCGGCCGATCGCAGCTGCGCCCGCAGGTCCCCTTCGGGGTCCCAGCGTGACATGGCAGACGAACCCGCCAGCATCGACAGCCGGCGCCGGATCCGGGCGGCCAGTTCCTGTGCGGCCTTGCGGGTGAACGTCAGACCGAGGACCGCGTCGGGTTCGACCAGGCGGTTCGCGACGAGCCAGACCACCCGGGAGGCCATCGTCTCCGTCTTGCCTGCGCCGGCACCGGCCACCACCAACACCGGTTCGGACGGCGCCTCGATGACCTCGACCTGCTCATCTGTCGGCGGCGGCTGGCCCAGCGCACCGGCCAGTACCCGTGCGGAGATCTTTGTGCGAAGCGCAGATTCAGCCATCGGTGACCGTCCGTCCGTCGAGTTGGGATGGACAGCTCGACGCCAGCGCACAATGCCCGCAGCCGTCGTTGATCGTCGCCTCGAAGTCCGGCCCGATGCTGCGATATGCCGCGGACCGCACCACCGCCAACCACTGGTCGACCTTCTCCGGCGTGAGTGGATCCTGATTACGTTGGGCCGCACCGGTTTTACCGTTGGCGCTGTTGACGTACACCAACGCGCCACCGCCGGGCTCGACGGTGCCCAGCTCCGGTACCCCACCCAGGGCCAGCGCCAGCTGGTAGGTGGCCAACTGTGGATGTTCTTGTCCGGCAGCCACCGAGATGGTGGTCTTGCCGGTCTTGACGTCGACGACCACCGGCCGACCCCGACCGTCGGCTTCGAGGCGGTCGATGCGCCCCCGGAGCCGAACCTCGGGGATGTCGACCACCGCACCGTCTGCGTCCACCATCTGCGCCGGTTCTACCCGCGCGTTGACGTCGATCTCCACGCCGACCTCGGTCATGCCTTCGCGGGACATCCGCAACCACTGCCGGAAGTTGGTCAGCATCTCCTCGGTGCGTTCGAGTTCGCGGCGCGAGAACCAGGGCGCCCCGACGTCGACCTGATCCCAGACCCGGCGAAGGGACGCCGTCACGTCTTCCGGCGGGATCTTGCCCGCAACCGCCTGCACGAGGGTGTGAACGAGCGTTCCGGCCACGGCCGGACGGGAGTCGCCGTCGCGGCCGCCGTAGCGTTCCAGCATCCATCGCAGTGAACAGGCACCCAGCGATTCGACGCTCGACGGTGACAGGGTCAGCGGTCCCGATGCCTCGGACCAGAGCGGCTCGGTGGTGCTCGGACCGGCGAGTCCGTACCACTCGTCGGGATGGGCACCGGGCACGCCGGCGTCGGCCAGTTCGGCCAGCATGTCGGCTGCGGCCCGGGTACGCGGATCGTCTCCGTCGGGGCTGGTGCAGACCTGGGACCGGAGTTCGGCGACCAGCGACGACAGCGACAGCACGCGCCGGAGCCCGGGTTCGACCGGCAACTCCAGCTCCGGTTCATCCGCAGCTGCGGCACCTGCGACCACCGCTGCCAACTCGCCGACGAACCGGGACGGTGCGGCGTCACCGCTGCCGTCGTCGACCGCACTGACCATCAGCCGCAGACGGGCCCGGCTGCAGGCGACCAGCAACAGCCGACGTTCCTCGGCCAGCGCGACCGCGGTCCGCGAGATGGTGTCGATCGCGTCGGCTGCGACGCCGTCGAGGAGGTCGACGAGCTGGCCGGTGCCGAGAATGCTGCCGCGGCTGCGCAGACTGGGCCAGAGGCCGTCCTGCACGCCGGCCACCGCGACCACATCCCACTCACGGCCCGCCGCGGCGTGCGCCGAGAGCACCGTCACGGAATCGGACGACGTCTGGGCCATCCGCGATTCGGTGGGGATCTGCAGGGCGCTGAGGTAGTCGATGAACCCGCTCAGTGTGGCCGCGGGCAGGCTGTCTGCGAAGTTGGCGGCGGCATCGAACAGCGCCACCATGGCGTCGAGATCCCGATCCGCCTGGGCACCTCCTGGACCGTGGTCGCGGCGCATCACCTGATTGGACCATCGCGGGCCCAGTCCGGTGGCCTGCCATGCCTCCCAGAGGATCTCCTCGATACTGCGCCGGCTCGTCGACGCGGTCCGCGCCGCCCTGATGACCGCCAGCACCCGCACCAGGGGTTGCTTCTCGGCATCGGTCAGCCCGTCGAGGTGATGGTCGACGTCGATCTCGGGCTCACCGATGTCGGGCGGGCGGGTGCTGACCAGTTCCGCGATCACGGTGGCCGAATCGCGGTCGCGGCCCGACTCGGCCTCGATCCGTCGCACGCCCCGGCGCAACCGCCGCAACGCCGCCGGATCAGCACCGCCGATCGGCCCGGACAACAACTCCAGCGCCGACTCGGGATCGAGGGGTTTCTCCACCGCACGCAGTGCCAGCAGCATCGCCGACACCGAGCGCGCCTGGGCCAGCGGGATCTCACTGGCCGGGGTCATCACCGGGACGCCGGCCGAGCGCAACGCCCGCCGCAGCGGGGCCATCGCCCGGGGAACCGACCTGACGATCACGGCCATCCGCGACCACGGGACGTCGTCGTAGAGGTGGGCGCGACGCATCATGTCGGCGATCGCCGTGGCCTCCTTGGCCGCCGAACCGTAGATGCGGACCACCGGAGCCGGGGCGTCGGGATGATCGGCCCGCTCCAGCTCTTTGGACAGCCTGTGCCGGCGACGTCCGGGCAGTCGCGCCGCGATGGAACCGCCGAGATCACTGATCGGGGCGGTCGACCGGAAGTTGTTGTCCAGCAGGATGTCCCGCGCCGGATCATCGAGCTCGTCGAGGAAGCGGGCGCTGGCACCGCGGAACCCGTAGATCGACTGGTCGCCGTCACCGGCGACCACGGCCTGGTGGGTACCGGCCCCGACCAGCCGGATCAGTGTGGCCGCCTGCGGATCGAGATGCTGGGCGTCGTCGACCAGCAGGTAGCGCACCCGGGCGCGCTCGCTGCGCAGCAATTCGGGATCGGTGGCGAATGCGGTCAGTGCGGACCCGACGAGTTCGGCCGCATCGACCGCGGGGGCGGTGGCCTGCGGCGCCTCCAGCCCGACCGCGCCACGCAGGAGTCCACTCTGCTCGTACTGGCGGTACGCCCGGCCGGCCGCCTGCCATTCCGGCCGACGATGGGTGCGACCGAGCGCGATCAGGTCCTCGGGACCGACACCGCGTTCTGCGGCTCGCATCATCATGTCGCGCAGTGCCTGGGCAAAACCGTTGGTACCCAACGCCGGCCGCAACCGTTCCGGCCAGTACTCGGCGCCGTCTTCGATGTCGCCGGCGAGGAGTTCGCGGAGCACGGCGTCTTGTTCGGCGCCGGTGATCAGGCGCGGCGGCGGGTTGTCGTGCGCGACGGCCTGCAGGCGCAGGACCGCGAAGGCGTAGGAGTGCAGAGTCCGGACGATCGGCTCGCGGGTGGCCTTCGGGGTGCGGGCCGGACCCGCCCCCGTCGACAGCAGGCGGGCGGTGATCTGCTCACGCAGTTCGGTCGCTGCCCGGCGGCTCGAGG
This sequence comes from Williamsia sp., assembly GCF_036566845.1. Lineage (GTDB taxonomy): Bacteria > Actinomycetota > Actinomycetes > Mycobacteriales > Mycobacteriaceae > Williamsia. The sequence continues at coordinate 12,387 of NZ_DATCVM010000243.1, forward strand.
CGAGGACGAGGATCGATTCGGGATCGGTGTCGGGGTCCGACAGCCGCGCAACCGCGATGTCGACGATGAGAGCGGTCTTCCCTGTTCCCGGACCGCCGTGAACCCGGTACGGGCGGAACCCTCCGGCGGGCGCGGGATGACCGTCGATCAGCGCCTGTACGTGCGCCGGCCAGGTACGTGGCAGCGCTGCTTCGATCGGCGCAGACACCAAACGCGTGGTCAAAGCGGGCACGCACACATCCTCTCTTCGGGCTGCATCAGATGGTGTCATGTATGTCCGACAGACCCCGGACCCGCGCACCCACCGCCACCGCACTGCACCGCGGGCGACAAAGCGGCGCGTCGGGCAAGATCACCGGTATGTCTGCACTCAACGTGGAACTGTTCGGCCCCGTCGACGGTCCTCCTGTCCTGGCCCTCCACGGCCTGACCGGGCACGGCAAGCGCTGGACCGATCTCGCCGAGGCACTGCCGAACGCCCGGATCGTGGCGCCCGACCTGCTCGGACACGGATTCTCCCGGTGGACACCACCCTGGTCGATCGAGGCACAGGTGCTGGCGCTATGTGAGGTGGTGGACGAACACATCGACGGACCGATGGTGGTTGTCGCGCACTCCTACGGCGGCGCCCTCGCCATGCACCTGTCGAAGCTGATCGGCGAGCGGATCCGGTCGTTTGTGTTGCTTGATCCGGCCATCGGCCTCGATCCGCAGATGATGGCGGACGTCGCCACCGACACCATGGCGCACCACGACTACCCCGACGAAGCCGCGGCCCGCGGGGGCAAGCTGAGTGAATCGTGGGCCGAACTCGACCCCGGCATTCTCGATCGCGAGATCGCCGAGCACCTGATCAACGTCGGAGATCGAGTGAACTGGCGCATCCATCCCGGAATGGTGGTCGCCACCTGGAGTGAATTGGCCCGGCCATTTGCGCTCCCGCCCAATGGCATCCCCGTCTACGTGGTGCAGGCGATGCGGGTGCAACCCCCGTATTTCACCGCCGAGTTCCGGGCCGCCCTCGCCGAACAACAGGGCGACCTGCTGACGGTGATCGAAGAGGACTGCGGACACATGGTCCCGTTCGCCCGGCCAGAGCTGACAGCCGAACTGGTGGCGAATGCATTGGCCCGCAACTGAGATGGCGACCGTGACGGAGGAACAGGTCGAACGCGTCCGCGACATCGTGGCCGCGGTACCGGCCGGCAAGGTCACCACCTACGGCGATGTCGCCGCGGCCGCCGGACTCTCCAGCGCTCGCATCGTCGGATGGATCATGCGCACCGACTCCGCCGACCTGCCGTGGCATCGCGTCATCGCGGTCAGCGGACGGCCGGCGCCCCATCTCCGGACAAGCCAGCTCGAGCGCCTACAAGCCGAGGGTGTGCCGGTGTTCGATGGCCGGGTGGACATGAAAGCAGCCCGCCTCTGACTCGATTCTGGTGGGTTGTGGTGAGCATTTCCGCAGGTCGGGCTCACCACAACCCACCAAGATTGGTTAGCGGAGGGCGGGAACGCGGACTGAGCGCATCCGGCGCACCACGAGGTTGACGACGCGGGGGTCGGCACCGAGCGGCGCACTGACACCGTCGGCGCCGGCTTCGAACAGTCGGTCGTGAAAGAGGCCGTGCGCCAACAGGTATGACGCCACGAACACCCGGCGTCCGGTGCGGGCCCGGGTCTCGGCGACAACATCGGCGATCCGTGGCTGCGCGGTGGCGACATATCCCACCGGAACCCGCTCACCGAGCATCGAGCCGAGCAGGTTGGCCTCCCGGCGCACCTGACCGAGCGCATAGGAATCCGACGATCCCGCGGCGGCGAGAACCACCGAATCTCCACGCCTCCAGCCACATTCGGTCAGGCGCTGGGCCAGCACCCGGGCCAGCTCCGGATCCGGGCCGAGCGCCCGCGACACCGAGGTCGCCTGATGACCGCTGGCGACGATGTGTTCGGGCAGATCCTGGCGGACGTGATAACCCTCCGCCAGAAACGCCGGGACCACCACCGCGGGTCCGTCGACGCCGGACAAGACCTCGGACGGCGACGGCCCGAGGACATCGACGAACGCAACCCGCGTCGGGCCGATCTGCGCCGACACCTTGCCGGCCAGTTCCGCGATCATCTCCACGCCGTGCTGCGACCGTGTCCCATGAGCAACCAGGATGGGCTGCGCACCAAGATGATTGAATGTCATGTGTTCTCGCCCTCCTCGTATTCGAGATCTATCGAAAGCCGGTATCCGCGTTTCACCACGGTCTGGATCATGCGGGAATCCCCCAGCCCGGCACGCAGCCTGGCCATCGCGGTCTCCACCGCATGTGTGTCCCCACCCCCGCCGGGCAGCCGGCCCAGCAGCGTCTGCCGCGACACCACCCGGCCGGGGCTCTGCGCCAGGGCCTTGAGCAATGTCAGCCCGGCGGGTGACAACGGCCGCAGCTTGCCGTCGACCATCACCGCGCGACTGCGAATGCTCATGTCGTGCCCGGCAACCCGCATCGTCGGGACCCGGCGTGGCATCTCTTCGGCGATGTGACGCGCCAGTGCGCCCAGCCGGAACCGGCCCGGGCGCGACGTCGGAACCTTCAGTGCAACAAGTGGTCCCGCGGTCACCGGGCCGACACACATGGCTGCGACGTCGGTCCGCAGCGCTTCGAGCAGCGGTTCGAGGCGCCCGGTGTCCTGCGCCCGGCCGAGCATCGAGGCCACCGCAGGTGCACTGGTGAACGACACGGCGTCGATGTCGAAATTGACGATCTGAGTGATCATCTGGTCAAGCTCCGTCGTGTCGTTCGGTGGCAACCACCGGTACACCGGGATCGGCAGCACATCGGCTCCCGCTTCCCGAAGCACCTCACAGAAGTCGGGCAGCGGCTCCCACTCGGTGGTCGCGCCGTGCAGTTGAACCCCCACCCGGACACCGTCGACCCCTTCGGCCAGGAGGTGCTCGAGAACCTCACTCGACGACTCGTTCGGTGGCGACCATTCCTCACGCAGGCCACCGGCCCGGATCGCCCCCTTGGCCTTGGGACCGCGGGCCAGTACCCGCGACCGCCCCAGCGCGTCGACCAGCGCCTCGGCCAGCCCCCAGTCCTCCGCGGCCTCCATCCAGCCGCGGAATCCGATACCCGTTGTGGCAACCACGATCTCCGGAGGATCGGCAACCACCTTCTCGGTTGCCGCCCGCAGTTCCGCATCATCGGCGAGCGGGATGATCTGGATCGCGGGTGCCCGCTCGATCACCGCCCCGCGACGCTCCAGCAGTGCCGCGAACTCATCGGCCCGGCGCGCCGCCGTGATCCCGATGGTGAATCCGGTCAGCGGTCCTGTCTCACCCTCAGTGCTGCGCCCACCCGAACTCACAAGACCTCCATTTGTCACGCTATCGCGGCCGAACCTGTACCAGGCCGGCTCGTTGCCGTACTTCGTAGACGGGCAACCATACATTCTCGTCGCTGAGGCAGCGCCCGTCGACCAGCGAGAACACCTGCTTGAGGAGGGGCGAGGCGACGGTCGGTTCACCGTCGCGGTCGCCGACCAGCCCGCGCGACATGACTGCCGCATTGCCGAACGGGTCGATGTTGCCCACGGCGTACATCTCCCCGTCGACCATTCGGAACAGCGCCACCTGTTCATCCCCGGGCAGCAGGACCGCAACTCCCAAACCCGGCACGAGCCGGTCGAAATCGCAGGCTGCGGTCCAGGTGGTGGCATTCGTGTCAACTCGCGTGTCATCGACGAGACTCATCGTCTATTCCTCCGTTCCCCGGCGGGCTGCGCCGGGCTGCGGTATCCCCAAGAGTACCGGCACCTTACGTCCGCCACTCTCCGAGAAATCAATGGTGGGATCGGGCTGTTCGGGAGCATTCACAAAGGACACGAAGCGAGCCAGCTTGTCCTCGTCCTCGAGCACACCCGCCCACTCGTCCTTGTACCCGGCGACATGCGTTTCCATCGCCGCCTCCAGCTCGGCGGCAATGCCGAGACTGTCTTCACACACAACATCTTTGAGGTGTTCCAGGCCACCTTCGAGCGCCGACAGCCATGGCGCCGTGCGTTGCAGCCGATCGGCCGTCCGGATGTAGAACATCAGGAATCGATCGATGTACTTGATCAAGGTCTCGTCGTCGATGCCCGATGCCAGCAGCTGGGCATGCGCCGGACTCTGACCGCCGTTGCCGCCGACATAGAGGTTCCAGCCGTGCTCGGTGGCGATGATGCCGACATCCTTGCCGCGGGCCTCCGCGCACTCCCTCGCGCAGCCGGACACACCGAACTTCAGTTTGTGCGGTGACCGCAGGCCCCGGTACCGGTTCTCGAGGTCGACCGCCATACCCACCGAATCCTGGACGCCATACCGGCACCAACTGGTGCCGACACAACTCTTCACGGTGCGCAGGCTCTTCCCGTAGGCATGACCCGATTCCATGCCGGCATCGACGAGGCGCTGCCAGATCAACGGCAATTGCTCGACGCGGGCACCGAACAGGTCGATCCGCTGGCCGCCGGTGACCTTTGTGTACAGGTCGAAATCCTTCGCCACCTGACCGATCACGATCAGCTGGTCCGGTGTCACCTCGCCGCCGGGCATCCGCGGGACCACCGAGTAGGTGCCGTTCTTCTGCATGTTCGCAAGGAACCGGTCGTTCGTATCCTGCAGTGCCGCTTGCTCACCCGAGAGGATGTGATCACTTGAAGTCGACGCCAGGATCGACGCGACGGTGGGCTTGCAGATCTCACAACCCAGGCCGTGGCCGTGCTTGGCGACGAGTTCGCTGAACGTCCGGATCCCGGTCGCCCGCACGATCTCGAAGAGTTCGGCACGGGAGTGCGTGAAGTGCGCACACAGCGACTTCGAGATAGCGACGCCGGAATCAGCCAGCAGACGGGTGATCGACGGAATACAGCCACCACATGTGGTACCGGCCTTGGTGCAGGTCTTGACGGCTTCGACATCCTGCGCCCCGTGGGCGATGGCTCCGCAGATCGAACCCTTGTCGACGCCGTTGCAGGAACAGATCTCCGCGCTGTCCGGCAGCGCCGACAGACCGATACCTTCGCCTGCGGCCGGGGCGATCAGTGCCGCCGGATCACCCGGGACCGGTCCGCCGACCATCGGCTTGAGCAAGGCGTATTGGCTCGCATCGCCGACGAGCACACCGCCGAGCAGCGTCTTGGCGTCATCGCTCACAACAACTTTCGAGTACGTTCCGGCCACCGGATCGTTGAAGACCACCTCGAGGCAACCCTCGGTGGCACCCATCGCATCACCGAAGCTGGCGACATCGACCCCGAGCAATTTGAGCTTGGTCGACATATCGGCGCCCTCGAACTCCGCGCGTCCGCCGAGCAGTCGATCGGCCACGACCTCCGCGGTGCTGTAGCCCGGCGCGACCAGCCCGTAGCAACGGCCGTCCACCGCGGCCACCTCGCCGATCGCGTATATGTCCGGATCATCGGTGCGGCAACCATTGTCGACCAGTACACCGCCGCGCTCACCGATCGCGAGGTCGGCGTCTCGGGCGATCTGATCGCGCGGCCGCACACCGGCGGAGAAGACCAGCAGCGCAGCCTCATCGATGGTGCTGTCATCCGAGAGCGTGATGCGCAGGGAACCGTCCTCGACCTGTTCGATGGCCGAGGTACCCACGCCGGTGTGCACGGTGACACCGAGTTCTTCGACCAGATTGGCGAGCAGTGCGCCACCCCCGGCATCCACCTGCAACGGCATCAAGCGAGGTGCGAACTCGACCACGTGCGGCTTCAGGCCGAGAAGTTTGAGGGCGTTGGCCGCCTCCAGACCGAGCAGCCCGCCGCCGACCACCACTGCCGTGGCACCGGCCGGGGCCGCCTCCGCGGCACCGCGGATCCGATCCAGGTCGGTCAGCGTCCGGTAGACGAAGCAGTTGTCCGAGTCCTTACCCGGAACGGGCGGCACAAACGGATACGAACCCGTCGCAAGGACCAGCGCGTCGAAGACGATGCTGGAGTCGTCGTCGAGGACCGCGGTCCGCGCGACCCGATTGATCCGCTTCACCGAGCGGCCCAGGAGCAGGGACACCAGCGGGTCGCCGGGGTAGGTGTTCCCGTCGAGGGCCAACGCCTCGGGGTCCCACTTGTTCACGTACGACGACAACCCCACGCGATCGTAGGCCGCCGTCGGCTCCTCGCAGACCACCACGACCTGCCACTGGTCGGTGACATCGCGCTGGCGCAGTTCCTGCACAAAACGATGGCCGACCATCCCATGACCAACCACCACAACGGTTTTGACGGACATCTCAGCCCTCCTTCTCAAGTCTCTCGTCTGTGTCATGCGTCGGCCGTCTTGAGCCATTCACACAATCCGTCGACCACGGATTGGCAACTGCCACAACCGGTTGTCGCCCGGGTGGCATCGGCCATCGCACCCGCACTGCGGGCGCCCTTTCGCCACGCGTCGGTCAGGTTCTTCTTCGACACCGTGTTGCACCGGCAGATGATCGCGTCGCCGGGCATCTGTGCGGGGCTCGCCGATTCGGTGGCACCGCCGGTGAGGTGCCCGAGCAGTAGGCGCATGCGGTCGGTCGGCACCGGCGCCCCGGAGTCGAACAACTGTGAGATGGTGCCCACCACCTCCGGATTGCCGAGGAGCACCGCCCCGGCCACCCGGTCCTTGCGGACGACCACCTTGGCGTACCGGCCCCGATGGGGATCGGACAGCGTCAACACCTCCGCCTCGAGATCGCCCGGGTCCGTGTCGATCTCCCCCATCGAGGCCAGGTCGATGTCGTGGGCCTTGAGTCGCAGGATCTGCTGTGTGCCCTCGTATCCGGCCTGGCTGTCACCGATCAGGTTCTCGGCCACCGTCTCGGCCATCTCCCACCCCGGCTGCACCAGACCGTAGACGATGTCGCGGTGCTGGGCGCATTCGCCGATCGCGTACACGGCCCGGTCGCTCGTGCGGAGTTCGTCGTCGACGACGATGCCATGATCGACGGCCAGTCCGGCCTCCGCGGCGACCTCGGTGTTGGGCGCGATCCCGGCGGCCACGATGACCAGATCGGCGCCCAGGGTCGCGCCGTCGGTGAGGACCACCTCACGGCCGGTCTGCGGATCGTCGCGGATCGCGCTCACCCGGCCGCCGAGCACCACGTCCATCCCGATCTCACGCAGGATCCGGGTCAGGACCGCCCCACCCGCACTGTCGAGCTGCTTCTCCATCGGATGGGACCGCGGGTGGACCACCGTCACCGCTGCACCCTGCAGGAGTGCACCGCGAGCCGCCTCGAGTCCGAGCAGACCACCACCGACGACAACAACCCGAACACCCTTCCCCAGGGCCGAGACGATCGCTTCACAGTCGGTGAGGTTGCGGAAGGCGACAACGCCGGGCACCGGCAAACCGTCGTCGTCGAGCGCACCGGCGATCGGCGGGACGAACGCCCTGCTACCGGTGGCGAACACGAGCTTGTCGTAATGGTGAACGGTGCCGTCGCTGCAGTGCACGCTCTGGTCGGCGCGGTCGATGCGCTCGACCCGCACACCGACATGCGTCTGCAGGTTGTGTTCGCGGTACCAGCCCTCGGCACGAATCATGGTGTCCGCCGGGCTGATCCGGCCGGCCACCACATTCGACATCAGGATCCGGTTGTACGCCGCGGTCGGCTCCTCACCGATCACCACACTGGTGACGCGCTCGCCACCGGGATCGCGTCGGTGCAGTTCTTCCTGCAGCCTGGCACCGGCCATACCGTTGCCGATGATCACCACACGCTTGGTCATGTTCACCCCGTCGATCCCGTCTGTGTGGCCGGCTCCATCCGCACAGCGCAGATCTTGAATTCGGGCATCCGGCTCGTCGGATCGAGTGCCGGATTGGTCAGCAGGTTGGCGCGCCCGTCACCGGCGTAGTGGAAGGGCAGAAACACGGTGTCCGGGCGCAGCGAGTCGATGCACCGGGCCGCGGCGATCACGCGGCCGCGGCGCGATGTCAGCGTCACGTGGTCGCCGTCGGCGATCCCCAGTCGCTCCGCCGTGTCGCTGTTGACCTCCACGTACATGGGGCCGGCGGCGTCGGCCAGCGCCTTCACGTGACGGGTCTGGGCGCCCGACTGGTAGTGGGTCAGAACCCGTCCGGTCGTGCAGACCAGCGGATAGTCGGCGCTCACCGGCTCGGTCTGACCGTGGTGGTCGACCGCGATGAACTTGGCCCGGCCGTCCTCGGTGGCAAAGCGATCCAGGAACATCCGCGGGGTTCCGGGATGACCGGGCTCGGGACAGGGCCAGTGGATGGCCTCGTCGTTGTCGAGCCGGTCGTAGGTGATGCCCGTGTAGTCCGCCGGACCACCGGCAGACGCGCGTCGCAGCTCGTCGAAGACCTCGCGGGGGTCGGTCTTGAAGCGGTCGGCCGGCTGACCGAGGCGAATGGCCAACTCCGACAGCACTTCCAGTTCGCTACGCGGGCCATCGGGGACCGGGACCGCCTGGCGCCGTCGCAGCAGCCGGCCTTCGAGGGACGTCATCGTCCCTTCTTCCTCTGCCCACTGCAGCACCGGCAAGACCACATCGGCCATCGCCGCGGTCTCCGACAGCAGGAAGTCGTTGACCACCAGCATGTCCAAGGACTTCAGCCGGTCCACCACGTGGCCGGCGCGCGGCGCCGACACAGCCAGGTTCGCGCCGTGCACCATCAGCATCTTGGGTCCGCCGGGCTGTCCCAGGGAATCGAGCAGTTCGTAGGCGCTGCGGCCGGGACCCGGGAGATCGGCGGGGTCGATCCCCCACACCGCGGCAACGTGTGTGCGGGCCGCCGGGTCGGCGATCTTCCGGTAGCCCGGCAACTGGTCGGCCTTCTGTCCGTGCTCGCGCCCACCCTGACCGTTGCCCTGCCCGGTGATACAGCCGTAGCCACTGCCCCGCTGACCGCACAGCCCCAGCACCAGGGACAAACCGATCACGGCGCTGACGGTGTCGGTACCGGTCGAATGCTGTTCCGCGCCACGGGCTGTGAGCACATACGCTCCGGTCCCGCGGTCACGGGACGCAGCCAGCAGCGCCACCGTCCGGCGCATCGCACTGACGGGGACGCCGCTGACCCGCTCGGCGCGTTCCGGCCACCACTGCCCGGCGACCCGCCAGAACTCGTCGAACCCGCTGGTGCGGTCGGCGATGTAATCGAGATCCGCGTACCCCTCCGTCACCGCGATATGAACCATGCCGAGGACCAGTGGCAGATCGGTGCCGGGCGCGAGCTGCAGGTGCACACCGCCGTCGGCCACCGCCCTTTCCACCGTTGCCGTCCGGCGCGGATCTGCCACGACGAGCCCGCCGGCGCGGGCCGCTGTCATCAGGTGGCTGACCATCGGCGGCATCGTCTCGGCCACGTTGCCGCCGAGCATGACGATGCACTCCGCCGAACCGATGTCGGCCAACGGGAACGGCAGTCCCCGGTCGATACCGAACGACTTGATGCCGGCCGCGGCCGCCGAGCTCATGCAGAACCGGCCGTTGTAGTCGATGTTCGAGGTCTGCAATGCCACCCGGGCGAACTTGCCCAGCTGGTAGGCCTTCTCGTTGGTCAGACCGCCGCCGCCGAAGATGCCCACGGCATCGGCGCCGTGCTCACGGCGGGCCCGGGCGAAACCCTGCGCCACGATGTTCAGTGCGTTGTCCCACGTCGTCGGCGTCAGCTCTCCGTCGACCCGCACGAGCGGTTCGGTGAGCCGATTCGGGTTGCGGAGCACTTCCGCTGCCGTCCAGCCCTTTTGGCACAACCCACCCTTGTTGGTGGGGAACTGCCGCGGGGCGATCTCGGCATCGCCGGCGCCGGACCCCGTGATGGTCATCGCGCACTGCAAACCGCAGTAGGGGCAATGTGTCCGGGTTCCGACCGAACCCTCGGCCGTGAGGCCGAGGGGGATCGTCTGCGTGGTCACGGCTGCACAGCCGGGGCGGTGGTCGGGGCCGGTGCCGGCGCCGATTCGGTGACCTCCACGGACTGTCGGACGTAGAACCACCAGGTCAGGATCGCTGCGAAGACGTAGAAGGCGAGGAAGATGATGAAGGCCTGGGTGGCTGACTGATTCGACTTGTAGCTGTCGCGCAGAACCAGGTTGATCCCGACGCCACCGAGCCCACCGAAGGCGCCCGCGATACCGATCAGTGCACCCGACATCGACCGCGACCAGTTGGTCTTGCCCAGACTGTTCAGAGCCGGATTGATCTGGGCCTTGTGCTCCCAGATGCTCGGGATGATCTTGTACACCGAGCCGTTCGCGATGCCCGAGATGAGGAACAGCAACACGAAGCCGATGACAAAGGCGGTCAGGGTGCCACCGGTGATCTCTTTGTCATTGGCATCCGAGATCAGACCCGCCACCACCAGGATGGAGGCCGACGCGATCATCGCGAGGAAGCTGAACAGGGTCACCTTGCCGCCGCCGATCCGGTCGGCGAGCTTTCCGCCGTATGGCCGGCTCAGCGATCCCAGCAACGGCCCGATCCACACGATCTGTGCCGCAGCCAAAGCCGGGTTCGAGTTCCCGGACGAGGCAAAGCTGATGTTCAGGACCTGACCGAAGGCGAACCCGAAACCGATGAAGGAACCGAAGGTTCCGACGTACAGCAGCGAGATGATCCAGGTGTCACGGAACTTCAGCGCCTCCACCATCGCGCGGCCGCTGGCGGTCTGGTGGTCGAGGTTGTCCATGTAGAGGGCTGCACCCGCACCTGCCAAGGCCAGCAGAACCAGGTAGATGGCACACAGGACCTCGGGGTTGTCGGCAAACAGCCAGATCACCAGCAGACCCATCAGTTGGACAACCGGAACGCCGATGTTTCCGCCGCCGGCGTTGAGTCCCAGCGCCCAGCCCTTCAGTCGCTGCGGGTAGAAGGCGTTGATGTTGGTCATCGACGACGCGAAGTTGCCGCCACCGAAGCCGGTCAGCGCGGCCACGAACAGGAACCATCCGAAGCCGAAGTCACCCGGATTCATCATCAGCATCAGGAGCAGGCCGGTGGGGATCAACAGCACAACTGCCGAGAAGATCGCCCAGTTCCGTCCACCGAACTTCGCTGTGGCCTGGGTGTAAGGGATCCGCAGGCAGGAACCGATGAACGTCGCGACGGCGGCGATCGCGAACTTCTGATCGGCGCTGATCCCGTATTCCGGACCCATCATCAGCGCGAGAACCGAGAACATCGCCCAGATCGAGAAGCCGACGTGCTCACAGATCACCGACCAGATCAGGTTCCGCTTGGCGATGTCGGCGTTGCCGTTGTCCCACGCCTCGACGTCTTCAGGATCCCAGTCGGTGATGTAGTGCTTTCGGTTTATGGCCTTCGCAGTCACTTCGTGCCCCTCCTCGTATGTCCGGGTCAGTTGCCGGATGACTTGAGGAGAACGGTAGGAAACCGGTGTTGCGGGAGGTTTGCAACCAGTGACCGAACAGTCACAGTGTTCTCACTTCTCACCCTGAAAGGGTGTGAGAAGTGGGTTCAGCAATGCGCGTCAGGCAGCCGATACAGCGAAAAACTGCAGCTCAGGAGGGCTAAACGAGGAAACGGACCATATCGGCGACCCGTTTCAGCCCCGGGAGCGCACCGGACGTCGAGCGCGGATGCAACGCGTGAACAGCCAGCCTGAACATGACGGCACGCAACATCATCTGCGGCCATTCCGGCAGATCTTCCCAGCGATCGACGAGTCCGTCGTCGGCCCCACCCCACGCCAGGGCATCCACGACGACGACAGCGGACGCCCAGGCCGCCGGTCGCCAGTACGGGGTGATGTCGGTGATCCCGGGCGCTGCGGCCCCGGCGAACAGCACCGTGCCGAACAGGTCACCGTGGACGAGTTGCGACGGCGACTGCACGTTCTTGCGGAGGGTGGACAGCGTCCGCAGCATCTCGAGGCTCGTGACACCGTCCGGTGAGGTCGGGTCGCCCAATCCGGCCGACCGCGCCGAGCGCATCGGGACGTCTTCCCAGGCAGCGCGATCGGCCGCCGTGAACACGTCGACGTCGCTGAACGGCGGCGCCGGCGGTTGCGTCAGAAAGCGCGGGCGCTCGAGTTCTGCGGTGGCCTCATGAAGCCGGTCGGCCAGCGAGACGACCTCGTCGAAGCGGGGCTCGGGGGTACCGGCGATGTAGGTGTCGGCCCGCCAGCCGGAGACCACATAGCGTCCGTCCGACGATCGGACCGGGCGCGCTACCCGCACGCCCTCGACGTACAGCGTTTCCCGGACCTTCGCCGACCATGCCGCCCGTGCGTGATCGGGGACGAGTGAGAGAACCGTCTCTCCGATTCGCCATCCGCCTTCCCAGCCGTCACCGAGAGCCACCACCGGCTGTTCGGCCAACCCGAAGGTCTTCAGGACATGTTCGGGCGGCTCGACGGAGGTCAAGTCAGAGGTCACGGCGCCAACGTTACCGGCGTGACCGAGAGAATCACCGCAGCCGAGATGGGTGTCGCCGCACCAGGTTCATGATGGACCGGCAGGGTCAGTAGACGGGCAGTTCGGTATCCACCTGCTTGGCCCAGGCCGTGATTCCACCCTGCAGATGGGTGGCGTCGGCGAAACCTGCGTTCTTGACGGCAGCGAGCGCCTCTGCCGACCGGATGCCGGTCTTGCAGTACAGCACCGCGGGACGGTCCTGCGGCAGCTTGGCCAGCCCCTCGCCCGACTCGATGTCGCCCTTCGGAATCAACGTGGCACCTTCGATCTTGACGATCTCCCACTCCACCGGTTCCCGGACGTCGATCAGCGCGAGCTTCTCGCCGGAGTCCAGACGCTGCTTGAGTTCCGCTGCGGTCAGGGTCGAATCGGCAGCGGCCGACACACCCGCGTCCGAGACCACCCCGCAGAACGCGTCGTAGTCGATCAGTTCGGTGATCTTCGGCGCCTCGGGGTCTTTACGCAGATTGATGGTCCGGTAGCGCATGTCGAGGGCGTCGTACACCATCAGCCGACCCAGCAACGTCTCGCCGATACCGGTGATCAACTTGATCGCCTCGGTGCCCATGATCGAGCCGATCGAAGCGCACAGGATGCCCAGCACGCCACCCTCGGCGCACGACGGCACCATGCCCGGCGGTGGGGCCTCCGGATACAGGTCCCGATAGTTCAGACCGAGACCGTCCGGCGCGTCCTCCCAGAACACCGAGGCCTGGCCCTCGAACCGGTAGATCGAACCCCACACGTACGGCTTACCCGCGAGCACGGCGGCGTCGTTGACCAGATATCGGGTGGCGAAATTGTCGGTGCCGTCCATGATCAGGTCGTACCGCCCGAACAGCTCGACGGCGTTGCTGTTGTCGAGGCGAAACTTGTGGGTGTGCACCTCGATATGGGGATTGATCTCTAGAATCGAGTCTTTCGCCGAATCGGCCTTGGGCCGGCCCACGTCGGACTGCCCGTGAATGACCTGGCGCTGCAGGTTGGACTCATCGACCTCGTCGAATTCGACGATCCCGATGGTGCCCACACCGGCGGCAGCCAGGTAGAGCAGTGTCGGAGAGCCGAGCCCGCCGGCACCGATGACGAGCACTTTGGCGTTTTTCAGGCGTTTCTGCCCGTCGACGCCGATGTCGGGGATGATCAGGTGCCTGCTGTAGCGGGCGACCTCTTCGCGGGTGAGCTCTCCTATGGGCTCAACCAGCGGTGGCAACTGTGACACGAGCACTCCTCACGATCGTCGTGCATCCCTGCACCGGGCCTCGCGGCACCGTCCCTCCTTTCAACGAATGCACCACACGGAAGATTCCGTCTGCGTGCAATCGTCCGACGGCCGCAGATCAACGCTCAGGGAACGGCCAGGGGTTGGGATTGCAGACGTAGCTGCGATCGGCCTTCATGTCCGGGTCCAGAGCCATGATCTCGCTGTTCGCCGTACCGAACGTCTGCTGCATCATCACCGGCGCGAGGGCTCCGTTGACCTTGCACGGTTCGTGGTTGACGAAGCCGATCGCGTGGCCGATCTCGTGGTTGATCAGATACTGCCGATAGCCGAGGTCGTCGCCCTCGAAGGAGGTGGCACCGCGGACCCAGCGGGCCTCGTTGAGCGTCACCCGGCCCTCGGGCGGGTAGTAGCAACTCGATTCGAGCTTGATCTCGTATCCACAGAGTTGCCGCGTGGTCTCCGGCGAGGTGAGGGTGACGCGGAAGTCGGGGGTGCCGCTGTCGATCCGGCGGAAGCTGAACGTCCCGTCGCCGATCCAGCTCTTCGGATTCGCGAGCGTGGCGTCGACCAGTTTGGCGTACGTGGGGTCACCGCCGTAATCGCCGGAGTTCAGTCCGCTCTCCACCTCGACGGTGTACGTGAACTCCTGGCCACCGGCCCCGATGCGCGGGGTCGCGCCGGGGACGATGCGGTAGGTACGGTCGCCGCTTTCCGCGAACGGGCCGCCGGCGGGCAGGGCGCCGGACGGGAGTTGTTCGGCCTGGACCTCGGCAGGCGGTGCGCCGATCGCGGTGGTCGCGTTGTTGACGTCGGTGCTGCGGGCCGCATCCGGATCGGAATCGGCTGCGGCCACCACCGGCGGACTGTCCTGCTCCGACCGTACGGTGAGCACGATCATCACGATGGTGAGCACCACCAGGACCGGAATCGCGTATGCGCGCCAGCCATAAGTGGCGACGAATCGCCCGAGCGCAGTCTGCTTCTTTCGATCCGTGTCGCGTTCGGCGCGTTGCCGCCCGGGATCACCGGTCGGGTCCCACCGGGCCCGCAGGGGCTGATCCGGCGCGGGACGCCCCGACGACACCGGCGGGTGGATGTCGGTGCGCTGATTGGCTAGCCGGGCATCCGCCTCGGCCTCGGCGCGGGCCAGCCGGCGGGCTCTCTCGGCGGCACGTCGCGCCTGGTCGGAGTGGTCTCTTCCGTCGACAACCGCGGTCCGGCGACCAGTTGAGCGACGTGTGCTGCCCTCGTCGCCCCGACTCGATTGGGCCGGGGTGTCGTGGGGCGAACGTCGCGTTCCCCTGCTCCCCGAGCCTCCCGCATCAGTCACCGCTTCACCTTCTCACAGGCATCGCCGATTCACCTGTAAGCCACCACCGGTGGCGGCTCGCCGAGACAGTTCCTTCGATCCACGAACGAGACACCACGGTCCTGCATGCCCAACTCAAGTGCCGCGATACACCCTCGATCCATGAACGAGACGCCACGGTCCTGCATGTCTAACTCGAGTGCCGGGATATACCCTCGATCCATGGACGAGACGGCAGCAGCAGGCACCGGGGTGAAGGCGAACTCCGCCAATGCTGGACGCCGCAGTGTTCGGATGCCACGTAGTGCGCGACGCCTGCAGTTGATGGATGCGGCAAGTGAGATCTTTGTCGAACGCGGCTACCACTCGGCGGGGATGGACGAGATCGCGGTTCACGCGGGCGTCAGCAAACCTGTTCTCTACCAACACTTCCCGAGCAAACTCGACCTCTATCTCGCGGTACTCGATCTGCACGCGGAATCGATGGTCAATCGGGTCACCGGGGCGCTGCTGACATCCACCGACAACCGGCACCGCGTGCGGTCCGCAGTGGAGGCGTTCTTCGATTTCATCGACGAGGACAACCAGGGATATCGACTGATCTTCCAGTCAGACGCACTGGATCCGGCGGCGATCCGCCGGGTCGAAGGCGCGACCGAAGCATGTGTCGACGCCGTATACGGACTGGTGATGCACGATTCCGGCCTGGACCAGAATCGGTCCCGGATGCTCGCGGCCGGCCTCGTCGGCCTCAGCCAGGTCAACGCCCGCCACTGGCTCGACGCCAAGCGTCCGATGACCAAGGAAGAGGCCATCGACATCACCGTCACGATGCTCTGGGGTGGACTCGCCCGCGTGCCGATGCAGCACGCGAGCGACTCCGACAACGAGGCCTGAGCGGATCAGGCCCCCGCGGCACTAGCTTGCGCCGAATCCCACCTTGCGGGCTTCGGAGGTGCCCACCTCGACGTAGGCGATCTTGGTCACCGGGATCAGATACCGCGCGCCCTTGTCGTCCTGCAAACGCAGGAGCTGATCGCTTCCCGACAGTGCGGCCTCGACCGCGGCATGAGCCTCGTCGCTGTCCTGGTCGATGTGCACAACCAGCTCGCGCGCGCTGTCGGTGATCCCGATCTTCACATCAACGGCCACAGAATCCTCCATAGATCTTCGGCGGTGTACTTCCTACGGGTGTGAATCTATCCCCAGGGGCGGGCGGGCCATCAGTCAGGCCGACCCGCGCCGAACGGGGGTATTTCTACGCCAGGCCCATGTCCGCCATCCGGCGGCCGTGGCGCTCCTGAATCGAATCGAAGAATCCGGCAATTCCGTTCAGGTCGGTCTCCACCGAGAAGAGCAGCTCCGTCAGGTCGTCCTGGCCGGCGAGTACGTACTGGGTCTGGGTGATCGCCTCACCGAGCAGACGCCGTCCCCACAACGTCAACGGCGACTTCAGGTTCGGGTCGGCGGTCACCGCGTCGCGGATCGCTGTCACGGCGAAGTCCGAATGACCGGTCTCCGACATCACCGCCCGGACCACGGCTTCGGCCTCCGCAGGCAGCGTGCCTGCCATCTCGAGGTAGAAATCCGCCGCCAATCCGTCACCGACGTACACCTTGACCAGCGATTCCTCCCACGTGCTCGGAACCGTGGAGGCGTGGTAGCGATCGAGCACGGCCTCGTACGCGGAGACCAACCCGTAGACGTCGACCTCCCGTCGCTGCAGTTCCTCCTGGAGGATCTCGAAGTGCGACATCTCGGCCGCGGCCATGCTCGCCATGGCTACCCGGCCCCGGATACCCGGAGCCATCAGCGCCTCGGATGTGAGGCGATAGAACGCTGCCAATTCTCCGCACGCGAGCACGCCGAAGAGTTCGGTGATTCCGGGATGATCGGCCGAAACCGAGGGCGAGACCGCGGCCACCGGCGGCTCGGTTTGTGAACCAGAAGACATGCGTTCGAGTGTAGTGCGCACGCCCTTCGAGGACGCACCGGAGCGTTTCGGCGAATGCACCGATTCTTCGAGACCGTCTGAGGACACGTACACTGCCAGGGGTGAGTCATGCCAGACGCTGACTCGCACCGAATTTGTGCGCGCACCGACGGCAGCCCGATATCGATCGGGTCCGCTTTAGCCAGATACCGGTTGCCAGAGTCCTCGGTTGCTCGAGGCCGAAATGCTGACCTGTGTGGTTGAACCCTTGCAGTGCGCGCGGGAGCACATTGCGAAAGGCAATCAACTGAACATCGAAAACAAAACCCAGGACCCGGTACTCGACGTCGTCGAAGAAGTCATCGTTGCCGAAGACCACGTCTCCCCCACGTTCGCCGAACTCGGCGTTCGTAAGGAGATCGTCGACGCCCTTGCGGCCGACGGAAAAGTCAACACATTCGCGATCCAAGAACTGACCCTGCCGCTGGCGATGGCCGGCGACGATCTGATCGGCCAGGCCCGAACCGGCATGGGCAAGACCCTCGGCTTCGGCGTGCCGCTGCTGCAGCGCGTCTCCCAGGCGACCGCCGATCCGGGCGAGCCCGGTATCCGCAAGCTCGACGGCACCCCCCGCGCGCTGATCATCGTCCCCACCCGCGAGCTGTGCATCCAGGTCACCGACGACCTCGAGATCGCCGCCAAAGGCCTGCACGTCGACACCGCCGACGGCCAGAACCGGCCGCTGCGGATCCTGTCGATCTTCGGCGGACGCCCGTTCGAACACCAGATCAGCGAACTGAAGATCGGCATCGATGTGGTCGTCGGTACTCCCGGCCGCCTCCTCGACCTCGCCCGCCAGGGCCATCTGATCCTGGGCAAGGTGCAGGTGCTGGTCCTCGACGAGGCCGACGAGATGCTCGACCTGGGCTTCCTGCCCGACATCGAACGCATCATGGGTTCGCTTCCCGATGCCCGCCAGACTATGCTGTTCTCGGCGACCATGCCCGGACCGATCGTCACGCTGGCGCGCACGTTCCTGACCAAGCCGACCCACATCCGGGCCGAGCATGCCAACGACTCCGCTGTGCACGAACGCACCACTCAGCACGTCTACCGCGCTCACGCGCTCGACAAAGCAGAACTGGTCGCTCGCATTCTGCAGGCCGAAGGTCGCGGCGCCACAATGATTTTCACGCGGACCAAGCGGACCGCACAGAAGGTGGCGGACGATCTCGCCGAGCGCGGATTCGCCGTCGGCGCCGTCCACGGCGACCTCGGGCAGGTGGCTCGCGAGAAGTCGCTGACCGCCTTCCGTGAGGGACGCGTCAACGTCCTCGTCGCCACCGATGTCGCCGCCCGCGGTATCGACATCGACGACGTCACGCACGTGATCAACTACCAGTGCCCCGACGACGAGAAGACTTACGTGCACCGCATCGGACGGACCGGCCGCGCCGGACGCACCGGTATCGCGATCACGCTGGTCGACTGGGATGAACTCCATCGCTGGGAGATGATCAGCAAAGCCCTCGACCTCGGCATGGACGATCCCGCCGAAACCTATTCCAGCTCACCGCATTTGCGCGAGCAACTGGGCATCCCCGAGTCTGCGACCGGACGTGTCGGGTCCGGTAAACCCGCCCGCGAGGAGCGCGAACCACGTTCGGGTGGACGTTCTTCCGGCGACGAGAAGCGTGTTGTGGCCGGACGTGGACGAGAGGGCGCCAAGCGCCCGTCCCGCCAGCGTCGTCGCACACGCGCCGGTGGCCAGGACGAGGGCGTGGCAACCACCGCGGACGCGTCGGCTGCCACGGCCGAAGCAACCGCCACGACCAGGTCAGCGGCTCCGGCAGCCGCGTCCGGCGAAGGTCCCGAGAACAGCGATCAGCCCCGTCGTCGGCGTCGCCGCCGGTCGGGCGCGGGTAGTGGCACCGACGCCGGCGACACCACCGTGGGTACCGTTTCGGAGTAGCTGACGGTGCTCAGGCCGGAGCGGCGGACACCGCTCGACATCGCAGTGGTTGTTGTGCTGGTTGTGATCGTCGCGGCGTCTGCCGTCGCGATCTGGGCGACCAGTTCGGTGAAGAACACCGAGTCGGATCCTGCCGTCGTGGCTGCGACCCCGCCCGCGGAAGCCACCGCGGTTCCGCCTTCGTTCACCGAGGCGTGGCGAGCAGCCAGCTCGGCCACCGCGACACCGGTTGCGATCGGAGGCGTGGTGGTGACCGGCGAGGACGGAGCCGTGGTCGGACACGATCCGGCCACCGGCGCCGCACTGTGGTCGTACACGCGCGACATCCCGTTGTGCACCGTCACCGGATGGGGAGCCGGTGGCCGCAACTACGCCATCGCTATCTATCGCAACGCCCGCGGATGCAGTGAGGTGACCGCACTCGACGCCGCAACAGGTGAGCGCGCATCGTCGCGGAGCAGCGACGCCGACAACAACCTCGACGTCAGCCTCGACCGCGATTACGTTGTGGCACAGGGAGATACACGCCTCGAAACGTGGCGCACCGACCTGGTCCGCACCATCGAGTACGGCCGGGTCGACGCACCGGTGAACCCCGGGACCCAACCGCGTTCGGGGTGCGAGTTCGTCTCCAGCGGGATCGGTTCTTCCCGCATCGCTGTCATCGAACGCTGCGGTATCGAACCCGGCTATCGACTGACCATCCTCGGAGCCACCCTCGACAAGGACGAAAAGCTCGAGGACTTCGGGTCGACCATCATCACCGGCGAACTGGGCTCCCCGCCACGCGTGGTCGCGGTCAACCAAACCGGTGTGACCGTGTACGTGTCGTCACCGAGTCCGATGCTCGAGACCTATGCGGTGGACGGCACGATCAAGAACCGCACCACAGTTCTGGGCGACGCGGTCGGAATCGAGAGCAAACCGATCTCCAGCGGCGACGTCATCACATTCTGGACCGGCAAGGCCACCGTCGTGATCGATCCCGACACCCTCGCCGCCCGGTTCCAGGTACCCGAGACGCTGGGTCCCGGCGTGGTCATGGCCGGTTCGCTACTGCTGCCGAGCGCCACAGGGATCAGCGAGCACAATCTCGACAACGGGCAACCGATCCGTTCGATTCCGGTGGAGCGCAAGGGATACAACGGCGGAATCATCACCCTCGCCGACATCGGCGATCAGCTCGTACAGCGATGGGACTCCACGGTCGCGGTTCTCGCCCCCCAACCCCGATGATGTGCTGTTTTGGCGGATCCCACCTGGGGTTTTGTTCGCCAGAACGGCACATCATCGGGGTCGGGTGCGCGAGTCCAGGCTCAGACCGCTTCGAGGGTCTGCAGCGGCGCATCGTCCTTCCAGTGATTCCACAAATTGTCCGCCAGATCTCGATATGCCTGGGCGCCCTTGCTCTTTCGTCCTACCAGCACACTCGCACCCGACGCCGAGGCCTCGGCGAAACGGACGGTTCGCGGAATCGGCGGCGCCAGCACCGGCAGGTCGTAGCGGTCGGAGACGTCGGCCAGGACGTCTCGGCTGTGTGTGGTGCGGGCGTCGTAGAGGGTGGGCAGCGCTCCGAGCAACTTCAGATCGGGATTGGTGATCTGCTGCACCTCTGTGACCGTTCGCAGCAGCTGGCCCACACCCCGATGCGCCAGTGTCTCGCACTGCAGAGGCACCACCACCTCGTCGGCTGCGGTCAGTCCGTTGAGCGTCAGAACGCCCAGTGAGGGCGGGCAGTCGATGATGATGACGTCGTAGTCTTCGTCGACGGTCGCCAGGGCCCGCTTGAGTGCGTACTCGCGTCCCGGGCGCATGAGCAGCAACGCTTCGGCGCCGGCCAGATCGATCGTGGCCGGGAGCAGCGTGACCTTGTCGTCGGTGTCGAGGAGGGCCTCGGCCAGCGTGCCCTCGCCCAGCAGCACGTCATGAACTGAGATCGTCAGCTTGTCGGGGTCGTGACCCAACGAAAAGGTAAGGCACCCTTGCGGATCGAGGTCGACAACCAGAACCGACAACCCCTTGTCGGCCAATGCGGCGCCCAGCGAGACCACCGTTGTGGTCTTCGCGACGCCCCCCTTTTGATTCGCCACCGCAAGAACTCTGCTCATTGCTGACTCCCTCCAAGTCGAGCACTCCGAACGCTCTGCCGCAGTTGTTTGTCTTGACCCTATGCGCAGGCAGTGCAGAATGTCTGGGGTGAGTACCCCGAGTTCGGCCATTCATCGACTGATTCTCATCCGGCACGGCGAAACAGAGTGGTCGAAGGTGGGCAAGCACACCGGGACGAGCGACATCCCGCTCACGCCTCTCGGCGAGGAACAGGCCGCGGGCCTGCGCGAACCGCTCGATGAGCTGCTCCTGACCGATCCCCTGGTCCTCTCATCGCCGCGAGTGCGCGCCACCCATACCGCGGAACTGGCGGGTCTGAGCGTTTCCCGCACCGACGAGATGTTCACCGAATGGAATTACGGCAGCTATGAGGGCATCACCACCCCGCAGATCCGCGAGACCGATCCGGACTGGACGGTGTGGTCACGGGGCGGCCCCGGCGGTGAATCACCCCAGCAGATGAGCGACCGGATGGACGCCGTGATCAACGGACTCCTGGACGATCTGATCACCAGGTCCGTGGTCCTCATCGGCCACGGCCACCTGTCCAGGTCGCTGCTCGCACGCTGGATCGGTGCACCCATCGAGTTCGGTGCGCATTTCGCGATGCTCCCGGCGTCTCTGGCGGTCCTCGGTTTCGACGGTGAGACCCGTCAGATCCAATCGCTGGGCATCACCGGATACCGCAGCGCCGATTATGTCGACGCCGGGCGCCCGGCCCACGTCCGCACCGTCTGACTCGCGGCTATACGCGATCGTCCGGTCGCGAGCGCGAGGCGGCGCCGATCCGATCTTCAGCCGCAGTCTCGGCTGAATGAAATATGTTGGCGGCGGCATCAATGCTGCTCGACAGCAATGTGATTCGTTCCACCGAACCCCGGTCAGCCGCTGCGAAAATCGTCTCCGGGCTGCAGCGTCAACCGAACTCGTTCCCGGCCATCCGTCCGAGGCGGCACTCGCTGCTTGATTCTGAGATCGAAACTCGCCCTCTGCTCTCTGGGCAGATCGCAGGACGCCTGCTGCGGCATCATGCCGATCGTCGACGTCAACCCTGAGTTCTTCCATGTTTTGTGCCCCATCCGTAGCCCCCCACCGGTACCACTGTTCTCGCCGCACACCACGCTGCCACCGGGCAGCGATGGATGGGAAGAACTGAATACGGGGATGTATGAACTGTGGGAAATCAAGTCAGGCGCCGAGCTCGATGCGCTCGTCACTGTCTTGTCCACGAAGGTATTCACATTGGATGAGGTGAACCAGCAGCTGGGTCGCATCAACGACAAGGACCTCACTGGATGGTCGGGTGAGGCGGCCACCTCCGCATCGGCGGGGTTCTGCGGCGCAGGTCGGCGCGGTCCCGCCCACTTGCCATCCCAACCGACGCCACGCTGGAACAGCTGTCGGCATCGTCGACTGCCGCCTACCGAACTGCCTTCCTGCACGCGCGCCCTGATCTCCGAGTCCTTCTTGTCGATTTCACCGGCGATGTCCCCAAGGCCGCCGTTGCGATCGGCGACGTCGACACCGCCGGCCACGTCAGTGTTTTCGTTCCAGGTACTGGTGCGGTCCCCTAGGACAAGCAGGGCGACAACGATCTGGGGACCTACGTCGACCAGGCGACAAATCTCCAGGCCACGGCCGGTGAAGTCCTCTACGGAGCCGGCCGCGGTAACCAAACAACCGCCACAATCGCGTGGATTGGCTACGACGCGCCCGCCGCCGTCAACGAGGCGACCTATGGAACGGACGCCAAGCGAGCCCGCGGAGATCTCGCCGATTTCCTCGACGTGGTCAATCAGTCCCGTGCGGACAATCGCGGTGCCCGGTGGACTTGGTGGTGTTGATACACCACACAGATCCCACGCATCAGCTGGTACGAACAACGCCCGCGCAGCGACTCGGATGCGACGACACAGACTTCGGCGACGGAGGAAGCAACCGATCAGCAAACCAATCGACCTCCGGCACAAGCACCCCCAGGGTGGTGACAACGGTCACGGCGCGGTAGATCGGGCCGTGACCAGGAAATCCTCGGCGACGACCTCCCAGTCCGTGGCAGCTGCCCGGTGCGCCATCGCGCGGGACGAGGCGTCGCGCACCAACTCACTGATGCCCGGGTCGATTCCGGCCTCGCGGCTCGACTCAACGATGTGTTCCAGAAACGCCAGGCACATGTCCAGGCGAGCTTCGCCACCGTCATATGTGCGTTGCTCCACCGCCGACGAAAGGCCGGGTAGTGAAGCTCCGAGCGTTTCGACGACGCTCTGCGCGTAGGGCAGGAAGCGACCCGGATCGATGTTGTACGCACCGGCGAGCGCGGTGGCATGCAGGTGGGCGAACATGCCCGCGAAATAGATGTCGAGCATCGCCAGGTCGAATGCCGGCGGGACAGCGTGATCGGCACCAACAACATCGCTGGTTCCACCGAAGGAGTTGTACAAGGGCCCGAGGGTGGCCAGATCCTCGTCGGCTCCGGCGTACAGCACCAGCGATTGCTCTCCACCGACCATCGAAGTCGGAACCATGATCGCTCCGGTGACGTATCGGATGCCGCTCCCCGCAGATCTCGCCGCGGATTCAGCGGCCTGCGACGGGGTTCCGGTGGACAGATTGACCACCACACGACCGGCGATTTCGGGTGCGATCTGCTCGATCACGCTGCGACTCGCGTGGTGATCGCGCACGCAGATCACCACGATGTCCGCCGCGGCGATCGCCGCGGCGGGCGAATCGGCAAGCACGACATGTTCCGGTAAACCGAAATCGTCGTTCGTTCGAGGTGTCCTGTTCCAGGCGTTGACGCCGTGACCGGCCGCCGCCGCGGCGCGCACGACAGCCACGCCCATGGCACCGAGTCCGAGCACTGAAATCGTTGTGGGAGAACTGATTATGTTCATGTCGCCATACTGCTCGGTCACGCGACGGCGGTCCAGTACGTACAATTTTGTGCGTACGGACCTGGCGGTGAGGAGCGGACATGGCGGACCAGTCAAACGTGCAGTGCGGAGTGAACGTCGTCTTCGAACTCATCGGTTCGAAGTGGAAGCCGACGATCATGTGGCGATTGAGCGAGGGAGACCGCCGCTTCGCCGAATTACGTCGCGCAATCGGCGGGATATCCGAGAAGGTCCTGGCAGCTCAGCTACGCGACCTGGAACGCGCGGGGCTACTGGTCCGAACAGCCGGAGAGGGATTTCCGCTGCGCGTGGACTACTCGCTCAGCGACCGGGGCAACGAGCTCAACAACCTTCTTGCTCCGGTCGCGGAGTGGGGTGACCGGTTCATCGCCGCAGGTTCTCGAGCCGAGTAGACCTGCGAACAGCGCTTCAGCGACGCTTCTTCTTGCGACGCTCGAAGGTCTTTGCGACGGGTTTGGGCTCGACGTCCGCTTCGTCTTCTTCACCCGGCTTGATCTCGTAGGCCGCAGCGAACCACTTCATCGACGTCGGGCTGAACAAGAAGTACAGCGCGAATGCCAGCACGACCAGTACCGGCGTACCGATGATCGGGAGCTCGCTGTCGGTGATCAGGGCAAACGCCACCGGAACCAGCAATATCTGCGTCATCACCGCGATGGCCCGGCCCCAGCGACGTCCGGTGAGCAGCGCGATGCCGGCGGCCAGAACACCGCCACCGAGGATGGCAAACCATGCCGCGGTGCCGTAGCCGCTGATGAAGGCACCGTCCTCGTGACCCATCAACTCCCGGATCACCATGTAGATCGCGGCCGCGACGCCGAGGGCGCCCTCGAGTGCGACTATCGCGCCGGCCCGGCGAACATTGATCGGTGGAGTGGATTCAGACACCTGACCACCCTAATGGTCGCGACCGGTGAACCAGTGCGACGTCCGTCACGGGCCTCTGAGCGGCTCGAAGGGCGGATTCCTCCCCGCTGGCGCTAGGCTCGGTTCTCGTGCGCGCGATGCTGATCGTAAATCCCTTTGCCACCTCGACAACCGAGGCCGGCCGGGATGCGCTGCTCCATACCCTTTCCGCGTCGCTCCGTCGCCCGGACGAGGCCGGCAACGGAGCCCGTGTCGACATCAGGGTCGAGCACACGACGCACCGGGGCCATGCCGGAGAGCTCGCCGCCCAGGCCCGCGCGGAGCGTTACGACGTGGTGGTCGTGCACGGCGGCGACGGCAGTGTCAACGAGGTGGTCAACGGTCTGCTGGATCCGCCATCCGAGCCGGAGAGCGGCATGCCGTCCCCCGCACTTGCGGTGGTGCCCGGCGGGAGCGCCAATGTGTTCGCGCGCGCACTGGGCATCGATGCGGATCCACTGAAGGCGACCGGGCAGCTGGTCGACCTTCTCACAACCGGTCAACGTCGCCGAGTCAGCTTGGGGCACACCAACAATCGGTGGTTCCTCTTCAACGCCGGAGTCGGCGTGGACGCGCAGGTGGTCAAGTCCATCGACGAACAGCGCACCGCCGGGCACCGCGCGACGGCCACCCGCTATCTGTGGACCGCGATCCGGACTTTCATGGGCGCGGCCCGCAGCAAGCCCACGCTGACCGTCACCGTCCCGGGGCGCGAACCCCTCGAGGGCGCGCATTTTGCGTTCGTCTCCAACGCCAGCCCGTGGACGTATCTGGGCTCGAGGCCGATCGAAACCAATCCGGATACGACTTTTGATGGCCGCCTCGGAGTTTTCGCATCGACATCGATGGCCCCGATCCGCAATTTGCCACTGGTCCGGCAACTGTTGTCGTCCAAGGCAAAACCGCACGCCAAACACCTT
The DNA here is from genome assembly GCF_036566845.1 of Williamsia sp. Classification (GTDB taxonomy): domain Bacteria; phylum Actinomycetota; class Actinomycetes; order Mycobacteriales; family Mycobacteriaceae; genus Williamsia. The sequence continues at coordinate 38,116 of NZ_DATCVM010000243.1, forward strand.
TTGCGCGAAGACGACGTTGCCTATGTCGAGATTCACAGCTCGAAACCCATCGACATGCAGATGGATGGCGAATACCTTGGCACCCGGACGGCGCTCGAGTTCGGCTGCCGTCCCGCTGTACTAGAGGTTATTTCTCCCAAGTCGTGAAAACGTGACCCTACGACCCGGGAGAGATGCAGGTCACAAATAGTTCTGTGTGTGATTCTCGAGACAACTGGGCCCGCAGGGTAGTACAACGGGGTAAGGACCTATGTAGGTACCCCCTGCACAGTGATGTTGCCCACGTGTTAAGGGAACACCATTGACATCATCTGGATTCGTGAAAGTATTCACAAGCAACAGTGCGGAAACAAAACATACGCACACATGAACAGACGGTTACGAGCGGCGCGTGGAAGCGCCTGAAGGAGCAGTGGGATGGACTGGCGTCACAACGCAATTTGTCGCGACGAGGATCCGGAGCTGTTTTTCCCGGTGGGAAACAGTGGCCCGGCCATCGCGCAGATTGCTGATGCGAAGCTCGTCTGCAACCGCTGCCCGGTTACAGCTGATTGCCTCACGTGGGCACTGGAGTCGGGCCAGGATGCAGGCGTCTGGGGCGGGATGAGCGAAGACGAGCGACGCGCACTCAAGCGGCGTAATGCTCGCAGCCGCACCCGCAGCTCGGTATAGACCCAGAGAGAACCCGAGGCGGTCACAGCCCAGCGACCACCTCGACGGCAGGCAACCCGGTGGCATCAAGCCACCGGGTTTTTTGCTGCAATGGACAATGCGGCATCAAAGATGCTGCGGCACAACCGGTCAGCGCAAGGGGACGGTCAGGATCGCGTCGGTCCCACCGGCTGCGCCGGGCCGCAGCTCGAGGTCGCCCGACAGCTCGATCTGCACCAGGGTGTGAACGATCTGCAGTCCGAGACGATCCGATTGACGCGGATCGAAATCCGGGTCGATGCCGACGCCGTCGTCCTGGACGGTGATCACGAGTTCCCTTGTGCTCCTGGAGGTATCGATCAGGACCCGGCCGGTCTGTTCCGGCGCGAATCCGTGTTCGACCGCATTCTGGATCAGCTCGGTGAGCACCATCACCACAGGCATCGCGAGATCGGACTTCAGCACACCGATCTTGCCGACCCGTCGCACCGTGACCGCGGTGCCGCCCGACGCCACGTCGGCCATGACGGGCACGAGCTGATCGATGACCACGTCCAGATCGACTTCCTCATCCACGCTGCCCGAAAGCAGTTCGTGGACAAGGGCAATGGCCGCGACTCTCCGGACGGCTTCTCCCAGCGCCTGACGCGCTTCGTCGTTGGTGGTGCGCCGCGCCTGCAGCCGCAGCAGGGCCGACACACTCTGCAAGTTGTTCTTGACGCGGTGATGGATCTCGCGGATCGTCGCGTCCTTGCTTATCAATGCGCGGTCCCGACGTTTCACCTCCGTGACGTCACGCACGAGGATCACCGCTCCGACGAGAACACCCCGGGGCCGCAGTGGCACCGCGCGGATCAGCACGGTCGCCCGGCGGGCGTCGGCCTCGATCCGCATTCCCGCCCGGCCCTCGACCGCCGCCCGCAACATCGTGGCCGCTTCCTCCGATTCGAACGGGTCGCTGAGCAGGCTGACCGTCACCTCGGCGAGGTCGTTGCCGCTGAGTTCCGATGTCCAGCCCATGCGGTGGTAGGCCGACAACGCGTTGGGGCTGGCGTATTGCACCACCCCGCTCTCGTCGACCCGGATGAAGCCGTCGCCGGCACGAGGCGTCGACAGGCCTCGCGGATTGCCCTCGTTCTGCGGGAACGTCCCCTCGGCCACCATCTGGCACAGGTCGTACGCACAGTCCTGATAGGACAATTCGAGGGGCGACGGCATCCGCGGCTGGGTGAGATTGATCGCGCGCGCGAGAACCGCGACCACGGCACCCTCGAATCGGACCGGGACCGCTTCCCGCCTGATCGCCACCGACCCGACCCACGTCGGATCCTCCTCACGGAGGATGCGGCCATCCCGCAGTGCACCGAAGACCTGCGGGTTGTCAGCCTCTGAGATCGACGTACCCACGCCGTCGGCGGGAAAGACCGTGGGAGCCGTATTCGGCCGGCATTGGGCAACACAGACCATCTGAGGCCCGGTGGTGGCCGAATACGGCTCAGCGGCAGCGCGTTGCGACTGCACCCACATCTGGAAGTCGGCAAAAGACAGGTCGGCGAGCAGTTGCCATTCCGCCACCACCCGCTGGAGGTGGCCACCTGCGGCCCCGGACAGTTCGGTGTGTTCCGCCAGCAACTCGGAGAGAGTCGACATCAGCCGGAGCCCGTCGGTCCGTCAATGATCGCGTGCCTCAGTTGTCGATGACCGCGATGAGGTCACCGGCCTGGATCACATCCCCGACGTTGACCTTCACCTCGGTGATCGTGCCCGCTTCTTCGGCCAGGACGGGGATCTCCATCTTCATCGATTCCAGCAACACGAGCGTGTCACCGACCTCGACCGTCTGACCGGCACTGACAACTACCTCGAGAACGCTTGCAACGATTTCCGCTACGACTTCTTCTGCCATCGCCATCCTCCAGGTGCTCGGGTTACGCCGGGTATAAACCTAGCGCAGCACCACGAGTCCGGGCGATTCTCGGCAATCGCGCGCTTCGTGTCACAATGGAGCGCTGTCGAAAGGAGACTGCCATGGGAAAGCGTGGACGCAAGAAGCGGGCTCGCAAGAAGAATGCGGCCAACCACGGCAAGCGCCCCAACGCCTGAGCGTTGAGGCCCTTACCGGGTTTTGGATCCCTGGCGGATTCGGAGTGAGGACTATCCCCGCGTCTCGCGGATGATGACCGTCTTCCGAATCTCCAGGGTCAACCGCTCCCGCAATCCCTTGGGCGCCTGATCTCCACCGCATTTGCGGTTCACCAAAGACTTCAACTGCTGTTCGATGCCGTAGTGCTCGAGGCACGGCGTGCACCCGTCCAGATGCGACTTCAGTCGCGCCCGGGCATGCGGATCGCATTCGTCGTCGAGCAACAGCCACACATCGGCGATCACAGCCGAGCAATCGAGTTGCTGGGTCTCGTCGAACTCTTCTTCGGCGTTCGACCCGCCGCCTACGTTTCCGGTACTCATCCGGCAACCTCCTGTTTGTGGCCGGACTGGCCATCGGCCGTGTGGCCGGAAGTTCCTCTGTTGAATCCACGCTCGCGAGCGACGTCGGCGAGCAGTTCTCGCAGCTGTTTGCGGCCCCGATGCAATCGGGACATCACGGTCCCGATCGGGGTGTCCATGATCTCGGCGATTTCCTTGTACGGCAATCCCTCGACGTCGGCGTAGTACACCGCCATCCGGAAGTCCTCCGGGAGCGCCTGCAGGGCAGCTTTGATCTCGTCGTCCGGCAGCGCGTCGAGCGCCTCGATCTCGGCAGACCTCAGCCCCTGCGACGTGTGCTCGGCCGTGGCGGCCAACTGCCAGTCGGTGATCTCATCGGTCGGATACTGGGCCGGCTGACGCTGCTTCTTCCGGTATCCGTTGATATAGGTGTTGGTCAGAATCCGGTAGAGCCAGGCCTTGAGATTGGTTCCCGCCTTGAACGAGTGGAAGGCCGAGAACGCCTTCACATACGTTTCCTGTACGAGATCCTCGGCATCGGCGGGGTTCCGGGTCATCCGCAGCGCGCCACCGTACAACTGATCGAGCAACGGCAACGCATCACGTTCGAACCGCGCAAAGCGCTCTTCCGACGTCTCTGGGCTCACTTCTGGTGTTTCGGCTTCGGTCACGACAGTCCCTTCGAGACCTGCGGGAAAACCAGGTCTGTCGAGCAAGCCTACCGACCCGCGCTCACGTGAGTTGCTGTACACACCACACCTCCTTCAGGCGGAATCAACAACGCCCCGTCGCGACTTGTTCCGGACCGAATCACTTTTGCCCAGGCTGAGCCGATACTTGCCACCAAGCGCGCACGCGAAGGTTCGCGATCCCGACTCCGACTGAGAGAATCGACAGCCATGGCAGCGACCGCCGCGATCAGCGTTCTCGAAAGTGCCGGGGTACGGCATCAGGTACACAAGTACGACACCCGCTCGGATGGCGACTGGGGTCCGGAAGCCGTTGACCACCTGCGTACCTCGATCGGAGCCGAACCCGAACAGATCTTCAAGACATTGGTGATCGATGTCGGCGGCACCCTGGCCGTGGCGGTCATCCCGGTGCCGCAGCGCCTGTCCCCCAAGGCTGCGGCCGGCGCGCTGGGACTGAGTGGGAAAGCCACCATGGCCGATCCGGCGGCGGTGGTCCGCGTCACCGGGTACGTCCTCGGCGGGGTGTCGCCCGTCGGTCAGAAGAAGCCGCTGCCCACCGTGATCGACGAAACCGTCGACCTCTGGGATTCGGTGTTCTGCAGCGGCGGCAAACGCGGACTCGAGATCGAACTCGCCCCGGGCGACCTCATCTCGGTCACCGGCGCGGTGGTCGCCGACATCGTCTCCTGACAGGACGCCCGGCTACTGCTCGGCCATGCGGTGGTCGTAGAGGTCGCGGGCCTCGAAGACCTCGTCCATGTGCGTTTCGGCCCAGTCCTTCACCCCGCGCATCAGCTGCCGCAACGAGAGGCCGAGCGGGGTGAGTGAATAGTCAACGCGCACTGGAACACTCACCGTCACCCCGCGCGTGACCAGTCCATCGCGCTCCAGGGTGCGCAAGGTCTGGGTCAACATCTTCTGACTGACCCCGGCCACGGCACGCGACAGCTCCGAGTAGCGCATGGTCGTGTCTCCGAGCGCCACCAGGATCGACGCCACCCACTTGTCGCTCATTCGGTCGAGCAACATCCGGCTCGGGCAGTTCGCGACGTACGCGTCGTATTCCCGTTCTGTCTGTCCGCGGCGAGCCGCGGCGGTCATGTCGGCATCGGGACTCACCTTCCGGAGGCCCGCATCGACCCGGCAGATCACCAGCGGCTGGGTGGAGGTACACGCCGACGGCACCGAACTCGCCGGACTGCTGTCCGACGTGGCAGCGAGCCGGCTGCCCTGCAGATCGCCGGGGATTTCGCGCTCGACGAGGCCGCCAAGGCCCACCGGGCGTTCGAGCACAAGGCCGGCCCCGGCCGGTGGCTGTTGCGTGTCTGATCAACCATCGACGGCCGGTTCCGTCAGCGCCAGGCCAACTGCCGCAACCGCACCCAATCCACCGGACGCTTGGGCGGCCGGACGCCGGGGCGATGCCGCGGCACCCGCACCCGCAACGCCTGCGGGGTGATCGTGCACCGCACCGGAGTCGCGAGCACCAGCGCCTCGCCGTCCACGCCCACCGGGATCTCCGGCTGATCGGCTTCGACGATCGCCTCGACGCCGATGTGCTGTGTCAGGCCGTGTTGGCGCGTGCGGCGGAGCAATCCGACTGCCTGCAGCGTGCTGCTCACGGAAACCGCCACGACGCCGAGCGTGCCCGTGTCGATCCGGGGGCGCCTGCCGAGTCCGGCCAAATCGTGCATCTCGTAGGCACCGTTGCTCACCAGGACCGCCTGCGGCTGATCGATGGTCACGTCACCGGCACGGGCCAGCAACCGCGGTCCACGGGCGCCTGAGATCAGATCCGGGAGCATGGTCAGCATCGTGCCGGTCTTGTCGTCGCGGTACGCCGGACTCTGGACCACCTCCGCGTAGGCACCGAACGACGCGTTGTTGACAAATGTGCGGCCGTTGACCGAGCCGAGGTCGACCCTGATCTCCACCCCGTCGGTCAGCGCGTCGAGACAGGTCGACGGATCGTCGCGGTCCAGACCGAGGTCGAGTGCGAAATGGTTGCGGGTTCCGGCACTGATCACCAGGAACGGCAGATCGTGCTCTGCTGCGATTCCGGCCACCAGGGCCTGGGTGCCGTCGCCGCCGGCGACCCCGAGCAGGTCGGCGCCGCGCTCGACCGCGGCCCGGGTCAGCGCCGCGACGTCCACCGGTCCCGGCCCGTCGAGCAGCGCCACCTCGACGCCCAAAGCCTCGGCGCGACTCTGCAGCTGGAACTTCTCGACCTTGCCGCCGCCCGAGCGCGGATTCATCACCACAAACGGGCGTTTCGGCGGTGCGACCTCTTGTTCGGGCATCATCCAGTCGGCGCGATCGCGCCCCAGTGCGGCCCGCGCGAGGACCCCGGCCAACAGCAGGAGTGCCAGGACGACCAGGACCACCCACAGCAGATTCTCGGTGATGAGGAACACGAGCAACGCGATCGGGACCACCACGAGGATGGCCAAGGCGACCCACCGGAACAACCCGCGGACAGCGATGAACCAGAAGGCAGCCGCAACGCCGATCACCAGGGCGCCCACCGTGGCGATCAGCACGATGAAGGTCTTCAGACCGGCGAACACCACCAGGACGACCACTGCGGCGAACACCGCTGCGAAGGCGGCGCGCGCCAACCACCGGCGGCGAACGTCGGTGTCGGCCACCGATTCGTGCTTCGCGTGTTCGTGTGCCATTGCGCCCCGTTCAGTTGGGTGTTCGTGGGTATTTCGATTCGTAGTCGCTCTTGGTCGCTTCTTGCCGGGCGCGACGCTTGACCCCGATGAGGTTTCCGTCGATACCGTTGGCGGTCAAGAGGTGGCGTCTATAGACGCTCATCAGTGCGATCTCGAAGTAGATCAGCGGGATGAGCAGTAGGGCAATCATTCCGAGCCGATAGATCACCGGTCCGGGCACAAACGAGAAAGCGATGAAGATCGGGAGAAACGGCAGCACCCCGCGAATGAGGTAGCGGCGCATGCAACCGGGTCCGGTCACATCGCGGATCACCCAGTCCCGCATCGATCCCGGCAATGGGCGGCCGAGGAGGTACTTGACTCTCTGGCAGGGATTCGGCCGGGTCTTGACCGAATCGCCGGTCACAACGGCTCGATGAGGTCGGAGCGGTTGTTGCGGACACTGTTGACATCGGTCGACACGCGATACGGCACCAGATGCGGCTCAGGCAGCGAATCGAGTAGATCCCGTGCCACCGAGGGCTTTCCGCTGGTGCAGTCGAGCCAGTCGTCGCGCAGGTCCGGCGTGACGATCACCGGGGTGCGGTCATGGATGTGGCCCAATGCATCGGTGGCCGGACGGGTGATCACCGTCGTGGTCCACAGCCAGCGATCAGGGTCATCCTTCGCCTTACCCGGATCGGGCCACAGCTCGTAGAGGCCGGCGAAACCGAGTATCGCCGAATCCGGATCGTGCATGAAATACGGCAGCTTCTCACCGTCGGGATCCTTCGTCCATTCGAAGAACCCGGCCGCGGGAAGTATGCACCGGCGGCGGGCGGCGGCGGCCTTGAATGAAGGCTTCTCGGTGAGCGTCTCCGAACGGGCGTTGATCATCCGGCTGCCGATGCCCGGATCTTTCGCCCAGCTAGGGACCAGACCCCACCTCAGGGCCCGCAGCTGCCGAACCACCTCGGGCTCCGAGTCCTCGTGGCTGTCGGGGTCGGTGCGGGATGCACGTTCCAGGATCACCGGCACCGTGGTGGTGGGCGCAACGTTGTAGGACGGATTGGCGATCTTGCTCGCGTCATCCTCCGCGAGCGCCGCATCAAAAGCCGCAACCAGATCCGAGGTACTCGCCGTGGTGGCGTATCGACCGCACATGGCGGTCATTATCCACCCACCAGAGCGGCACCACACCGAACAAACACACCCCCGGGCGTTTCCGGGGGTGTGCCGAAGTCGTGTGTGACCGGTTCTGGGCGAGTCGCTATGCAGCCGCGGCGTCCTGCACAACCGCGATCTGCTTGTTGAGCAGTTCGACCAGGAACGCCTCGTCAGAGTTGTTCCAGCTGGCGGCATTGTCACCGACGAGGGTGATCTGAACGCTCACAGTCGTGCCCTCGACAAAAGCACCGGTGGACCGGATCGTGATCGGGATGGTTTGCTCGCCCGCCGTCGCTGTGCCCGTACTGATGATGGTCTTGGCCGGAACCGTCGAGCCCTCCACGTCTTCTATCGAGTTCTCCAACTCCGCGACCAGCGGTGTTCCGTCGTCAAGTGTCGACCGCATCGTCATCGCCGGGCAGGACTCGACCTGAGTAACCACGGTGTCGAAGTCTTCGGCCTGACCGAGGACCACTTCTGTCTCGATGGTGGAGCCGTCCTCCATCTCGTATTCGACCTGGGCCCGGTCGAACGCGTCGGTACCGTCCTCCTGGTTGGCAATCGCCGCACAGTTAGCGGGAGTCACCTCGGGGTCGCTCGACTGGTCGGCGTCGATCGCGGCCTTGTCCTTGACGACGTAGGTACCGGTGCCCGGGAAGTCCGACTCCGGCAGCATGAGGTCCTCGACGCGGACGTCGAGCTCCGCCGCCGTGGCTTCCGCAGAGGACGACTCCGCTGCGCTGGTGGTCGAATCGGCGCTGTCGCCCGAGTCATCCGAACATGCCGACAGTGTCAGAAGTGCTGCCGCGCAGAGTGCGACTGCTGCTCCGCTGCGAGAAAGTCTCAGGTTCATGGATCGAACATAGCGGCCGAATCGGCCACATACAGCTGATGTCACCCGATTGATCGACCGCGCCGGGCGTGGCGGACCCCGCGCCGTCTCAGCAGGGAAAACCAGGTGTCACCCTCAGCATGAAAGACTGTCCGGGTGACTGCATGGAACGCACCGTTCGCACCGGCCCCGTTGCACGCGACTGTGACGCTGCCCGGGAGCAAGTCGATCACCAACCGTGCCCTGGTCCTCGCGGCCCAGGCCGACGGCCGCTCGACCGTGTCCGGAACCCTCCGCAGCCGCGACACCGACCTCATGCTCGACGCGCTCGCCGCCCTCGGGGTCTCGATCCACACCGATCCCGGCGACCCGACCGCGGTGACGGTCACCCCGGCGCGGCTGCACGGCGCCACCATCGACTGCGGACTGGCCGGAACCGTCATGCGTTTTGTTCCGGCGATTGCCGCATCGGCCCACGGCCCAGTGCATTTCGATGGCGACGAGCAGGCCCGGGCCCGGCCGCTGAACACCATTCTCGACGCGCTGCGCGACCTCGGTGTGAAGATCGACGGCGACGGGCTGCCGTTCACCGTCGAAGGCGCCGGATCCGTGCGTGGCGGGGCCGTCACCATCGATGCTTCGGCATCGTCGCAATTCGTCTCCGGACTGCTCCTGGCCGGCGCCGGATTCACCGAGGGCGTCACCATCACCCATTCGGGTAGGCCGGTGCCGTCCATGCCCCACATCGAGATGACCATCGACATGCTCGCAGAAGCCGGCGTCGCCGTGGACACCTCGGTGCCCGACCGCTGGCACATCGCGCCCGGACCGATCCGCGCGGTGGACTGGCAGATCGAGCCGGATCTGTCCAACGCGGCGGCATTCCTGGCCGCGGCCGCGGTGACCGGTGGCAGCATCATCGTGCCCCGCTGGCCGGCCACCACCACTCAGCCCGGAGCGGCGATCGTCGACATCCTCGAGGCCATGGGATGCCACACCGATCTCACCGACGGACTGCTGACCGTCACCGGACCCGCAGTGCTGCAAGGCATCACGTGGGACATGGGCGCCATCGGCGAACTGACGCCGACGGTCGCCGCTCTGTGTGCACTAGCCGAGGGAACCTCCACACTCTCCGGTGTGGCCCATCTGCGCGGCCACGAAAC
>NZ_DATCVM010000244.1:0-7407 GCF_036566845.1 Williamsia sp.
ATCGAGCACGTCACCCGACTCGCTCACGACGTCGCACCGGATTGGCCGCGCGGCATCGGCGACCTGTCCTACCGGGTGGTCATCACCGGGCAACCCGATATCGACTGCACTCTGGCCGCGACGCTGCGCGACCCCCGGAAGGCGGGCATCGAAGGGATGACCTCAGGAGCCGGCGCGATGGTCGCCACCGCGATGCGCGTGGTCAACGCGATCCCGTATGTCGTGGCCGCACAACCCGGATTGGTCAGTTCGGTCGATCTCCCCCTGACGATTCCCCGCGGGTCGTTCGCCGGGGCGTAGGAAACAACCGGTAGCGGTCGGGGGGAAGGAGCGAGGGTGCGACGTGCACAGGTACGCCCGCTGGCCGGCTTCGTCACCGTCGCGACCGCAGTGGCGGTGGTGGCGCTGTCTGCCGCGCTGTTCCGCGATGATTTCTCCGAATCCGTTCCACTGACCGTCATCTCGCCGAGAGCGGGGCTGGTGATGAACCCGGACGCCAAGGTCCAGTTCCACGGAGTGCAGATCGGCAAGGTCGAGTCGATCGACGAACTGTCCGACGGCACGGCCGCTCTCCACCTGGCGATCGAGCCCTCCCGGCTGCAGATCATTCCCGAGGACGTGACCGTCGACATCGCATCCACGACGGTGTTCGGCGCGAAGGTGGTACGCCTGATACCGCCGGACGATCCCTCACCGGATCCGGTGCGCGCGGGACAGGTCCTCGGCGCCGAGCACGTCATGATCGAAGCCAACACGCTGTTCGAACAGCTGGTGTCCGCGCTGTCCTCGATCCAGCCCGACAAGCTCAACGAGACGCTCGGCGCCATCGCGTCGGCGATGAGGGGCCGCGGCGAGAAGATCGGCCAGAGCCTCACAGACCTCAACACCGCACTGGGACAGCTCAATCCACACCTCGAGGCTCTCGATCGCGATCTCGCGGCGGCGCCCCCTGTGCTGGCCGCCTACGCTGACGCCGCACCCGACCTGATGTCGATCCTCGACAGCACGGCCCGCCTCAGCACCACCGTCGTCGACACGGAACCCGACCTCGACGCACTGCTGGTGAGTGCGATCGGCCTCAGTGACATCGGCAGCCCGGTGCTGGCCGAGAACACGCGACCACTCGGTGACGTGCTGGGCTTGCTCTCGCCCACCACCGCCCTGCTGCGCGACTACCACCAGGCGCTGACCTGCGGGCTCGGTTCCATCACCATCATGGCCAACAATCCGCCGCTCAACGTGCCCGGTGTCGAGGTGCTCGCCGGCTTCTTCTGGGGTCAGGACCGCTACCGGTACCCGGGGGACCTGCCGAAGGTCGCCGCCACAGGCGGCCCGCAGTGCACCGACCTGCCCAAGATCCCTTACGGAAAGGCGCCGCCTTTCGTGATCGCCGACACCGGCGCCAACCCGTGGAAATACGGGAACCGCGGGCCGATCGTCAACTCCGACTTGTTGAAGCAGATCCTGTTCGGACCGATCGACGGACCACCCCGCAACAGCGCGCAGATCGGGCAGCCGGGATGAGCCGCCGCAGGATTGCAGGGATGAACCGCGAGCTGCCGAAACTCGGTGCCTTCGTCGTCGTGATGCTGCTGTTGACCGCGTGCTTGTTCGCCGTCTTCGGTCAATACCGCAGCTCGTCCACCAACACCTATTCCGCGGTGTTCAATGATGTTTCGAACCTGCAGGACGGTGAGACGGTCAGGTTCGCCGGCGTGCGCATCGGCACCGTCAGAGGCCTGTCGATGCAACCGGACAAGACGGTCGTGGTGACGTTCGACGCCGACCGCGAGGTGGTGCTCACCCACGGTACCCATGCGGTGGTCCGTTATCTGAACCTGGTCGGTGACCGCTTCCTCGAGCTCGTCGACGACGAGGGCTCGACGAAGGTCCTGCCCGCCGGTTCGCAGATCCCGGTCGAACGAACCGCCCCCGCGCTGGATCTCGATCTCCTCCTCGGTGGGCTCAAGCCGGTGATCAAAGGCCTCAACGCTGAGGATGTCAATGCGCTCAGCGCATCTCTGATCCAGATCATCCAGGGCCAGGGCGGCACCGTGGAGTCCCTGTTGTCGAGGACCTCGGCGTTCTCCAACTCGCTGGCCGACAAGAACCAGGTGATCGACCAGCTGATCGACAATCTGCGCACCACCCTGGCCACCATCGGAGACCAGCGGGACCAGTTCGCCGGCGGGATCGAACGTCTGGAGCGACTCGTCACCGAGCTCACCGCCGAACGGGAGCCGATCGGTTCCGCCATCGACTCCCTGAGCGCCGGGACCGCCTCCCTGTCGGATCTGCTCACCGAGACCAGGCCGCCGCTTGCCGGGTCCATCGAGCAGCTACACCGGCTGGCACCCAACATCGAGAGCAAACTCGACCGCGCCGAAACCGCGATCAGCAAGGCGCCCGAGAACTACCGCAAGCTGGTCCGGATCGGTTCGTACGGCAGCTTCGTCAACTACTACATCTGCTCACTCGGTGTCCGGGTCACCGATCTGCAGGGCCGTACCGCGGTGTTCCCCGTGTTCAGGCAGGACAACGGAAGGTGCGCTGAGAACTGATGCTGAAGTATCGCGGCGCGGGCGTCGTTCGCGCGGGCTTCATCGGCGTCGTCGTGATCGTGCTGACGATCACCGTCGGGCTGGCACCCGAGCGGCTCCTGGGCTGGGCGACGTCGATTCGCTACCAGGCGGTGTTCGCCGACCTCAGCGGCCTCGCCGTGGGCAACGACGTCACCGTCTCTGGCATGAAACTCGGCAAGGTGACCGCGGTGTCGCTGCAGGACCCGAATGCGCTGGTGACCTTCACCGTCGACAGCTCGACAGCGCTCGGCTCGAAGACCACCGCACATATCCGCACCGGAACCCTTCTGGGACAACGGAATCTGACCCTCGAGTCCGCAGGCGAGGGAACGCTGTCCCCGATGTCGGTCATCCCCCTGACCCGGACATCGTCGCCGTACACGCTGACCGAGGCCATCGGCGAACTGACCACCAACACCACCGACACCGACACCGCCCGACTCACTGAGTCGCTGGACACACTGTCGGCCACCATCGACCAGATCGCCCCCCAGCTGGGCCCGACGTTCGACGGGTTGGCACGTATCTCGCAGGCCCTCAACGCGCGCAACTCCGCGCTCGGTGAGCTGTTCGCCAGCGGGCGTGATGTCACCGAGGTGCTCGCCTCCCGTAGCGAACAGGTCTCGACGCTGATCCTCAACGGCAACGACCTCGTGGGGATGCTGTCGGACAGACGGCGGACGATCGTGGAGCTGCTCGCCTACACCTCCGCGGTGTCCCGGGAGGTCACCGCGCTGGTGCACGACAACGAGCAGGAGCTGGCACCGACACTGGACAAACTGAACGCGGTGCTGGCGATGCTGGAACGCCAGCGCGACAACATCGCCGTGGCGCTCCCGCGGCTGGCGAAGTACCAGATCACGCTCGGCGAGACGGTGTCCAGCGGTCCTTACTACTCCGCCTACATACCGAACCTAGACCTACCGCCCGTCCTGCAGCCGTTCCTGGACTACGCGTTCGGGTTCCGCCGCGGAGTCAACGCCGGGCAACCACCCGACAGCGCGGGGCCGCGGGCCGAGCTTCCGTTCCCTCGCAACGGGATCCCGGAAAGGCCGCCCCGATGAGCCGCGCGACGCTGACAAGACTGACCGCCGCCGCGCTCGCTGCACTACTGGTGTGTTCGGCCGCCTTCCTCGCCGCAGCGCAGTTCTTCGCCCCGACCACGATCACGGCGATCTTCGCGAACGCCAACGCGATCTACCCGGGCGACGACGTGCGTATCGCCGGCGTCAAGGTCGGCACCATCACCGGGATCGAACCCGACGCGACACAGGCGATCTTCTCCCTGAAGATCGACCACGGCGTGCGGGTGGCCGCCGACGCGAAAGCGGTTGTGGTGGCCCAGAATCTGGTTTCTGCGCGATTCGTCCAGCTCACCCCGGGGGGGAGCTCGGGTCCGGTCATCAGCGACGGGGCGGTGATCCCCCCGGAGCGGACCGCGGTGCCCGTCGAATGGGATGAGGTCAAGGAGCAGTTGAACCGGCTGGCCACTGACCTCGGCCCCTCCTCGGAGGTGCGGACCAGTTCGGTGGGCCGCTTCATCGACAGCGCCGCGGATGCCATGGACGGCAACGGGGAGAAGCTCCGGCGAGCCCTCAACCAGCTGGCAGGGATCAGCAGGGTGATCGCCGACGGAAGCGGCGACATCACCGAGATCATCAGCAACCTGCAGACTTTCGTCGCCGTGCTGCGGGAAAGCAATGAGCAGATCGTGCAGTTCCAGGATCGGCTCGCCACCCTCAGCAGGGTCCTCGACGGCAGCCGCAGCGACCTGGACGCCGCACTGGTCAACCTCTCCGAGGCCGTCGGCGAGGTGCAGCGCTTCGTCGCGGACAACCGCGACCGCGCGTCCGAGCAGGTCGCCCGACTGGTCAACGTCACCCAGAACCTCGTCGACCATCGCGGGGATCTCGAACAGGTGTTGCACGTCGCGCCCTCGGCGCTCGCGAACGCCTACAACATGATGGATCCCCGCACCGGCGGTGCCAGCGGGGTGTTCGTCCTCAACAATCTCGCGGATCCGAACGCGTTCTTCTGCGGCATGCTCGGCGCGCTGGCCAACGCCACCGCACCCGAGTCCGGCAAGCTCTGCGCGCACTACCTGGGGCCGGCTCTGGACACCGTGAGTCTCAATTACCTTCCCTTCCCGGTGAATCCGCTGCTCACCCCGGTTCCCTCCGACAGCAAGCTCATCTACACCGAGCCGCAGTTACGACCCGGCGGCACCGGCACCCGATCGGGTTTCATGCCGATCGCTCCCGAGGACTCGGCCTACCAGCCCGTGCCCGGCGCCCCACCCGTACCAGGCCCGCCACCGGGGGCCGCCCCCGCCGCGACGGCACCGACTCTGCCCGAGATGCTCCTGCCCGCCGAAGGACCGCCATCATGAACCGCGCTGCCGCCCGCCGCACCACCGCCCTGGGCGCTACGGTGATCGTCTGCGCAGCGGCGTGCGGCTTTCAAGGTGTCAACTCGCTACCGCTGCCCGGCGCGGTCGGCAGCGGAAAGGGGGCGACGACCTACACGGTCGAGCTCGCCAACGTCGGCACCCTCGAACCGAACTCACCGGTGATGATCGACGACGTCGTGGTCGGCAGCATTCGCGACATCGGGCTGGCGGGGCGGCACGCCGAGGTGAAGATCGCGGTCAAGCCAGGGGTCGAACTGCCGGCCAACACCACCGCCGCGGTTGGCCAGACCAGCCTGCTCGGATCGATGCACCTCGAACTGGCCGCGCCGGTCGACGAGCCGCCCGCGGGCACGTTGGCACCCGACTCCACCATCGCGCTGGACCGCTCGTCGACATACCCGTCCACCGAGCAGACACTCGCCGCGCTGTCGTCCGTCGTCAACGCCGGCGGCCTCGGACAGCTCGGCGAGATCATCCATTCGTTCAACGGTGTGTTCTCCGGCAGGCAGGGCGACATCCGAGAACTGCTGGGCAGACTGGACACCTTCGTCGGCGCACTGAATGACCAGCGGGACAACATCATCGCCACGGTGACCGAGCTGAACCGCTTCTCCGCAACGGTGGCGAATCAACGAGACCTCGTCACCCGCGCCCTTCGCGACATCCCGGCCGCCTTGGACGTCCTGTTGCGTGAACGGGCCCGTTTCGTCGAGGCGCTTGACAAGCTGCGAACCTTCAGCGACACCGCCACGACCGTCGTCGCCGGCGTCAAGAGCGATCTGGTGGCCAACCTCGCGAATCTCGAACCGGTGTTCCGCGCCCTCGCCGACGTCGGACCCGACATCAGCACGGGGCTGGGCTATGCGCTCACGTTCCCGTTGAACCAGAACATCATCGACCGGGGCATCCGCGGCGACTACATGAACCTCTTCGTCACCGTGGATCTGACCCTGGGACGGTTCAAGCGCGGACTGCTCGCAGGCACCTCGTTCGGCGACGAGAACGCCCCCCTGGTGCCCGCGCCGGGAGACCCCGGGTACGAGACGTTCTACTGGAAGAATCCGTTGGGTGAGGCGGTGGCGCCCCCGCCCGGGGTGGCGGGGCCGGACCGACTTCCGACAGGTGGCGGCTGATGCTGTCCCGACTCGTCCGAATCCAGCTGACGATCTTCACGATCGCCTCGGTCGTCGGTGTCACCGCGATGATCGTGCAGTACGTCCAGGCACCGACGCTGCTCGGCATCGGGCGGATCGAAGTCACCCTCGAGCTCCCCGAGGCGGGCGGCCTCTACCGGTTCGCCAACGTCACCTACCGCGGAGTCCAGATCGGCAAGGTGACCGCCGTGGACGTCAACCGCGCCGGCGCCGTCGCGACCCTGTCGCTGTCGACCTCGCCTCAGGTTCCGGCGGATCTGCGGGCCGAGGTGCGCAGTGTCTCGGCCGTCGGCGAACAGTACGTCGATCTCCAACCGCGCGGCCACTCCGGCCCGTACCTGCGCGATGGCTCGGTGATCCCCGCGTCGGCCACGGTCGTGCCGCAACAGGTCGGTCCGATGATGGACCACCTCAGCGCGATGGTCGCGAGCATCCCCGAGGACAAACTCAACAAGCTGCTCGATGAATCGTTCATCGCCTTCAACGGCGCGGGCTACGACCTGCAGACATTGGTGGAGTCCACCTCCAGGATCGCGCACGACACCGATGCGGTCGCCGACCGCACGTCGGCTCTGATCGAGGACACCGGACCGGTCCTCGACGGCCAGATCGCCAGCGCCGACGCCCTGCGCACCTGGTCGGCACGTCTGGCGGGCGTCAGCAGGCAGCTTGTGGTCAACGACCAGGAGATCCGGCACATCGTGCACGACGGACCCGTTGCCGTGCAAGAGGTTTCGCGGCTACTGGAGCAGGTCAAGCCCACCCTCCCGGTGCTGCTGGCGAACCTGACCTCGTTGGGGCAGGTCGCGGTGACCTACCGCCCCGGACTCGAGCAACTGCTGGTGCTGCTTCCCCCCGCCTCCGCCTTCTACCAGTCCGCGGTCGGGGCGAACAACGCGACCGGTATCCCCGTCGGAGACTTCAGGATCTCGGTGGACGACCCGCCCGCGTGCACCGTCGGGTTCCTTCCGCCCTCGTCCTGGCGCTCGCCCGCGGACACCACGACTCTGGACACCCCGGACGGGCTGTACTGCAAGCTGCCTCAGGATTCGCCGATCGCTGTGCGGGGGGCCCGCAACTTCCCGTGTATGGACGTCCCGGGCAAGTACGCTCCCACCGTCGCGGAATGCAAGAGCGGCAGACCTTTTCAGCCGCTGGCGACACGGCAGCACGCGTTGGGGCCCGGCCCGTTCGATCCCAACCTCATCGCGCAGGGCGTACCGCCCGACGACCGCGTCACCAGAGACGAGAACATCTTCGG
>NZ_DATCVM010000245.1:0-75541 GCF_036566845.1 Williamsia sp.
TCCTACGCCCGAAGCCTGAACCGCGGCGCGGATACCTACTGCTGAACGACGCGCGGTGCGATCTCGGCGGCGGTCGGCAATCCGGGCAGGCTGATGGTCAGCAGCGCACCGCCGGATTCGGATTCGCCGGCGACCACCGCGCCCCCGTGGCGCACGACCACCTGACGGACGATGGCGAGTCCGAGGCCGGAGCCGGGCATCGACCTCGCAGCCGTCGACCGGTAGAAGCGTTCGAAGATCAGCTCCCGGTCCTCGGGGGGTATACCCGGGCCGGCATCGGCAACGGTCAGCTCGGCCCGCCGGGGCTCGACCTGGGTCAGCTTCACCACCACCGGGCATCCGGGTGGGCTCCACTTGGCCGCGTTGTCCAGAACGTTGAGGACCGCACGCGAGAGTCCGGCACTCTCACCGAATACAAACCACGGGCTGACCTGTACGGAGAAGTCCACGTCGGTACGGCGGCGGCGCACCCGTTCCAGCGACCGGTCGATGACCTCGGACAGGTCGATCTCCTCGTGGACCACCTCCGGGGCGTCTTCCCTGGCGAGGTCGACGAGGTCGCCGACCAACGTGGACAGCTCCTCGATCTGCGCCATCAGGTCGGCGCGCAGCTCGGCCATGTCCGAGTCCGGAACCGCCCGGGCACCGGGTTCGGACGAGGCGATCATCAACTCGAGGTTGGTCCGCAGCGATGTCAGTGGCGTCCGCAGCTCGTGGCCGGCATCGGCGACCAGACGCGACTGACGGTCCCGTGACTCTGCCAATGCCCGCAGCATCAGGTTGAAACTCTCGGTGAGCCTTGCCAACTCGTCATTGCCGACCACCGGGATCGGTGTCAGGTCGTCGGTTCTCGCCACCCGCTCCGCGGCTCTCGTCAGACGTGCGACCGGACGCAAACCCGCTCTGGCAACGGTTGTTCCGGCCACCGCCGCCAAGATGATGCCGCAGCCACCGATCACCCCCAGCACCCACGCCAACCGTCCGAGCACCTCGTCGGTTTCACCGAGGCTCTGCGAGATGATCAGGGTGTTGCCGTCGACGAGCTTGCGCGCCAGCACCCGCTGGTTCTTCGAGGTCCGCAGCGACGACTCGGCTTTGCCGTCGACCACCGCTTGCTCGGGATCGCCGTACGGCACGCTCCCGATCTGAAATCCCCGTCCGCCGGGCATCACCAGCGCCACTGACATATCCGTCGAGTACACGGTGCCCGCGACCAGGGCCGACGGTGAATCGTCGAGTACACCGATGCGGGCCAGTTCGGTCATCCCGTTGGCCCGGTTGGTCAGCTGCGAATCGACGTCCGCGTACATGGCCCGGTACACCACCGCGAATGCGGCAGCGGCCATCACGGCCACCGCGATACCGACCACGGTGGCGGCCAGGATGGTGATGCGCCACCGCAGCGAGATGGTGCGGGTCAGCGGCATCGGCTCACGCATCTGCCGCGGCAATTCGTTGTCGGGGATGAGAAGCGTCGGACGTTGCGGCGTGATCGACTCCGTCTGAGTCGAATGCCGGTGAAAAGAACTCACGGTGCAGTGCTCACGATCTACGGCGGGGTCTCCCGCAGGACGTACCCGACGCCCCGCACGGTGTGGATGAGTCGGCTCTCGCCCTCGGCCTCGGTCTTACGACGCAGGTAACCGACGTAGACCTCGAGAGCGTTGCCCGACGTGGGAAAGTCGTAGCCCCACACCTCTTCCAGGATCCGGCTCCGCGTCAGGACGCGCCTCGGGTTGGCCATCAACATCTCCAGAAGCGCAAACTCTGTGCGTGTCAGGCTGATCGACCGCTCACCACGGGTGACGTCTCGTGTGACCGGGTCCATCGTGAGGTCCTCGAAGGTCATCGCCTCGGAGTCGGGCAGGGGTTCGGTGGTGGCCCGGCGCATCAACGCCCGCATCCGGGCCAGAAGCTCTTCGAGGGCAAAAGGCTTGGGAAGATAGTCATCGGCACCGGCATCGAGACCGGCCACACGCTCGGACACCGAGTCGCGAGCGGTGAGCACCAGGATCGGCAGGTCGTCACCGGTGCTGCGGAGTCGACGGCAGACTTCCAGACCGTCCAGCCGCGGCATCATGACGTCGAGCACTACTGCGTCAGGGCGCTCGCTCGTGATTTTTTCCAGAGCTTCGACGCCGTCTCCGGCAGTGATCACCGTGTACCCGTTGAACGTCAGGGACCGGCGCAGAGATTCGCGAACGGCGCGATCGTCGTCCACAACAAGAATGCGCATGACAACAGTCTTACGTGACCTGCTGAGAGACCGCTGAGTAATCCTCCGGCGCGCCCCGGAGTTATTGCTCAGGATCGACGTTGCGGGGCCATCGGCAGGTGCCATTTGAACTGCAGGCTCGCGATACGTAACAGGGTCGCCACCACCGCGCCGCCAACAAGACCGGTCCATTCCGGCCAGCCGATTCCGTCGACGATCACCACCGCCAGCGCACCACACATCGCCGGGACGGCGTAGAGATCGGTCGGGCGCAACAGCAACGGCACCTCGCCGGCGAGGACATCGCGCAGCACACCACCCCCGACCGCCGTGGTGATGCCGATCAACACCGCTGCCATCGCGCTCGCGGCGTGCTCGAGGGCCAGCAACGCGCCCGAGACCGCGAACACACCCATCCCGATCGCGTCGAGGATCAGGATCGCCGGAAACAGCCGCTTGAAGGCCGGGTGGAAGAAGAACGTGATCAGCCCGGACACCAACGCGATGGTCAGATTCGGCCAATGCTGCACCGACGTGGGCGGGGTGATGCCCAGCAGGAGGTCGCGGATCACTCCGCCGCCCACGCCGGTGGCCGCACCCATCGACAGGATTCCGAAGAGGTCGAAGTCTTTGCGGATACCGACCAGTGCGCCCGAACAGGCGAACACCGCGATACCCGCGCAGTTCAGAACTTCTTGCAGCACCGCTGATCACCCTCCGAGATCATGCTCCGGACACAACAAAAGGCTGACCGTCGTGCGACGGCCAGCCTCAGTGTTGAGCCTTACGAGCTAGTCAGCGACGATCGAGATCGACGAGACCCAGCTTCACTGCCTTGACCAGGCGACGGGGCACGCGATGCGCGACACCGCCGACCTTGACCTCCTGCAGTGCCGGGTTGTCGGCCTTCCACTGCGAGCGGCGGCTACGAGTATTCGACCGCGACATCCGGCGCTTCGGTACAGCCATGATTCAGCCCTTCATTTCTTCGTTACGTATCGGGGTTTGTGCGTGTTCGCTTGCCATATCGGCGCTCGAACTTCTGCACTCGTCCTGCGGTGTCCGTTACCCGATGCGCACCGGTCCAGAATGGGTGCGAGTCGGACGTGACATCGACAACCACTAGAGGGTACCGGTTACCCCCCTCCCATTCCAAAGTGACGCCTGAAGTCATCGTCGAACGGGTCAGGAACATGGTGCCCGTGGACGAATCCTTGAAGATCACCGGGTGGTAGTCGGGATGGATGTTCGGTTTCATCTGTTGCCCTCTCTTCCCGGATCCGAGCCCGGGGTATCCAGAAGTGCTCGTTCGTCGAGCAGGTCGATGCACGGGTCCGCGTGAGCGCGACCGAACGGGTCGGAGAACCGGTCCCATCCGCTCTGCCCGTCGGCGAGTTCGTCGTCGGTGAGCAGGGCGGCACCGAGTTCCCGCCGGATCACCGCGGGATCGGCGTGGTGCGATATCGCCACGATCGAGCTGTTGCGGTCGCCGTACAGCGGATGCCACCGCAACGACGCCATCGCCAGCCGTTCCGGGTCGACGAGTGCCACCTGGTCATCACTCATCGCGGCCAGCCAGGCACCGCCGGTTGCGATCCGCAGTCCGCCGCCGGCGCTCTCGAGCCATAGCGCCTCATCGGGCTGCGTGGCGAGCCAGAGGCGTCCGCGAGCAGCGACCACGCCGTCGAGCAGGACATCAATCGCCTCGTGTAGCCGTTCCGGGTGAAACGGACGATCGGATTCGAACTCGACCACAGTGACGCCGCAGTCCGTCGCCAGCGGAGGCTGGCCCCGCAGCAGCGGGTCATGGGGTCCGGTGATGCGACCGCGCCGAGCACCCGGCCCGATCGCGGCGATCAGTCCGCCCATGATGTGCGGGGTCAGGGGTCGCTGGGCAAGGTCCATGATGATCGGGACCTCCGGATTGAGCCGTTTGAGCACGGCGAACAACCGCGCACCGGCCCAGCCGTCCTCGGCCCTCCCGTGCACGACCAGGGCATCGGCGAACTCGACGTGCCCGACAGCCAACTGGGCCACCGTCCGTTCGTCATCCGCCGTGCCGCGACCGACCTCGGCGAGCGCGACATCTCCGGTGGCGTCGTCGAGCCAGGTGCCTTCGTCGACGCAGCCGATCACCGCCTCGATCTCGACATCGCGCCCGGCCGGACCATCGACCTGGCCGGGGACTCCCGAGACGACGACGGTGGCGATCGCGGCCGACATCGGCTCGGATTCGAGGGCCGGATCCAACGCGAGCACGATCCGGTCTACATTGCTCCGTCGATGCAACATCCGCAGTAGAGGCAGAACATCTTCCCTCATCGCGCAGGACAGACATCCGTGATCGAGCATGTTCTGCGTTGTGCGCGAATCCAATTCACCGTCGGCGCCGATGGTCGAGACCGTCCGCACGATGGTTCCCTCGCCGATGAGCGACAGGTCGTGCTGCACCACGGCCGTACCGGGAACAGCAAGTGCGTGTGCGGTACGCGCCGACGCGGATCGGTCGAAGCCGGTGACGATCACCAGTGGCGTCTTGCTGGTCGAACGGCGCACTGACAACTCCTTATCGGTAATTGTTTTCATTTGTGTGGTTTTGAATGTACAGTCTCGATCACGTCTTGTCGACAATCATTCCCATTAGCTCGGCTCGATCCCACCAGAGCCCGATCATTTCCCCACGAGCCAAGGAGGCGAGGATGTCCAACCGCTGCCAGATCACCGGACGCACACCCGGATTCGGCAAACAGGTGTCACATTCACATGTACGCACATCGCGACGCTGGAACCCGAACATCCAGCGTCGCAAGTACCACCTGCCCAGCGAGCGCCGCATGGTCACACTTCGCGTGAGCACCAAGGGAATCAAGACCATCGACCGCATCGGCATCGAGGCCGCGGTCGCCGCGGCGCGTACTCGAGGAGAACGAATCTAAATGGCCCGCACCGATATTCGACCCATCATCAAGCTCAAGTCCACCGCCGGCACCGGTTACACCTACGTCACCCGCAAGAACCGCCGCAACGACCCCGACCGGATGGTCCTCCGCAAATACGACCCACGCGTCCGCCGGCACGTCGACTTTCGAGAGGAACGCTGATGGCCAAGAAGTCGAAGATCGCAAAGAACGAACAGCGCAAGGTGATCGTCGCCCGCTACGCCGAGAGACGCGCCGAACTGAAGGAGACGATCCGCACACCGTCCTCCACCGACAGCGAGCGGATGGCCGCACAGGCTGCGCTGCAACGCCTTCCACGCGATGCCAGTCCGGTCCGGATCCGCAACAGGGACGCCGTGGACGGCAGGCCGCGTGGCTATCTCGGCAAGTTCGGGGTGTCCCGCGTCCGACTGCGTTCGATGGCCCACAACGGAGAACTTCCCGGAGTCACCAAATCAAGCTGGTGACAATCCCTTCCCAGACCCCCGTGTACAAGGAGAACCATGATGGCCCGCCGCCCCCGACCGACGCCGCCACCCAAACGCAAGAAGAACCTGCTCACCACCGTCGGCGTGAGTGCCGTCGACTACAAGGACACCGCCCTGCTCCGGCAGTTCCTGTCCGACCGAGGAAAGATCAGGAGCCGCTCCGTCACGGGCCTCGATCCCCAGCAGCAGCGACAGGTCGCCACCGCCATCCGGAACGCCCGCGAGATGGCACTGCTGCCCTATCCCGACTCACGATGACACCCGCCGATCACTTTCCACTTGCAAAAGTGGAAAGTGATCCTTCTTCGGCACCCTGTTCGCGCTGATCGTCATCGAGTTCGCGTTCTTCAGCTGGATGAGCAAGCGCCACGGCGCATTTCCGATGCCGGGCAAGGGCACACCTCCGGCAGAGATCCGGGTGGAATGGAACCGCTACTTCCTGGCGTTGCCGGTGGTCGCCAGCGTCGTCACACTCACCTGGTGGCGGGTGGGAATCCCGGCGGCCGCAGCGGTCACGTTTGTGTTGATCACCGGCGGGCTGCTGATCAACGAACGGCGCTACAACCATGCCGCCGCAGCAGTGCCGGCAAAAAGGCCTATGGGGCGCACCGGGCGGCACTCCAAGCCCTGCTCGAAGGCGCTCCCAAACCCCGATGATGTGCCCTTTGGGCGAAGAAAAGCCCAGGTGGACCCCGCCAAAACAGCACATCACCGCGGTCCCTAGACTGCTCGGGTGTCAGGCGTAATCCAGGGGTTCACGGTCATCTTCATCGTGATCGCCGTCGGATTCGTCCTCGGACGCACCGACCTGCTCGGACCCGGCGCGACGATGGTGTTGTCGCGGCTGGTGTTCTTCGTCTGCACACCGGCCCTGCTGTTCTCGTCGCTGGCCACAGCCGATCTCGCCGATGTGTTCTCGACCACACTGGTGGTCGCGGGCGGCAGCGCGTTCATCGTCGGCGCCCTGTACTTCGCGATCGCACGACTGCTGATGCGGCGTGCGATACCGGAGGCCACCATCGGGGCGCTGTCCGCGTCGTACGTCAATTCCGCGAACCTCGGTATCCCGATTGCCATCTTCGTCCTCGACGACGCCTCTTTCGTGGCGCCACTGCTGCTGTTCCAAATCATGGTGTATTCGCCGCTGGCGTTGACCACGCTGGACCTGACCGCACTCGACCGCCTCGATGCCGACGGAAACAAGCGCCGGATTTCTCTGCGCGACACGATTGTCGCGCCGCTGACCAATCCGATTGTCCTCGGGGGCGCGGCCGGATTGGCCATCGCCATCAGCGGTGTCACTCCCCCGCAGGCCCTGATGGAACCCTTCGACATGCTGGGCAATGCCTCCGTACCCGGTGCCCTCCTGGTGTTCGGACTGTCCCTGACCGGCGTCGCGGTGTTGCAGAAGGGCGAGAGTCCCCGCCTCGACATCGCCCTCGCCACCGTGCTCAAGATGATCGTGCAGCCGGCCCTCGTATATGTCATGGCCCGGTTTGTCTTTGATGCCGAAGGGCACGAGCTGTTCGCGTTGGTGGTCATCGCCGCGCTGCCGACCGCGCAGAGCGTGCTCGTCTACGCCACCCGATACCAGCGCGGCGTCGTTCTCGCCCGTGATTCGGCCTTGGTGACGACGCTTCTCGCGGTTCCGGGAATCGCTCTGATCGCCCTGCTTCTGGCTTGAGAGGGCCTGAGCCCACTACCGTGAGTCGGGTGAGCGATCTGACCCCAACCGGCGATTCCGAACCGACCCCCGACACCCACCTCAGCAAGGTGCGTGCCGGCGACCTCGATCGCCGGCTGGCGCTCGACATCCTGTCGCTGGCGATGACACAGGGACATCTGAGCCCGACCGAGTACGAGGACCGGGCCGACAAGGCGGTCGCGGCAAAGACCTTCGGTGAACTCGACGCCCTCACCGACGATCTGCCGTCACAGCTGAAACCGCCATCGGCGCCGGCCACACCGTCCGCCTCTCCGGCATCCCCGGCGTCCGATGCCGAAGTGATCCTCAACCGGATCGCCGTGATGAGTGGCTCCGAGCTCAAAGGCCGGGCGGCGGTCGGCGAGCATCTCAATGCCTTCGCCCTCATGGGTGGCGTCGAGATCGACCTGCGCGACGCCATTTTCACGGCCCCGACGCTGACCATCCGGGCCAACGCCATCATGGGCGGGATCGAGATCGTGGTCCCCGAGGACGCGACGGTCCGGGTCAACGGCTTCGGGTTCATGGGCGGCTTCGGCGGCGAACAGAACACTGACGGCCCCGGAGCTCCCGGCGCACCGACGATCATCGTCGGCGGCATGGCATTGATGGGCGGCGTCAGTGTGGCCCGCCGCCCACCGAAAGACGAGAAACCGTCGCTGAAGAAGTCGTAGCCGCCAGGCCCTGCAACCGATGCGCGCTCGGTCAGCGGGTGTTGCGACGGCGCTTGCCGCCGAGGTAGTCACCGACCACGGCTGCACCGAGACCGTCGAGGTCGGGTGCCACCACCCGGCCACCTACACGCCGCGCCATCTGATCCACAAAATGCACCAGACCGGGATCGTCGCCGAGCCGGAAGAAGCTGACCTGGGCACCGAGCCGGCCGACGTTGTCGAGTTCACGAACGGTCGCGCCGAGGGTCGCCGGATGCGGCGGGTAATAGAAGAACGGTTCTCCACCAGGCAGCAGATGCGCGGTCGGTTCACCGTCGGTGACGATCAAGACCACCGGCTGGGCATTGGGGTGGCGACGAAAGTGCCGCTGCGCCAGCAGGAGCGCGTGATGCAGGTTCGTTCCCTGCTGACGCATGCCATCGAGGCCGATGAGTTCACTCATCTCCAGCGTGCGGGCGTAGTGTCCGAACGAGATCAACTGCAGTTCGTCGCTGCGGAACCGCGTGGAGATCAGGTGGTTGAGCGCCATCGCGGTCCGCTTCATCGGCGTCCAGCGATTCTCGAGCCACATCGAGAACGACGTGTCGACCAGCAACGCGACCGCGGCCTGACTGCGGGCCTCGGTCTCGGCCACCTCCACGTCGCGGACGTCGATCCGCACACCGTCGCGGATCATCGCGTTGCCGGCATGGCGCTTGTCCCGATCCTCGGTCATGGTGCGCAGCACCGCATTCGACACCGTGCGGGTGACGTCCCAGGGTTCGGTATCACCGAACTCCCATTCCCGCGACGAACCGATCGGCTCTCCGGCCAAACCGGAACGACGGGTCTGACGGTCACCGCGGCGCCCCGACAGTTGCTCTGCCACATCCCGGAAGATCGACTGCCCCAGTTGCCGCATCGCCTTGGGTGACAGTTTCAGCTGACCATCGCTGCCTCGTTCGAGCAGGCCGTCTTCTTTCAGCGCGCGTTCGAGTTCGGCCAGTGTCCGGGCATCGACCGCCGCGTCTTCACCGAGCTGACGGGCGAGGGCATCGAGGTCGACGTCATCGAGTTGTGCACCCGAATACTGCTGGGAGAGTTGATCCGACAAGGACTCGAGTTCGGCGAGGTCCTGGAGCGCACCGGCGCCCTCACCCATGCCCATCCCCTGCTGCCCTTCGAAATCCTGTCCCTGGTCCCAGCCCATCCCCGGGCGGGCCTGCCGCAGTTGCGAATCCATCGCAGAGAGCTGCCCCATCAGGTCCGGTGATCCAAAGGCCTGCTGTGACAACTGGTCCAGTTCGGCCCGCTGCTCCGGCGACAACGAGTTGTAGAACTGCTGAGCAGCCGCGCTACGGGCCGCCAGTGAATCGATCAACTCATCGGTGTTCTGGGGATTCTCGGGGAAGAAATCTCCGTGCTTGTCCATGAACTCACCGAACTGTTCGGTGGTGTCCTCGCCCCGGTTGTGCGCCGCGAGAAGCTCGTTGAGGTCCTTGAGCATGTCGGTGATGCGCTGACGGTCTTCCTCGGTCGCCCCTTCCAGGGCTTCCTTCATCCCCGCGAACCGCTGATCGAGCAGTTCTCGACCGAGCAGATCCTTGATCTGGTTGTACTTCTCCTGGGCCTGCGGACTGCGCCAGTTGTATTCCGAGAGATCCTGCACCGCCTGCGCCGTCGACGGCGGCAGGTTCTCGATCTGCATCTCGGCAAACCGCGCGTCGTCGTCGAGGTCGCGGGCGAGTTGCTTGCGTTCGTCGAGGACGGCTTCGTCGAGCAGCTTGCGGATCTCCTCGAAGGTCCCGTTCAGGTTGCGCGACTTGAGGATCTGCTCGCGCCGCTTGTTGACCATCTCCCGCAGTTCGTCGAGCCCCCGCATGTTCTGGTTGCCGCGACGCAGATACTCCCGCATCGCCGACTGCGGCGATCCACCGGCCATCACGTCGTCGCCGATGGCGTCGAGTGCTTCCCGCAAGTCCACCGGAGGCGCCAACGGGTCGGGACCACCGGTGTACTTCAGGTAGCGAGCCCGGTGAAAATTATTGCGGGGCATGTGATTTCTCTCGGTTCAGCCGTACACGGTCTGGCCGGAGCCGTCGGCTTCTTTGCCGATCCGGCGGGCCAGGAACAAGCCTTCGAGGGCCAGCTCGAGGGCGCTGGCACGTTCACCGGGAGCGACCACATCGAGCCGCTCGGCGATCTTGTTGACCACCGGTTCGGTGCCTTCGGGCATCGACGTCAGCAGGTCGGCGGCAGAGACCCGATCACCCGTCACCACCGGCTCACTGGCCTCGAGTGCGGTGACCAGCGTGGCCAGATCCACGCCACCGAGGTGCTCACGCACGGTGTCGGCGGTCGACTTGCGCAGCAGGTGCTCGAGGATCTCGATCTCGCGGCCTTCTTCGCCCGACTCGAACTCGACCTTGCCGCGCAGCACCTCGATCACCGACGACAGGTCGACAACCCGTGCCACCGCGAGGTCTTCACCGAGTACCGCCGCGCGGTGCAGGGCCGCCGCGGCAACCGTTTCTGCGCCCGCGATGGCAAATCGGGCCGACACACCGGACCGCTGGTCGATCGCCGGATTGTCGCGGACGTACCGGGTGAACCGCGCGATGATCTCGATCAGGAACGTCGGGACGGTTGCCGTGAGGTCGGCTTCCTGCTCGATGACCGCGATCTCGTCCTCGAGTTCAATCGGATAGTGCGTGCGGATCTCCGCACCGAACCGGTCCTTGAGTGGCGAGATGATCCGCCCGCGGTTGGTGTAGTCCTCGGGGTTGGCGCTGGCCATCAGCACGACGTCGAGCGGCAGCCGCAGGCTGTAACCGCGGACCTGGATGTCGCGCTCCTCCATCACGTTGAGCATGGCGACCTGGATGCGTTCGGCGAGGTCGGGCAGTTCGTTGATCGCGATGATGCCGCGGTGGGCGCGCGGGATGAGCCCGAAGTGGATGGTCTCCGGATCGCCCAGGCTGCGGCCTTCGGCCACCTTCATCGGGTCGACGTCACCGACGAGGTCACCCACCGAGGTGTCGGGCGTGGCGAGTTTCTCCGCGTACCGCTCACTGCGGTGCCGCCACGAGATCGGCAGGTCGTCGAGCAGGTTGGCGGCCTTGCGGATCGATGCCGGGGTGATCGGCTCGAACGGGTGCTCGTCGAGTTCCGAACCCTCGATGACCGGGGTCCATTCGTCGAGCAGGCCGACGATGGTCCGCAGCAGACGCGTCTTGCCCTGACCCCGTTCACCCAGCATCACCACGTCATGGCCGGCGAGCAACGCACGCTCGAGATGCGGGATCACGGTGGTCTCGAAACCCAGGATGCCGGGCCACGGGTCGACGCCCGACCGCAGCGCGGTCAGCAGGTTGTTGCGGATCTCGTCCTTCACACTTCGCTGCACATGGCCCGAGGCACGCAGTTCGCCAAGGGTCCGTGGAGAGGGGTGTGCAGAGCGGGTTGTCGTGGTGTGGGGTGTGCTCACCTCTTCTACGCTACGAGTCCGGGCCGCGATGCGCACTTGTTACCCCCGTAGCGAAACTCGGGGCGACCGCTCAGAACCCCGTCGAGCGAGCCCGCCGACAGCCTGTCGGCGGTGATTCGACAAACTGAGACGATGACGCGCGCGAACCCGACCTCGTCCCCATCAAGCTCCGCGGCATCCGAGCCTGCGGCGCCCACCGGTGCCCTCGACGGAATCCGGGTACTCGAACTCGGTTCGCTGATCGCCGGGCCTTTCGGCGCCCGCCTGCTCGGCGATCTCGGCGCCGACGTGATCAAGATCGAGTCGCCGAACTCGCCCGACCCACTGCGCGGTTGGGGCCAGGCCGAGCGCGACGGACACCGATTCCTGTGGACCGTGTACGCGCGCAACAAGCGGGCGATCACACTGAATCTGCGCAGTGATCGTGGTCGCGAGATATTTCTCGAGTTGGTCGAGCAGGCCGACCTGATCGTCGAGAACTTCCGTCCCGGCACCCTCGAGAAGCTGGACATCGGCTACGACGTTCTCCGCGAACGCAATCGGGGGATCATCCTCGTGCGGGTCTCGGGATACGGCCAGACAGGTCCCGATGCGGGCCGCGCCGGATACGCATCGGTCGCGGAGGCCGAGAGTGGTCTGCGACATCTCAACGGCTACCCTGACCAGCCGCCGCCACGTATCGCGCTGTCCCTCGGCGACACCCTCGCGGGGATGTTCGCGGTTCACGGGGCACTCGCGGCGCTGTACCGGCGCACCGTCACCGGCGAGGGTCAGATCGTCGACGTGGCATTGAACGAGGCCTGCCTGGCCATCCAGGAATCAACCATCCCCGACTACGACCAGGGTGGCGTGATCCGCGGACCGTCGGGCACCCGCCTCGCGGGCATCGCGCCGTCGAACATCTACCCCACCGGCGACGGCAGCATGGTTGTCATCGGCGCCAACCAGGACACCGTCTTCCGGCGGCTGTGCGCTGCGATGGGACAACCCGAGCTGGCCACCGATCCCCGCTTCGTCGACCACGCCGCGCGCGGCATCAACCAGGACGAGATCGACGACATCATCGCCCGGTGGACCTCGCAGCAGTCACGCGGTCAGCTCATCGAGCTGCTCACCGAGGCCGGGGTGGTGGTCGGGCCGATCAACACCGTCGCCGACGTCGTCACCGATCCGCAGTTGCTGGCCCGCGACATGATCACCCCGCACTTCGACGAACGCATCGGCGAAAACGTCCTCGGACCGGGCATCGTCCCCAAACTGGTGGGCACCCCGGGCCGGGTCCGCAATGCCGGCCCATCTGTCCCTGGACGGCACAACACCGAAGTCCTGAGCGAACTCCTACACCTCGACGACACCGCGATAGCGGTATTGAAGGCCGACGGCGTCCTCTGACCTCCTCCGTAAACGCTCCGGTTCTGCGAAGACGCTCCACATACTTGCGGAGCGTCTTCGTAAAGCCGGAGCGTTTGCGTGTTGGTGGTGGCCGGTCAGCGGAAGGCCAACCAGATCGCGAGCCCGAAGCCGGCAAACGCGATGGCAATTCGCAGAGGTGTTGCCGGCAGCTTCGCCACCAGTGGTGGTCCGACCCAGCCGCCCGCGAGGCAACCCACCCCCATCACGGCTGCGGCCGTCCAGTCGATGGAACCGAAGATCACAAACACCACGGCCGCAACGGCATTCGACGCGGCCAGCAACACCGACTTGAACAGCGTTGCCTGCCACAGCGTCTGGCTCGTGGCGATCAGTGATACGGCGAGAAAAATGATCCCGGCACCGGCGCCGAAGTATCCGCCGTAGATGGCGATGACGAACACCGCGATGGGCAGGATTCCGGGGATGTCACGATGCCCGGACATCCGGCGGATCAACGGCTGACACAACAACAGGAGGGAAGCGACCGCCACCAGGTACGGGACCACCGCCTCGAACGTGCTCGCCGACGTCAGCAACAGGACCACGGCACCGAGAAGTCCACCGGCACCGGCGGCAACGAGCAGGCCGACGAGCCGTCGATCATAGGTCAGTGACGCCCGGGCCTGAGTTGCGCTCCCGATTCCCACCGGGATCAGCGCGACGGTGTTGGTGACGTTGGCGGTGATGGGCGGCAGCCCGGCCAGCAGCAGGGCCGGATAGCTGACGAGTGAGGCGAGCCCGGTCACGTAACCCACCACGCCGGCGAGAAACCCGGCGGCCATCAAGAACGCCAGTTCTGCCACCGCCGCAACGTACCTCATGCGCCTCGCCGGCCCGCAAACGCTCCGGGAATACGAAGACGCTCCACATATTTGTGGAGCGTCTTCGTATTTGTGGAGCGTTTGCG
Source organism: Williamsia sp. (assembly GCF_036566845.1). GTDB lineage: Bacteria > Actinomycetota > Actinomycetes > Mycobacteriales > Mycobacteriaceae > Williamsia. The sequence goes on from NZ_DATCVM010000245.1 coordinate 13,808, forward strand.
GAGCGTCGCGGGGTCAGTGGGCGAAGTGCCGGGCCCCGGTCAGGTACAAGGTGACGCCGGCCTCGTTCGCGGCCGCGATCACCTCGTTGTCACGAATCGAACCACCCGGCTGCACAACGGCTTTCACGCCGCCGTCGATGAGAACCTGCAGTCCGTCCGGAAACGGGAAGAACGCGTCCGACGCACCGACGCTGCCGCGGGCCCGATCACCGGCACGCGTCACCGCGAGATGTGCGGAGTCGACACGGTTCACCTGTCCCATACCGACACCCACCGACGCCCCGTCCGATGCCAGCAGAATCGCATTCGACTTCACCGCGCGGCAGGCCCGCCACGCGAACTCGAGGTCCGCGAGGGTGGCGGCGTCGGCCGACTCACCCGCTGCGAGCTGCCAGTTCTCCGGCGAATCACCCTCGGCGTCGAGGATGTCGCGGTGCTGGACGAGTATTCCGCCGCTGACCGGCTTCAGTTCGATGGCGTCGCGGCGCGGCGGCTGCGCGAGCAGCACCCGAACGTTCTTCTTCCGGGTCAGCACCGAGAGCGCACCGTCTTCGAACCCGGGGGCGACGATGACCTCGGTGAAGATCTCCGCGACCTGCTCGGCCATCTCCAGGCTCACCGGCCGGTTCGCGGCGATCACACCGCCATAGGCACTGACGGGGTCGCAGGCGTGGGCCTTGCGATGGGCGTCGGCGACATTCTCCGACGTTGCGATACCACAAGGGTTGGCGTGCTTGATGATCGCCACCGCAGGGACGGTGAAGTCAAAGGCGGCGCGCCACGCGGCGTCGGCGTCGGTGTAGTTGTTGTAGCTCATCTCCTTGCCGTGCAGCTGTTCCGCCTGCGCCAGGCCCGGAGCCCCGGTGGTGTTGACGTACAGCGCGGCAGGCTGATGCGGGTTCTCGCCGTAGCGGAGCACCGACGAGCGCTCCCAGCTATGGCCCGCCCAGACCGGGAATTCGCTCTCCGGATCGGGTGCGACCACCGAACCCATCCACGACGCGACCGCGATGTCGTAGTCAGCGGTGTGGCGGAATGCCTTTGCGGCCAGCGACTTCCGCTCGGCCAGGGTGAAGCCGCCGGCCTCGACCGCGGTCAGGACCCGGGTGTAGTCGGTGGGATCGACCACCACGCCGACGGATGGATGGTTCTTCGCGGCGCCACGCACCATCGACGGTCCGCCGATGTCGATCTGCTCAACGCACTCGTCGGGGCCGGCACCCGAGGCAACGGTGTCGGTGAACGGGTAGAGGTTGACGATGACCAGCTCGAACGCGGCGATCCCGAGTTCCGCGAGCTTCTCGACGTGTGCGTCTTTACGGGTGTCGGCGAGGATCCCGGCGTGCACGATCGGATGCAGGGTCTTGACCCGGCCTTCGAGGCACTCGGGGAAACCGGTCAGGTCGGAGACCTCGATGACCGGGACACCGGCCTCGGCGATCTTCTTGGCCGTCGAACCGGTCGAGACGATCTCGACGCCTCCGGCGTGCAAACCCTTGGCCAGCTCGGCCAGCCCGGATTTGTCGTACACGCTGACCAATGCCCGGCGGAAGGGCTTGCGCTGCAGGTCATTACTCACGGGATGTGGGCCTTTCGTCCTTCGATGACAACACCTTTGGTGGCGATCGAACGCACCACCGCAACAAGCAGCACGCGTTCGACCATCTTGATTCGCTCATGCAACGTGATTTCGTCGTCGCTGGACTGCACAGCGACCGGGGCCTGCGCGAGGATCGGCCCGGTGTCCACACCCGCGTCGACCAGGTGAATGGTCGAGCCGGTCACCTTGACGCCGTGTGCCAAGGCGTCGGCCACCGCGTGCGCCCCCGGGAACGCCGGAAGCAGCGCGGGGTGGGCATTGATGATGCGGCCACCGAACCGGTTGATGAACTCGGGGCCGAGGATCTTCATGAAACCCGCGGCGACCACCAGGTCCGGCTTGTACGCGGCAACGGTGTCTGCGAGGGTGCGATCCCATTCGGCACGATCGGCCATCATCGGGACGATCGCGGTCTCCACGCCACGGCGGCGCGCTGACTGCTCGGCGGCACACTCCCGGTCGGTCACCATCGCGACGACGTTGCCCGGGTAGTTGTCGTCCTCCGCCGCGTCGAGCAGCGCCGATGCCAGCGAACCCGCGCCCGACGCGAGGATCACAACGGACACCGGGGTGGCTGGCGGCATGGCGTCCAGTGTGGAACTCCTCGAACTCTGGTCGGAACTGAAATCTTCCGTTGGAACCTGATGACGAGGGGGCACCGGACACCACGATGATCATCCGCAGATGCCGCATCTCGCGGTTCAGAGCCTAATCGCCGGTGTTTCAGCGACGTCGTCGGGTACCGAACTCGTCGGTCGAGACCAGTTCCTCGCCGCCCACCGCCTCGATGATGTCCGAGTCGGGATCGTCCCAGTCTGTCTCGGTGACCCAATCGTCGACATCCCAGCCGTCGATGGCCGGCGCGATCTCGGTTTCGATGCCCGCGTCGCGATCGAGGATCGGGATCTCCGCCGGTTCGCGATATTCGATCTCCGGCTCGGCGGGGACGGCCGGTGCGGGGTCATCGGTGTCGTCGTCGGGGTCGGTGTCGTCGAATCCGTCGAACTCTTCGTCGGCGTAGTCGTCGTAGATCAGGTTGGTGGCCTGCGCCCGAGCCCGCCGGGTCGACGGGAGCGCGCTGTGGATGACTGCCACCACCGATCCGACAACGGCGATCCAGCCGAACGCGAACACCCCGACCACCGGCAGATTCGCGCCGACATCACCGAGGACGCCGAGTTCACCACCCGAGACCGCCGAGGCCACGACGAGCAGCACCGACGTCAGGCCCGCGGCGACGACCACCGTGCGGATGTTGCGCAGCAGCGACAGATCGACGCACAGACGGGCCACGAACAACGCCACGATGAGGGTTCCGATCAACAGGATCAGACCCCACCGTCCACCACCCCCGTCGGGGAGCACCGCCAGGATCGGCAGGGGCGGCACGCGTCCACCGCTGGATCCGAACACGTCGACGGTCGCGCCGCCCACCTGGACCTGCGCACCGACCAGCGCGGCTGCCGCACCGATCACCATGTTGGGCAGATACAGCACCGAGAGCAGGAACAGGCCCAGCACCCCGACCAGTCCGTTGCCCGCCGACATCAGTTCACCGGCGACCGACCAGTTGATGATCAACCGGAATGCCACCGCCAATGCGCCCAGCGTGAGCATCCCGACCACCGCGATCAGGCCGCAGCGCAGCCCCTTGATCACCCAGTCGGCCAGTCCGGTCCGCACCACGACCGTCGGCCACCATTTGTAGGCCACACCGCCGACCGCGCCCACGGCCTGCACCGCAAACGTGCAGACGAACGCCAGCAGTGCGTTGGGGCTCTGCACGGTCATCACCGTCGACGCGTCCATCACGACGGCCAGCGACAGAACGGTCGCCAGTAGTGGACCGCCGACAGCGGCGAGTACCACTGCGGCGACTTCCGAATGTGGGCGATCGACATCGGTCGCGCGGGCCGTGGACCGTCCCACCACAAAGATCATCAGCAACGTGGGGGCCATCGGCATCACGCCGACGGTCACATCACCCACGGTCATCGGTACCTGGTGAATCCCCAACCACATGGATGCCACTGCCACGGCCAGACTGCCGAGGCCATCGCCGACGCTCAGGAGCGTGACGGTCGCGACAACCGTCAGCAGCGCCAGCGTCGCCGCAGTGGTTCCGAAGGCAAGACGAACCAGGGCGCGTGTCGAATCCGCGGCACCCACCTCATCGGCGCGGCGCGAGCGGCGTATCTCGCGCAGACGCGCGGCGAGGTTTTCCGCTGTAGAGCTGACCACCGTCCCAGACTGTCATTCGCCTTGCAAACACTTGGTCAGGCGCGCCGACGATAAATGAGACGCTCGTTATGAAATAAAGCACCGGACAGCTGCGGCGCGTGTGCCACAACTGTCCGGTGCAATTCGGTGCGGGAATTGTTTCCGCACCGTATTCAGCAGATTCTTTACCGTTCCGGCGACTTGAACTGCGTCGTCTGATCGCTGCCCTGTCCCGGACGCTCTTCAGGGCTCGCCGCTCCCGGTGCCTGGTACGACGAGGCTCCCGGATGCGCGCTCGGGGCGCTCGGCTGTGACGACGGGCTGCTCGGCTGCGGTGCCGCGGCGGGAGCCGACGGGTTCGCAGACGGAACAGCTGTGGTCGCCTCGGAACTGCTCGACTTGCTCAGCCCCACCGAGTCCTGCGTGGCCGAAGCACTTTGGCCGTAGCTGGTCTGCGCGTACGGGTTGCTCGGCGAGGCAGGCGCGGCCTGATGGCTGCCTGAACTCTGCGCGCCCTGACCGTAGCCCGCGGCGTAGCCGCTGGACTGACCGTACGAGCCGCTCTGCCCATAGCTCGGCGTCGACTCCGCGGCCGACTGCGATCCGGTCGACGTGGCCGGCGTGGAGGCGGCAGCCGCTGCCCCGGTGTCGCCGGCGGTCTTGATGATTCCGGCCTCGACGAGCAGCCAGACCACGGCAACCGCAGCCTGGATGATCCCGAAGACGATCAGGAGAATGGTTCCGATACCGGCGTCGTAGTCGGCCTTGGTGAAGAACTGGAACAGAACGAGCAAACCGCCTGCGACAGAAAGTCCTGCGACGATCCCACTGAACTTCACCTGCTGCTTGAGCAGCAGAGTCGACAGTGCTACGAGTCCGGCGACAAACAGCAGCGCCAGCGCGATGGCACCGGAATCCTGGTAGACGTGGTTGCCGCCCACGTCCAGATCCTGCGCGTCGATCACAGGGGCGAAGCCGAGGAAGAAGTTGATCAGACCGAGGGCACCGAGCGCGTAGATCAGGTAGGTCCCGAACGCGGCGGGCAGACCACTGCGCGGAGCCGGCTGTGCGTAGCCCTGCTGACCGTAGCCTTGTTGTCCGTAGCCCTGCTGTCCATAGCCTTGCTGGCCGTAGCCCTGGGCCGGCTGCTGGCCGTAACCCTGCTGTCCGGCGGCCTGCTGGCCGTAACCCTGGGCCGGCTGCTGACCGTAACCCTGTTGCCCGGCGGGCGGTTGTTGGCCATATCCCTGGGCCGGCTGCTGGCCGTATCCCTGGCCGTATTGCTGTCCTCCGGCTTCGGGCTGTCCCGCGCCGGGGTACTGGGAGCCCTGGTACGGCTGCTGCGAGCCGTAGCCGGACCCCCCGGGTTGATAGCTCATTTTCCACTCCTGCGTTTGAGGACTTGGGTGTCGCGAACCACGCTAGTACATCCGTCTGCGCCCACAACGGCCGATTTGGCCGGGTTGTCCTATCCACGAACTACGGTCAGTGTGCGAAGCAGTACCGAACTTGCTGGTCGTGGTGCTCAGACCAGCGGCATTCTCAGTGTATGCCGGGTGAATCGGCTTCTGCCGATACCGATCAAACTGGTCCGAACTCACCGCGCCCACGGCCGCACAGCCGTGACGGGCGACGCCCCACGCCGGCCACGCGAGCCCCCGAGGCACCCCGACATCGACGCGAAGAAGCCACACCGACCACTCGAAAACCAAAATCGGGTGGGCAGGCTTTTCGAATTCGATACATATCCGTTTGTTCGCGCAACCAATACATCCAGACAATTCGAGATAGGCGCCAAATCAATTGAACCGACAACCGCCGGCAAATATCAACGCGCTGAATGCCGTTGCACACAAATAGATTTGACCCGCGACATTTCGTCAGAGATCAAGGATCCCCAATGCCTCCTGCCGCATCTGGACCTTGCGAACCTTCCCGGTCACCGTCATCGGGAACTCGTCGACCACATGCACGTACTTGGGGATCTTGTGACGGGCGATCTTGCCGTCCGCAAAGGCCCTGAGGTCATCGGCGGTGAAAGCGCCTGCACCATCTCGCAATTGGATCCACGCCATCAACTCTTCGCCGTACTTCTCGTCGGGTACGCCGATGACCTGGGCATCGAGGATGTCCGGGTGCGTGTACAGGAACTCCTCGATCTCCCGCGGATAGATGTTCTCGCCCCCGCGGATCACCATGTCCTTGATGCGGCCGGTGATCTGCACATAGCCGTGCACGTCCATGACCGCGAGGTCACCGGTGTGCATCCACCCGTCGGTATCGAGTGCTTCGGCAGTCTTGTCGGGCTGGTTCCAGTAGCCCACCATCACGCTGTAACCGCGAGTGCAGAACTCGCCGGTGTCACCGCGCGCGACGACCTCGCCGGTGCCCGGATCGACGATCTTGATCTCGAGATTCGGGCCGACCCGGCCGACCGTCCCGACCCGGCGCTCGAACGTGTCGTCGGTCCGTGTCTGGGTCGATACCGGCGCCGTCTCGGTCATCCCGTAGCAAATCGACACCTCCGCCATGTGCATCTTGTCGATGACCTGCCGCATCACTTCGGCCGGACACGGTGATCCGGCCATGATGCCGGTTCGCAGGGTGCTCAGGTCGTAGCTGTCGAAATCGGCAAGCGCCAGTTCGGCGATGAACATCGTCGGGACGCCGTAGAGGCTTGTGCACTTCTCGGCCTCAACGGCTTTCAGTGACAGCGACGGATCGAATCCGGGCGCGGGGATGACGATCGCAGCGCCGTGCGTGGTCGCGGCCAGATTACCCATCACCATGCCGAAGCAGTGATAGAACGGCACCGGGACGCAGATCCGGTCCGCTTCGGTGTAACGGCACAGCTCCCCGACCAGATAGCCGTTGTTGAGGATGTTCCGGTGAGACAGTGTGGCGCCCTTGGGATTCCCCGTGGTACCCGACGTGTACTGGATGTTGATCGGATCGTCCGGGGTGAGTGACTCGGCGACCTTGTCCAGCGCGCTGAGCTCGGCTTCGGTTGGCGTGGCGCACAATTCGTCCCAGACGGGGCTGTCGAGCAGGACCACCGATTGCAGCGCATCGCATTTGTCGAGCGCGGCGGACAGCATTCCGGCGTAATCGGCGCCGCGGAACTCGCGGGCGGCGATGACGGTGCGGGCACCCGACTGGGTCAGGGCGAACTCGATCTCGGTCTGCCGGTAGGCGGGGTTGAGGTTCACCAGGATGACACCGAGTTCTGCGGTGGCGTACTGCGTCAACACCCATTCGGCACAGTTCGGTGCCCACAGCCCCAGGCGATCACCGGGCCCGAGGCCGCTGCGCGAGAGTCCGGCAGCAAGCGCGCGCACCTGCCTGCGGAACTCTCCGTACGTCCACCGACGCCCGGTCGGAACGTCGACCAACGCGTCCGAGTCCGCGAATCGCTCGGTGGTGTCGCGGAGCGATTCGCCGATGGTGAGCGTCAGCAGCGGCGGTTCTTCTTCGCCTTTTGCGTACGAGAGCGGTGCGCCTTCGGCACCCCTTGTTGACGAGCGGTCAGACATCGTTGTCTCCTCACAGGTCGCACCGGGTCAATCTGCTTGCGGAGCCCGTCGCATGATGGCCTCTGCCTGTCCGAGCAGCGGCGAATCGATCATCTGGCCCTTCACCCGGAACACACCGCCAACGTTGGCTGCAGCGGCGTCGAGGACCTCACGGGCCCAACTGATCTCGTCATCGGTGGGACTGTAAGCCGCCCGCACGATGTCGACCTGGGACGGATGGATGCAGGCTGTTGCCTCGTATCCCAGGTTCACCGCGTCGAGGGCCTCCAACCGCAAACCCTCGGTGTCGGCGATGTCGATGTGGACCGAGTCGACGGCAAATCGCCCGTGGCCGGCACAGGCCAGGCGGACCATGCCGCGAACCTGCAGGGCCACGTCGCGGTACCGGCCGGTGTTCTCCTCACCCGCGGTGAACCGGCTGGACCGGCCACCCATCGCGGCAATCAGATCCTCGGCGCCCCACATCAGTCCGATGCAGTTGGGGGCAGCCGCGATCTGATCGGCCTTGGTGGCCCCCAGCGGGGTCTCCACCAGCGCGACGACCTGATATCCGACCGGCAGCAGCTGCTCAGCGCTTTCTGCCTTCGCCAGCATCACCACGCGGTAGTCGGTCTGCGCCAGCGCTTTGAGATCCTTCAGGTGATCACCGGTGCCGGCCGGATTGATCCGGACCATCGTGATGTTGGGGTCGATCGGGTTGTTGATCAACGCCTCACGTGCAGCATCGCGGTTTTCGGGACGGACCGCGTCCTCGAGATCGATGATCACGGCATCGGCACGTTCGGCCGCCTTGGCATATCGCTCCGGCCGGTCGGCCGGTACGAACAAGATCGCCGGTCCCGGTGGACTCCAGTTCGTCACCGATTCTCCTCCTGTGCGTTCTACCTCGATTGTCATGGTCTCTTCCGAACCAATGTCGAGCGTTGCGCAACGGCCACCACGTCGCCGTGCTGATTCTTTCCTATATGACGCAATGACACCACGCCTTCACCGGGCCGGGATCTGCTTTCCCGTTTTCCCGTGCACACGGTCTCGGCGTAGAGCGTGTCACCGTGAAAGAGCGGTTTAGGGAACGCGATCTCCGAGAAGCCCAGGTTGGCCACCAGGGTGCCCTGGGTCAGCTGACTCACCGAAAGCCCCACGATGGTCGACAGCGTGAACATCGAGTTGACCAGACGTTCGCCCCCGAAACCCGGCTGTTCGGCGGCGAATGCGGCGTCGAGGTGCAGGGCCTGGGTGTTCATCGTGAGGGTCGTGAACAGAACGTTGTCGGCCTCGGTGACCGTCCGTCCCGGACGGTGTTCGTACACGGTGTCGATCTCGAACTCGTCAAAATACAGGCCGCGCTGCGTGACGCGCCTGGGTTCGGCCTCAGGGGTGTTGTTGCTCATGCGAATCCCAACTCTCGTGCGATGAGCATCAGCTGGACCTCGGTGGTACCCTCGCCGATCTCGAGGATCTTCGAGTCGCGGTAGTGACGTGCCACCGGGTACTCGTTCATGAAGCCGTATCCGCCGTGGATCTGAGTTGCCATGCGCGCGTTGTCCATTGCAGCCTCGCTGGAGACGAGCTTGGCGATCGCGGCTTCCTTCTTGAACGGCTTGCCGGCCAGCATCTTCGACGCTGCGTGGTAGTAGGCGGTGCGGGCCGTGTGGGCCCTCGCCTCCATCCGGGCAATCGCGAACGACACCGACTGGTAGTCGCCGATGGGCCGGCCGAACGACTGCCGCTCCTTGGCGTACTTCACACTCTCGTCCACACAGCCCTGGGCGACGCCGGTGGCCAACGCGGCGATCGCAATCCGGCCCTCGTCGAGAATCGAAAGGAAATTGGCATAGCCCCGGCCACGTTCACCGAGCAGGTTCTCCGTGGGTACCCGCGCGTCGTCGAAGCTCAGCGGATGGGTGTCCGACGCATTCCAGCCCACCTTGTTGTACGCCGGCTCTGCAGTGAATCCCGGTGTGCCACTGGGCACGATGATGGTGGAGATCTCCTTACGGGGACGCCCGTCGGCGCCCGGTGCGCGTGTGCCGGTAACGGCGGTGACCGTGACCAGAGAGGTGATGTCGGTGCCGGAGTTGGTGATGAACTGCTTGGAGCCGTTGATCACCCACGAGTCGCCGTCCTGTTTCGCCGTGGTGGCCGTGGCCCCGGCGTCCGAACCCGCTCCGGGTTCGGTGAGCCCGAAGCCGGCCAAGTTCTTTCCGGCGGTCAGGTCGGGCAACCACTTCTGCTTCTGCTCTTCGTTGCCGAATCGATAGATCGGCATGGCACCGAGGCCGACGCCGGCCTCGAGGGTGATGGCCACGGACTGGTCGACCTTGCCGAGTTCTTCCAGGGCCAGGGCGAGGGCGAAGTAGTCGCCGCCCATGCCGCCGTATTCTTCGGGGAATGGCAGGCCGAACAGCCCCATCTCCCCCATCTGCCGAACCACGTCGTACGGAAAGCTGTGCTCGGCATCATGTTTCGCCGAGACCGGCGCCACCACCTGCTGCGCGAAGTCGGCAACGGTTTTGCGGAGCTCGTCGTATTCGGCTGTCAGGTCATCCGTGACGGTCATGCGGGGGTTCCTTCCGAGTGTTCTTGTGCTGCCTGGTCGACGATCACGGCCAGCTTCTGACCGGCGGTGACCTTGTCGCCGACTTTCACCGAGACGGTGAGATCACCGGCGCGGGGAGCAGTCAGGGTGTGTTCCATCTTCATCGCTTCGACCACGAGTACCGGCGCGCCGGCCTCGACTGCTTCGCCACCGGGATTGAGCACCGCCACAACGGTTCCCGGCATCGGGCTGGTGATCTCACTGAGGGCTTCGTCCGCGTCCGACGATTTCAGGATGTGCGCGGTGGCAACTTCCCAGATCCCATCGGGTCCGCTGATCCAGTATTCCTGGTGATGTTCATGACCGAGTTCGGCATCGGGATTGGATTCGGCGATGAGCCACCGCGATCCGGCGCCATCGATCGTGAACCGCTCACCGTGCAGCGATGCCGACGCAGTCCATTCTCCGACCGCCACGTCGGCGTCGTTCTCGGATCCGGTCACCGACACCGTGACCCGCTCGTCACCGACCTTCAGCCGGGTACGCGTGGCCGCCGGTCCACCGATGCGCCAGCCCACCTCCGACGTCCAGGGGGTGCCGCCGTGGCGGGCCCGCCGGGTCCGGTGCAGACCGACCAGCGCCAGGGCCTCCGGCGGCACAGCCGGCGGCGTGTAGTCGACGATGAGGCGATCGAGCAGCTCGGTATCGAGGTCGCCGTCACGAACCCGTGGCTCGTCGAGCACAAATCGGCAGAAGTCGATGTTGGTGCGCACACCGAGGACATGGGTGTCGGCCAGCGCGGCGCGCAGTCGGGCAATGGCATCGGCGCGGTCCTCGCCGTGGACGATGACCTTCGCCAGCATGGGGTCGTAGTCGCTGCCGACCACCCCGCCGGTGACGATGCCGGAGTCGACCCGGATCCCGGGCCCGCTCGGCTCGTCGACCAGCAGCAGTTCGCCGCCGGTCGGCAGGAACCCGGCAGCCGGATCCTCCGCGTAGACACGGGCCTCGATGGCGTGACCGGTCATGGTCACGTCGTCCTGGCCGAAGTCGAGTTTCTCGCCGGCCGCCACCCGGAGTTGCCACTCCACCAGATCGATGCCGGTGACGAGTTCGGTGACCGGATGTTCCACCTGCAGACGGGTGTTCATCTCCATGAAGAAGAACTCGTCGGGACGGTGGGCGGAGACGATGAACTCGACGGTTCCGGCGCCGGTGTACCCCACCGAGCGGGCGGCGTCACAGGCCGCCGCACCGATCCGGGCCCGGGTCGCGGCATCGAGCAGAGCCGACGGGGCCTCTTCGATGACCTTCTGATGTCGTCGCTGCAGGGAACATTCACGTTCCCCGAGATGCACAACGTTGCCGTGGGTGTCGGCGAGAACCTGCACCTCGATGTGGCGCGGGGTGTCGACAAACCGCTCCAGGAACAGGGTATCGTCGCCGAACGCGGCACCGGCCTCGCGACGAGCGGTGTTCAGTGCGGCGGCGAGGTCGGCGGGGTCTTCCACCCGGTGCATGCCCTTGCCACCACCGCCGGCACTCGGTTTGATCAGCACCGGGAATCCGATATCGCTTGCTGCCGCGATCAATTCGTCGTTGGTGAGTCCCGGACGGGAAATACCCGGGACAACCGGGACATCGCGCTCGGAGACCGCGGCGCGAGCGGCGATCTTGTCACCCATGACCTCGATTGCCTGGGTGGGCGGACCGAGGAACAGGATCGACGCCTCCTGCAGCGCGCGGGCGAAAGCCGCGTTCTCCGACAGGAATCCGTAGCCCGGATGGACCGCATCGGCACCGACCCGTTGTGCGGCGTCGATCACCTTGGCGATGTCGAGGTAGCTCGCGGTGGCTGCCGCGGGACCGATGTGGACTGCCTCGTCGGCGAGCCGCACGTGCAGCGAATCGGCGTCGGCATCGGAATACACCGCAACACTGCGGATTCCCTGAGCCCGAAGGGTGCGGATGACGCGGCAGGCTATCTCGCCACGGTTCGCGATGAGAACTGTCTTGATTGTCTTGGTGGCCATGTTGGTGCCTCTCACATCCGGAAGACGCCGTAGGACACCGGCGCCAACGGCGCTCGGCGTGCGGAAGCCAGTGCCAGCCCGAGCACGGTGCGGGTATCGGCCGGGTCGATGACGCCGTCGTCCCACAGGCGAGCTGTCGAGTAGTAAGCGCCGGACTGCTTTTCGAACTGCTCGCGGATCGGGGCCTTGAACGCCTCTTCGTCGGCGGGATCCCACTGGTCACCACCGCGTTCGATCTGGTTGCGGCGCACCGTCCCCAGGGTGTCGGCGGCCTGCGGGCCACCCATGACCGAGATCCGGGCGTTGGGCCACATCCACAGGAAACGGGGCGAGTACGCGCGGCCACACATCGAGTAGTTGCCGGCACCGAAGGAGCCGCCGATGATCACGGTGAACTTCGGTACGCGGGCGCACGCCACGGCGGTGACCATCTTGGCACCGTTCTTGGCGATACCACCCTGCTCGTATTCACGTCCGACCATGAACCCGGTGATGTTCTGCAGGAACACGAGCGGGATCTTGCGTTTGTCGCACAGTTCGATGAAATGTGCTCCCTTGAGGGCACTTTCACTGAACAGCACACCGTTGTTGGCGATGATGCCCACCGGATGTCCGTGGATGTGGGCGAACGCGGTCACCAGCGTGGTGCCGTAACCCGCCTTGAACTCGTTGTACTCACCGCCGTCGACAACCGTTTCGATGACAGCGCGCACGTCGTACGGGGTGCGGGCATCGGTGGGGACGATGTCGTAGAGGTCCGTCTGCGCGGCCTTCGGTTCCCGAACCGGCTGGACGTCCCACTGCGGGGCCTCCTGCGGGCCGAGGGTCGCCACGATGCGACGGACGCGCTCGAGGGCATCTTCGTCGTTGACGGCGAGGTGGTCGGTGACACCGGACACTGTCGAGTGCATCAGTCCGCCACCGAGGTCTTCGGCGCTGACGTCTTCTCCGGTGGCCGCTTTCACCAGCGGCGGACCGGCCAGGAAGATGGTGCCCTGATCCCGCACGATCACCGTCTCGTCGCTCATCGCCGGCACATACGCGCCGCCGGCGGTCGACGAACCGAGGACTGCCGAGATCTGTGCGATTCCGGCGGCGCTCATGTTGGCCTGGTTGTAGAAGATGCGGCCGAAGTGGTCGCGGTCGGGAAACACTTCGTCCTGTTCCAGCAGCATCGCGCCACCGGAGTCGACGAGGTAGATGCAGGGCAGGCGGTTCGCGGCGGCGATCTCCTGCGCCCGCAGGTGCTTCTTGACGGTCACCGGGTAGTAGGTGCCGCCCGAGACGGTGGCGTCATTGGCGATGATCAGGCATTCCCGCCCGGCCACGCGGCCGATACCGGCGATCACACCGGCGGCCGGAGCCTTGCCGCCGTACATGTCCTCCGCGGCCAAAGGGGCCACTTCGAGGAATGGGCTCCCGGCATCGAGGAGCGTGTCGATGCGGTCCCGGGGGAGCAACTTTCCCCTGGACAGGTGGCGCTCACGCGCCTTCTCGCCGCCACCACCGGCGACGCGGCCGAGCCGTTCGCGCAGTTCGGCGACATTGGATTCGTGCGCCTGCCGCCACTGGCCGGCGACTGCGGTTGTGGACGTCAATGCCCACCCCTTTCAGTTAGGAGCGATTAACTGAGTTTGAACGTTACGCGCATCACGCACCAATTGTCACGCCGATCCGGTCATCGATTCGCCGATTGCCCGCCTACACCACCCAACCCGCCGAGCGGGCCCATATCCCCGTCGAGCGTGCCCAACGCGCCGCCGACCGGGCCCTCGTTACCGCCGACTGTGCCCTCGTTACCGCCGACCGGGCCCTCGTTACCGCCGACCGTGCCATCGCTACCGCCGAGCGGGCCCTCGTTACCGCCGACCGTGCCCTCGTTGCCGCCGACCGTGCCGATCCGACCGCATAGCGTGCCTGGTCGGCGGCCAACCGGGCCGACGCTACGGCTGGGATACACCGACCCGTCGCCGACGCTGCGCGTTCGGCACGCTCGACGGGGATATGGGCACGCTCGGCGGGGATATGGGCACGCTCGGCGGATGTGGGCTCAGTCACAGTGGTGCAGTACGATCGGCTTACCGAAAACGCACGTCTTCGCCCCACCACCCCCGGGGCGGATACAAACCAAATAGATAGAGAGCCAGGTAAACAGCCATGACCCTCGTCCAGCACCACCCCAACGAAGGCGATCACGATCGCGATCCACTCGGCGGAAGTTCCGCGGGTGTTGAATCCTTTTCGCTCGATGATCGCTATACCCGGGAGACCGGGACCGTCTACCTCACCGGCATCCAGGCCCTGGTGCGCATGGTCCGCGACCGCGCCCGCCTCGACCGCCGTCAGAACCTGAACACCTCCTCGTTCATCTCCGGATACGAGGGTTCACCGCTGGCCGGATACGACCTCGAGATCGCCCGCCGCGCGAAGTACCTCGACCCGTTCGACATCGTCCACCGCCCCGGTCTCAACGAAGACCTGGCCGCGACGTCCGTGATGGGGTCGCAGGTGGCTGCCCAGGTCGGCACACTCGCCGCGGGCACCAACGGCATCGTCCGGGACGGGGTTGTCGGCTACTGGTACGGCAAGGCCCCCGGCCTCGACCGGGCCACCGACGCACTGCGCCACGCCAACATCATCGGAACGCACTCCGCCGGCGGCGCCGTTGCCCTCGTCGGCGACGACCCCGGAGCGAAGAGCTCCACGGTCCCCTGCGCGTCGGAGATGGCACTGGCCGACCTCTACATGCCCATCCTCTACCCCGCAGACTCCCAGGACATCCTCGATCTCGGCGTCCATGCCGCCATCATGTCGAGGGTCTCCGGCTTGTGGACATCGTTCAAGATCTCCGCACACGTCGCCGACGGTGCCTCCACGGCCGATGTCCACCCCGACCGCATCCTGCCGGTGTATGGCGACCTCGGCACCAGCCCCCACGTGCCGAGCGGAAAGCTGTTGGGTGCCAACCTGATGGAGCTCGAACAGAATCAGCTCACCATCCGGTTGCCCCGCGCCACCGAGTACGCCCGCATCAACCGGCTCAATCGGATCGTGCAACGCACCACCGGCGACCGCATCGGGATCGTCGCTGCCGGCAAGACGTACATGGACGTCCGGGAAGCGTTGCGGCTCATCGGTATCACCGATGCCGACCTGTCGCTCCTGGGCATCCGCATCCTGAAGATGGGTATGGTCTACCCGTTCGAACGCGAGATCTTGGACGAGTTCATCAAGGGCCTCGACGAGGTGATCGTCGTCGAGGAGAAGCGCGATTTCATCGAGACGATGATGCGCGACATCCTCTTCCGCCGTCCCGACGTCCCCGCCATCGTCGGCAAGACACATGAGGACGGTTCAACCCTGTTCTCGCGCTTCGGCGAACTCGACATCGATTCCGTCACGCGCGGACTCGCCGGTCGGCTCGCTCGTCATCACGAGATCCCGGCAGCACAGAACTGGCTCGACACCAAGGGGCGCAGTCGAGGACGCATCGAACTCCCACTTGCGGTCCGCAGCCCCTACTTCTGCTCCGGCTGCCCCCACAACAGTTCCACCAAGGTTGCCGAAGGAACCCTCGTCGGCGCCGGGATCGGCTGTCACGCAATGGTTCTCCTGATGGATCCGCACCAGGTCGGTGAGATCGCCGGGGTGACCCAGATGGGCGGCGAAGGCGCCCAATGGCTGGGCATGGCACCGTTCGTCTCGGAACAGCACTTCGTGCAGAACATCGGCGACGGGACGTTCATGCACTCGGGGTCACTCGCGCTGCGATCAGCTGTCGCCTCGGGTGCCAACATCACCTACAAACTGCTGTTCAACGGCACAGTCGCGATGACCGGCGGCCAGGATCCGGTCGGCCAGATGACGCTGCCCCAGATCGTGAGTCTGCTGCAGGCCGAACGGGTGAACCGCATCATCGTCACCTCCGACGATCCGATCCGCACGCGGGCACTGCATCTGCCGGCGGGCGTCGAGGTTCGTCCCCGCGATGAGATGCTGGCCGCCCAGCAAGAACTGGCCGCGACCGCCGGTGTCACGGTGCTCATCCACGATCAGGCATGCGCGGCCGAGACACGCCGTAAGCGCAAGCGCGGCAAGGCAACCCCACCGAAGCAGCGCGTGATGATCAACGAGCGGATCTGCGAGGGTTGCGGCGACTGCGGTGAGAAGTCGAATTGCCTGTCGGTGCATCCGGTGGACACCGAGTTCGGACGCAAGACCAAGATCGATCAGAGTTCGTGCAACCTCGACTTCTCCTGCCTGAAGGGCGACTGCCCCTCCTTTGTCACCGTGATCCCGTCGGACAAGGAACGGGTCCGGCACACCGTGGCCGACATCGACAACGCTGTGCTGCCCGAACCGTTCTCGTCCAAGTCCATCGACGACGGTTTCACGCTGCGGGTCACCGGGATCGGCGGCACCGGCGTGGTGACGGTCTCCCAGGTGATCGCCACCGCCGCCGTCCTCGACGGTCATGTCGCCCGGACCGTCGACATGACCGGACTGGCACAGAAGGGCGGCGCCGTCGTCAGCGACGTGAAGGTCAGCGCGGGCGTCGTCGAGCAGGCCGCCAAGGTCGCCACCGGCGACTGCGACATGTATCTGTCGTGCGACGGACTGGTCGGCGTCGATCCGGCCAACCTCAAGGTCGCCTCTCCCGACAAGACCACCGCGGTGGTGTCCACCACCAAGATCCCGACCGGTGCCATGGTCATCGACACGTCGGTCTCCTATCCCGACAACACCGCGATCGCGGACTCGATCAATCACTCGGTGGCACGCGCGATCTACCTCGATCCCGGTGCGCTGACCCTCGACCTGTTCGGCGACGAGCAGTACGCGAACATGCTCATGGTGGGTGCCGCCTATCAGTCCGGTGCGATGCCCATCTCGGCCGCGTCGATCGAACGCGCCGTCGAACTGAACGGTGTTGCGGTAGAACGCAACCTGCAGGCGTTCCGTCGTGGACGTCAGGTGGTTGCGAATCGCGGCGAGGTGACCGCAGCCATCGCCGCGGCCCACCCGGCGCCCACGCCCTGGCAACCGAGCGCCGACGCGGTGCGGCTGACCAGCGAGTTGACCGCACTGCGCCCCGCCGTCCTGCAGGTCGTCCAGTATCGGGTCGACGAGCTGATCGCGTACCAGAACATCGCGTACGCAGGCGAATACGTCGCATTTGTCACCCACGTTGCACAGCGCAGCGGAATGGACGACCTGACCGACGCGGTGGCGCGCAACCTGTTCAAGCTCATGGCGTACAAGGACGAGTACGAGGTGGCCCGGCTCACCCACGATGCCGCGTTCGCGGCCGAGGTGGCCGATCAGTTCGGCGATGACGCCAAGGTTGCCGTCCGGCTGCATCCGCCGACGCTGCGGGCCATGGGTATGAAGAACAAGATCGCCCTCGGCCGCCGGGCAGCACCGGCGCTCGCTGCATTGGCGAAGGGAAAACGTCTGCGCGGCACCCGGTTCGACCCCTTCGCACGGGCCGAGGTCCGTACCACCGAGCGGGCGCTGATCGGTGAATACCGTGAGGTCATCGAGCGGGCGCTGACCGGTTTGGCGAACGGAACCATCACCCCGGACCGCCGGCACGGCGTTGTTGCCGTCGCCGAGTTGCCCGACATGGTCCGTGGGTACGAAGACATCAAGATGGCCAACGTGGCCCGCTACCGGGAGGCTGTCACCGACCAGACCGCCGCGCTCGGCATCTGACCTCCACCCACCGCCGCAAACGCTCCAGAAATACGAAGACGCTCCACATATTTGTGGAGCGTCTTCGTACAAGCGGAGCGCTTGCGGTGGGTGGTGGGCCGGACGGCGGTGGGAGCTAGCTGCGGGCGGCGGTCAGCGCGGCCCGGGCCATCTGCGCCAACAACTTCTGCTGGCGGTCGATCTCGAGTTCCGGCAGCCGCGGTGACGAGTTGATCAGGCCGAACGCCGCGTGGACGCGGGTGCGGCCCTCCTGCCTGGGTATCGACGGGTCCACCCGGACCAGTACGTCCGTCCACAATTCGACGTATTGACGCTGCAGCCTGCGGACCTCACGACTGGCTTCCGGAGTCAGTGAGGACAGGTCGCGGTCCTGTACGCGGATCAGTTCGGGTTCGGTGGTGGCGAAGTCGACGTGGAATTCGATCAGCCGTTCCAGTGCATCGGCATCGTCGGTCGACGCGGCGACCACTGCCTCGCCACCGCCATGCAGGCGTTGCGAGATGGTGATGAGCATTTCGGCGAGAACTGCGTCTTTGCCGGTGAAATGTCGATACATCGCCGGACCACTGACCCCGACCGCGGCTCCGATGTCTTCCAGTCGCACACCGGCAAAACCCCGTTCTGCCATCAACCGGGCCGCCGCTGCCAGCAGTTCACGCCGCCGGGCAGCCTTCGCCAGACCACGGCGGGTCACCGGTGCCGGCGACGGGGAACCCTCGGTTGCAGATGTCATTGTCTGTCGAGAATACCGAGGCCCACCACGAACACTCCAACCAATCGCGCAGTAGGTGTGATGTGTTCGATTCTTCGGCGGCACCCACCACCCCCACTACCGCCCCACCGGACCGCCGCTGCCACCCCACATCGATTGTCACCCCGTTGAATTCGCGGATGGCCACCGCCGGCGAGCGAGCCCCGAAGGCTCACCAGGCGTAGACGACCCGGCTCCGCAGCACCATGTCCTGCACCGACAGGCGCCGACGGTGAACTGCCACCCACGCCAACCCGATCGGGAAGAAGGCGTAGAAGAGTGCCCGCAACAGCGAACGCGAGGGACCGAGCCGACTTCCGTCGCGGCTGACCACTTCGAGCCCCATCGCCACCGAGCCGACTGTCCGGCCCGAGACCATCCAGCACGTGGTCATGTAGATCACCGCGATCGAATACGACGCGATGCTGGAAAGCACGATGTTCGGGTTCGGAGCGTCGAATGTTCCGGTGCTGAACAGCAATCCGAGCAGATAGAAGAAGAGATATATCGAGCCGACGATCACGATCACGACCACCACGTCGATCGCCGCCGCCACACCTCGGCTCACGATACCTGCCGCCCTGGTGTCGAGGGCATCCTTGCTCGTGTGACGCGGCTCGTTGGTGTGATGCGGCAAGGGTGTCGCATCTGTCATGGCTTACCTGCCGGTGGCTCATCGGGCTCGCGGCGGTGGACATCGACGACCACTTCCGTGATCGAGGTGGTCGAAGGCCCGTCGATCACGCCGTTGATGACCCTTCCGCCGTTGTGCGGAGCGGGCTTGCGGCCCAACAGTTTCCCGAACACGCCCGCGACCACGTCGTCGGCGTGGGCACCTTGCACGCGGACGTCGTCGAGGACCCCGTTGGTGAGCGTCGTCGTGGACTGGCGGACGATCGCCTCCAGGTCGACACCGTCGATGACCTCATTGGCCAGGCCGATCAAATCGACGCGGGCGAGAATGGCGTCGATGTTGATCCGGCCCGCGATCGCATCGATGTCGACACCGCCCACCGCACGATTGAGATCCACCGTCTCGATCACCCCGTCGATGTCGACGCGGCCCAGGATCGCATCGATGTCGATGCGCGCGGCGATTCCGTCCAGATCGATCTCGGTGGCGATCTTGTCCAGGTCGACATGATTCAAGACCAGTTCGGTCAGATCGACCTCTTCGACGAGGGCGGTGATGACTTCGCCGATGATGACCTTCAGCGCGGACCGGGTCAGTGCAACCGCGGTCTCGATGGCCTGCTCACCCAACGCGGTCGCCTCGGTCGCTCCCCGCTCGATCAGCGGGCCGGCAACAGGAATACGAACCGCGACACCATAGAGGCCGCGCGCGCGGCGAACCACGCCCGACGTCAACGTCGCACCAGTGACCATTGGCCTACCGCTCTCTTCGCCGCTCTGAAAGCCGGTGTCTTGTATCCGCTATCGCTCATTGAACGATACTCGACCACCGTGTTGTGGCGACAGAATCGGTTGCGATGACAGTTCTCCCGTCACCGGGCGGTGATCAACGCGCATCTTTGAGAACCAACAGCGTGGCAGCCGAGTCCTCCACTGCGACGAGTTTGTGGGTCACGCCGGCAGCGACGTTGACCGCGGTTCCCGGTGAGAGTTCCACGCGCTCACCGCCCACCGAGAACTCGATCAGGCCCCGCTGGCCGATCACCAGAATGGGCATCGCCGATCGATGGTCGGCCATCACCTGGCCTGCCCGCAACGACAGGTGCACCACATTTGCTCCGGCAACCCGGGCCACCACATCGATCTTCGGCCGCTCGGTCCCGGAATCGATGACCTCGTCGAGGCCGGTGATCACGGTGAATTCCGCTGGCTCCGTTGGTTCTTCCGCTGGCACATCAGTCATCTATCAGCCTTCCGCACCCGATTGTGGCAGTCTCCCGGGAACATTACTTCGTCAGACCTGGCGCCATCGGCCGAGTCCTCAAACGACCGATGGCGCCGACCCCGCACAGGGTTAGGCGCCATCGGCGAAGCAACTCAGGTGAGCTGGTTACAGATTCTTGTACAGCTCGCGAGCCAGTGCGGCGGTCTCGGACGGCGTTTTGCCGACCTTCACACCTGCAGCCTCGAGCGCATCCTTCTTGGCCTGCGCGGTACCCAGGCTGCCGGACACGATGGCGCCGGCGTGGCCCATCGTCTTGCCCTCGGGAGCGGTGAAGCCGGCGACGTAGCCGACAACAGGCTTGGTCACGTTGGCCTTGATGTAATCGGCGGCGCGCTCTTCCGCGTCTCCACCGATCTCACCGATCATGACGATGATCTTGGTGTCGGGATCCTTCTCGAACGCCTCGATGGCGTCGATGTGGGTGGTTCCGATGACCGGGTCGCCGCCGATGCCGATGGCGGTCGAGAAGCCGATCTCACGCAGCTCGAACATCATCTGGTAGGTCAACGTGCCCGACTTCGACACGAGGCCGATCGGGCCCGAGCCGGCGATGTTGGCCGGGGTGATGCCGACCAGCGACTCACCCGGGGTGATGATGCCGGGACAGTTCGGGCCGATGATGCGGGTCTTGTTGCCCTTGGACACGTTGTAGGCCCACGCGTATGCGCTGTCCTGCACCGGGATGCCCTCGGTGATGACAACGAGGAGCGGGATCTCGGCGTCGATGGCCTCGATGATCGCGTCCTTGGCGAACTTCGGCGGCACGAATGCGATCGACACGTCGGCGCCGGTCTTCTCGATGGCCTCGGCAACGGTGCCGAACACGGGGAGCTCGACTCCGCCGTCATGGCTGACGGTGGTGCCGGCCTTACGTGCGTTGACGCCGCCGACGACCTGGGTGCCGGCCTTGAGCATCAGAGCGGTGTGCTTGGTGCCCTCGCCGCCGGTGATGCCCTGGACGATGACCTTGGAATCTTTGTTCAGAAAAATCGACATTGATCTACAGCTCCTACTTGCTCGCCAGTTCGGCGGCCTTGTCGGCGGCCTCATCCATGGTTCCGACGACCGTCACCAACGGGTGGTTGGCCTCTGCGAGGATGCGGCGACCCTCGTCGACGTTGTTTCCGTCCAGGCGAACGACGAGCGGCTTGTTGGCCTCGTCGCCCAGGGTCTTCAGTGCGCCGACAATGCCGTTGGCAACCGCGTCACATGCGGTGATACCGCCGAAGACGTTCACGAACACGCTCTTGACCTGCTCATCGTTCAGGATGACGTCCAGGCCGGCAGCCATGACTGCAGCCGAGGCGCCGCCGCCGATGTCGAGGAAGTTGGCGGGCTTGACGTTGCCGTGCTTCTCGCCTGCGTAGGCAACGACGTCCAGGGTCGACATGACCAGACCGGCACCGTTACCGATGATTCCGACCTCACCGTCGAGCTTGACGTAGTTGAGGTCGTTCTCCTTGGCCTTGAGCTCGAGCGGGTCAGTCGCGTCCCGGTCCTCGAAGGCCTCGTGGCCGGGCTGACGGAATGCGGCGTTCTCGTCCAACGTGACCTTGCCGTCGAGGGCGAGGATCTCATCGGTCGGCGTACGCACGAGGGGGTTGACCTCGACCAGGATGGCGTCTTCGTTGATGAAGACCTCCCAGAGCTTCTGGATCGTGACGGCCGCGGCATCGAGCACCTCGGCGGGCAGCTTGCCGGCTTCGGCGATGCTGCGGGCAAATGCGAGGTCGACACCCTTGACGGCGTCGACGGGGATCTTGGCCAGTGCGTCAGGGTTCTCTTCGGCGGTGACTTCGATCTCGACGCCACCCTCCACCGAGCACATGGCCAGGTAAGTGCGGTTGGTGCGGTCGAGCAGGAAGGAGATGTAGTACTCCTCAGCGATGTCACTCGCCTCTGCGACCAGCAGCTTCTTGACAACGTGGCCCTTGATGTCGAGGCCGAGGATGGCCTCTGCGTTCGCCACTGCGGCATCGACATCGGCGGAGTACTTCACGCCACCCGCTTTGCCGCGGCCGCCGACCTTCACCTGGGCCTTGACCATCACGGGCTTGCCGATTTCTTCGGCGATTTCACGTGCGCCGGCAACCGTGTCGGTAACACGTCCTGCCGAGGTCGGCACCTCGTGCTTGGCGAAGAGTTCCTTCGCCTGGTATTCGAAGAGATCCATTCAGCTCACCATCTCGTAGGTTTGTCCGCAGTTGGTGCCTGCGAACCACGACGACTGTAACGCCGTCAGAAACGACGCCTACCACTGCTACCGCCGCTTGTGCCTCAGATCACTCGCTGTCTGTCCGCTCGGCCGACCAGTTGCGATTCGACGCGCTCGACCAGCGGCGCGGCATCCGGACAAAGCGTACGCAATCTGGTGATCCAGCTCACAATCGGGGCCTTAAATCCATGTGCGGTTGCGGGCGTCGCAATCATTTCGTTACCGTCGCTGAGTCAGAAGGTAACGGGTTTGTCACAGCAAATCGCCCGTGCAGGTCGGTGGAACTACCTCGAACTGCTTCTGTACACGCTAGGAAGGCTCAAAGTTGGACGCTCGCGGAACGACTACCGGAGGCAGCGCACGTTCGCGCGCTTCGGCCGGAACCCTGGACGAGCAGCGCCCCGACGGCGTCCGTGACGATGAGATCACCAGCATCATCCCCATCGACGACTTCGGTCTGGAGCAGTACGCAGACGGCCCACTGAGTCAGTGGCGTAACGAGTCGGATGCCGAAACCCGCCGATCGACCGGCACCCGTCGATTCGACCGAGACGCATACGACAAGCCCCGGCCCGCCGAGATCACCCAAGACATCGTGGTCGCGGAGATCGAGTTCGACGAGATCGTCCACGAACATCCGTTTGACGTCCGCGGCGCCGAGTTCGACGACTTCGCCCCGAACGACGATGCTCCTGAATGGTCCCCACGGAAACAGCGTTCCCCGGTCCGCAGTGGCGGTAAACATCGCATCGCCGCGCCGCCGCAGGCACTGAAAGGTCGCGCCGCACTCCTCGCGGTCGCCGCCGGAGCCGCCGTGGCAGCCGCAACAGGTTCATTCGCCCAGCAGTCCGACGAGCCCGCACAGACCGCAGCGCCCACCCCGGTGGCCTATCCCGGCAACATCGACGCACCGGCCGCCGGACTGGCCGCCGCACCCGCACCGGCCAACATGGACGCCTTCACGGCCCAGCTCGCAACCGGGCAGGCGATCGCAGATGCCAAGAAGGCTGAAGCCGTCGCCGCCCTCAAACCGACGATCGCCTCCCCGATCGCTCTCGGTGCCTATGACTTCACCTCGGCGTACGCCAGCCGGTGGGGTTCGTTCCACGGTGGCATCGACATGGCAGCTCCGCTGGGCACCCCCATCCACGCCGTCACCGACGGTGTTGTGATCGAGGCCGGCCCGGCGTCCGGATACGGGCACTGGGTCCAGATCCAGGCACCCGACGGCACCGTCACCATGTACGGCCACATGTCGTCCAGTGGCGTGCACGTTCAGAAGGGTCAGACCGTCACGGCAGGCGACGTGATCGCCGAGGTCGGCAACGAAGGCTTCTCCACCGGGCCCCACCTGCATTTCGAGGTCTGGAAGAACGGCACCACCAAAACCGACCCGACACCATGGCTCGCCTCACACGGTGTGCAGCTCTCCGGATACACCAGCTGATCCGAGCTACCTGCCCGCGGGGAGCGTCTCACGTCCGCACCCGCAAGTCGATTTCCGCACGACAAGAAAGCCTGCATCGATGAGGTGCCGGCTTTCTCGTGTCAGTAGCTCAGAGCTTCTCCACGGGCAGTCCACCCAGCGACATCAGCGTGATCTGTCCGGCGCTTCCGAAGTCGAACTTGACCCGTTCGGTGGGTCCGGCGCCTTCCTTGGCAACCACCTTCCCCATCCCGTACTTGGCGTGGGTGACACGATCGCCCACCTCGACGTGGACCTGCTTGTTGCGACCACGGGTGGGTGAGCCGAACGATTCTCGCCGCTGCGTCCCCGGTCGGGACGAACCACCGAAGCGGTCGCCGCCGAACCCGCGGCCGTTGTCGCCATAGTCACGGGTGCCATCGCTCAGACCCCGGCCCATGCTGCGCTTCGGTTCAGTGCGGCGCCAGTCGATGAGGTGCTGCGGAATCTCTTGCAGGAAGCGGGATTCCGGATTCTGCATGGGTGTTCCCCACGCGGACCGGACCATCGCGCGGCTGAGGTACAGCCGATTGCGAGCACGTGTGATGCCCACATAGGCCAGCCGGCGCTCTTCCGACAACTCGGCCGGATCACCGAGTGCACGCATGTGCGGGAACTGGCCGTCCTCCCAGCCGGTCACGAATACAACGGGGAACTCGAGGCCCTTCGCGGTGTGCAGAGTCATCAGCGTCACGACACCGTCTTCGTCGTCAGGCACCTGGTCGGCATCCGCCACCAACGCCACGCGCTCCAAAAACGCCGCCAGCGAACCCGGTTCGGGCTCACCCGGATCAGGTTCGAGATCGGGATCCTCGGGCTGCGCCAAGACGCCGTCGCCGGCACCGTCGATCTGCGTCTCCGGTATCTGCGTCGCCACCGCGTCCGCGGCTTCGGCACTGAATTCCCTTGCCACCGATATCAATTCGTTGATGTTGTCGAGACGAGCACCGTCTTGCGGATCAGACGAGCCCTCGAGTTCGTAGCGGTATCCGGTGCGTTCGACGATCGCATCCACCAGCTCACCGATGTCGCCGGCCTCGTTCCCGGCGTCCATCTCGGCGATGTCGGCGGCATCCGATCCGGCCTCACCAAAGCTCGACAGAAAATCTTTGCGTAGCCCTTCGATAAGTTCGACGAAGGCCGAGATCTGTTTGACCGCACGGGTTCCCAACAGCGGGACCTTGCCTTCGGAACCGTCGATCAACGCCTGGTAGAAGCTGGCTCCGGTGTTCTCCGAATGCACCGCGACACAGGCCTCGGCACGGTCGCCGATGCCCCGCCGGGGCGTGTTCAGGATGCGTCGCAAACTCACGGTGTCATCGGGATTGGCCACCGTGCGCAGATAGGCGACGACGTCCCGGACCTCTTTGCGCTCGTAGAAGCGGACTCCGCCGACAACCTTGTACGGGATGCCGAGGCGGATGAACACCTCTTCGAGTGCTCGCGAAGCGGTGTTGGTGCGGTAGAACGCGGCGATCTGCGAATAGGTGAAGTCGCCGGTGTCGGTGAGGGCGTCGATTTCCCGGGCGATGAACTGCGCCTCGTCGTGTTCGTTGTCGGCGACGTAACCGACGATCAGTTCACCGTCACCGGAGTCGGTCCAGAGCTTCTTCTCACGACGCCCGACGTTGCGCGAGATCACCGCGTTCGCGGCCGACAAGATCGTCTGGGTGGAACGGTAATTCTGTTCCAGGAGAATGGTTTCGGTGTTCGGGAAGTCTCTCTCGAACTCCTCGATGTTGCGAATCGTCGCCCCGCGGAAGGCGTAGATCGACTGGTCTGCGTCACCGACAACACACAGTTCCGCCGGCGTCACGTTGCCGACGGCACCGGTGCCGACCAACTCCCGGACGAGTACGTATTGCGCGTGGTTCGTGTCCTGGTATTCGTCCACCAGCACGTGCCGGAACCGGCGCCGGTAGTACTCCGCGACCTCGGGAAAGGCCTGCAGCAGACCCACGGTCTCGCCGATGAGGTCGTCGAAGTCGAACGCGTTCGCCGAGCGCAGGCGCTGCTGATACTGCCGGTATATCTGCGCGATCGTCTTCCCCGCAGGCTCCCCGGCCTCCTCGGCAGCGACCGTCGCCGCATCGGGATCGACGAGTTCGTTCTTGAAGTTGGAGATCGAGATACCCACACCACGCGGACTGAACTTCTTCGGATCCAGATCCAGGTCACGCACGATCATGCCCAGCAACCGGCGCGAGTCGTCGGCGTCGTAGATCGAGAAGTTCGAGTTCATCCCACTCAGCAGAGATGCCTGGGCCCGCAAGATGCGGACACAGGTGGAGTGGAACGTACTGACCCACATGCGATGCCCGCGCGGGCCCACCAGATCGACCACCCGTTCCCGCATCTCCGCGGCCGCCTTGTTGGTGAACGTGATCGCCAGGATCTGACCTGGACTGACATCCCGCTCGGCAAGCAGATAGGCGATCCGTCGGGTCAGCACCGCGGTCTTGCCCGAACCGGCACCGGCAACGATCAGCAACGGCGAACCGGCGTGCAGGACCGCTGCCCGCTGCTGCAGATTGAGCCCATCGAGCAACTCTTGGGCACGCCTCGACTCCGTGCGGGAGTGCTCATGCAGGTTTCCAGTGGCCATGCCCGGCAACGACGGGTGGGGAGCAGCGCTTTTCATCGTCCTCCAAAGTTACCCGCTCGCACCGACACCTCACGACTGCACCGCCGCTCACACGCGTTCGGTAACATCATCGCCACTCAAGGGTGGGGGCATCACGTTGAAGAGCAACACAATCCCAAAAATCGCACTGGGAGTCGCCGTCGTGGCGCTGATCGCGGTCGTGGTGGCCATGTTCCTCCCGCGCAGCGCTGACGGGACCGCCGTGGCACCCCCGTCGATCCTGGCCCAGAAGCAGCTCACCGCGGTCGCGCTGGACTTCGCGAACCAGCGCGGCGCCACGTACTCGGGCACCGTCACCTCCGGGACCGACAAGATCAACCTCGATGAGGTCGAGGTGACGGCCGGCGGTGACTTGCGCGGCTCGATCAAGATCGGCGGGGAGACCGCCGACATCATCGGCGTGAATGGTCAGACGTACGCCAAGGGCTCGGCCAGCTTCTGGAAAAGCCATCTGGAAAAGCCCAAGATGAACTACGAGGCGGTCGCGGCCGACTGGGCTGCTCTCGACCCGGCGACATTCCCCGATCTGGGCATTCTCCTGGCCCCACCGGCACTGGGCCTGGCGCTGGGCAACGACAACTCGTCGCTGGACATGGACGCAATGGGGACCGTCACCGGACTGATCGGAACGCCCGACGAGCGGTTCGGTCCGGCGGCACCACCCGACATCGTCGCCGAGAACGACGGAACCATCGTCGCCGGTGGCACATTGCGCACCACCACGGTCGACGGCACCGACACCCTCGCGACCGTTGTCGGGCCTCTGGATCAGCCCGGCGGCTCGGTGGTCGACGTCGACTTGTCGGTCGAGCCCCTGGAGCCGGGTGAGATCGGCGGGATCTATGGCGCGATCGATGAGCAGGCCGTCACCCTCGCACACATCCCGGCGCCATATCTGAACCCGAACTTCGACGCCAGCGGCTTCCGCCTCACAGTGGCGCCGGCGCCCTGCAGTCCTCCGGTCTGCGAGTACATCGTCACGTATGTCGCAACCACCCCCGGGACGGCCTCCCCCGGTTCCATCACCATCGTCGGCGACATGACCCTCGCCCTCAACGACCGACCGGTCGGCGCGACCTGCACCCACACCGTGGTCATCCCGCTCAACGGTCGCGGTGAAACCCGGTGTCCGTTCAATGTCCCCAACGAGGACGGGTCCCTCAAAGGGGACGTGTCCTATGTGTTCACCGCGTACCTCGACCAGGATCCGACAGCACTCACCAAGGCTCTCGCCGCCAACGAACAGGTGTCGACCGCCGAGCCGACCGGTGCCTGGACGCGGACCGGATTCAAGGGCAGCGCCGAGAGCCGCGACTACAACCTGCAGATCACCGGGATCAACTCCACGTACACCTACGTCGTCGGGGGTCAGGCGTTCGACGGCCGGGCGCCCGATGGCACCCTGCTGAGCGCATTCGGCCCCGGCTACTCGGAGAACATCGGCACCGGCGGCACATTGAGCAGCACCCGGGATGGCACGGAGGCCCTGATCGCCGCCGCCAAGGCGCAGACCGGCGCCGCCGGGAAGACACCGGTTCGGTGGGTGTTCGCCGAGGCCGATGCCGCCGATGCAACGGAGAAGACACTCGCCGATGCCGGGGTCAGCGGCATCGAGGTGGTCACCGTCGTCCCGGTGTGAGGGTTGCCGGAGACCGGATCACGGCACCCGCACGAGTTCACCGACCCGGACCTGCCCGATGTGGAGTCCGAGTCCCGGGGTCAGCGGTCGGACCCTGATCTGGGTCCCGCCGCCGTGTACCTGGACATAGACGGCGTTCAGTCCAGCTTTGACCGGAGCTGTCACCGGGTCGCCGTCGGCGAGACCGATCTCGATCTCTCCGTCGGTGGTGGCGCAATACGGCAACGCCACCTTCCATGACCAGACGATCAGCGGGCCGTCGAGTTCGAGATCGGTCGGAGCGGTGACCTCGGGGTTGCCGCAGTCACCGAGACCGGCGCTGGTGCTGCGAAGCGCCGTGATGTCCGCGGGGACCAATCTGCCGGAGTCGTCGAGCACGTGCAACTCGTCTGTCGGCGCATCGAACTCCGGACGGTCGGACAGGCTGCCGAACACCTTGCTCACCGTGTTGTAGGGCTTGACCAGTGGCAACAGGACGTGGATCGGGAGCTGATGGTCGAACATCGGGGTGTCCCGGGACGCCGCCAGGGACGCCCGCGCGTTCGCGAGGTACTCACCGGTCGGGTCGATCCGCCATTCCTTGGAGAAGTTGTGGGTGGCGATCAGTGAGCTGACGACGAATCCGGCCACGGCCACCACCGCGACGGGACGCACCCACCGCGGGTGGCTGTGCCCGATACCTCGCCTCCGGGTCGGGGCCATCAGGATCAGCGTCATCGCGATGGTGATGACCAGTGCGGTGTCGGGTAGGTAGCGCAGCGTCTGTGCCAGTTCGATGGTGGTGTGTGCCCCAGTGCGGTTCCAGATGATCGGCATCTGCAGCAAGTACACATACCCGGCCACGACGGCGAGGACCCATCCGGCATGCCGGCGGGCGTACAGGGCGTAACCGGCGGCCCCCAACACCAGCAGCCAGCCGAGCACTTTCACCTGCCAGCACGTCGAGCCGAACGGTGGGCTCGGCAACCAGCGTTCCCAGTCCCACGGCCCGCCGAGCATCCCGGGGATGATGCCTGCGTTGACCGAACGCCAGGCGATCTTCAGAGTCTGGCCGACCGAGTGTTCCTCGGTGTCGGGGGGAACGACGATCAGATACAACGCCACCCAGACCGCTGCGATCGAGCACAGCCCGATCCACAATTCGCGCGCCGAGGTCCAGGCCGTGCGCGCTGCTTGCCCGATGGTGGCGCCGCGACCCGACATCAGGCACCAGAACATCGCGGCCGTCATCGCCACCGGCACGATCAGGATCGACTTCTCGAAGAACGCCAGACCGATGACGAACACGATCAGCGCGCGGGCGATCACCCTCCTGCGGTTCGTCGCCCGACCACGACACAATTGGACGGCCTCGGCCACGACAACCGCCATCGCGATCTGCATCGGAAGGGTGTTGAGGCCCGCCGCCCACCATGTGTATGCCGGCACGGTCAGCGGCGTGAAGAGGTAGAACGCGAGCGGGATCAGCAGTGCCGGACGCATCCGGCCCGTGATGACGATCAGCATCCTGAGCACGGCGATCGATGCCAGCAGCTGTCCCACCACCAGGGTGACCGCCGGGACTGCCCAGTTCAACGGCGCCAGGTCGGTACTGAGGCCCGCCACCAGAAATGCACCCGGCATCAGATGACCGTCGTGGCCGGCCATGAGGAAGTCCCACGAAAAAGTCGATCGCTCGGTGGCTCGGCCGATGAAGACCAGATCATCCCAATAGAAATCTGCCCCCGCCACGAGCGCGATCCGCGCGGCAAGTTGCCCGAGGATCAGGGCTGCGGCAATCCACAGAGCGATCCGGCCCGGCGACCTGACACCGCCCGCAGGGCCCGACCGCGGAACTCGATCCTTCGACGGAGATGAAGCCGAAGGCGGAACTCGACCATCGGACCGAGACGAAGCCGACGGCAGAGTTCGACCAGTCGACTGATCGGTCGCTGCGGAGTGGGGCACAACGACCACTCTTACCAGTGCCCTCACCGTGCGTGGCACACTTGGGCCCGTGACTGCTGACCAGCCTATTGATCTGTCAGGCCTCGATCTCGGGTCTGACGTGGGCGATCTCCCCGAGGACATCGACGACCTGCGCCGCGAAATCGACCGTGTCGACGCGATAATCCTCGCCGCGATCAAACGCCGCACCGCGGTCTCCAAGCGCATCGGGCAGACCCGGATGGCATCCGGTGGCACCCGACTTGTCCACAGCCGTGAGATGAAGGTCCTCAACCGCTTCAGTGAGCTCGGTCAAGAAGGCCACACGCTTGCCATGCTGCTGCTGCGACTGGGCCGGGGACCACTCGGTCGCTAGCCCGGCAACGAACCCCCGCCGGGCACCGGCGTGTTCGGCTCACGATGAGCGTAAGTGTGGTTCCGCCGGTGCATTGGCTGCAGGATTGGTCGACTCGGGCGCAACCGGATCGGTCGCCCGGTGGTCACCCGAACCCCGACCCAGGAGTGGTGAATGGCTGAGAATGTTCTGCTGATCCATTGGCATGACCTGGGCCGCCACCTCGCGTGTTACGGCGCCGACGGCGTCGACAGCCCGACCATGGACGCCCTCGCGGCCGCGGGCATCCGGTTCAGCAACGCCCACGCCACCGCACCGTTGTGCTCCCCTGCCCGCGGTTCGCTGTTCACCGGACGGTACCCGCATTCGAACGGGTTGACCGGTCTGGCCCACCACGGCTTCGAGTACCACGACGACGTTCTGACCCTGCCCCAGGTGCTCGGCAAGAACGGCTGGCACAGCGCACTTTTCGGGATGCAGCACGAGTCGAGCGACCCGAATCGTCTGGGCTTCGACGAGTTCGACATCTCCGATTCGGAGTGCGACCACGTCGTCGAACGCTCGCAGGAGTGGTTGCGTGAACTCGGAAGCGATCCGCAACGCCGGAAACAGCCCTTCCTCTTGACGGCCGGTTTTTTCGAGACCCATCGGCCATATCCGGCCGACGAGTACGTGCATGCCGACCCGAAAAAGGTTGTCGTCCCGGCATTTCTGCCCGACGCACGTCCGGTACGAGAGGACCTGGCCGGGCTACTCGGTTCGATCACCAAGGCCGATGCCGCGGTTGGACGCCTGCTCGGCACCCTCGCCGACCTCGGCCTCGACCGCTCCACCTGGGTCGTTTTCATCACCGACCACGGTCTGGCCTTCCCCCGTGCCAAATCCACACTGTATTCGGAGGGCACCGGCGTCGCGTTGATCGTGCGGCCGCCCACCGACCGCAC
Source organism: Williamsia sp. (assembly GCF_036566845.1). Lineage (GTDB taxonomy): Bacteria > Actinomycetota > Actinomycetes > Mycobacteriales > Mycobacteriaceae > Williamsia. The sequence continues at coordinate 45,305 of NZ_DATCVM010000245.1, forward strand.
CATCGCGCCGTTCGTCTACGACGAACTGTTCAGCGGCGTCGACCTCACCCCGACCGTGCTGGATCTGCTGGGTATCGAGATTCCCGATGCGGTGGAGGGCTTTTCACACGCCGAGACGATCACCCGGAGAACGTCAGACCCGGTGCGCGACGAGGTGTTCACCGAAAAGAACTACCACGACAACTTCGATCCGATCCGCGCCATTCGCACCAACCGGTACAGCTATATCGAGAATTACGCAGACCGGCCTGCGCTGAGTCTGCCGCTGGACATCCGGGACAGCCCGTCGGCTCGCGCGCTGGACGGATCAGAAGATCTGCCGCGCGCGGCCCAGGAGCTGTACGACCTGCACGCAGATCCACTCGAGTTGAACAATCTGATCGACGACCCCGATCTGTCCGAGGTGGTCGCCGATCTGCGTGGGCGACTGCGCCGGTGGCGTTCCGACACCGGCGACGAGTTGCCGTCGGAGTCCGACGGCAACCGGATCGCGCTGGAGTTCATGGCCCGTCACCGCCTCCAGCTCGACAAGATCGATGAGGAACACGCCGAGCGGTCGCTGCCGTCCCGGCGAACCCGAGCCAGCGAACGCGAACTCCGCATCGAGTCGACCATCGCCGACCATCACTGAGTTCGGCGATCACTCGGCGGCGACGACGACGCCACCGCGCGGCAGCAGCACCCCCACGGCCACCGCGGCGATGAGCACCGCCAGCGACCCCGCGACCAGCGCCATCTGCAGACCACTGACAAATGCGGTGTCGGCATGAGCGGCGATCTGGCCACCGGCGTGGGTCGCGCCGGCGAACGAGTCCTTGGCCCTGCCCACGATCTCTGCGGGTAGGCCGGGAAGCTCCAGATGATTGCGGTAGCCCTGGGTCAGCAGGCTGCCGAGCACGGCAATTCCGAGCGCGCCGCCGACTTCCCTGGACAGGTCGTTCATCGCCGAGGCCACACCCTGCTGCGATGCCGGCAGTGCGCCGGTGATCGCGCTGGTCGCCGGTGTCATCGCGGTTCCCATTCCGATACCCAGCGGGATGAGGCCGGCGAGCATCAGCCAGTACGACGTGCCGACATCGAGTTGGGACAGGACGAACAGCCCCACGGCGACCAGCACGAGCCCGGTCACGCACACGCGACGGGCGCCGAACTTGTCGACGAGCTTCGGGGACAGACGCGCCGACGGCATCATCACCGCGGCCATCGGGAGCATCTGTATCGCTGACATCAACGCTGATCCGCCGCGCACCAGCTGCAGGTACTGCAACACGACAAAGATGAATCCGAAGAATGCGAAGAACTGCATGAAGATCGACAGGCTGCCGGCGCTCAGGCCCCGGTGAGCAAAGATCCGCGGATCGAGCATCGGCGCTTTGACGCGCAGTTCGAAGAGGATGAACAGGGCCAGGATCACCAGGCCACCGACGATGCCGATCAGGGTGCGGGCCGATGCCCAGCCGGCTTCGGGAGCTTCGATGATCGAGTACACCAGGACCACGAGGCCGGCGATCGACAACACCGCCCCACCGATGTCGAGGCGGGGTGCATCAGTGTCGGCAGACTCTGGCACGATGCGCCAGGCCGCGATGAGGGCAGCGGCTGCCAGCGCCACGTTGAGGCCGAAAACTGAACGCCACGACCAGAATTCGAGCAGAACACCGGAACACAACAGGCCCAGGATCGCGCTGCCCCCGGCCACACCGGCCCAGACACCGACGGCCTGGGTCCGCTTGTCGGCGGGGAATGTTCCCGTGATCGTCGACAATGTCGCCGGCATCACCAGCGCCGCGCCGAATCCCAGGATTCCGCGCAGGATGATCAGCTCTTCGGCGGAGGTGGCCGTCATCGCGACCACCGAACCGATGCCGAAGATCGCCAGTCCGGCGATGAGGGTCTTGCGCCTGCCGTAACGGTCCCCGATCGCGCCGGCCAGCAGGAGGAACGACGCGAAGATCAGCGAATAGGCGTCGATGATCCAGGACAGCTGCGTCTGACTGGCGTGGGTCGCACGGGCGATGTCCGGAAGGGCGACGTTGAGTGACGACATGGCGGCGACGACCGCCGCCAGGGCGATGCACACCACGATCATGATGGCGCGCGTGTTGATCGGCTTCTGCGTGGAGCGAGATGTGGTTGTCATGCGTCGGATCTCTCGGGATGAATGCCGGGTGGGGGTGCTTTGGAGTTTCATTCCAAAGTTTTAGAACGACCTTCTAAAGCATGGCATATACTGGTTCCATGAGCAAGAGCGAAACAGAGTCGAGAACCCGGAGAACCAGCCGGCAGCGGGAGGCCGGCGCCGTCACCCGAGCCGAGACCCGCCGTCGGATCCTGGCGGCGGCCATCGAGGTCTTCGGCGAAAGTGGTTACGCCGCTGCGACTGTCACGAAGATCGCCGAACGTGCCGACGTGTCGGTGCAGAGCCTCTACTCGTCGTGGGGCAGCAAACGCGGCCTGCTGCGCGGAATGATGGAGTCGCAGGTGATCGGCGACAACCCCGGATCGGTCAACCCTGACGACATGCCCCTGGCCATCCTGGGGACCTTCGATCCGACCACCGCCGACCCCCGTGACCTGATCGCGCATCTGACCCATCAGTTCCGGCTCCTCGCCGAGCGTGCCGCCGTCGGCTTCAAGACCTATGCGCAGGCAGCCGCGGTCGACCCGGAGGCCGCCGAGGACTGGCAGGCGCTGATGGAGGTCCGGCGGATGAGTATTCGCAACCTCCTCACCAACATCGACCCGGCGCGACTTCGGCCCGGCCTGACCCCCGAGGCCGCCGGCGACACCGCCTGGGTGATCGCGAGCCCGCAGACCCATCAGCAACTGGTCGCGACGGCCGGATTCACCTACGACGAGTTCGAGGACTGGGTCCGGGAGACCCTCTGCGCCGCCCTCCTTCCCGACCGGCACTGACGGCCACCGATATGCAATGTCACGATCCCGGGAACAATCCCGCTCGCGCCGCCCTCCTATCTCCGACTGCAGCAAACGAGCTGCGACCCAACACAATCGGCCCGGAGAAAAGAGACACCATGGAAACCCAGTACTTCGACACCAACGCCGACGGCATCGTCGACACGATCGTCTCCGACACCAATGGCGACGGCTACATCGACGTCTGCGAGTGGGACACCAACGGTGACGGGGTCGCCGACGAAGCCGAAATCGACTACAACTACGACGGCTATGTGGACGAGTACGCCTCCGACACCGATTACGACGGCTATTACGACGTGGTGGTCGCCGCCTGATCGTTCCCCGCCAGAACACCTCACCCCGTCAGTTCGCCGGCCCCCACTGGGTGTCCGGCGATCTGGCGTTGCGCCGGAATTTCGTCAGGGTGATCATCGCCTCCTCACAGGCGCCTGCCAGGTTCGGAGACGAAAATAGGTCTCACCAGCAGACAGCCCGGACACATCGAGGTGTACCCCATGAGGGCCACGGCCACCATCGCAGGACTCGCAACCGACATCACCGTGTCGGTGGACGATCCAGCCCTACTCGACCTCGCCGTCGAACACATCCGGGCCGTATCCGCCCGACTCGATGCCACCGTCAACCGGGACTGCGAGAACGCGGAGATCGAAGCCGTCGACTTGGCCGGCGGGCAGCCCGTCCTGGTCTCCTCACTGCTCGACCAGCTGATCATCGAAGCCCTCTACTTTGCCGATCTCACCGACGACGCCTCCGGAGTGACGCATGGCCGCGAATCAGGGTCACCCATCCCGCCCTGGCATCGCGTACAGCTCGGTCGGGGAACCGTGACCGTTCCATCCGACGTCCGACTCGAATTGATGCCGACCGCACGCGCGTTTCTCACCGACCACGCCTGCCGGCTTCTCACCGACACCCTCGGGTGCGGAGTGACGGTGCAGGCCGGACCGGTGACAACATCGCCTGGTGGTGCGGTGGCCCGGGTGACGTCAGCGGACCTGCGGGCAACAGCCGCCCCGGCGGCGGCGACCACCTTCGACTGCGTCAGTGTCGTCGCCGACACCGCCGACCTGGCGTTCACCGCGGCGATGTTCGCCCATCGGCATCCCGACATCGCGTCCGAATGGCTCCGCGAACACGTCCGGGGTGCGCGACTCGACGGTCCTCGCCACGCGACCACCACCGTCGGCGCCTGGCCGACCTCCGATCACGTGTCCGCGGCCTGACCGCGTCCGTCCTCGGAGATCCCCACCGTGCGAAAGCCGGCATTGCCCATCGATGAGACCGGCGTGTTGTGCGAGCGGGCGGAGTTGCGGTAGCGGTTGCAGTACGAGTCGTGACACAAGTAGGAACCGCCCCGCAGAACCCGCGCCCGGCCCCGGACGGGTCCTCGCGGGTCGTGACGCTCTGACGCGCGGTAGTACCGGGGATCGAATCGATCGGCGCACCATTCCCAGACGTTGCCGGCCATCTGCCACAGTCCGTGGCCGTTGGGCGCATAACTGCGTACCGGAGCAGTCCCGACGTACCCGTCGTCGGCGGTGTTGTGGGCCGGGAACTCCCCTTGCCAGATGTTGCACAGCCAGGTGCCGTCGGCAGCCGTCAGTTCATCACCCCATGGATACCGCGCACCGGACAGGCCGCCCCGGGCCGCGTATTCCCATTGCGCCTCGGTGGGCAGGGCGCGCCCCGACCAGTCGCAATAGGCCTGCGCGTCAATCCAACTGATGTGCACCGCGGGATGATCACCGACACCGTCCGCGGTCGACGCCCGTCCGAACGGGTGCTGCCAGTCCGCGCCCGACACGGCGAACCACCAGTGCGCGTCGGGGTACGGCTCGATCACGTCGCCGGGATCGGCCACCAGCAGATGGAACACCGCCGAGAATCCCTGCTGCTCGGCGACGGTCCGGTATCCGGTGGCGGCCACGAACTCCGCGAAGGCAGCGGTGGTGACCGCGTGGGCGTCCATGGTGAACGCACTCATCGACACCTCGTGCAACGGAAGTTCGCCATCGGGGGCGAATCCGTCTCCGGTGTGGTCCCCCATCACAAAACTGCCAGCCGGAATGGTGGCCTGTGGCGCCCGGTGGCGGCCCCGGACCTCGATCGCAGGCGCTGCGAAATCATCACCGGATCCGGCAGCGGGAGTGCAGCAGGTCATGGGAGCCGATGCTAGTCCGGCGTGAGGAGTCTGTGCTCTCGCCGTGAGCCAGAAGAACAGTCTGACTAGGCTGATAGTCGAGGTACGGCAGTGAAGTATGACGATTCGCACCACCGATGAAGGGCTGTCCACGATGACCAGCGTTCCGACTGAGCCAAACCGAAAGTTCGATCTGACCGGGTCACAGGCCTGGCAAGAGCTGTCTGCGCATCAGCCCCACGTGTACGCAATGCACCTGCGCGAGGTCTTCGCCGTCGATCCCACCCGAGGACGCGATCTCACCATCGACGTCGGCGACCTGCACATCGACTACTCGAAGCATCGAGTGCTGCGCGAAACCCTGGACCTGTTGTTGGATCTCGCCCGCCAGACCGGTGTCACCGAGAAACGTGATGCGATGTTCTGGGGCGAGCACATCAACACCTCCGAGGACCGCGCCGTCCTGCACACCGCGCTGAGACTTCCCCGCGATGCGACCCTGAAGGTCGACGGTCAAGATGTGGTGGCCGATGTCCACGCGGTGCTCGACGCGATGGGCGAGTTCACCGACAAGTTGCGGTCGGGTGAATGGAAAGGCCACACCGGCATGCCCATCAAGACCGTGGTGAACATCGGAATCGGCGGCTCCGACCTCGGACCGGTGATGGTCTACAAGGCACTGCGTCACTACGTCGACACCGACATCCGCTGTGAGTTCGTGTCGAATGTGGACCCCGCCGATCTGGTGGCGGCCCTCGACGGGCTCGACGCCGAGACAACACTGTTCATCATCGCCTCGAAGACGTTCACCACCCTCGAGACGCTGACCAATGCGTCGGCCGCGCGGGCGTGGCTGCTCGAGGAGCTCGGCGCCGGACCCGAGGCCGTTGCCAAACACTTTGTCGCGGTGAGCACCAACGCGGAGAAGGTCTCCGACTTCGGGATCGACACCGCCAACATGTTCGGCTTCTGGGACTGGGTGGGAGGCCGCTACTCCGTGGATTCGGCCATCGGACTCTCCGTGATGGCCGCGATCGGAAAGGAGTCCTTCGCCGAGTTCCTGCACGGATTCAACGTCGTCGATCACCACTTCCTCACCGCCCCACTGCATCAGAACGCGCCGGTCATCCTCGCCCTGATCGGGCTGTGGTACTCGAACTTCTGGGATACCGCTTCGCGCGTGGTCCTGCCGTATTCCAATGACCTGTCGCGGTTCCCCGCCTACCTGCAACAGCTGACGATGGAGTCGAACGGCAAATCCGTCGACGTCGATGGCCACCACGTCTCGACCGATACCGGTGAGATCTTCTGGGGTGAGCCCGGAACCAACGGTCAGCACGCCTTCTACCAATTGCTGCACCAGGGCACCCGGATGGTTCCGGCCGACTTCATCGGGTTCGCCGAGCCGACCGATGACCTACCCACGGCCAACGGTACGGGCAGCATGCATGACCTACTGATGAGCAACCTCTTCGCGCAGACCAAGGTGCTGGCGTTCGGTAAGACCGCGGACGAGGTTGCCGCGGAGGGTGTCGACCCACATGTGGTCGCGCACAAGGTGATGCCGGGCAACCGCCCGTCGACGTCCATTCTGGCCCCCAAGCTGACACCGTCGGTGGTGGGTCAGCTGATCGCCCTGTACGAACATCAGGTGTTCGTCGAGGGCGCGATCTGGGACATCAACAGCTTCGACCAGTGGGGCGTGGAGCTCGGCAAGACGCAGGCCTCCGAGCTGTTGAAGGTGATCACCGAATCCGGATCACCACAGACTCAGGACGATTCGTCCACCGATTCCCTCCTGCGCTGGTACCGGACCCACCGCGGCCGCGAAGCGTAGGCGGGCCGAACGCATGAAGCGGAGGGGAAGGCCGCGCGGAACGGTCCGCGCCCGGCGACTCGGTGTCCGGAGCGAGCGACTCGGTGTCCGGAGCGAGCGACTCGGAGTCACCGATGACATGTTCTGGAGAAGTCACCAGGGCATGGGCCTTCCCCTCTCCATGCAAGGACTCTGGCGGTTCGACGCCACCCTCACCGTCGCCGACCTCGAACCGGCTCATCGCGCGCTGACACTCGGTCCGCTCACCCGCCGGGTGGTCCGCCGCCGGATCTGGCCGGCCCGCAACGCTTTTGCATCCGACGCCGCGGTGGCACCGATCCATGTCGAGCCGGAACCACTCGGCCCCGGAACCATCACCGCCTGGGCCGACACCCGCGGCGCCCGCCACCTCGACATCGATTCCGGTCCCGTGTGGGAACTGTCGCTGGCCCGGCTCGAGGGTGGCGGCAGCGTGGTGTCGCTGGTCTGCTCGCACGTCGTTGCCGATGCCCGCGCCCTGGTGGTGGCCGCCGGATTGGCCGCAAGCGAAAAGAGTGCGCAGGCAAGGACTCCCGAGGTGACCACCGGACCGCCCACGCTCGTCGACGATCTCCGGGATGCCGCGTCACAGCTCCGGATCGTGGCCGGCGGTGTGGCCCGAAGTTTGTGGATGGGTTGCCGCGATCGCGGGCACCGCGCCGAGTTGTTCGCTGCGGCACAGCATTCCGGAACGGGGTTGGTCAAATCCTCCGGGCCGCACGGGTGGCGGGAGCCGACCGCCATCTTCTCCGTCGACTCCGGAGACTGGACCAGCGCCGCCGCGGCGCACGGCGGCACGTCGAACACGCTGTTCACGTCGCTGGTCAGTGAGCTCGTACTGCAGATTCGCGGGTCCGGGCCGGTCGAGATCGCACTTCCGGTGGCCCGCGGCGGTGACGAGGCGAACTCTCTGACCGCCGCCGCGATCGGCATCGGCTCGGTCGACGAGTGCCAGGACCTGTCGTTGCTTCGGCAGCGCGCCCGCGACGGCTACGCCGAGGCAGGGTCCGGTTCCGGTTTGGGGCCACCGGCCGGCATGCCCGCGGAACTCCTGCAGGTCATCGGACCCCGCGCCGCGCACGCCCTGGTCCCGGACCCCGGTTCGCGAGACGGATTGGCCTCCAACCTCGGTGAACTCGACGGAGTGCTGTCGATCCTCGCCGGCCATCGCGGCAGTGCGATCGCCGCCCGTTCCGTGCATCCGGGACTGTTGGCCCGGGATACCGGTGCGACGCGCACCAGTGTCGCAGCCTGGGCCGCCGAGTCGGCCGGAGTGATGACCATCTCACTCGCGATCCCCGATCCGGCAGTTGCAAGTAGTGAAGATCTACATGAACTCATCAACAAAACTCTCGGCCACTGGGATCTGTCGGCAAGACACTGGTAGGCGACCTCGACGTTTGCGGCACGGCGGTGGACAGCTGACACAAAGTACGTACGGTCGGGATCATGACTGCCCAACCCCTGAGCACTCTGGCGAGTTCAGCCTCCGCATTCGAATGGACTGAGACCAACAGTCTTTGGCTCATCGAGAACCCCATCCGGATTGTGATCTACGTCGCGGCCGGACTGACCGCTCGATGGATTCTGCACCGCATGATCGATCGTGCCACCCGGCGTCCGCCGGCGGGCGCGGACAACGCGCGTGCCCAACCGGCACTGCTCAAGCACCTGCGCGACCGGACACCGAAGTCGCTGCGTGATCCGAAAGTGGTCGAACGACGACAGCAACGCGCGGAGACCATCGGTTCCGTGCTCAAGTCGACGGTCTCGATCCTGATCCTCGTCTGGGTCCTTCTGACCTGTCTGAGCGTTCTGCAGGTGAACATCGCGCCGTTCCTGGCCTCCGCCGGACTGGTCGGCCTGGCCATCGGTTTCGGTGCCCAGAACCTGGTGAAGGACTTCGTGTCCGGCGTGTTCATGCTGCTCGAGGACCAGTACGGCGTGGGTGATGTGGTCGACCTCGGTGAGGCGATCGGTGAGGTCGAATCAGTGGGTCTGCGGGTCACCACCGTTCGAGACATCGACGGAACCCTCTGGTACGTCCGCAACGGTGAGATCATCCGCGTCGGCAACATGAGCCAGGACTACGCCGTGGCGCGCATCGAGATCCCCGTCGCGCACAATGTCGATCTCGAACGTGCGCAGGAAGTCGCCTTGGAGGCTGCACAAGCGGTGGTCTCCGACGATTCGGTCGCCGGCGACGTACTCGGCGCCCCGGAAATGCTGGGCGTGCAGGACGTCTCGGCCGACATGGTCACTCTCCGGATTCTGCTGAAGACCCGTCCCAATGCCCAATGGTCGCTCCAGCGGCGCATCCGGAAGGCGATCCTGGCAGCGTATGAGGCCAACAACATTCGGCTGCCCTACCCCAGCGGCAGAGAGTTCGGCCCCTCATCCGCCCTGATCGGCGGCGGACAACAGACTGCCGAATAACGGCACCGTCACCCGAACTACGCCGACCTCAGGCACTGACCGACTGGTCCTCGATCAACGCGGCGATGACGGAGTCCGTGGCGTCCGTGTCACCGACCGTGATCCGGACTCCTCGTAGCGCACCGGGCGCCGCGCACACCTTGGCCGCGACACCCCCGTCGACGAGGTCGGTGGCGAGTTGCGCGGGCCGGTCTGTCGGAACGAACACGTGGTTGGCCTGGCTGGGCAGGCTCGTGATCCCGATGTCGGCCAGGTTCGTCTGCAATCGATTCCGCTCAGCTCGGACGGCCCGCACCCGCTGGCGGAGCGCATCGGTGGCCTCCAATGCCGCCGGGACGGCGATGGAGGCGGCAGACCCGACCGCGAACGGCACCTCGAATCTGCGCACCTTCGAGATCACGTGCACCCCACCGACCGCATAGCCGACGCGGAGCGCAGCCAGCCCATGCGCCTTCGAAAAGGTGCGCAGGACCACGAGATTCGGATGATGCAACAGCAGCAGATGCAAATCGGGTGTGTAGTCGGCGAACTCGAAGTAGGCCTGGTCGAGGATCACCACCACATCTCGGGGCACCCGCGCCAGAAAGCGGTGCAGATCAGGCTCGTTGATGACCGACCCGGTCGGGTTGTGCGGCGAACACAACACCACCACCCGGGTCTCGGTGCGGATGGCCGCAGCCATGGAGACGAGGTCTGCTCCGCCATCGGGTCGCAGGGGTACCGCGTCCACGGGCACGCCGGCCAGGTCCGCGAGAATCGGATATCCGTCGAAGGTGGGCACCGCGGTGAGCATCCGGCCACCCGGCGGGCAAAACGCCTGCAACACCTGGTATGCCAACCCGGTGGCACCGGCACCGATGCTGACCCATTCGCCGGGCACACCCAGATGGTCCGCGACGCGGGTGCGCAGGGTGTCGGGGACGAACTCCGGGTACCGGTTGGCGTTTCGAACCCACTCGTGCAGGGCCGCTGCCACGACGGGGAGCGGCGGGTAGGGACTCTCGTTGAGGTTCAGCGGGATCAGCGCGGTCATCGCCCACCCCATCGGATCGCTGCGGCGCCCGCATAGTCTCCGGCGTGAGCGAACGCCGCCATCAGCACGATGTCGCCGGCACCGACCCGCCCATCGGTGATCGCGGTGTCGAGGGTCAGGGGCACACCGACGCCGAACAGGTTGCCGCATTCTTCGAATGTGTCCGGATGGCGCTCCGGCGGCAGTTCCATCGCATCGCGCCAATTGCGAAGGAAGATCCGGTTGGGCTGGTTGGTGATGAACCAGTCGATGTCACGGGCGGCGACACCGATCTTGTCGGCCACGTCGTACGCGACCTCGGGAACGAGCCGATTGCCTCGCGCCAACACCTTCGAGATCTTCGCCTCTGTGAAACCGACGTGAACCTGGCCTGGCCCGGCCTCCCAGTATTTGCGTTGCGGGTAGGCCACCGACGTCATGTCGCCGGCGAACTCACCGTAGGACCGGCACGTGGTGGCCAGGATCGGTGAAGCCTCACTCATTTCGAGCAGGCCCACACTCGAACCGTCGCCGGGTATCGAGGCCTGCGGCTTGCCTCGCACCTGGTCCTGCACGAACACCTGCCCGGCACTGTTCTGTGCGTTGGCTATCAAGGCCTTTCGCGCACCCGATGCGATCATCAGTTGCTGGGCCATCTTCATCATGTGGATGAAGGATGCGCATCCGCCGTTGTGGACGTCGATCACCCACTCCGGCTTGATGCCGAGGCGGTGCGACACCTCACCACCGCACCCCACCACGGGTAGTTCCGGTAGTTGGCTGTGTGTGATGAGGATGTCGACGTCGTCGAGAACGTCAGAGCCGTGCCGGTCCAGGATCCCGGACATCGCACGTTCGATCATCTCGGCTGACGTCTCGTCCGGCGCCGCATGGTGACGGTATGCGGGTGCCCGGAACATGAGATTGTCTGCCAGGTCGTCGGATTCGGCGAATTGAGCGAAATAGGATGCGGGAACCCTGTTCTCGGGCAGGTAACTGGCCACATCGACCAGGGAGATCGTCGGCGCATTCATCGGGTCATCCATTCTGGTTTGATCGGCAGGTCATGGTGGCTGCGGTATTCGGCAATTGCCTTGAGGTTGTCCATCTCGAGCTGATGGCCGGCCGAGAACATCTCCCAGAAGTCGCCCACCCACACCGGACGCTCCGGTGGTGCGGTCTCGGGGTAGCCATTGTTGTCGTAGAACGGGTGTTTACAGTTGTTCCACAACACCACTGACCCCGGCTTGTTCAGCACCACCTGCGCGTCCACCACCCGCATCAGGTAGATCATCCACAGGTGCTTACCCTGATCCCAGGCGCAGTGATAGTCGACGGTCATCGCCTCGGCGTTGGAGACCGTGCGGGTGAAGCACTTGGTGTTGTCGCCGAGTCGATCCTTCGAGACCCACAGACCGGGTTCGTCGGTGGGGGTGAACCCACGCAGACTGTAGGTCCATTCCTCCAGGGATCTGGTGTCGGACAACCAGTCGAACAACTCGCGCGGCGGTGCATCCACGTAGGCCTGCACCGGACAGAACTCGCCGAACACCTGGTCGTGTGGATACACCGATCTCAGCATGTCGAGGATGATCGGTGTCGCCTTCTTCCGATCGTGGGTCTCGATCCGGACGAGTCCCGGGAGGTCGTCGGCGCGGTGTCCGAGGTCTTCCAGCGCGGGCAGGGTGACTGTCATCGGTTCTCCTCGAGTGATGTACGGGCGGTAAGGAATGGGCCAAAGGACGGGAATTCATCCGGATCGGTTTGCACCACAAGGCAATGCGGACCGTATCCGTCGAACGCCCGGTCGGCGGCGGCAACGAGTGCGGTCCGCGTCCCTGCGCCGCTGACGGCCAGTCCGGGGAACATCATCGACAGTCCGCCCTCGAAATCGGTGGGCTGGAACCGATTGATACTCGGGCTACCCGGGAAGAAGAGTTGCTCGCGGGTCACACACATACCGTGTGCGTTGTTGTTGAACAGGACAACGGTCACCGGCAATCGGTGCTCGATCGCGGTGTGGATCTCCATGCCGTGCATGAGAAATGCCCCGTCCCCCGCGAGTACCACCGACCGGTGGCCGGTCACCATCGCGGCCCCGATCGCGGCGCCGAAGGCATATCCCATGCCGCCCATGCCCAGTGCGACGACAAATCGTCCGTCACGACCCACCGGTAGGTGATGGATGGCTGCCGCACCCACGTTGCCGGCATCGGCAAAGATGTTGGCGCCCTCGGGTATCCGGTCACCGATGCTCTGGATGACCTGGATCGATGTCAGCAGTCCGGTACCTCCCGGGCGCACGCGGCCCGGGGTGGGCAACGCTTCGATTCCGGGCACCAGGCGCCTCGATACTCGTCGTTCGGTGTCGATGTTCTTGGTGATGACCTGGAGCGCCCATCCGAGGTCCGTGACCGGGACATGGGTGTCGACATCGATGGTCGGCGGTTCTGCGCCGAGGTGGATGACGATGGTGTCTGCGGTGTCCAGTCCTGCGCGGTCGGTCAGGCTCAGCCTGCTGCCCACCACCAGCAGCACCGCGGACGCCGCCACCGCGGACGCCGCCGACGGGTGTCCCATCACGCCGGTCAAGCCCACCGTCGGGACCCCGGCACCGAGCAGATCGCGCCCACCGGGAGTCGCGGCGAGGACCCCACCGGCCACCTTGACCAGGTCGGACAGGTCGGCGCCGACCTGCTGCCGGGATGCTTCGTCACCAGCGAGGACGGTCACGGCACCGCGCGCGTCGGACATCATCGCCGCCACGTCTTCCAGCTTCGCTATCGCCGCCACGCTGATGTCTCGAACAGATCGAAGCCGGGTTCTTTCGGCGACCACGGAAGTCTGAATGTCCTTCGGAATGATCAGGGCGACCGGTCGATTGGTCGCGAGTACTCTCTCGGCGGCATCGAGTGCGTCGTGGATCTGGTGCGGCGTATCGATTTTCATGCACAGTCCGGTGACCGCCGAGAAGATCTTCGAGGCGTCGATGGTGTGTGGCGGATCGAGCATGTCCTGAAACCCGCCATGTCCTTCCAACGCGGAGGGAGCCGACCCGATCAGGGCGAGCACCGGGACCCGGCTGTCGTAGGATTCGGCGAGTGCAGCAACCACGTTCATGGCACCACCACCGGAGGTGGTCATCACCGCTGCCGGCCTCCCGGTGATCCGCGCGGCTCCGTCGGCCATCGTGCCGGCAGAGAATTCATGTTTTGCCACAACAGGTTTCACATCCGTACCGGCAAGGGCCGCCGCGTACAGGTCTTCGATGTTCGCGCCGTGCACCCCGAATATCCGATCGACACCGAGCGCGCCGAGTCTCCGGATGATCACGTCGGCAACCGTTGCCCCCGCTAACTTGGGATCTGTCATGAATCCAACCCTGCGCCCGCCCGCCTGAAAGCCTGCTGAAAGCAGCCGCTGGTATCCGTCGAACGACGGACATATCCTTGAGAAGCCCTCAGCAACAGTTCGGAGGCCGGGTAAAATGCCCAGGACATGTGGTTTCCGCGCGATGTTCCGCCGGAATCAGGGAGTGCGGATGCGCTCCACGATCGTGGCGACCTCCATGGTTGCCATCGCGATGATCGTCGGCGCCATGATCATGCTTTTCATGTTGTACCGGTATCAGGATCGCCAGATGTACGAATCCACCGGCACCCGGTCGTACGACATCGCCCATCAGATCAACGAGGGCGGACTGACCAACGTGGATCCCGAACTCCTCTCACCCACAACAGGTATCGACATCGTTCAGATCGTCAACAGCAGCGGCGCGGTGGTGGTCGCCGCGCCGCGCGGCAACGACGTCCCGATCTCCGACCTGTCACCGGGTTGGTACAGCACCCAGCGCATCGACAATGTCGAGGTGCCGGGCCGCTCGGGGATGTATTGCGGCCAGGTCACGGGCGCCCGTTTCGACGGGATCGACTACAACGTCATCACCCTCGTCTCGACGCACGCGTATTCGTCCATGCTCCTGGGCACAGCGGCCATCCTGGCCATCGAGTTCCCGGTGGTGATACTGATCGCCGGTGCGGCCATCTACTTTTTCGTCGGACGCGCGCTCGTACCGGTCACCCGCATCACCAAGCAGGTGTCGGCGATCACGAGCTCCGACCTGAGCAGGCGCGTCCCGGTCCCGTCCACCGACGACGACGTGACCACCCTGGCCATCACCATGAACAACATGCTCGACCGTCTCGAGCAGAGCCGCGTCCGCCAGCTCGAGTTCGTCGGGGACGCCTCCCATGAACTGCGGTCCCCGCTGACGACCCTGGTCGGCATCCTCGATCTGGCCGACGACACCGATTCACCGATCGACGTGGAGACCGTGCGAACGATTCTACTGCCCGAGGCGCTGCGGATGAACAGCATGGTCGCCGACCTGCTACTGCTCGCCCGCGCCGACGAACGCGGCATCCCCCTCACCGTCGACGAGGTGGACCTCGACGACATCGTCGGTTCAGAGGTCCAGCGACTCCGCTCGCTGGGGCTGGCCAAGGTGAACGCCGATGTCATACCCATCCGCGTCATCGGCGATTCGGACAAGTTGCTGCGTGCCATCCGCAACCTCACCGACAACGCCGCCCATCACGCGACGTCCACGATCACTATGAAGATGAAGAAGAACACCAATCTCTCCACCGCGACCATCGAGGTCATCGACGACGGACCCGGTGTTCCCGAAGCGGTTCGCGAAAAGATCTTCGACCGGTTCTACCGGCACGACCTCGACCGCGGTCGCCATCAGATGGGGTCGGGGCTGGGTCTGCCGATTGCGATGGAGATAGCACGCGCTCACGGCGGCACGATCACCGTCACCGACGCCCCCGGTGGTGGCGCCCGGTTCACCATGACGGTCAGGACCGAGACGACAACACCCGGCGGTCCCGACGCCCCCACTTCGGACCATTCGTCCACCGGAGATCCGCTGGTGGCGCGGCGCTAGCCGGAGCTGCCGGTAATCTCGCCCCGTCCCCTCGAAATTCGGCCGGTGCTGTGCGGACCGCTGCCCTGAGAGCGCCTGGAGGTTCGGCGACTGGTATCGCGGTTGGTCGTGCTGTTGGCCACGGGAACCCCTGCGCGGTTGCCGGCATGTGGGCGACCCAGCGTTCGTCTGTGTACCAACACTTCTCGCCAACGAGACGAGTTGCGTATTCATCCAATTCACCCTCCCGAGCCCCTTGCGAACATCCGTTCGATCCGGTAGCCTGGACACAGTTGACCGAATAGATATGACGAGTCGCGTTACAACACCTTCCCAGCGAATTGGTCAGCTTCCTGTTGCTGTGTATCTGGAAGGTGTTCTGTGATGCGACTTCTCAACATGGTCGACGCTCTGATCGACCTGGTCATCCCCGATGATCCCGGCGACCTACTCGCCATGACCAAAGACCTGATCACAGTCCGCAACGCCACCGAGCATCAACTTGCGGTGTGCGCAGCAGCGATCGACCAATCAGGTATCGCGCGCAAGGCCGGGTCGACGACGGCGAAGTTGTTGCAGGCCAACGGCGCTGCGCCGGGTGCAGCGTATCGGTGGCTACGCATCGGTTCACGATTATCTGGTTTGGATCGCACTGCCGGGTATTCGCGGGACGGATTCTTGTCCTCCGAACATGTCGATGCGGTCGTCAAGGGTGTTGCGCACATCTTCGACCGGTCCGAGGATCCGGTGTCTGCCGAGGATCGGGTGGAGTTCGAGCGGACACTGTTGAGCCACGCCATCTCCGGGTCGCCGCCCTCGGAGATCAGTGCGGTCGCACGCGCGGTGGGCAACGAGGTCGCCAACGAGTCCGGTGGCCCGCCGCCGGCCGACGACCGTTCGGCGAACAGTCTGGACTATGCCGTCAATCCCGAGGGCCGCTGCGTCGGCAGGTTTGACGTGGATGCGGTGATCGGGGAAAAGTTGTTCTCCGCCTTGGATTCCTGGTCCAAAGCCCGCCCCGAACCCGACGGCAGCGACGATGCTCGCACGCCGACACAACGTCGCGCTGATGCGTTGCATCAACTATTGGATTGCGGTGGTGGCGGGCAGCACGTGGTGTCGGCGCCGCGGACCGAGGTCATTGTGACTGTGCCTGCGGATCATCCTGAGCTGTCGTTGTTGCGGTGGATGGGGCCGATCACTGCAGCAACTGCCGAAGCGGTGGCGTGTGATTCGTCGATCACCTCGGTCACCCTCGACGGTGAACAGGTCCCGATTGATCTTAGTCCGCCCAAGAGATTGTTCACCGGGCTGGTGCGTAAAGCGATCATCATCCGCGATGAGTGTTGTGTGAAGTGCGGCGACTCGGTGACCTGGGTCGATTGTCACCACATCGTGCATTTCGCGGACGGCGGTGCCACCACCCTGGACAACGGGTGTTTGCTGTGCAGGACGTGCCATATGGCGGTGCATAACACCGATTGGGACGTGATCATGGGCTCTGATGGGCATCCGTGGTTGATCCCGCCGGCTGATATCGATCCGCGGCGAAGACCGCTACCGGCTTACAACCGGCGAACCCTCACCCTCGCAGCCTGATTCGACCTCCCGTCGGGACCGCGCGTGTACTTTGACAACTCCATAGTGTGAATCGCGCACCGATGCTGCGGGCCGGATGAAGTCTGCCTTGTCTCCCAGGGTCTGCCGGATCTCGTGGCCAGCCCGTCTCGTCAGCTCGCGTATTTCTCCGGAGGTCCGCTACAAGTCGGTTCCACGAAGACGTGGAGCACCTTCGCGTTTTCGGAGCCGACGAATGTGACTGTGCCCGAATCGATGATCGCGGTGTCGCCGGTGCCGAGCGCGGAGCCATCGAGGCTGCCGGTTCCAGAGACTACAAACACCGCGGTCAACAGATTCGCTCTTGCGTCGATCGACAGCACCTCGCCGAGATCGAGCGAGTGGGGACGGACCCGGCCGACGCCCGCGCCGCAGGCCACCATCAAATTGAAAGCCCGGGTCGGGTGGGCCGCGGTGCACTCGGGCCCGTCCTCGCCTGCGAACTCGACGGGCTCGGATTGCTCGCAGCGGATGCGGCGCTGACCGAAATCGAGTGCGACACCGGTTGCTCCCACGACTATGAAGATGCGATCGACGTCATCGATACGCGAAAACGTCGACACCTCAGGCAGATCGGCCAAGCTCAGTCTCCACAGCGGCCGACCGCCGACCTCGGCCGAAGCCAAGGCTAACTCGCGAGTGGTGCCGGCGCCGTTCACCCATGGGCGAGGCGTCGGATCCGATGCGCGAACAACCGACGTGAGTGCGTCAGGCACGGAAGTTGCTTCCTTCGGTTGTGTCGAGCCCTATTCAGCGACGTAGTCGGCCATGACGTCGGCGAGGGCTTCGGCGCCCCGGTGACAGTCGATGGCTTCGGCGAACTCGACCGGGGAGTGTGAGACCCCGGTGGGGTTGCGTACGAACAACATCGCCGTCGGCACCTTTGCGGACAAGACCCCGGCATCGTGCCCGGCAGCGGTCGGCAGAACCGGGATGTCGCCGAGGTGGCCCAGGGCGGTCTGCAGTCGCCGACGGGTGTCGTCGGGGAACTCCACGATGGGTGAGATCGACTCGGCGACGATGTCGAGGCCGATGCCGTCACGTTCGGCGTTGGTGCGGGCCTCGGCAGAGATTGCTTCGACCAGTGCCGACAGGGTCTGTTCGTCGGCGGCGCGTGCATCGAGCCAGGCCATCACTTCGGACGGAATCGCGTTGGCGCCGTTGGGGAGCACTCGCACTTTGCCGAATGTGGCCACTGCGTCGTGCACGGCGGCGGCGCCGCGCGCGGTGTGGACCGACGAGGCGAACGCGAGCATCGGATCACGCCGGTCGACAAGTCGGGTCGCGCCGGCATGGTTGGCCTCGCCGGTGAAGTTGAATAGCCAACGGCCGTGCGGCCAGATCGACGAGGCCACCGCGATCGGTTGATCGACCAGGTCGAGTCCACGGCCCTGTTCGACGTGCAGCTCCACATAGACGCCGACACGGTCGACCAGAGTGGGATCGGCGCCGAGGTGAGCAGGATTGCGACCCGACGACGTCAGTGCCTCGGCGAGGGAGATGCCTTCGGCGTCACGGAGTTTCAATGCGCGCTCCGGTGTCAGAGCACCCGTAGTGAGCTGCGAACCCACGCAGGCAACACCGAATCGGGCGCCTTCCTCATCAGAGAACGCGGTGACGGCGACCGGTCGCGTGAGGGTGATGCCGCGTTCGCGGACGATGTCGATCGCGGCGAAGGCGGACACGACGCCGAGCGGTCCGTCGTAGGCGCCGCCGTCGGGCACCGAATCGAGGTGGGAGCCGGTGACAAACGCATCGCGAGGATCGCCTACCCATCCGTCCGGCAGCCACCACGCCCAGAGGTTCCCGTTGCGGTCCTCTTCCACAGACATACCTCGGGCGGTTGCCTCACCGGTGAACCACTCCCGCAACGTCATGTCGGCGTCGTTCCAGGCGAATCTCCGGTAGCCGCCACTGGCGGCCGCGCGGCCGACATCGAGGATCGACGCCCACATGGAGTCGAAGGATTTCATCTGGTGTGCCCAATCATCCGGAGTAGTTGTCGGGATATGCGGTTATCGCCAAGAATCGTATAGGTAACCGGGTCAGCTCTTTTGGTCCGTGGATACCCTCGCCGTCGAGGAGGAGCGAATCGCCTGCACGCAGGGTGTAGTCGGAACTGTCGTGGCTGTACACCATCTCGCCTTCGAGCATGTACAGCAGTTCGGTGCCCGGATGCTGGAACCGAGGGCTGATCCTCGTGTCCGACAGCAACGTCACCACCACGGATTCGAGTCGTCGATGCTGACCGCGCAGCGCGCCGAGGAGTTCGTAGTGATGGCCGGCCCGCGTCCCACGGCCGACGATTTCGGCGCCGGTGCCCGCTCGGGTGAAGACCGACTCGCGCTGTGTCGCCTCGCCGCGGAACAGGGAGGTGACCGGAACATCCAGTGCCGTGGCCAATTTGGAGATGGTGCCGAGGCTGCAGGATGCCTGGGCGTTCTCGATTTTCGAGAGCATCGACTTGGAGATGCCGGTGCGGGTCGCCATCTCACTGACCGAGAGCCCGGCAGTGATACGAAGCCGCCGGGTCTGCGATCCGATGACGGCCTCCAGCGAGCCGGCATCAGACTCACCGTGATCGACCTCACGCGCGGTGGCATCCTCGACCACCGCGCGCGCCGGTGAGACCGGTGTGACCAAGGTCAGTACCTTCCCGGGATCCAGGTGGTACCGGCGAGCGGGACCCGTGCCATCGCCGAGGCCTCGACGGTCAGCGCGACCAGATCTTCTGGCTCGAGGTTGCGCAGATGCGACTTGCCGCAGGCCCGCGCGAGCGTCTGGGCTTCCATTGTCAGGACCCGCAGATAGTTCGCCAGGCGACGCCCTCCCTCGACCGGGTCGAGGTTCTTGGCCAACTCGGGGTCCTGCGTGGTGATGCCCGCGGGATCGCGTCCGGCCTGGAAATCGTCGTAGAACCCGGCATCGGAACCGAGTGCTTTGTACTGATCCGCATAGCGAGGGCTGTTGTCGCCCAGCGCGATCAGTGCGGCGGTTCCGATTGCCACGGCGTCGGCGCCCAGGGCCATCGCCTTGGCGACGTCGGCGCCACTGCGGATTCCGCCGGAGACGATGAGCTGCACCTTGCGGTGTACATCCATCTCCTGCAACGCCTGTACCGCCTGCGGGATGGCCGCGAGGGTCGGGATGCCGACGTGTTCGATGAACACGTCCTGGGTGGCCGCGGTGCCGCCCTGCATGCCGTCGACGACCACCACGTCCGCGCCGGCCTTCACCGCCAGTTTGACGTCGTAGTACGTGCGGGTCGCACCGACCTTGATGTAGATCGGCTTTTCCCAGTTGGTGATCTCGCGGAGCTCGATGATCTTGATCGCGAGATCATCGGGGCCTGTCCAGTCGGGATGACGGCAGGCGCTGCGCTGATCGACACCCATCGGCAGGGTGCGCATCCCGGCGACACGCTCGGTGATCTTCTGGCCGAGCAGCATTCCGCCGCCGCCGGGCTTGGCTCCCTGGCCGAGGACGATCTCGATGGCATCGGCCTTGCGCAGGTCGTCGGGGTTCATGCCATAGCGCGACGGAAGGTACTGGTAGACAAGATTCTTCGACTGCCCGCGTTCTTCCGGCGTCATGCCGCCGTCGCCGGTGGTGGTCGAGGTCCCGACCTCGCTGGCGCCGCGGCCGAGGGCTTCCTTGGCCTGGCCGGACAGCGCGCCGAAGCTCATCCCGGCGATGGTGATCGGAATATCGAGGTGCAGCGGGAACTTGGCGTGGGTGTCGCCGAGAACCACGTCGGTGTCGCACTTCTCGCGGTAGCCCTCGAGCGGATAGCGGGACATCGAAGCGCCCAGGAAGAGCAGGTCGTCGAAGTGAGGGAGCTTGCGCTTTGCGCCCCAGCCGCGAATGTCATAGATACCGGTCTCGGCGGCGCGCTGGATCTCGGCGATCACGCCGCGGTCGAAGGTCGCGGACTCGCGCAATGTCGGGTCTGTCGTCATGGTGGTCTCCTCAAGCGCCGGGATGTCCGGACGCCCGGCTGGTTAATACGCGGAAGCGTTGTCGACGTGGAAGTTGTAGAGGCGGCGGGCGGAACCGTAGCGGGTGAAATCTGCGGGGTCCGCATCGATGTCGGCAGCGCTGAGCAGTTCGGCGAGTTCGGCGAGATGCTCGTCGCGCATGTCCTTCTTGATGCAGTCGGCGCCGAGCGAGGCGACGGTGCCACGGACGTAGATCCGGGCCTCGTACAGCGAGTCTCCGAGAGCTTCGCCTGCATCACCGCAGACCACGAGGCGTCCGGCCTGGCCCATGAACGCGCTCATGTGGCCGATGTTGCCGCCGACAACGATGTCGATGCCCTTCATCGAGATGCCGCATCGGGCCGCTGCGTTGCCGTCGATGACCAGCAGGCCACCGTGGGCGGTGGCGCCGGCCGACTGGGACGCGTCGCCGTGCACGCGCACCGTGCCCGACATCATGTTCTCTGCGACGCCGACACCGGCGTTGCCGTTGATCGTGACCGACGCCCGCTGGTTCATGCCGGCGGCGTAGTAACCGACGTGGCCGTCGATGGTGACATCGATGTCGCGGTCGATGCCGCAGGCGAGTGCGTGTGCACCCAGGGGGGAGGTCACAGTCGCGTCGGCCGGGCCGTCGGGGGACTGCAATGAGGAGTTGACCTCGCGGACCGTGACCTGCTGCAGGTCGTAGACCACGCCGGTGGTGGACTCTGCCGGTGCGGGGGCGGTCTCGGTGGGGGTCATTGACGGTGCCATACGTACACCTCTTCTGGTTCGGGCTCGAAGATCCGGGCGTTGTCGACGCCTGGCAGGTGTGCCAGAGCGCGGTATTCGGAGGCCATCGCAACCCACTGGTCGGTCTCGGCAACCACGGCGGGCTTGCACGAGATCGCGTCGCGGACAACGGCGAAAGAGTCGCTGTTCGACACCAGCAGGGTGTAGAAACCGTCGAACGTCTCGTTGAGCATCAACAGGGCCTTCTCGAGATCGACACCCTCGGCGAGCTGCTTGGCAACGTACCGGGCGCCGACCTCGGTGTCGTTCTCGCTGTCGAAGACGACGCCGTGACGTTCGAGGTCGTGCTTGATCGACATGTGGTTGGAGAACGAGCCGTTGTGGACCAGGCATTGGTCGGGCCCCACCGAGAACGGATGTGAGCCCGCTGCGGTGACCGCCGACTCGGTGGCCATCCTGGTGTGGGCGACGCCCTGCCACCCCGATGCGTTCGGCAGACCGAATCGATGGGCCAGCTCCGTCGGATTGCCCATGCCCTTGAGCACGGTCACGTCGTTGCCGAACCCGATGATGCGGGCGGTCGGAGCGACGGCGCGGATGGCTGCGACGAGGGTCTCGGATGCGACCGGGCCGTGCAGCACCGTGGTCGGGTCGAGGTCGATCCCCGTGATGGCGTGGCCCACATCCTTGGTGAGTTCGGCGGCCAGTTCGGCAGCGGGGACGGGGGAGTCGAGCAGCGAGACGGTGGCGTGCCCGGCCGGCGACCACGTCGGGTCTCCGTAGATCGACATGCCGGCGGAATCCGGTCCGCGGTCACACATCTCGTCGAGCATCCCGGTAAGAAGTTCACCGAGCCTGGGATACAGCTCGGGGTCACGCAGGTGGAGTCCTACGATTCCGCACATGGTTGGGGTTCCTGTCTTGTCGGGCGGTCAGAAGGCGGTGAGGTACTGGTCGATCTCCCAGTCGGACACTGTGTTGTGCCACGCGAAGAACTCCTCGCGCTTGCGATTGGTGAAGTAGCTGCTGACGCCGGGTCCGGCGACGTCGAGGGCACCGGTCAGCACCGGGTCGGCGTCGAGGCAGTCCATGGCGTGCACCAGGGTCATCGGCAGCATGTCGCTGGGCGATTCACCGTTGCCCGGGGTGCCGGGGTCGAGCGACCTCGTCACACCGTCGAGCCCGGCAGCGATCGCCCCGGCCGCGGCGAGATAGGGGTTGGCACTGCCGTCACCACCACGCAGTTCGACTCGGTTGCCGTCGGGGACCCGCAGGTAGTGGGTGCGATCGTTGCCGCCGTAGGTGGCGTAACGCGGTGACCAGGTGGCCCCACTGCTGGTGGTGGTGGCGCCGGTGCGCTTGTAGGAGTTGACGGTTGGGGCGATGACTCCCTGCAGTGCGCAGGCGTGCTCAAGGATACCGGCGATGAATCCGTAGGCGGTTGCCGACAACCCGAGACCCTTGGGGTCGGAGGAGTCGGGGAATGCCGAACCTTCCTCGGTCCACAGAGACAAGTGCAGGTGCATGCCGGAGCCGGTGCGGTCGGTGAACGGCTTGGGCATGAATGTTGCCTGCATGCCCCGCTTTTCGGCGATCACCGACAGCAGGTACCGGGCGGTGATCACCCGGTCGGCGGTGATCAGTGCGTTGTCGTAATCGAAGTTTTGCTCGAACTGCCCGTTGGCGTCCTCGTGGTCGTTGGCGTAGTTGCCCCAACCGAGCGCGTTCATCGCCGAGGAGATCTCGGTGAGGTGGTCGTACATGCGGGTGACGTCGCGGGCGTCGTAACACGGTTGTTGTTTGGTGTCTGCGGTGTCCGCGGTGATCAGCTTGCCGTTGTCGTCCTTGTTGACGAGGAAGTACTCGATCTCCGCACCGACCTTCACCTCGAAGCCCAGTTCGGCGGCCTTACGCAGGGTTTCGCGCAGTATGATGCGCGGTGCGTACGGCCACGGCTTGCCTTCCACATGCGGATCGCAGTGGACCAGGGCGAGGCCGGGCTGGACAAAGGGGATCGGGGTGAACGACGACGCATCGGGCATGGCGACCAGGTCAGGGTCCTTGGGCTCCTGGCCCATCATGCCGGCGGCGTAGCCGGCGAAGCCGACACCGTCTTCTTCGAGTTGGCGTACCGCCTGGGCCGGGACGAGCTTGGCGCACGGCTTGCCGGACAGGGTGACGAACAGGGCGAGAATGAATGTGGTGCCGGTGGACTCGACCAGTTCGGTCAGCGTCGCTTGGCGGGTGCTTGCCGGTATCGGAACAAAGGCTTCGGCAGTATCGACGGCCATTGGGGGTCTCCTGGAGAGTTGGGACGGAGTGGGGTGCGGGCAGGGTCAGCGCATCTCGCCCGCGCCGATGTACGGGTTGAGGCTGACGAGTAGGTCGTTCTCGGCAAAACGGCTGTAGCGGAAGTCATTCGGATTGACACCGGGCAAGGTTGTGGTTCCGGTGGTGATCAGGTCGGCGACCAGTGCCCCGACCGCGGGTGAGATCTTGAACCCGTGTCCGGAGAAACCGGTGGCCAGGAACATTCCATCGACAGGGGACGGGCCGATGATCGGGTTGTAGTCGGGGGTGACGTCGTAGGCACCCACGTAGGAGCTCGTGATCCGTGGGTCCGGCATGTCGGGCAGACGGTTGTCGAGTTTCATGATCGTCTTCTCGATGGTGCTGTCGTCGGCGCGGTTCACGAAATCGTCGGGGTCGATGTACTGCGGAGCCTGGTGGTCGGAGTTGCCCACCAGTAGTTCACCATTCGGTTCCCGGCAGATGTACTGCAGTCCGGCGAGATCCGAGAGCACCGGGACGTCCGGGGTCGGAACGCCCTGGTCGACCAGGACAAGCTGTGCACGTTGGGCTTTCACGTCCACATCGACGCCCACGGTGGCCGTCAGTTCGGATGTCCACGGCCCGGCCGCGACGATGACGTGCTCGGCATGGATCTCATCGCCGCCTTCGAGCATGACGCCGTAGACGGTTCCCGCGGCGTTCTGCAGTAGACCCTTCACCGGGGTCGACTGACGGACCTTGACGCCGAGCTTGCGGGCCGAGGCGCCGAATGCCATTCCGGTCATGTAGGCCTCACCGCGACCGCCGAGGGGCTCGTAGGCGAAGGCCGCGAAATCGTCGAGGTGGAGGCCGGGCCAGAGTTCGGCCATCTGATCGTGCCCGATGAAGTCGACGTCGATACCCAGCCCCTGCATCATCGCGACGTTCGCCTTGAGCGGGTCGATGTTGTCCTCGCCGACACCGACAACGTAGCCGGATCGGCGAAACGCCATGTCGTCGCCGAAGAGTTCGGTTGCACGGGTGAAGATGTCGACGCTGTACCAGCTCATCGCCGCCAGCGAGGGGGTGCCGTAGTGGCACCGAACCACGCCGCTCGACTTTCCGGTCATCCCGGAGCACAGGGTGTCACGCTCGAGGACGAGGACATCGGACTCGCCGCGCTCGGCGAGGGACCAGGCGATGGCCAGTCCTTCAAGGCCGCCGCCCACGATCACGTACTTCGCAGTTTGTGTCACTGTCGACTTTCTGGTCGCTGGGGTGAGTCTGTTGCTATCGGTTTCTTACAGTGACTCAGTGTTGTATGTCAGGAAACGCCCGGAATGTGACGAACGTGTTTCTCGCTGATCAATCGGAGGTGACAAAGTTGCGGTGTATTGCGCGATTCGGTGGATAAATGCCCCTGAAGTGCGAGTTCGTTGAACATTTAACACCGACGCAACTCTCGTTGTGGTTTCCTCTGAATATCCGGAGTTTCCCACTAGTCCTGACTTCGGTTGCCTCTACCTCAGGAGAAACACGATGACCACCACAGATCCCAAGACAGTTGCGGCTCCGTTCCGGGTGACCTCCCGGTTCTGGGAGAACCTGCCGCAGATGCCGGCCGAGGAGTACCCGGGGACCGAAGGTTTCATCGACGACGTGTTCTCCAACCCGGACGGGTCGGAGATGTCGGCCGGCTACTTCGAACTCAAGAAGACTGATGCTCCGCTCGACTACTACTACGCCTACGACGAGATGAAGGTCGTCCTCGAGGGCGAGTTCGAGCTCGAGAACCTCGACACCGGGCAGGTCGAGTACGCGGGCCCGAAGGATGCGATCTTCTTCCCGAAGGGATCGCGGATCAGATTCACCACCCCTGACCGTGCCCTGGCCTACTTCGTCGGCCACCGTTCGTTCGCGCCGTAGCCATGGCGGTGTCGATGGCTACGACCAGCGTGCCGCGCTGGCCTCACCGCACCCTCTCTGACATCGAGTTCGACGCGCACGCAACACACCATCTGGTCTTCGCCACCGACCTCGACGCCACGGAGCACATCGAGTCTCAGACGTCGCTGCTGCCCGAGCACGCCACTGTTGTGGACGTGTCGGGAGCGGCGAACCCGGACGAGCTGGTCGCCGTTGCGCTCGCCGGGGCCATGGTGGGCTGGCGGTTCGTGGTGGTCGGCACCGGGGCCCCTGTCATGCGGACGAGGGCGCTCATCATCGCGGCCGGCGCGATCGACGACGAGATCGCCGTTGTCCATGTCGGCGGCGAGGATGGATTTGCCGCCATGGAACGCGACGTCTTCTGCTCGCACTGCCATGCTGTCACGCCGACGGCGTCGCAGATCGACCAGATGGTGACCTGCAGCGGCTGCGATGCTGAGTTGGTTGTCTACTACCACTTCTCGCGTCGACACTCGGCCTACTTGGGCTTCCGGCCGGATTCCGAGGAACTCACCGAAGGGGAGAACGCCGAATGACAGTCATGACAAGCCCACGCCCGGATGTCGGTGTCGGTGACCTCCTGGTCTCCGTCACGAGACTGCGCATGCTGTGCGACGGCATCTGCGAGTTCACCTTCGCCGACACGGCCGGCGGCGCGCTTCCGTCGTTCGCCCCCGGTGCTCACATCGGAGTGCAGTGGCAACCCGGCCGGCGCAATTCCTACTCGCTGACCGGGCCAGCAGTCGATCCCGCCGAATACACGATCTGCGTGCGGCGCGATGATTCCGGAGGCGGGGGATCGGTATGGCTGCACGGACTCGAGGTCGGTGATGAGGTCGTCATCTCTTTGCCGCGCAGTGCATTTGCGCCGATCTCTACGGCGCGCCACCACCTCCTGATCGCGGGCGGCATCGGCGTCACACCGATCCTGTCGCATGTTCGCGCGGCCGTGGACTGGGACCGCTCGTTCGAAGTGATCTACACGCACCGGCCGGGATTCGGCGCCCTGTCCGAGGACCTGCGAGATCTGTGCGGTGATCGGCTGACGGTTGTCGAAGCCGTAGAGGACTTTTGGGCTCATCTGCGGCCGCGGCTGTCCGAATCGCCGCTCGGGACCCACGTATACACCTGCGGTCCCGCGCCGTTGATCGACGGTGTTGCCGCTGCCGCACTCGCCGCCGGGTGGCCGCCGGGCCGCGTGCATTCCGAGCAGTTCGCTGCCGATGCCACCGCTGGTGGCGAACCCTTTGCGGCGCGCCTGGGCCGCACCGGTGTGCTGGTGCCGGTTGGTTCCGGTGTGACGCTGTTGGAAGCACTGCTGGAACGTGGTGTGGCCGTGCCGAACCTGTGTCGCCAAGGAGTATGCGGTGAATGTCGGGTGACCGTGCGCGGAGGTCCGATCGATCACCGTGACTCGTATCTGACCGACGACGAGCGCGCCGCAGGCGACGCGATGATGCCGTGTGTCTCACGCGCGCTCGGTGACCACCTGGAGCTGGAACTCTGATGACCACCGCCGAAACGTTCACCACCCATGACATCGAGAATTACCCGTTCCCGTTCCCCCGGGATCAGTACCGCTACAGCGCCAACGTCGAACCCGCGGCCGGGCCGAAGGAGACCGTGGCCGGGAGCTGGGGTGATCGTCGAGTTGTCATCGACTCCCACTATCGCCGCGAACTCGCCGAGCGGGCCCGGATATTGGAGTCGGATCCCACGCGCGCGCAGTGTCTGCCTCACATGGTGCCGGCGGCCTGGGACGCGATGCTGACCGTCATGCACGAACTCGCCGATGGTTACCCCGACAAGATGATGCTGGATCGGCTGGACGGCGACCGTCCGACATACCGCTGGCGCAACACCCTTCTCGGGATCGACGACACCTTCGTCTTCGGTGACCTGACCAGTCTTCCGTCGCCGCCGCTGACCTACATCTTCGGTCAGGTGCAGGAAGACGTGGTGTTGCTCGACCAGCGCGAAGACCAGATGTGGGGCGACGCCGGGGTTGTGACATTCGCCGCGGACTGGTCCTTCGGCTTCGACGTCGGCATGAGCTTCTTGCAGATCCACGGCCCGGTGCCGCGTCTGCACTCGGAGAAGATCGCGACGCGTGCACACGAGTTCATCAAACGGCTGCAGCCGGCGCAGAGCTACCGGCGGACGAACTGGACGCTGACCGTGGACGGAAAGCTCGACACATCCACCGAGACCTATCCCGAATGGGGCAGGGACCGTCGGACCGTGGCGGACGGACCGCTGGAAGACGTGGGGGAGCGCCTCTACCTGCGAACCGAGGTTCAGCATCTGATCCGGCTGCCCCAGAGCAATGCCGTGATGTTCCTGATCCGCACCTACCTGCTGTCGTTTGCTGCGGTTGCGACGGTTCCCGAGTGGGCCGATCGCCTCTATCGCGTGCTCGAAGACCTGCCGCTGGACATGGCCGACTACAAGGGAGTGACCCGGACCCGCGGCGCCGGGATGCGGTGGCTCAGTACATACGGAGGAGTGGTGCCGTGATCGTCGCGGTCAACAGTCGCTGTCCGGCAACAGTTTTCATGCGGAACGAACGCCTACGGGGCGCCTCGTTACACGACCGCAACAACTGGTTGCCGAGGCGCAACACAACAGTGGTGCACTAGCTGCAGTTCGTCCACCATCGGTGGACATCGTTCCCTTCGGCGCCTGCCGTCCGAGGATGACTCAATGAGGTGAAACATATGGATGAAGCGATCGCGGCTGCCGATACCGCGTGGGTACTGGCGGCGTTCGCAGCCGTCAGCCTGATGGTGCCCGGCCTGGCAATGTTCTACGGCGGCATGGTCAGTGCGAAGAACACACTGAACATGGCCATGATGACCTTCGGTGCGTTTGCCGTGGTGGGCATCCTCTGGGTGCTGTTCGGTTACTCGGCTGTCCTCGGCGACTCACTCGGTGGCGCCGGGATCCTCGGCGATCCGCTCGAGGCCCTGGGTCTGCAGTCGCTGCTGGCCGAGCCGGCCGCACCCGGACTTCCGCCGGCGCTCGTCGCCGCATTCCAGTTGCTCTTCGCCGGTATCACCGTTGCCCTGATCTCGGGCGCGGTCGCGGACCGGATGAAGTTCGGTGCGTGGATGGTGTTCGCCGGGATCTGGGCCGTACTCGTGTATTTCCCGGTAGCCCACTGGGTCTTCGCCTTTGATTCCGAGGACGGTTCGGTCGTCGGCGGCTGGATCGCCAACGATCTGATGGCGGTCGACTTCGCCGGTGGTACCGCGGTCCACGTCAACGCCGGTGTCGCGGCGCTGGCCCTGGTGCTGGTGCTCGGCAAACGACGAGTCTTTCCCGCGGCTCCGCGACCTCACAGCCTGCCGCTGACCATGCTCGGTGCCGGCATGCTCTTCTTCGGCTGGTTCGGCTTCAACGGTGGTTCGGCGCTGGCCGCAGGCAACAGCGCCTCGGTGGTCGTCCTGAACACCGTGGCAGCGGCCTGCGCCGGTATCTGTGCCTGGCTGGTCGTCGAGAAGTTGCGTGAAGGGCGCGCGACGTCGTTGGGCGCCAGCTCGGGACTCATCGCCGCCCTGGTCGGAATCACCCCGGCCTGTGGCGCGGTGTCGCCGATGGGTGCACTGCTGGTCGGCGCCGTCTCCGGCGCTGCCTGCTGCCTCGCGGTGTCGATCAAGTACCACCTCGGCTACGACGATTCGCTCGACGTTGTCGGAATCCACATGGTGGGCGGCATTCTCGGCACGATCATGGTCGGCCTGATCGCCGACCCGGATGCACCCAACGCGGTCGCCGGCCTCTTCTACGGCGGCGGGCTGGATCTGCTGTGGCGCCAGACTGTCGCGGTGCTCGTGGTGGTTGTGTATTGCTTCGCGGTCACCTGGCTCCTCGCCAAGGCGCTGGACAAGACCATGGGCCTGCGCGTCCACGAGGACTCCGAAGACGAGGGTCTGGATGTGTCGGTGCACGGTGAGTCGGCGTATGTGCTGGAACACGCCCCGATGGGAAGCGCTCCGGTGAAGGAGGCCGACGCGGTGGCGGCCGCTGAGGCCATGACCGGGAAGGCCGCCGGAGAGGCGGCGCCGACCCCGACTTCCACCTGACGGACGATTGACCGAACCCCCTCCCGGCCTCTGCCGGGAGGGGGTTCGTTCAGCAGTAGACACGGACCCGAGGGTTTCACTTCATGAAACACCGTCGGCTAGGATGAGGCCCTATGGCAGGTCAAACCGCACATGTCGTCCGGGATACAGGCGATCCGGCTCCGGTGCAACGCGAGGTCGCAGCGGATGCGCCCACCGGCAACGATCTGGAGGCGGCAATCGCATCCCAGGTGAGAACTCTCCGAAAGGCCACCGGCCTGTCGGTGGGTGACATGGCCGACCGGGTCGGTAT
>NZ_DATCVM010000246.1:0-13848 GCF_036566845.1 Williamsia sp.
CGGTCCCGCCACTCGCACCGGCGCCATCGCACAACTCCTGCAGATTCCGAACGAAGCATCTGTCTACGACGCCGGCGCCCTGCCCGACGGCGGTTTCTGGCGGGTGATGCCCGCGCTGGGTGAGCACGCGTCGATCGAGACGATCGACCTGATCGTGCCCACCGATCAGCTCATCGGATGGTGGTCGAGCCTGACCGCCGTCGGCGCCCGCCCCGCCGGCATGTGGACCTACGAGGCACTTCGGGTGCCATCGTTGCGCCCCCGGCTGGGGATCGACATCGACGAGCGCACGATTCCCCATGAGGTCAACTGGATCGGTTCGCCCGACGAGTTGGGTGCGGTCCATCTGAACAAAGGTTGCTATCGGGGCCAGGAGACGGTCGCCCGCGTCCACAACCTCGGCAAGCCGCCGCGTCAGATGGTTCTGTTGCACCTCGACGGCAGCGCAGAACACCGCCCGGCAACCGGAGACCCGGTCACCGTCGGTGGGCGCGCCGTCGGTCGGGTCGGGACCGTCGTCGATCACTTCGAGTACGGCCCGATCGCACTTGCACTGGTGAAGCGCGGCATCCCGGCCGACACCCAGCTCGACATCGGTGGCGCCAGCGCTGCGATCGACCCGTCGTCGGTTCCGGCCGACGACCGCGTCCAGGCCGGACGCGCGGCAATCGACAAGCTGAAAGGCCGATGAGACATGCACCGCACTGAGGCCACGCCGGGTATCGACAAGCTGAAAGGCCGATGAGGCATGCACCGCACTGAGGCCACGGGCACGGTGCTCGCCGTCTGCGCCGTCCACGAGGAACATGCGCTCGCAGGTGGTGTCGGACACAGTGCGATCGACAAGAGAGCGGTCGACGGTCACGTCGATGTCAACGAGCTCGGTCTCACCATCGATCACGTCTGCGACACCAAACACCACGGCGGAATCGATCAGGCCGTGTACGCCTACGGCGAGGACGAGGCCCAGCGATGGGCCGGCGAGCTCGGGCGCGATCTGCCCTACGGATGGTTCGGCGAGAACCTGCGTATCGCCGGCATCGAGACGACCGACGCCACCATCGGCGAGCGCTGGCAGGTCGGCGAAAACCTCGAACTCGAAGTGACGATTGCCCGGACCCCGTGCCGCACGTTCGCCGACTGGGCCCAGGAAGACCAGTGGATCAAGCGTTTCTACGCGCGGGCGGACGTGGGCTGTTATCTCCGGGTTGTGACACCGGGGCGGGTCCGCGCCGGGGATGCCGTCACCGTCGTCTCCAGGCCCGACCACGGGGTGCTGGTCCGGCATCTCATCACCGGACCCGACCCGGATTCGTTGGCGAATCTGCTCGCGATCGACGACCTCCCGGCGAAGGTGGTGCGGGACGCGAAGCGCTGGCATCGACTCGCGAAGAGGTGATCCCGGGTGGAGCGGACAACCGGAATTCGGACCCGGAATCCAGCCGTCGGCATGTAAATTCTCGCCACCGGCGGACAAGCTGGTCCGCATCACCCCTTCGGGCACGGTAGACTCTGATTCACGACCATATTTGTAAACACAGAATGGGGCCGCCACACGTTTGGCCGCCCCTTCATTGCGCGAGGGGGTCCCCAATGGGCCGCGGCCGGGCGAAGGCGAAGCAAACCAAAGTTGCTCGTGAACTGAAGTACAGCTCACCGAACACCGACTTCGACAGTCTGCAGCGAGAGCTGTCGGGCAGCGAATCAGTAGATCCGAACGATGGGATCACTGATGATCGGTGGTCCGATGAAGAAGGGTGGCGGCGGGCCTGATGGCCGTCGCGAGTCCGCGACACACGGACTCGACCACTCTTTTTTCAACAGCCCCCTGAAGCGCTACACCTCAGGCGGGTTGTTGGCATACCCCGGGTTCGATTGCGCCGGCCTTGAAACGGGACTGTCGCGAACTCGAGCTGGAAATATCGTGCGGTTCATAAATAGCTCCGAATAAAAAGATTCGGCCGACGAAATCGTCGGCCGAATCTTTTTGGTGCTGGAGGTTGTCAGAACCTCGGGTGCTCGCCCATCAGTTCGGCGACACCGTTCTTTGCGCTCCTGCCGTGCTCGGTCTTCGACACATGATGCGACTTCTTGATCGATCCGAGAACCCAGCAATCCAGATGCCGCGCGGTGAGCACCGCCAACGCACGGTCCGTGTCTTCCGGAGCGACCACGGCGACCATGCCCACGCCCATGTTGAATGTACGTTCCATCTCGGCGCGCTCGACACGCCCACGCTGTGCGATCATCTGGAAGATCGGTGCCGGTGACCACGTTCCGCGGTCCAGTTCGGCCACCAGCCCGCCGGGGATCACCCGGGCAAGGTTGTCGGCCAGGCCACCACCGGTGACGTGTGAGAACGTGCGTACGTCGGTTTCGGCTGCCAGCGCGAGGCAGTCCTTGGCGTAGATCCGCGTGGGCTCGAGCATCTCTTCACCGAGAGTTCGCTCGAACTCCTCGACGTGACCGCCGAGATCCATGTGACCCCACTCGAGCAGGACCTTACGGGCCAGCGAGTAGCCGTTGGAGTGCAGGCCAGAACTTCCCATCGCGATGACGACGTCGCCGGGACGAACACGATCCGGAGAGAGCACCGAGTCGGCCTCGACGATGCCGACGCCGGTGGCCGACAGGTCGTAATCGGACTCACCCATCAGGCCCGGGTGCTCGGCGGTTTCGCCACCGAGGAGGGTGCAGCCGGCATCGACACAGCCGTCGGCGATGCCCTTCACCAGTTCTGCGACAACTTCGGGCACCACTTTGCCGACAGCGATGTAGTCCTGCAGGAACAGTGGTTCGGCGCCGCAGACCACGAGGTCGTCGACCACCATCGCAACGAGGTCACGTCCCACGGTGTCGTGTTTGCCCATCGCCTGCGCAACCGCGATCTTGGTGCCCACACCGTCGGTGGACGATGCCAGTACCGGTTCGCGGTAGCCACCCTTGAGTTTGAACAGGCCGGCGAAGCCGCCGAGGCCGCCCATGACTTCGGGACGCAAGGTGCGCTTGGCATGTGGGGCGAAGAGCTCTACCGCCCGCTCGCCGGCGTCGATGTCCACTCCCGCCGCAGCGTAAGAGGCGCCGCCGGGCTCGTTGTCGGTCATCTTGCGTCCGGTTTCCGTTCTCGAAGGTCGGCAGGAAACTCCTGCCGGGGCGGTGAATTATCCGGCTTCACGCTACCCGAGCGTGGTGTAGCCACTTCTGATGGGCGCTTCGATATCCGCGGTCGTGGACATGCTTGTGCCCCAACCCGATCTTCGCCGATCCCGGTGAAACCGGCTGTCGAACCGGTGAATCAGCACGGTTTGCGCAGGTGAACCCCCGCGCTCAGGGACGCCTGACAGCGCTGACGTTGTCGTTGTCGGCCATGACGTCCTGATCGGTCGCAGCGTTCTTGAGCATGGTCTCCAGAACCGCTTTGCCCATGGATGTCTCCCGTGGCAATTTGATCGGATACTTGCCGTCGAAGCAGGCAGCACACAGGTTCGACGCCGGTTGCTCGGTGGCGGCGATCATCTGTTCAGTGCTGATGTAGCCCAGGGAGTCTGCGCCGATGGCGTGCCGAACGCCTTCGACGAGGTGCTCCTCGGAGTCGGCGCCGTTGGCGATCAGTTCGGCCGGAGACGCGAAGTCGATGCCGTAGAAGCACGGCCAGCGGACTGGGCTCGATGCGATCCGCACGTGCACCTCGGCGGCACCGGCCTCGCGGAGCATCCTGACCAGTGCCCGCTGGGTGTTGCCGCGGACGATCGAATCGTCCACCACAACAAGACGCTTGCCCCGGATGACCTCTTTGAGGGGATTGAGTTTCAGCCGGATACCGAGTTGACGAATCGTCTGCGAGGGCTGGATGAACGTCCGGCCCACGTACGCGTTCTTCATCAGGCCCTGGCCGTACGGGATACCCGATTCCTGGGCGTATCCCACCGCGGCCGGCGTCCCCGATTCGGGAACGGGGATGACCAGGTCACCGTCGGCGGGGAACTCGCGAGCGAGGCGGCGACCGATCTCGACACGGGTGGTGTGCACCGACCGGTTGTTGATCACGCTGTCCGGCCGGGCCAGGTACACGTATTCGAAGACACAGCCCTTGGGTGTGGCCTCGGCGAAGCGACTGCTCCGGACCCCATCGGCATCGATGGCCAGGAGTTCGCCGGGTTCGATCTCGCGGACGTACGACGCGCCGACGATGTCGAGTGCGGCGGTTTCGGACGCCACCACCCATCCACGGTCGAGGCGTCCCAGACACAGCGGGCGGACGCCGTGCGGATCGCGGGCGGCGTACAACGTGTGCTCGTCCATGAAGGTGAGGCAGAAGGCACCGCGCAGTGTCGGTAGAAGTTCCATCGCGGCCTGTTCGAGCGTGGCGTCCGCGGCACCGTGCGCGAGCAGCGCACCGACGACGTCGGAGTCCGAGGTCGCTCCCCCGGCGCGGCGGGAATCCATCAGGCCCAGTTCACGTGCCTTGCTGGCCAGGTCCGCGGTGTTGACGAGGTTTCCGTTGTGGCCCAACGCAACACCGGTTCCGGCGGCGGTGGTCCGGAAGATCGGCTGCGAGTTCTCCCAGGTGGTCGACCCGGTGGTGCTGTACCGGCAATGCCCGACGGCCACATGCCCCTGCATCGCGCCGAGTGTCTGCTCGTCGAATACCTGGGAGACCAGACCGAGGTCTTTGAAAACCAGGACCTGAGAACCGTTGGCGACGGCGATTCCGGCTGCTTCCTGCCCTCTGTGCTGCAAGGCATACAGGCCGTAATAAGTGAGCTTTGCCACATCCTCACCAGGCGCCCAGACCCCGAACACACCGCATTCCTCACGCGGTTCGTTCTCTGGCTCGTCCGGATCTAGCAGGTTGTTGCTGTTGATCGACAGCTCGGTCACTGGCGCTCCCATGGGTGGGCTGGTGGAGGGCTTGAGCGTGAGTCTACGGGCACACGATTCACCATTGCGAATCGTCGCGGCGTGTCATTGCTCCCACCAACGAGTTTCGGCGTGTCACACCCGCAACAGCGGTAGCCAATGGACGATCTCCCCAGCGCGGCTTCCGGACGCGGACACCCTGCCATCGGCCAGTGCGCCACCGAGATCCAGTTGTCCCGTCGCCAGCAGCAACCACGTTCGCGGATCTGTCTCGACAACGTTTGGCGGCGTTCCGCGCGTATGGCGGAGGCCTTCGATGCACTGCACAGCGACGAACGGTGGCACCCGCACCTCGACAGAGCCTCCCGGCGCCAGTTGCGCCAGGGTTCGCGCTGTCATCCGGACCGCGTCGGCGATCTCTCTTCTCGCCGGCTCGGCGGCGTCGGGGTCACGCAGCCACGAAGCCACGGTTACGACGGCTGCTCGCATCACGGCCGGGTCTACCGACTTCTGAGGTGCCACGGTCACATCGTGACATCTCCGATCACAGCTCACGGAACCAAGCACCCGGCATCAAGTGACCTGCAAGCCACCGCGTCGAGTCCCACCCATCGAGCACCAATTAGGCTCCTGGGCAGAAACTGCACCACAAAGGAGCGTCACCGCCATCAGCGCCACCCTGCATGCTGCCGGACTCACCGCCGGACACGGCGAACGAACGTTGTTCTCCGACCTCGACCTCACGGTGGCCGACGGAGACGTCTTCGGCCTGGTGGGAGCCAACGGCGCCGGTAAGTCGACGCTGCTGACACTTCTTGCGGGAGTCGGATCGGCGGACTTCGACGGCACGATCACACTGAGCCCACCCGACGCCGAGGTCGGCTACCTCGCGCAAGAAGCCGAGCCGACTCCGGGCGAGACCGTCCGTGAGTTCCTGTCGCGACGTACCGGCGTTGCCCAGGCACAGGCGACGATGGACGCCGCAGCCGAAGCACTGGCCGACGGCGGCGACGACCTCTACTCCCCGGCCCTCGACCGCTGGTTGCACCTCGGCGGCGCCGACTTCGAGGAACGCGCCGATCAGGTCGCCGCCGGGCTGGGCCTGACGGTCGACCTCGATCTGCCGATGTCGGCGCTCTCGGGCGGACAGGTGGCGCGAGCCGGGCTCGCCTCGTTGCTGCTGTCCCGATACGACATCTTGCTGCTCGACGAACCGACCAACGACCTCGACCTCGATGGCCTCGCACAACTCGAGGAGTTCGTCGCGGGCTCCCGGACGCCGATGGTTGTCGTCAGCCACGACCGCGAATTCCTGGCGCGCACGGTCACCGGAATCGTGGAACTCGACCTCGCCCAGCAGCAGGTGTCGGTGTACTCCGGCGGCTACGAAGCGTTCCTGGTGGAGCGTGAAGTAGCCCGGCGCCACGCCCGGGAGGCGTACGAGCAGTACGCCGACACCAAAGACGCATTGACCGATCGCGCCCAGATGCAACGCAATTGGATGGAGCACGGGGTCCGGAATGCCCGCCGAAAATCCAAGGACAACAACAAGGTCGGCAAAGGCCTGCGTCTGGAATCGACCGAGAAGCAGGCATCGAAGGCCCGGCAGACGCAACGTCGCATCGAACGTCTCGAAGAGGTCGCCGAACCACGCAAAGAGTGGGAACTACGCATGGAGATCGCGGCCGCTCCCCGATCGGGAACCGTGGTTGCGACACTGAACGAAGCGACACTGCGCCGCGGTGACTTCACGCTGGGGCCGATCAGCACCCAGGTCGACGCCGGCGATCGGATTGTCATCACCGGCACGAACGGATCAGGCAAGTCGACGTTGCTGTCGCTGCTTCTCGGCACGCAAGCCCCGGACTCGGGTTCGGCCTCCCTGGGCTCGGGCGTACAGATCGGTGAGGTCGATCAGGCGCGAGGTCTGTTCACCGGAGACATCGCCCTGGCCGAGGCCTTCGGCAGCCAGATCCCCGATCAGACCGATGCGGACGTCCGGACCCTGTTGGCCAAGTTCGGATTGAAGGGGCATCACGTCACCCGCTCGGCGGACTCACTCTCACCCGGTGAACGCACACGAGCCGCGTTGGCACTGTTGCAGGCACGTGGGGTCAACCTGCTGGTACTCGACGAACCCACCAACCACCTGGACCTGCCGGCCATCGAACAATTGGAGCAGGCAGTCGAATCATTCTCCGGCACAGTCTTGCTCGTGACCCACGATCGGCGCATGCTGGCCACCGTCCGCGCAACCCGCCGCTGGCAGTTGGCTGATGGCCGGTTGACCGAGACCCTGGCCTAGTCACCGCTCGGCTTCCAGGTCGAGTAGGCCAGCGCCGTAAGGGCGGTCGCGGTCTGATCGCAAAAGGCGTCGTGCTCGGTCAGACCCACCGTCAGCGCTCGGATCGCAGTGGTCGCGACAAGAAAATCGAAGGCCGCGTCCGATCGGGACGTCACGGTCTCCGCGGGCATCTGGGGTAGATAGCCGCGAACCAGGTTCCGCATCAGCACCCTCACGTCGTGCTCGGATCGGTTCACCAGCCGCGAGTGGAGATCCCCCTCGTACTGATAAGCCAACAGCAGTCCCGGAATCGCCGCTCGTGACACGGGATTTGCGAACTGGTGCAAGAAGATCGACGACCACGCCCGGAAGTCCTCCCGCAGATCACCGGTGGCCTCGGGGACCACGCCCGGCTCGGCCTTCCCGAACGCGGCGTCTTCGATCAGCGCTTCGCGACGGGGCCACCGTCGGTAGATGGTCGGCGCCCCCACCCCGGACCGCCGGGCGATCGCCGCGATCGTGGCCCCCTGATAGCCCACCTCCACCAACAACTCTCGCGTTGCCCGGAGTACATCGACGTCCTTTTGCGGATCACGTGGACGACCGGGGAGCGGCTGGGGATTCGTGGTCACCTGAGTGAAACTACCGCAAAACCCGGCTTTAATTACGTTTCATGTTCTAACGTATCTCGATCGGACCCCGAACAGGAGATGCAGGACCATGTTGACACCCGACGACGAGATCTTGTCCCACCAGCTTCCGACCACCTTCGACCACGTATCCCAGAGTGATCTGCGCTGGGTGGAACGCGTGGTGATGTACGGCTTCGACAAATCCGGTGACATCAACGTGATGACCGGGATGGCCCGATACCCCAACCGCAACGTGACCGACGCCTATGCGATGGTGACCACCCGCAGCGGCGCGGCCAAGGTGGTCCGGATGTCCACCACACTCAACCCACAAACCGGCGCGCTCGGCGAGTACACGATCGGCCCGTACACCTACTCGATCGAAGAACCGTTGCGGCAGGTACGAACTCAGGTGGCCCCGAACGATCAAGCCCTGAGCCTGGACCTGCGTCTGACCGGGCAATTCGAGACGTACGAGCAGACCGCCGCGTTCCATCGGGTTCGCGGACGCGTCACCGAAGACGCCCGCCGGTTCTATCAAAACGGCCGGGTCGAGGGCTGGATCGACATCGATGGCGAGCGAATCGAGATCGATCCGCAGCGGTGGTGGTTCGGGCGGGACCATTCCTGGGGTATCCGCCGGGGAGGCGGTGGTGGCAGCCTTTCCGAAGGCACCGAACTCCAGCCGGTCGATCTACCCGACGGTGTCCTCTACTACATGGGCATCTTCCAATTCGACGACGAGCTGGTGCATTTCGCGCAGCGCGAGAACAGTGATGGGTCGCGGTGGCAGTTCGAGGGTGAGCTGCTCTACCCCACCGGGTCCGGTCGGCCACACGAGGCGATCATCGATGTCGAGCATGCCCTGGAGTTCCGGGATGATGCCCGAGTCGTGTCCGGCGGCACCTTCACGATCATCCGGGGCGACCGGTCGAGAAGCACCATCGAGGTACACCCGATGACCGACTTCTGGCCCGGACTGGCCGGCTACGACCACTACAACGGTTATGCAAGTGGTTACTACCGTGGGGACAAATTTCTCGACGGGTTCACCGTGGACACCAACGACGCAGAAGCGCTGGCGCCGGTGCGTTTGCTCAGCGAAACCCTGTGCGATGACATCCGCCTCGTCGTCACGGTTGCCGGCCGATGAACTTCCATCCGCACTCGAAGCCGCACTACGCCAACGGATCCCAGCCGCACACAACGCGACCATCACCAACTGGAGACCAGCCGAACAAGGTTTCTCCACCGAGACGTACCTGTTCGACCTGGTGGACGTGGAATCATCGGACACCGCCGCCACCGGCACGCAGGGCTTGGTCTTTCGGCGACCACCCGACTTCGCGGTCCTGCCGGACTTCGATCTGCGGCGGCAGTACCTGGTGATGCAACGCCTCGCCAATTCTGCGGTGCCCGTGCCGAAGACACGATGGATCGATGCCGAAGGCGTCGACCTGGGAACTCCCTACTTCGTGATGGACCGCATCGACGATGTCGTCTCGGTCAGCGATGTCCCCTCCTACCATCACGAGGGTGTCTTCGCCGAGACCGATGACAACGGCCGGGCGCGGCTGTCGAACGGGTGCGTCGATCTCATCGCCCGGGTACACCAGATCAACACCGCCGAAAGGTGTTTGGGATTCCTGGATCTCCGCGGGTTCGGCGCGACGCCACCGCAGCGGCTGCTGAACTTCCTGCGGTACGCGCTCGATTGGGCCGGCGACGACAGACCACTGCATCCGGGGTTGACCCGGGCGCTCGACTGGGCCGACAACCACATGTACGTACCCTCGCGAGTCACGTTGTGCTGGGGCGATTCACGCATGTCCAACGTGCTCTACGCCGCCGGCGATCATCACCCGGTCGCCGCACTGGACTGGGAGATCGCATACCTCGGAGACCCGGGCGCCGACCTGGCGTGGATGTTCCTGACCGATTGGGTGAGTAGTCCCCTCGACGGTCACGCATCGTTGCACGGAACACCCACCCGCGAAGAAACACTCGAACGGTATGCGGGCCTGACGGGATCGCGGCCGTCCAACATGTTTCACCGCTGCGCTGCTGCTGGCCGTTCCGCTGATCCGGCTCAACAAGAAACTCGACCTCGAGGGTGTCGACCTCGCCGACATCTGTGCACAGCGGATCGCATCCGTTCTGGATGGGCCCTGACCACGCCAAACCGAGCGGAAAGCCCCTTCGTGTCGCAATGCATGGCACGATGGGGCGATGGGCACGGACGTCGAC
This sequence comes from Williamsia sp., assembly GCF_036566845.1. Lineage (GTDB taxonomy): Bacteria > Actinomycetota > Actinomycetes > Mycobacteriales > Mycobacteriaceae > Williamsia. Next base: position 10,024 of record NZ_DATCVM010000246.1, read on the forward strand.
CAGCGCGATTTCAGCCGCGAGGACAGGCGGCGTTTTCGTGAACAGGTGGGACGGTGCACCGAAGCGGTGGCACGCATGCTCGCGGACGGCCTGTTCACCGACCAGGGCAATCCACCCGAGCCGTTGCTCGGCATGGAGGTCGAGCTCAATCTTGTTGACCGGGCGATGAATCCGGCGATGTCGAATGCCACGGTTCTCGAAGCGATCGCCGATCCCGATTACCAGACCGAGCTCGGCCAGTTCAACATCGAGATCAATGTGGCCCCGCGCCCGTTTGTCGGCGCCGACACCGTCTCTCTCGAATCCAGCCTGCGCGATTCGCTCAATCAGGCCGAGGCCAGGGCCGCGAGCACCGACAACCATCTGGTGATGATCGGTATGCTGCCCACCCTGCGGCAGGAACACTTTGCACACCAGTGGATTTCAGCGAACCCCCGCTACGACCTGCTGAACCGGCAGATCTTTGCCGCCCGCGGCGAAGACATCGAGCTCGACATCACCGGCATCCCGCTGGTACCCGGCGAGAATCCCGACCGGCTCCGGACGTCGATCGATTCGATTCTGCCCGAGGCCGCGTGCACGTCTCTGCAACTGCATCTGCGCGTCGCCCCAGAGAGCTTTGCCGATCACTGGAATGCCGCTCAGGCGATCTCCGGCGTTCAAGTGGCACTCGCCGGCAACTCGCCGTTCCTCGCGGGATCCGCCCTGTGGCACGAAAGCCGTATCCCGGTCTTCGAGCAGGCCACCGACACCCGACCGCAGGAGCTCATCAACCAGGGTGTCCGGCCCCGGGTCTGGTTCGGGGAACGTTGGATCACAAACATATTCGACCTGTTCGAGGAGAACACCCGCTATTTTCCCGCCCTGCTGCCGGTGACCACGGACGACGATCCGCTGGCGCAGCTGGAGGCCGGCGACATACCGGAACTGACCGAACTCCGCATGCACAACGGAACCGTGTACCGCTGGAACCGACCGGTTTACGACGTCATCGACGGGCAGGCCCATCTGCGGGTGGAGAATCGGGTGCTCCCGGCGGGCCCGACCGTGGTGGATGTGATGGCCAATGCTGCCTTCTACTACGGTCTTCTGCGCGGACTGGTCGACGCCGAGCGGCCGGTCTGGTCGCAGATGTCGTTCGATGCCGCCGCGGAGAACCTGCACACGGCGGCTCGCGACGGCATGGACTGCCAGCTGTACTGGCCGACCGTCGGATGGGTACGCCCCGATGAGCTGGTCCTGCGTCGGCTGCTGCCCATCGCCGAGGAAGGCCTGGCCGCATTCGGTGTCGCGTCCGATGTCCGCGATCGATATCTGTCGGTCATCGAGGGACGCGCGATCACGCTCCAGACGGGCTCGGTGTGGCAGCGCTCGTGCGTGGCCGCCAGGGAGGAAGCCGGCGACAGCCGCGAGGTCGCGTTGTCCGGGATGCTCAGCGAATACATCGAGCGCATGCACGACGGCGCCGCGGTTCACACGTGGGAACTGTAGAATCCGACGCCTTTACGTCGCCAGGCTCCTGGCGCTTCCCCGACATGACGCTTGAAGGCCCGGTTGAAGGCAGACTCCGATTGGTATCCAACCGAATTCGCGGCCTGCGCAACGCTGAGTGATCCGTTTTGCAGCTGCCGGGCAGCGAGTTGCAGACGCCATCGGGCGAGGTATGTCATCGGCGGCACTCCCACATAGGCGGTGAACCGATCGGCAAACGACGAGCGCGACATGGCCACCTCGTGGGCCAGCTGTTCCAGCGTCCACGGCTCGGCGAACCGTCCGTGGATGAGTCGCAATGCCGAACCGACGTCGGGGTCGCGAATCCCGGCCGCCCAGTTGCGGGTATCGGGCGACAACCCGTCGATGTGTGCCCGCAGTGCTTCGACGAACATCAGCTCCGACAGCTTGGCCAGCATCGCCTCCTGCCCGGCGTTCTGACCGTCGCTCGCTTCGAGGGCCGCGTCGAGCAGCCGCGTCATCCATCCCCAGCTCCGGCTCGACACGGGTGCGTGGACCATTCTCGGCAATGATTCGAGCAACGGGTTGAACGGACGCCGGTCGCAGGCGAAGTAACCGCACACGATCCGGCAGTGTGCGGCGTTCGAGTCGCCGTTGATGTCGATGACAAATGGCAAGGCCTCGGTCAACGGTCGGTAGTACTGCGACAGGTCGGGCGCCCCGCTGAGACCTTGAGCCGAGGCCAGGAGATGTTCCTCCCCGGTGGAGACGATCACCATCTCGCCGGCCCGCAACATCTGCGGCGGTCCGGGCTCGTCAACCGTCTCGAGCCAGCACGAACCGAGAGTCAGGACGTGAAACGCGATCAGGTGCTCCGCATCTGCGGCGACCTTGGCGGCGATCACATCGGTCGGCGGACTCTGGAGTACAAACGGTGCGCGGGCGTCGATGTCGAAGTACACCGCACCGGTCAACCGCACTGCGAGCAAAACGTCGGATAGGACGTCCATGGCCTGACTCCCGGACGATCGGACAACAATTCCGGACGTGCGGCACATCCCCGGGCGACCCCTGGACGGATGGGCAAGTCCTTCGGTGTCCAGGGCATTCCCGCACATGACCGCTGCTTCGTACCGTCAACTACACAGTCTCCCACCATGTGAGTCCGTACAGAAGGAGCACATCACATGTCCACCAACGAAACCACCCCGGATGCCATCGTCGCCGAGCTCCGCCAGGCCGTTCGCGGTCAGCTGATCGGGCCCTCCGACGCCGACTACGACACCGTGAGGATGGTCTACAACGGGGCCATCGACCGCCATCCGGCAGCCATTGCCTGCGTCGCCGATGTCGCCGACGTGATCGCCTGCGTCAACTTCGCACGCCGGCATCAGATGCCCCTCGCGGTACGGGGCGGCGGCCACCACGGTGCCGGGTTCGGCGTGTGGGAGGACGCCCTGGTGATCGACTTCCGCACACAGCGCTCGACCACCGTCGACCCGGCTGCCCGCACCGTTCGTGTGGACGCCGGGTGCGTCTGGGGCGACGTCGATCACGCCACCGGAGCCTTCGGGATGGCCACGCCGTCGGGTTTCGTCTCCACAACAGGTGTCGCCGGACTCACGCTGGGCGGTGGCACCGGCTATCTCACAAGGCATTTCGGACTGACCATCGACAATTTGATCTCCGCCGACGTCGCGCTGGCCGACGGATCCTTTGTGACCGCAAGCGCCACAGACCATCCCGATCTGTTCTGGGCGTTGCGCGGTGGTGGCGGCAACTTCGGCGTGGTCACCTCGTTCACCTTTCGATGCCACCCGCTGGGTGAAGCCGGCGAGGTCATCGGCGGGCCGATCCTGTACGACATCGCCGACACCGAGACCGTGCTGAGCTGGTACCGAGACCTGATCCCGACGCTGACCGACGACCTGAACGGCTGGATCGGCGTCCTGGAAGTCCCGGGCGCGGCGCCTTTTCCCGAAGAATTGTGGGGCCGGAAGGTCTGCGGGATCGTGTGGTGCTACTCGGGGCCACACGAACGGGCGGACCAGGTGCTGGCCCCCATCCGGGATTTCGGCTCACCGCTTCTGTCCGGTCTCGCGCCGATGCCGTATCCCGTACTGCAGAGTGCATTCGACGGGCTTCTGCCCACCGGACTGCAGTGGTATTGGAAAGCCGACATCTTCGAGGAGATCCCCGATACCGCAGTCGCACATCACCGCCGGCACGGAGAAGCCATCCCGTCGCCCCTGTCGACGATGCACCTCTATCCGATCAGTGGCGCCGCGGAGCGTGTTGCCGCGGACGCAACCGCGTTTGCCTACCGGAACGGCGGGTGGAACGGAGTGATAGCCGGGATCGATCCCGATCCCG
>NZ_DATCVM010000247.1:0-13102 GCF_036566845.1 Williamsia sp.
CGGTTCCGTCGGTCTTGCCACCGAAGCTCTTCACGTCGACCGTGCGGGTCTGCTGCTTCTCAGTGTTGACAGTCATTAGCTCGCACCACCCTTCATGGCGTCACGGACGATGACAACCGCGCCCTTGCGACCCGGGATCGCTCCCTTGATCAGCAGCAGGCCCGATTCAGCGTCCACCTTGTGGACCTTCAGGTTCTGGGTGGTGACCTTGTCGTTACCCATCCGTCCGGCCATCCGCATGCCCTTGAACACGCGACCGGGGGTGGCGCAGCCACCGATGGATCCGGGCGAGCGGTGCACGCGGTGCACGCCGTGGCTCGCGCCCAGGCCCTTGAAGCCGTGACGCTTCATGACACCGGCGAAGCCCTTGCCCTTGGAGGTACCGGTCACGTCGACAACAGCCCCGTCGGCGAAGATCTCCGCCGTCAGTTCCTGTCCGACCGTGTAGTCCGCGACGTCGTGGACGCGGATCTCGGCCACATGCCGGCGCGGGGTGACCCCGGCCTTGGCGAACTGACCGGCAACCGGCTTGGTGACCTTGCGCGGGTCGATTGCGCCGTAGGCGAGCTGAACGGCGGTGTAGCCGTCGGTCTCCTGGGTGCGGATCTGCGTGACCACATTCGGTCCCGCCTTGACGACGGTCACCGGGATCACCCGGTTGTCCTCGTCGAATACCTGGGTCATCCCGAGCTTGGTGCCCAGGATTCCCTTCACATTTGTCTGAGTCATCTGTTGATTCCCGCCACTCACTGGATGTTGACGTCGACGCTGGCCGGCAGATCGATACGCATCAGGGCGTCAACGGTCTTCGGCGTGGGATCGAGGATGTCGATCAGTCGCTTGTGTGTACGCATCTCGAAGTGCTCGCGCGAATCCTTGTACTTATGCGGCGAGCGGATGACGCAATACACGTTCTTTTCGGTGGGCAATGGCACCGGGCCGACCACACGCGCACCCGTACGGGTCACGGTCTCCACGATCTTGCGCGCCGACGCGTCGATCGCCTCGTGGTCATAGGCCTTGAGCCGGATGCGGATCTTTTGTCCCGCCACGCTGTGTCCTCTTCCGTCAATTTCGGCTTCACAGATGAACACCTCGCGGACACGACTGTGTCGCATCCTCGTGACCAATACCTCTCGGCGGTGATCGACGCTGTTCATCTGTCATTGTTCAAAACTCGCTTGCGCGAGCCGTCGTCCTGCGCCCGGTTACCCGGGCCTCCGGTCCACGCACTCGGGCGTGTCGCGATGCTTACACACAGTAATGCGCATGCGCTTATCGCTTGTCCGGGTGCATCCAATCTGAACGCGGTCTATCTTTTGCTTGTTGTGCACCACAACGGAAGCTCGAACCAGTTCGTGACCGCTTAGTTCGTCCGGTGATGCTCTTCGATCAACAGGCGCTCTGTCGCTGGTTGGACGCACGTGGCTTCCGGCCTAGACATACAGGGCTGCACTGCCGATCAAGGCAACCCGACAAGTATGCAATAGATCGGGCTCAGGACCAAATTTGCCCGGGCGGGCGCCTGGGAATGTCGCCTGGCATCACCGCAACCGATCTTACCGATGAGTAAGATGACATCCATGCCGGCCTCCGATGCCCCGATCAGCACCTCCCCGACCTACCGCCTGCGTCGGAAATTGCCCGCCGGCCGCCTCGGCGCCGCGATCTTCTCGGTGGGGATCTGCATCAGGGTTCCGTATTTCGCGACGATCCTGCCCTATGTGAAGGTCATGGAGCCCGGACGATGCGAGGTCACCGCACCGAAGTGGTACGGCATCCGCAACCATCTCGGCACCTTCCACGCCATCGCCGCGTGCAACCTGGCCGAGACCGCGATGGGCATGCTCATGGAGGCGACCACCCCCTCCACCCACCGGTGGATCCCGAAATCGATGAACAGCCAGTACCTCAAGAAGGCCACGACGGGGTTGCACGCCGTCGCGACGCTGCGAGACCCGGTCGATTTCGCCACCATCACCGAGGGCCGCGACGTCATCGTCGACATCGCGATCACCGACAAGGCCGGTATCGAAGTGGTGCACTGCGACATCACCACGTGGGTCACGCCCCGCTGAGGGTCCCACGCGGACCGGGTCGAAAGTCCCGAATCCTCGCCCGGCCATGACGTAACCGCAGCTAGAAAAACCGCACGTCACGGGGTGTTTGAGCACACAACGGAGAAATGCGCATCAGCGGTGCGCAATTACTACCGTGAGTCGCATGCAACTGACTCGATTCACCGACCTCGGTCTGCGGGCGATGATGCTGCTCGCCTCGGCCGAACAGGACGGCCGTCGTGTCACCACCGGCGCGATCGCCGGCAGCGCCGCCGCGTCCGAACATCACATCGCCAAAGCCGTGTCCAGATTGGTGGACCTCGGCATGGTCAACTCCCAGCGCGGCCGGGGCGGCGGTCTCTCCCTGACCGACGCCGGCCGTCACGCGTCGGTCGGGCGGTTGATCCGCGAACTCGAAGGCGACAAGGAAGTGGTCGACTGCGCGGGGGACAACCCCTGCCCCCTCCTGCCGTCCTGCCGCTTGCGGCGTGCACTCGCCGACGCGAAGGAGGCGTTCTACTCCGCGCTCGACGAGCACGTGGTCAGCGACCTGGTCGGTGACAAGCAGATCCCACTTCACTCGCTCATCTCACTCCCCCTCGCTTTCCCGGACGAACAGCCTTCACCTATCGAGAGGACAGATTCATGACCACCGCTCCCCTTCCCGACCAGCTCACCGCGACCCCGACCGGCGACCTCGAACCGCATCACGCGGAGATGATCGCCGCGACGCTGCCGCTCGTCGGCGCCAACATCGACGCCATCACCACGGAGTTCTACCGGCGCCTGTTCGCGGACCACCCCGAGTTGCTCCGCAACCTCTTCAACCGCGGCAATCAGGCACAGGGGGCACAGCAGCGAGCACTCGCGGCATCGATCGCGACGTTCGCGACGCACCTCATCGACCCGGAGTTGGAGCATCCTGCCGTACTGGTCGGACGGATCGGCCACAAGCACGCATCGCTCGGTGTGACCGCGGACCAATATCCCATCGTTCACACCCACCTCTTCGCCGCCATCGTCGAGGTACTCGGCGCCGAGACCGTGACACCCGACGTCGCGGCCGCGTGGGACCGGGTCTACTGGCTGATGGCCGAGACCCTGATCGACCTGGAACGTCGCCTCTACGCGGACGCCGGGGTCGGGGCAGGTGACGTCTTCCGACGGGCCCGTGTGGTCGGCCGGACCGACGATCCGTCCGGGACCGTCGCGGTCACCGTGGTCGCCACGTCCGAATCGTTCCCGGATTTCGTTCCGGGACAGTATATTTCGGTCGGCGTGACGTTGCCCGACGGCGCCCGACAGATTCGGCAGTACAGCCTGATCAACACTCCGGGCCGGGGAGAACTGACGTTTGCCGTCCGCCCTGTCGCCGCCACCACCGATGGTCCGGCGGGCGAGGTGTCCACGCACATCGGTGAGCGGGTGTCCGTCGGAGATCTGCTCGACGTCAGCATCCCGTTCGGAGATCTCCCTGTCGGCAGTATCGGATCGCGGCCCCTGGTCCTGATCTCGGCCGGCATCGGCATCACCCCCATGATCGGCATCCTCGAGCACCTCGCGATCCACGCGCCCGGCTGCCCCGTCCAGGTCCTGCATGCCGATCGGTCTGTCCGATCCCATCCCCTCCGGGCCCGCCAGCAGGAGCTGATGGCGCAGCTCCCCGGCGGTTCACTCGATCTCTGGTACGAGGAGACCGGCGACGCCGCAGACACGGGCGTCCATGGCGGTCAGCTGCAGATGGCGGGTATCCCCCTCGACGACAGCGCCGATGTCTATCTCTGTGGCAACAACGGCTTCGTGCAGTCGGTCCGCAACCAGCTCCTCGATCGAGGTGTCGCACCCGAGCGACTGCACTCCGAACTGTTCTCTCCGGACGACTGGCTGCTGGCCTGACCTGCGCTCGACGCTCTGCCGATCGGAGCAGATGGGCCTAGTCTCGGAAGGTGGTCGATCAGGCACGCAGTATCGGGATAGAGGAGGAGTTCCACCTCGTCGATCTGCGTACACGCCGGCTGACCCCGCGGGCACCGGAGCTGTTGGAGGCCCTGCCTGATACCGGTGGGTATGTCGAGGAACTGCAGCGCTGCGTGATCGAGGTCAACAGTGGTGTCTTCACCACCTTGTCTTCGCTCCGCGGCGATCTGCGCGAGCACCGTGCGGTCCTGTCCCTGGAGGCCGGGAAGCTGGGGATCGGTGTGGTTGCCGCGGGCGCGATGCCGCTCGCGGTTCCGACCGAACTCCAGGTGACCGAGACACCCCGGTATCGCCGGATGCTCGCCGATTATCAGCTCCTGGCGCGCGAACAGTTGATCTGCGGGACCCAGGTGCACATCGACATCGCCGATCGCGATCAGGCGGTGCAAATCGCCTGGCGGCTGAGTCCGTACGTTCCCACGTTGCTCGCACTCTCGGCGAGTTCACCGTTTTGGTCCGACGGCGCCGATACCGGATACGCGAGCTCTCGAACCCTGGTCTGGCAGCGTTGGCCGACAACCGGTCCGTTCCCGCGGATGTTCTCGGCCGGCGAGTACGACCAGGAGATCGCGCGACTGATCAACACCGGCGTCATCACCGATCCGGGCATGGTCTATTTCGATGTGCGGCCGTCGGCGCGACAGCCCACCCTCGAACTGCGGGTGTGCGACAGCTGCCCCTCGGTGGACACGATCACCCTGATCGCCGGCCTCTACCGGGCGCTGGTCCAGCGTGAGGTCACCGCCATCGCCGCCGGTGAGGCCGGCATCGACATCTCGCCGACGCTGTACCGGGCCGCGATCTGGCAGGCCGCGCGTTCTGGGCTCGAGGCCGACCTGATCGACGTGGTCGCGTCCGAGCCGCGGCCGGCCGCCGATGTGGTTCGCGAACTCGCCGCGATGCTCGAACCGCAGCTGCAGGAGACCGGGGATTGGGCGAGTGTCACCGAACTGATCGACAGCGCGATCGCGGTCGGGAGTTCGTCCGCGCGCCAGCGCCGTGCGCTCCGGCGTCGCGGACACCTCTCCGATGTGGTCGACACCCTGATCACCGAGACGGCGGGCAAAGCACCGGCCCCACCGACGACCTCCGGTTCCGGCAACGGAATGCTCCACACCTACGTCCGGACCACCGATGTGCTCCGCCCGGAGGATTCTGACAACTACGACGAGATCTTCGACCCGGCCGGCAGCGTGCGGCCCGGATATCGACGCATCGTGGACAAACTCACCGAGCTGGGGCCGGTCGCCCTGCGCAATCGACAGCATCAGATGGAGAGTGAACAGAGTGCCGGTGGCATGACCTTCCGGGTCAGCGGCCAGAACCGGGCGCAGATCTTCTCGCTCGATGCGGTCCCGCGCATCATCGAGGCGGATACGTGGGACACCATCTCCCGTGGTTTGCGCCAGCGGGCCCTCGCCTTGAACGCTTTCCTCGTCGATGTGTACGCCGAGCAGCAGATCATCTCCGACGGCATCATCCCCGGCGAGATCCTCGACCGGGCCCCCGGGTACCGCAGCGCCGGGTCGGCACCGCAGTGGCAGCGGGTTCGCACCCACATCTGCGGCACCGACCTGGTGTCCACTGCCCCGGGTGTCTTCCATGTGCTCGAGGACAACCTGCGGGTGCCGTCGGGCATCGCGTTCGCCATGACGAATCGAGTGTTGATGCACCGCTTCCTCGGCGAACTGGTCGGTCCCGAGGAGATCTTGCCGGTCGACGAGATGCCGCAGATGATTGCCGAAACCCTCGCCGCCGCTTTGCCACCGCGAGCAGATCCGGACGGGATCATTGCGCTGCTGAGCGCCGGGTGGGAAGACTCCGCCTGGTTCGAGCACTCGATGATCGCCGAGCGCGCCGGCCTGACCCTCATCGACTCCGCCGATCTACGGCCCGACGGCGATCGGGTGGTCGCGCTGATCCGCGGGAAGGATGTGCCGGTCAACATGCTCTATGCGCGGATGGACGAAGACATGCTGCTGTCGTCGTCGGGCTCAGGCGGCGAACCGTTGCGACAGCCGATCCTGACCGCACTCCGGGCGGGAACCCTCGCCATCGCGAACGCGCTCGGAAACGGTATCGCCGACGACAAGGCCGTGTATTCGTTCGTCCCGGCGATGATCGAGTACTACCTCGGCGAGGCCCCCGCGATCGAGCAGATTCCCACGTGGCTGTGTGCCGAACGCGACCAGCGCGACTATGTACTGTCGCGCATGGACGAACTCGTGATCAAACCCATCGACGGACTCGGTGGGTCGGGTGTGATGATCGGCCCCGAGGCCACCGATCAGGAATTGGCCGACCGCCGGAAAGACCTGATCGGTCATCCCGAGCGGTTTGTCGCGCAAGAAGTCGTCCGGCTCTCGACGCACCCCACGTTCGACGGCCAGGGCCTGCATCCACACCATGTGGACCTCAGGGCGTTTGTGCACCTGCGCGCCGACGGCGAGGATCGGGTCACCGCACACATGGCGCCGGCCGCACTGACCCGGGTGGCACCGGCCGGGAGCATGATCGTGAACTCGTCGCGTGGTGGCGGCGGGAAGGACACCTGGATCCGAACCGGATCACCGACCAGAGGAGGATGACGGATGTGCGGGATCAGCGGCGAGATCACGTTCAACGGCGATCGGCCCGATCTGTCGGCCGTGGCGGCCATGACCGCATCGATGACGCCGCGCGGACCTGACGGTGAGGGTGTCTACCTACATCGCCATGTGGCGCTGGGGCATCGGCGACTGGAGATCATCGATCTGACCGCGCGCGGCGCCCAGCCGATGGTGGACGCGGCACTCGGATTGTCGTTGGTGTTCAACGGCTGCATCTACAACTACCGGGAACTGCGCGACGAACTGGCCGCCGCCGGCTACTCGTTCTTCTCCACCGCGGACAGCGAGGTGATACTCAAGGCCTTCCACCACTGGGGCCCCGATTGCGTTGAACACCTCATCGGCATGTTCGCGTTCGCGATCGTCGACACCGACACCGGCGAGGTGACGCTGGCGCGCGACCGACTCGGCATCAAACCGCTCTACGTGGCCGAAAGCCCTGCACGCCTGCGGTTCGCGTCGTCGATCCCGGCCCTGCTCGCCGCCGGCGGGATCGACACCTCGATCGACCGGACGGCGCTGCACCACTACCTGACCTTTCACTCCGTGGTCCCCGCGCCGCACACCATGTACGAAGGCATCAGGAAGCTGCCGCCGGCGACCGTGCGGACCATCTCCCCCGATGGCACCAGCACCGAAAAGCGGTATTGGGAGCCAGTTTTCGAACCACATCCGGATCGGGCCGATTGGGATGAGGCACGCTGGGGCCGCGAGCTCGTCGACTCGCTGCGGGTGGCCGTCCGGCGACGCATGGTGGCCGACGTGCCCGTCGGCGTACTCCTCTCCGGCGGCATCGACTCGTCTCTCGTGGTCGCGTTGCTCGCTGAACAGGGCCAGACCGACCTCGCCACCTTCAGCATCGGATTCGACTCGGCCGCAGGAGAATCCGGCGACGAGTACGAGTACTCCGACCTGATCGCGAGGACATTCGGGACCCGGCACCACAAGATCCACATCGATTCCGGGCGGTTGCTGCCGGCCATACCGGGAACCGTGGCGGCCATGAGCGAGCCGATGGTCAGTCACGATTGTGTGGCCTTCTATCTGCTCTCGCAGGAGGTCAGCAAGTCGATCAAGGTGGTGCAGTCGGGACAGGGTGCGGACGAGATCCTCGGCGGCTACGACTGGTATCCGCCTCTCGAGCACACCGCCAGGGACGACGTCACCGAGGCCTATGCGTCGGTGTTCTTCGATCGCTCGCACGATGAACTCAATGCGCTGCTGCGTCCGGGGTACCGACTCGACCACGATCCGAGCCGGCAATTCGTCCACGACCATCAGCACGCGCCCGGAGCGGATTCCGCCGTCGATGCCGCGTTGCGTCTGGACACCACCGTGATGCTCGTCGACGATCCGGTCAAACGTGTCGACACCATGACGATGGCCTGGGGGCTCGAAGCCCGCGTCCCGTTTCTCGACCACGAATTCGTCGAACTCGCGGCCACCTGTCCACCCGCACTCAAGCTTGCGCATGGTGGCAAAGGGGTGCTCAAGCAGGCCAGCCGCACCCTGTTGCCCGCCGAGGTCATCGACCGCACCAAGGGCTACTTCCCGGTCCCGGGGATCCGCCATCTCGACGGCGGTGTCCTCGACCTCGTGACCGACACCCTGCGTGCCAGATCGGCACAGGATCGGGGCCTCTACGACGACACCACCGTCAGGGCCCTGCTCGCCTCCCCGAACGAGACCCGCACCACGCTCGGATCGAACTCGCTGTGGCAGCTCGCGATGCTCGAGATGTGGTTGCAGGCAATGGAAACCGCTGGTGCGGCGCAGGGGGCACGATGACCTCGAGAGCTGTCACATCCGACGGGTCCGGGATTGCCGAGCGCAACAGTGGCCGGCACAGCTATGGTGCATCCGTCTCTCCCGGCGGTCATGCGTTTGCGTACATCGTCGACGACGGCACGGGCTATCCGCGGGCAGCGCAGCGAACCCTGCACCGCGACGGCGCCGGGCCGATGCGCGCCGTCGAACTGCCGTGCCCGGGACCGGTCCGCACCCTCATCCACTCCCCGGATGGTCACTGGCTGGCGTGCGAAGTCGCACCCGGCGGCGGCGAACACCATCAGGTCTGGATCGTGACCACCGATCCAGACGATCCGGCGGCGATCCGGGTCGGCGCCCCGGAAGATCTCGCTGCAGGAAATCACACCACGGGATACGCGACGGTCCAACTCATCGGCTGGGACGCGAATCGGGTGCTGCTGTCCGCCATCGAACCCGACGCGACGGCCCACGCGTTGATGGTCGATCCCCTCACCCGAGAGGTGACCGATCTCGATGCGCGCGTGGGCGGACACCTGGTCGACTCGTGGAAGGGCGCAGCCCTGCTGCGGGTCGGTCCGCGCGGCTATCGCGAGATGCTGCTCCTGCGCCGGGACAGCGTCATCCCGTTGCTCCCCAACGATCCGGGCGCCTCCACCGACCAGGGCGTGATCCTCGACCAGGGTTACGAACACGCGTCTCTTCTGTTTCCCGGCTTCGGACTCGCCGGGCGCGACCGCGATCTCGACAGCGTGCAGGCCCTGGTACGCAGCGACTTCGACGCGGTGTACCCGCGCCTGTTGGCGATCGACGTCGGACGTGATGGGATCCGGTTCACCGTGCTGGCCCAGCGCAGCGGCTACGGACTCGACGAGTTCGCGATCAGCAACGATCAGTCGACGGTCGCAATACTGTGGAACAACAAGGGCCGCAGTGAATTACAGGTCATGACCCTACCCGAGCGAACCCTGCACCCGCCGATCGAGTTGCCAGGGACCGTGGTCGGCGAACTGTCGATCAGCGCCTCGGGCTCATTGATCGCGATGACCGTGCAAGCTCCCGACATGGCCCCGACCGTAGGACTGATCAACTGGCGGGAAGGTCTCTGGACCCCTATCGATCACGGCCGGACCACTCCGACCGACGGGACCGGGCCCGAGTTGGTGGAGTTCTTCGCCCGTGACGGAATGCCGCTGTCCGGCTGGCTCTATCGACCGGAGTCACACGGCACCGTTCCACGTGTACCCGGCCGCGCGTTGATCTACTTCCACGGCGGTCCGGAGGCGCAGGCCCGGCCCGAGTACAGCTTCCTGTTCCCGGCCCTGCTCGAAGCGGGCATCACCGTGTTCGCGGCGAACGTGCGCGGGTCCGGTGGTTTCGGCCGGCTGTTCTCTCACGCCGACGACCGGTACGGGCGGTATGCCGGCATCAACGACGCCGCCGACTGTGCCACGTTCCTCATCCGGGAGGGCCATGCCGCCCCGAACCACATTGCTTGCGCAGGAAGGTCATACGGGGGCTATCTGACCCTCGCGTGCCTGACATTCCACGCCGACATGTTCGTGGCGGGCGTGTCCATCTGCGGTATGAGCGATCTGGAATCGTTCTTCTCGAACACGGAGCCGTGGATCGCGGTCGCCGCGTACACGAAATACGGGCATCCCGAAGCCGACAGCGAACTGTTGCGAGACCTGTCACCTATCCACCGCATCTCAGAGCTCCGCGCGCCACTGCTGGTCATCCACGGTCGGCACGACACGAATGTCCCGGTCAGCGAATCCGAGCAGATCGTCGAGCAGGCAAAGGCCCTCGGGGCCCGGGCCGACTTGATCCTGTTTCCGGACGAAGGACATGAGATCGTCAAACGCGACAACCAGCAGGCGCTGACCGCCGCCCTGCGTCAATGGATCGTCGACGCCTTCAGCACCGCGGCTGCGGCGCGGTGACGACCATGCACCACCGGATCCATACCCGCCCCGGAGAGGAACGCCGTGTCAGCACACCAACCACACCGACCACTGATCTCATATCTCAGCGGTGAGCTCTCGGGCAGCGCGCAGGCCGGTATCTTCGACGAACTGCGCCGGGTCATCCTCGACGGCAGTGCCCCACCGGGGTCGGCGATTCCGGTCGGCAGCGTTGCCGAGCTGTTCGGGGTGAGTGCGATCCCGGTCCGCGAGGCATTGAAAACCCTTGTCGGCGAGGGCTTGGTGGACCATCGCACCGGTGGTGGGTACTACGTTGCACAGCTGACGCTGACAGAACTCCGAGAGATCTACATCGTGCGCGGAGTACTCGAGGAAGCCGCCCTGACACGGGCCTGCGCCCTGGCGACCGGCGCCGACCTCGACCTCGCCCGGGTGCAGCACCGGGCACTGCAGGAGGCCACCATCGCCGGTGACCGCAGGGCCTATCACGTGCATTCGCGCCGGTTCCACCAGGCGCTGGTCAATCCCTGCGGAATGCACCGGCTACTCAACATGTTCGACTCGACCTGGGACATCACCGAGCCCTTTCAGGTGATGCAGCGAGCGACCGGTCCGACGCAGCTCCAGCTGCACGCCGACCATGAGAAGATGATCAACGCCATGGCCCGGCGCGATGCCGCTGAGCTCGTCGCTGTTGCGCAGGAACACCATCGGCGTCTGGAATCGGTCATCATCGACACCGCTGCCGATCTGAACGTCGCCCGCGAGGACTCCCCACCGGCCGGCTGACCTCCGCAGAATATATCCACTTCCCTGGGCCGGACCCGCGCAAATTGTCAAGCATGTAATCCGCGGGAAATATCGCACTCATAGGTTT
The DNA here is from genome assembly GCF_036566845.1 of Williamsia sp. GTDB lineage: Bacteria > Actinomycetota > Actinomycetes > Mycobacteriales > Mycobacteriaceae > Williamsia. The sequence goes on from NZ_DATCVM010000247.1 coordinate 11,219, forward strand.
TTCTCAGCCCCATCGCGAGCCCCGAACGCGGCTCGATTCCGACGCTGAAGGAATACCCATGACCGATGTTCAAACCCCCGATTCAGAGGTCCCGACAAATCAACACAACGCCGCCGGCGAGAGCGTCATCAAACTCAGCTACGACCAGCGCCTGACCAACGAGGACCTCGCTCCGCTGCGCAACCAGACCTGGACCTGGTACAACATTTTTGCCTTCTGGATGTCCGACGTGCACAGTGTCGGTGGATATGTGTTCGCGGGCAGCCTCTTTGCGCTCGGCATCGCCGCCTGGCAGGTTCTGGTCGCCCTCGTCATCGGCATCGTGATCGTGAACGTGCTGTGCAACCTGGTCGCAAAGCCGTCGCAGCAGGCCGGCGTCCCGTACCCGGTGACCACCCGCATCGCATTCGGGGTCCGCGGCGCCAATGTGCCCGCCATCATCCGCGGTCTCATCGCCGTCGCCTGGTATGGCATCCAAACATATTTGGCCTCGGTGGCTTTCGGCCTTCTGGCCCTCAAGTTCTGGCCGTCGCTGGAAAAGTACAGCGAGAGCGGCGACATGTCCTTCCTCGGACTCTCCCCGCTCGGCTGGGCCGGTTTCATGCTCATGTGGGTCCTGCAGGCGATTGTCTTCTGGAACGGCATGGAGACGATCCGCAAGTTCATCGATTTCTGCGGTCCCGCCGTCTATGTGGTGATGGTGATCCTGGCCGGCTACCTGATCTGGAAGGCCGGCTGGGACAACGTCAGCTTCGACCTCTCGGTGGGGGACTCGAAGACCGGCTGGGCATCGGTCACTGCACTCATCTCGGCGATAGCCCTTGTGGTGTCGTACTTCTCGGGTCCGATGCTCAACTTCGGCGACTTCTCGCGGTATGGAAAGTCCTTCAGTGAGGTCAAGAAGGGCAACTTCTGGGGCCTTCCGGTCAACTTCCTGTTCTTCTCCATCCTTGTGGTGTGCACGGTTTCTGCCGGTGCGACGGTGATCGGCACAGACGACGCCGGCAACATCATCACCGACCCGGTCCACATCGTGGACAAGATCGACAACACCACCGCAGCCGTGCTCGGAGTCCTCACGTTTGCCATCGCGACCATCGGCATCAACATCGTGGCCAACTTCGTCTCCCCCGCATTCGACTTCTCGAACGTGGCACCGACCAAGATCAGCTGGCGCACCGGTGGCATGATCGCCGCGGTCGGGTCGATCCTGATCACGCCGTGGAACCTCTACAACAATCCGGACGCGATCCACTACACGCTGGACACCCTCGGTGCTGTGATCGGTCCGCTGTTCGGCATCCTCATCGCCGATTACTACCTCATCAAGAAGCAGCGGATCGACGTCGATGACCTGTTCACGATGGATGAGAACTCGCAGTACTACTTCCGCGGCGGCGTCAACCCCGTGGCCGTCGTCGCCACCGTCATCGCGGCGCTGGTTCCGATCGGCGTGGTCATCTGGGGTACCTCGTATCAGGCGAGTTTCACCTGGTTCATCGGCGCCGCAATCGGATTCGTCCTCTACATGGCTGGTATGAAGTACCTGCCGAAGCACATGATCTACGGCATCCGGCAGCCCGCGAAGGCCTGACAAACCCGATAGTGTGGCCTTTTGGCGAGCAAAACCGCAGGTCGCGCCGGCCAAAAGGCCACATCATCGGAGTTCGGATTCAGGCAGCAGGGAGAAGTATGCGTATCACTGTGATCAACCCGAACACCACACATTCGATGACCGATCAGATCGCCGGGGCCGCACGATCGGTGGCCGGGCCGCAGACGGAGATCGTCGCGGTGACCTCGACGATGGGCCCGGCGTCGATCGAATCCCACTACGACGAGGCACTGGCGGTACCCGGCGTACTCGAGGCGGTCCTGGCATCC
>NZ_DATCVM010000248.1:0-6353 GCF_036566845.1 Williamsia sp.
CCGCTTTGACACGCAACTCACGGAGCCTGTCGGCCCGAAAGCCGCGCACTCCACTCCGTGGCACTTCATCAACTCCTGGGGTCAGATCGCCTGCTTGCCTGCTCATTCTTGCGCCTCCCTGGAGTGGTACCCGCCACTAGCACGCGTCATAGTTGCGTGTTATTGTTGACAACAATGCTAGCCCGGAACGTCGGTGAGCGTAGTGAGGATCGAGGTGAAGGCGCGTGTATAAGTTGCACAAACCAGCCGGTTTGCAATACGCTTCGAGAGCGCTCCCACCCGGGGGTTTCCTGGATCTTGTCGAGGTCGGTTCCAGATGCAGCACCACGCAAGTGGCGCAGCCCTATTCAGGGGTGCCCACTTTCTCCCGGGCAGGGGCAGGGATCGTGACTATTTTTCATGCACAGAGCGGCATTCGGCCAGCTCGTGACATTCGACTCGACGACAAATACCGGCCAGGTGCGAATCGGGCCGGTCCTTGTCGTGCAGAAAACCCCAGAAGCGGACTTGTGATTGGCGTCGCGTTCCGGTCCTGGGGTTCTTTCCAGCCTGCAGTGCAAGAGGCACTAAGGCACCCAGACCGCAGGCTTCCGAGCATAAGCGATCTGGTTGAAATCGCAACAAGCCGGAGGCAGTCATGGGGAACAGCTCTGCTCAAAACACCCGTTCGACCTGGATAGCCCAGGCGACAGAATTACCCGATTCCATTTACCCGGAGGTCGGGCGGTTCGTCGTACCTGAAAGCCGCTGTGCCACCTTGAACTCGGCCTATCACCCAGCGCTCCCTGCGCGAATTGATGATGCGGCCCGCGAAGCACCCACCTCGCTCTCCCTGCCCGGAGAGCGAGGTGGGTGCCCCACCCCCAAACGATGTATTCCATTGTCCGCCAATGTCATTAACTGTTCACGTCACAAGACCTGACATATCTACGTCAACGTGCCAGTTTCCTGGGTTCTTCCAGCAGCGTGCGGTCGGACACACGCCACTCCTGGTACATCAGGCGCCTTTCAACAAGGGCATTTCCGCCCGTAGCAACTCGACTTCCCGATGCGCTCGCGTCGGGATCGCTGGCCGCGTAGCTCTCAATTTTTGTGCGGCCGTACACATCCACCATTCCGGTTAATTGTTAAACCACAACAAGTTTGAAAGGGCACTCATGAAGCATTTCCAGAAGCCACGTTCGGGCGGTCGTCATCGCGCCCCGTCTACGACTGCGGTCGCTACGGTTTCGTTTGCCGCTGTGGTGGTGGCAACGTTCGGAGGGGCTGGTTTTGCTGTGGCTGCTCCGGGCGATCAGCCGGGCGTCACCAGTGAGGTTCCGGTGCCGAGCCAGCCGGGAGTGACCACACCTGCTCCTTCGGCGCCCGAACCCGCTCCTGTGCAGACGTGGGTTCCGGCTCCCGTCGAGTACCAGAAGCCTGCGCAGCCGCTCCCGAACTGGGACTACGACACCAACCAGTACACCCCGCCGACCAACAGCAACGACAACTATGTCGCTCCTGTCGACTACACGTCGATTCACCTCCCGACGCAGCTCGAGACCTTCACGGCACCGATTCAGGCTCCGGAAGACAAGATCCGTTTCGGCCGCTACCTCGCTGATCGCCCGAATTGGATCGCCAAGGACACCGCGGACAAGACCAACGGTCAGACCGCTGTCATCGAAGCTCAGGTGACGGACTTCTGGCGCTCGACCGGCCTCGAGGCCGATGAGGCGGAACGTCTCGCAGCAGCTCAGGTCGGCGGCGCTGCCGCTGGTGCGTTCGCTGGCGCTACGGCGGCGGCTGTTCCGGCTGCAACCGCTGGCGCGTTGATCGGGGGAACCATCGGCGGGACTAGCGCCTTGACGTTGTTCGCTCCGATCGTGACTCCCATCGGTGCGGTTCCGGCTGGGGTTGTGGGAACGGCGACGGGTGCGGGCATCGGTGCAGCTGTGCTCGGCGTACCTGCCGCTATCGGTGGCGCGGTCGTCGGCGGCGCAGGTGGCGCTCTTGCCGCATCTGCTTATGGTGCAGGCGATTTGGGGCAGCCGATCGATTTCGAGATCCCGGACATTGATCAGCCCGCCATCACTGAGCAGACCGAAACCACGCTCGATCAGTGGTCCGCTAGCCCGCCGGTTGGTACTGCGGCCTCTGACGCGGTCCGCAACACCGCTGCTGCTGCACCAGTTGTCGATCAGCAGATCCGCGATGCTGTGACCTCGCTGCCCGGCGGTGAGGGTGCTGTCGCGGCATTCGACCAGGCTGTGACGGATTTTCAGGCCAACACCGCTGTGCCCGGTCTTCCGCTGGGGATGATCGCCGACGCCATCGGTGCCGGTATCCCGGCGTGAGCCGTCCATCCGGGGTGGGCGCGTTGTCTGCTCTGAACTTCGATCAAGGGATCTGATGTGATGTTCACTCGTTCTCGTTCTCGTTCGACGGGCACCGGGATCAGCTCTACTGCTGGTCTCGGTGCCAGGTCGGCGGTAGTGGGCCTGTCGCTGGTCAGTGCTACCGCCGTGGTCCTTTCGTTTGCTCCGCTTGCGAATGCAGCTCCCGCGTCCGGTACCGATCTGGTGAAGGGGGAGTGCCCCGCGCTGTTCGGCCTTGGAGTGCAGGGGACAGGGCAGTCTGCTCCGGATGCAGCGCCGACGACGGACACCGGCATGTTGTCGCAGGTGTTCATGCCGATGATCGCGAAGGCGGTCGACGGTGACAAGGAATTGGCCGGCCGCGCGTACGTGCCGTACGAGGCCGGGTTCGGCGGCGCTGTTCTCGGCGGCAACGTGCCGTATTCGCAGTCCGTCGAGGGCGGCTTGCAGAATTTGCGGGATATGGCTTCGGAGGTCGCGGCTGCGTGCCCGGACACGAAGTTCACCCTCGCCGGTTACAGCCAAGGCGCACATGTGGTTTCACTGTTCGCCGAAGAGGTCGGCAAGGGCTCGGGCGTGATCGCTGCGGACAAGGTTGTCGGTGTCGCGACGTTCGGTGACCCGACCCGCGCTGCCGGTGCACCGCTGTTTCCGGGCTCGCCCGGTCAGACGTCCCCGAAGCCTGCTCCGGGAACGGACGGGGCTGAGGTGTCCAAGGTGTCCGCTCTCGATCAGGTCCCTCCTGCTGGTGGCGGTATCGGGCCGGTCGCGGACGTGGCGGAGAACTACGGCTCGCTGACTGGGCGGGTGGCGAGCTTCTGCCAGTCCGGTGACCTCGCGTGCGATGCGCCGTCGGATTCTCCGATCCTGCGGGTGGTGACCAACATTGCCGGTCAGTCGGAGCTGTCCTCGGGTGATCCGATTCGGTCGTTGACCTCGGTCGGTGACGCTCTGGCGATGACGTCGATCAAGACTGCGGTGACCGTGGTCAACGAGGACATCTCGGGTACGACGTTGGCGAATCTGTCGATCGCGCCGAAGAAGTCGCTGTCCGAGCGTCTTGCGGTGGCCTCCGATCCTCGGACTCCGTTGCCGTCCACCGATGATGCGATCAAGGCGATCATGAAGGTCGGCACGATCGGGTTCAACGCGGTCAAGACTGTCGCGAAGGAAGTTCTGACCCCGGCGAACATCGTGGAGTTGGCGACGGTCGGGCTGGCCAATCCCGCTGGCGCGGTTGCTCTTCTGGGCACGAAGTTGGTCGGAGCGGCAACGAAGCTGATTCCGCCGGCCACTACGTCTCGGTTGACGACGCAGGCGTTCGCGGCGGTCAAGGACAACGTCAGTGACAACAAGGATCTGCTCAACCTTGCGACGCTGACGAAGTATTCGTCCACGGTGGCCGCCCACGGCGGTTACGGCTCGGTGCCGGCCACGGCGACCGGGACATCGGCGACGGCGTTCGTCACCGATTGGTTCGTCGCGTTGGCGAAGGACCTGGCAGATCGTGCAGGTGGATCGCCTTCTTCCACTACGAAGGCCACGTCCACGGCGGTCGCGACTCGCCCGTCCTCGTCTTCTTCGGCGACAACGACGACGAGTCCCCGTCCGAACAGCACCTCCACCTCGATCACCTCGACCACGGCGGTCGCTACACCGACTGCTGCGGCGAACTGATCGGGCGTTCTGGTGCGGGGTGTTCGTGCCCCGCACCAGGACCTCCGGAGAAAGGACTCGATGGTGACAAATAACAACAATGACGATCCCAAGTCTTCCAATCCCGTTCTCGACCAGTGGTTCCCACCGTTCACGCCTGCGGCGGACGGGAGAGCGCAGACCTCTGCGCCGGTAGAGCCGCTTCCGGTCGTGGACCTCGCGTCCGACGACGACACCTCTCCGGCCGCTCCGAAACCCGATTCCGTTCCCGCGCCGTCTGTTGCTGCTGCTGCTGACTCCAACGACGTCTCTGTCGACGACAGCGGCGCGGCGTGGCTGCGGGAAGCGATGCAGTACACGCAGGACCAGGCAGCGGCCGATCCGCTACCCCTGGCTGCTACTTCGGCTTCACCGTCGCAGCGCCTGCGTGGCCGCGCTGCGGTCATCGGCGCGCTCGCAGCGGTCGCGGTCCTCGTGATCGGCGGGGGTGCGATCGCCGCTTCTGCGCTCGGCGGCGGTGACGACGACGCACCGATGAACGTCGCGGAGATCGCTCCCGCAACAACCAGCACGGCAACCACCTCGCAGACTCCGACCTCGGTGGCTCAGCAGTCGTGGTGCTCGCCGTCGACGGAGGCCGGAGTCGTTCGCGGGTCCGGCCCCGGCGGAACCGGGTCGGGTCCCGATGCCATTCTCGCGTTCGATCACGCCTACTACGTCGAACGCAACGGGGCCAAGGCCCGCGCACTGCTTGTCTCCGATGCGCAGGTGAAGTCGGCAACCGCCGAAGAACTGCAAGCCGGTATCGACACGGTTCCCGCTGGTACCGAGCACTGCGTCGAGATCCGCGCAACCGAACCGAACACCTTCGCCGTCACCCTCGAGCAGCGCTATCTGGACGGCTCCCGCGTCAGTGGCCGTCAGATCGTCAAGGTCACCGATGTCGGTGGCCGCACGCTCATCACCTCGATTGGAAAAGCATCGTGACCGACAACGACAACTCTCAGGATTGGCTCGGCTGGCTCGGTGAGGAACCGGAGGTCGTGGAAGCGCCGGTAGCTCAGGTGTTTCCGCTCGTCGCTCCCGAACCGAAGAGTTCTGCGGCCAAAACATCCACGGCCGCTGCCCAGGTTCTCGATCCCGTCCCGCCGATGACGTTGGTCGTCGGTGCGTGCGGGGGAGCGGGGAGCACCACCACGGCGATCGGTCTCGCGAACGCGTGGTCGACGATCGGTGCGACGAGTGCCGTCGTAGATGCCACGGTCGGCGGCGGCGACCTGGTCGAGCGCGGAGCGGATTCGACCGTCTCGGAAACCTCGATCGAGACGATGTTCGGGTCCTCGGAGACGCTGCACGCTGACGAGTCGTTCAGCGCGTCCACCTCGGCAACCTCGGCCGGCGCCCACGTCCTCGGCCGCCACTGGCTCGAAACCATCGAACCCGACTTCCGTCAGGTCGATCGGTACGTCCGCGCTCAGGTCGACACCACGGTCTACGACCTGGGACACCGCGCGTTCGGCCGCGAGAGTGCGCAGTCGCTCCGGGGAGAACCGTGGTCGACGATCGTTGTCGCGGTACCGTGCCGCGCCGATGCATTCAACCGGATGCGGGCCGTCCTCGAGACGATCCGGCTCACCGCCGGAGAGAAGGCGCTCGATCGCACGATCGTGGTCATCTCGCACCAGACCGCAGGCCCTTCTGCTGCCGATGTCTCGCAGCTCCGCGACCATCTGACCGGCAAGGTCTTCGCGGTCGAGGAGATCCCGTACGACCAGCACCTTGCGTCGGGGTTGACGATCTCGGCGACCGACCTCGCACCCGACACCGCTGCCGCGTACGAGCAGATCCGCAGTGTGAGTGTGCGCGCGGCGGACAGCCGGAGTGATCGCTGATGGGTGCACAACGCTTGTCCGCCGAACCGGGACACCGGGTCGACCTCACAGATGCGTCGGTTCGTCTTCCTGATGCGGTGGCGCCGATCTGGGATGAACCGATCCCGCTGCCGCCTGGTGCTCCGAAGCCGATGGTGTGGCTGCTCGGCGCTCACGGCGGGGCCGGAACGTCGACTCTGGCGCAGGTTCTCGCGCCCGCTGCTGAATGTGGTCGCCGGTGGCCCGGCGGTCACGGCGGGCAGAGTCCGTTCGTTGCCGTCGTCGCCCGCGAGACGGTGTCCGGTCTCGTGCGCGCTCACGAGCTGCTGCGTCAGCACGCGGCGGGCAAGGGCGGACCCAGCCAGGTCGTCGGTTTGATCACCGTCGCCGATCGGCCAGGGCGCAAGGTGCCCAAGCCGATTCAACAGACTCTCGACCTCGTCACCTCGCTCACGGCAGCGCAGTGGCG
>NZ_DATCVM010000249.1:0-2435 GCF_036566845.1 Williamsia sp.
CTCGGCACAACGTGATCCACCAGTCGCCGCAACCTTGGGCAGATCCTCCGGGTACCGATAGCGTTCGACGCCTAGGGTGAAGGCCGTCGAGATGGTGACACCGGGTACGGGATATGGAATCGAATTGGCCAGCGGCAGCAGTCCTTGCAAGGAGCACGTCAGCGCTTGGTTGTACCGGTTGGTGAGCTCGGTGGTCGGGACCAACAGATGCATCACATCGGTAATTCCCTGGCGGTTACCGCCGACCACGTCGTTGCCCACCTCGGCGAGACCGGTCACGGCCACCAGAAAGGCGTCGAGTGCGCGCTCTTCCTCAACGATGGTCTGGCTCAGATGTGTCGCGTTGTCCAGCACGGTGACGAGTTCGTCTCCGCTGTCGGCGTACGCGGCCAACACCTCTGGGGCAACAGCGATGTCGTGCTCCAAACTGGATCGACTCTGGTTCACGTCGGCGAGAAATGCCCCGAAATCTTCGAGAGACCTCCCGAAGCTCTCGCCGCGTCCGTTCACGCCCGTCGCAATCGCTCCGAGCGTCTCGTTGAGCTTGGCCGGATCGATCTTGGCCAGCACCGAGGACAGCTGCTGGAAGATAGTGTTTATTTCGACCGTGACATTTCCGGCGTCGAGTACCTGACCCGCTTCGAGGTTGCCAGGCCAGACTCCGGGCGGTGCGACGAGCTCAACGAACTTCGCCCCGAATACTGTCGTCGAAGCGATGCTGACCTCGACGTTGGACGGGATCATCTCCAGTTGGCCGGGATCGATCGCGAGGTGTAAAGCGGCGTTCCCGGATGGCAGCGACTCGATCGAGGCGACCCTGCCCACTTGAATCCCGCGCATCTGCACTTTCGCGTCGGGATTCATCATCAGCCCAGCACGAGGCGAAAGCACGGTTACCGGCACGGTTTCGGTGAAGCCACCCCTGAACATCTGCGCAACCAGCACCGCGATGCCGAGCACCGCCACCACGGTCGCCGCGCCCGCCAACGGCCGGATAACAGGATGCGGCATCGCGCTTCTCCCTCCCGCACCTTTGCGGTCCGTGGGCCACCGGCTATCGGTTTTGCGCAAAGCTAACCCGAGACAAACGACCGAGTCAACTATTTTATCGCGCGGGCACGCGCACGATTCCGGTCGACCGTGCCGACCGACTGCGCCGTTCGCGTGTCACGTCACCGCACCCAGAGTCTTCAGTTGGATGATCTGATCCCAATCCAAACCCAGTCCGGTGAGAATCTCGTCCGTCTGCTCCGCGAACTTCGGCGCCGGTTGCACATCGGGAGCACTCACATCGAACTGCACTGGGTTGGCAGCCAGCTCTAATTCGCCTGTCCGCAAAAGGTATTCATTGGACCGAACCTGGACGTCACGCGCGACCTGCAGGGTGTCCTGCACCGGGGCCCAAGGCCCGGCCAAGGTCGAAAACCGCTCTGACCATTCGGACAGCGTGCGGGTGGCAATCGTCTTCGCCAGAACGTCGGCCGCCTCGGCCGTATGGGCCGCTATCGAGTCGGCGGTGGCGAATCGCGGGTCGTCTGCAAGCTCGGACAGGTCCATGTGCCGGCACACGTCGGCCCAGAATTTCGTCGGTTGCAGCATCACGAATGAGATGTAGCGGTTGTCAGCCGTCGGGTAGAGCCCGACCAACGGATTGTTCGGAGCCCTGTTCGCATGTGCGGGCTGGGCCACGAGCAGCTGACCCAGGTGGTTCGTCAGCGAGATCGTATGGCCCATTGCCCAGACCCCGCTGCCCAGCAGGGAGACGTCGATCACCGATGCCTCGCCGGTCCGTTCTCGTTTGAGCAGAGCCGCTGCTACTCCGCCGGCGAGGTGGGTGCCGGAAATCGTGTCGCCGTATGCAGGGCCCGGCAGACTGATCATGCCGTCGATGTCCGGTGGCGTGATCGTGGCGGCAGCACCCGCACGGCACCAGAACGCGGTCATGTCGTAACCGCCCTTGCCGGCTTCGGGTCCCCGGGGGCCCAACGCGCTCCCCCTGGCGTAGATGATCGTCGGATTGATCGCCCGGATGTCGTCCACGTCGATGCCGAGCCTTGTCCGCGACTCGGGCAGAAAGCTGGTCAGAAAGACATCCGAACGCCTTGCGAGGTCGTAGAGCACCTCGCGGCCTTCGGGGATCGACATGTCCAGTCCGATACTCCGTTTGCCGCGGTTGGCGTTGTCGACGTTGGGATTCGGGTCACCTTCGACCACCAACGCACCGATCTGGCGTAGCCCTCGCTGCGGATCGCCCGTGACGGCGTGTTCGACCTTCGTCACTTCGGCGCCCCACTCCGCCAGTACTGCGCCTGCCGTCGGGACAAACCCGTACATCGCGACTTCGAGGACCCGGATGCCCTCCAGCGGCTTCACTGGACTGCTGCCGCGAAAGTCTTGCGCTCCATGAACTCCTCCAGCCCCGCAACGCCCAATTC
>NZ_DATCVM010000250.1:0-3472 GCF_036566845.1 Williamsia sp.
GCTGCGCGGTGCCGTGCAGGCGGCGATGGGGATGTCGGCGGCGGCGACGGAAATCGCCGACGGGTTCGCCGCGACCGGAGGGATGCGCCGCGGCGCCGACATCGTCGAACGCCAGCTGGGCGCGTAACCCCCCTTCTTGCGCCGAAATGGCACTCCGCCGGCAGGCAAACTGCGAGTGCGGCCCTGCCGGAATGCCGTTTCGGCGGGGGCCGGCGGGGGCTGGTCAGTCGGCGCGGGTGCGGTGGTAGTGCCGACGCGCCTTCATCCGGTTGCCGCAGGTCGCCATCGAGCACCAGCGGGCGGTGTTGGGCTTGCTGCGGTCGATCAGGAACAAGCGGCATTCGGTGTTGGCGCACGGGCGCAGCCGGCCCGGGCTGGTGAGGCGCAGCCCGTCCCAGGCGAGCAGGGCCCTGGCGGCGCCGACCGCCGCACCGTCGAGCTCCAGCTGCCAGTGCAGTCCGTCGTCGTCGGCGGCCGGGCGGAGCCGCACCCCGTCGAGATGGGACTGCAACGCCGACGGTGACTGCTCGCCGCGGGTGATCGCCTGCAGCACCGAACGCACCCGCACCAGTGCCGTCCACTCCGCGTCTCCGGTGGGGACGCCGTGTTCGCGCATCCACCGGGTGGCGTCGGCACGGTCGGCGAGCACATCGGTCGGGGAGCCGTCGACGACGGGCGTGGTGTTGAGGAGATCGAGCAGGAACGCCTCGTCGTCGGGGGTCGTCGCATACACGTCCATCACTAACCTCCAAAAAACTATTGACAGGTTACAGCACGCCGGGTTCAATGATGACTAACCGTAAAAACAACGTTTAGGAGTTAGTCATGACCGAAGTGCACCACCGCTATGCGACCGTGGCCGGGCGCCGCGTCTTCTACCGCGAGGCCGGCCCGGCAGATGCGCCCGCCATCGTGCTGCTGCACGGATTCCCCACCAGCTCCTTCATGTTCCGCAACCTGATCCCGCAGCTGTCGGACCGGTACCGGGTGATCGCGCCCGACTTCCTCGGCTTCGGGTACTCCGATGCGCCGTCGGCCGACGAGTTCGACTACACCTTTGACGCGCTGGCCGACGTCACCGCCGGGCTGCTGCAGCAGCTCGGTGTTTCCAGGTATGCGATCTATGTCCAGGACTACGGCGCCCCGGTGGGGTGGCGCCTCGCGTTGCGTGATCCGGCGGCCATCACCGCGATCGTCACGCAGAGCGGCAATGGCTACGACGCCGGCTTCGTCGAGAGCTTCTGGACGACGGTGTGGGCCTACCAGCGCGAACAGACCCCGCAGACCGAGGAGGGCGTGCGCGGCGCGCTGAGCCTGGAGTCCATCCGCTGGCAGTACCTGGAAGGCGTGTCCGACGAGAGCCTGGTCAGTCCCGACACCTGGCACCACGACTTCGCGCTGATCTCACGGCCCGGCAACGACGTGATCCAGCTCGGGCTCTTCCTCGACTACGCCACCAACTCGAAGCTCTACCCCGCGCTGCACGACTACCTGCGCACCAGTGAGGTTCCGGTGCTGGCGGTCTGGGGCGAGAACGACCCGATCTTCGGGCCCGACGGTGCCCGGGCCTTCGCCGATGACGCGGCCGACGCGGAGATCCACCTGCTCGACGGAGGGCACTTCCTGCTGGAGACCGCGGGCGCTGAGGTGGCCGCCCTGATCCGCGACTTCCTGGCCCGCCGTCTCTAGTGTGGTTCCCCCGAAATCGTGGAGGGTTTCCTATGCCGCTTCCGGCTTGGTGTTGGATTCCCTGATCTCGTAGTTGACGGGCGAGAGCCCGTCGGCGGCACTGTGCCGGCGTTGGTGATTGTAGAAGGTGTAGCACCAGTCGATAACCGCAGCCTGCGCATGAATAGTATCACGGAAACTATTGCGCGACAGCACTTCCCATTCCAGCGAGGAGAAGAACGCCTCGGCGGCAGCATTGTCGAAACACGACCCGACCCGGCCCATCGACTGCCGAATTCCCAACTGCCGGCACAGCGTGGTGAACGCGTGTGCGGTATAGGTGCTGCCGCGGTCGGTGTGGAAGATGACCCGCTCGGACTGCTCATCGCGCCAGATCACCTGGCGGCCGCCGCGCGCCGTCACGGCCATCTTGATCGCCGCACACGCCAGCTCAGCATCCGGGTGCAGGCCCATCGCCGCCCCCAGCAGCCGGCGGCTATAGAGGTCCAGCACGGTCGCCAAATACAGTTTCTGACCGCACTCAGTGGGGATCTCGGTCATGTCACCGACCCACTTGCGGTTCGGCGCCGCCGCGGAGAAATTCCGTTTCACCAGATCCGGGAACTTCGGTGCCGTCTTGTCCTGCTTGGTCAGCCCATTGCGGCGTTTGATGCGGCGCGCCACCAAACCCTGGCGGCGCATCGAGTCGGCCACCGACTTCTCCGACACCTCCCAGCCCAGATCACGCAGGTCAGCGATCAGCCGCGGCGAACCATGCAGCCCCTTGGCGGCGGTGAACGCCGCCGCCACTGCCGTATCGAGGCGCGCGCGGCGCCGATCGGTGTCGGTGTGCAACCCATCGGTGGACTCAGCACGGGTGATCCACTTGTAGAACCACGACACGCTGACACCCAACAGCACACACGTCATCGTATGCGGCACCCGGTATTTGGTCCTCTGGTCGGCGATGAAGCGTGCCACGCTCACTTCGTCGCCTCCTTCACCCACAGGACCACTGATCGCTTGAGGACATCACGCTCCATCCGCAGCTCGGCGTTCTCACTGCGCAGGCGTTTGAGCTCCTCGACATCGTCGCCGGACAACTCACCCCGGCCCTCCCGGGCCTCGCGGTCCTGGGCCACCCAATTGCCCAACGTGCCCTCGTGGACCCCCAAGTCCCGCGCCACCGCCGCGATCGCCTTACCCGTCTCACGCACGATCCGAACAGCCCCCTCACGGAACTCCCGGTCGTACTTCTTCCGCTTCTCTGACATCACTACCCCTTATAGCTGACGCCTCCACGGTCTTGGGGGAATGTCATTCAAGCAATCTGAGTCGGATGCCTTTGGCGAGTCGTCGACCGGTTGGGAGACCCTCCTCGAGGGGATGATCCAAGCAGGATGGGAGATAACGTCAACTTGGCCGATGCGCAGCGAGCTGGCAAACCGAATGATGGCCAGTGGAATGAATGCGCTCGCTTCGTCGATAGTATTGTCACTTCGACCCCGTCCTGAGGATGCCCCGACGACCGACCGTAGGGGCTTCATCAGTGCGCTCGAGGCCGAACTGCCGACTGCCCTTCGTAAACTGCAACAGGGATTGATTGCGCCGGTGGATCTTCCGCAGGCAGCCATTGGCCCAGGTATGGCGGTATTCAGTCGCTATGGAGCGGTGCTTGAGCCCGATGGGTCAACGATGGCCGTGCGCTCGGCGTTGGCCCGAATCAACGAGATTCTTGACCAGGTATTGAATGAGCAGGAAGGTGACTTCGACTCGACCTCTCGCTTCGCGATCGCGTGGTATC
>NZ_DATCVM010000251.1:0-5417 GCF_036566845.1 Williamsia sp.
ACGCGAACTACAGCGGCGCACTCGAGCGGGGTCGTACAGATGCCGAAAACATCCCCGACGTACTCGAGGCGGTGATGGCGATCGTCCGACCGATCGTGCGATGCAACCGCACCCAGATCGACAACGGGCGCACCTACTTGCGAGAGATGGTCTTCGGTAACCCCGACGAACCGCACCACGCGGAAGCGCTCAACATCGTCGGCCAGACCGAGGAAGCCATCGCAGGCGTGCTGCGCCGAGGCGGACGGGTCGGTGAAGCCGATGCTGTGACGCTGGCGCACGTCGTCTCGGCGATCATGTTTCTTGCGATGGCGGCAACGATCAATATGGCTCGTGGTGTCGATGAGATCGAGGCGGACATCAGGGGCCAGGTGGCCGCTCTCCTGCCGCATTGACCGCAGCCGACTTCCGCGGCTCTCGCCGTCGGCCATTGAACGCCTCGCGAACGCGCCAGCCGAGTGGACCACCGCGTAGGAACTAGGCATGTGGGCGGCGTGGTCGCAGTGTGTGGGATCGGGCAGCTCGGCGAGTCGGTTCGGGCGGCTCGTAGTTCAGGACTGCCAGCTCAGCTCTGGGCCAGTTGAAGATCCCCGCGGCCGAAAGAGAAGTTCTCCTTCGGCACCGGCACCAGTGCGATGAACACGTCATCGGCGCTGATGCCCAGCGCGCTGACAGCCTTGTCGCACATCGCCCGGACTACTGCGCGTTTATCGGACAGCGGTCGTTCCGCGGTGAAGAGAACCGTGATGATCACTGCGTTCTCACTGCGGCTCATCCCCATATACGACGGGTCGACGAATAGTGACCCGGCCGGCTGCTCGGAGATGATGACGAACTGGTCCTCGCGGGGGATCCCCAGAGCCTCGTGAAGAGCCGCGGGCAGTCCCGAGGCCAGAGCCTGCTTCTGTTGAGGCGAGAATCGGTCAGCAGGGATGTGGGCATTGAATACAGGCACCGGTCTACCCTTTCGCTGGGGTGGATTGTGTTTTGCTACTTGAGCGCAGCTTCGCTGTTCCCGTCGACCTCGACTTCGGCGACGATGACTGTGCGCCTACCGGCCTTTGCGGCCTTGATCGGGTATAGAGCGATTCGATGGCCAAGCCGAGGAAGCCGTCGCAGCGATCGGTGCGGAGGGTCGTAGTGTCGACGAGATCGCGGAGGAGATCAGGGCCAAGATGGCGGCCGTCCTTGCCGCATTGACCATCCGTCGGCGCGCAGGGGTTGGCTCACTGAGGGAGGTCGCTGATCAGCAGTGTGCTGGTGGCTGTGGCGACAACCTTGCCTTGGCTGTCGGTGACGACGCCTTCGGTGAAACCCATCCGTGATCCCGCCTTCACCAAAGTCCCGGTGGCGGTGAGCATCCCTGATGAAGCATGCACGGGCCTGAGGTAGTTGACTTTGATCTCCACCGAGGTGAAACCACGCCCCGCCGGGAGGACGCTGTGGAGTGCGCAGCCGCACACAGTGTCCAGTAGCGTGCACACGATGCCGCCGTGGACGGTGCCGATCGGGTTGTAGCCCCATTCGCCAGGCTCGCAGGTGAAGACGGCGCGGCCGGGAACGACCTCGACGAGTTCCATGTTCGTCAGTCCGTTGATCGGCGGAGGAGGTAGTTCTCCGTTCAGCATCGCCGTCAGGTAGTCCAGGCCCGGTTGTGCCAGTCCTGCGGCGGTCGATGGCGCGGGGTCGTGCCAGGTGATGTTTCGTTGACGTTGGGCGCCCCAGGTCACAGACTCGGCTGGCATTTGTCCTCCTTGACGGTCATTTCAGGTTTCACGAGCTTTCGGTACCGTGCGGCCCGCTTGGGGTCGTCAGCAGCGACCGCATGACGATCGCCCCAGGCAAGCAGGGCATTGAGGACGGGGACGAGTTCGGCTCCCGACTCGGTCAAGCGGTAAGTGTGCCGCGCCCCGGTACCTGGCTCGCACCTGACGACACCGGCGGCCTCGAGTGTCTTGAGCCGTGCGGCGATCCGATCGCGCGGCGCGCCCGTCCCACGCACGATGTCGGAAAAGCGGGTGCTGCCCATGGCGATCTCGCGCACGACGAGAAGGGCCCAGCGCTCGCCCACCAGCTCGAGCGACGCCGCTATCGGGCACGGGCGGCCGGGAAGTTCTTCCAATGGGACTGTTGTCATCGTGGGTGATACGTTACCGCCATGAGTTTGAAAATCAAACCAAAATCGGTGCGCGGTTCGTTAACTCCGATCGCTGCCGGCACCGCTTTGGTGCTCGTAACCTACGTGACGCCGATGGCCACACTCGCCCCCACATCCGCGGACCTCGGCGCCGGGTCAGTCGCCGGCGCATGGATTCTCAGCGCCATGAGTATCGGCCTCGCCGGCGCGCTCCTCGCCGGCGGACTCCTCGGCGACCGTGCTGGGCGTCGCCGGGTCTACATCGGCGGCTTGCTTGCCGTTGTAGCCGGGGCGCTGGCCTGTGCGCTGTCATGGGATCCGTGGTTGCTCATCGGCGCCCGCGTTGTGCAGGGGGCGGGCGGGGCGGCGGTCCTCGCGTGCGGGTTGGCCATCCTCGCCCACTCGTACACTTCCGGGCGAGAGAGACTTCATGCCACCGCGGTGTGGGGTGCCAGTGTCGGCGGCGGCGTCGCAGGAGGCTCATTACTCGCTATGGCCCTCGACATCGGCACAGGCTGGCGCGAAAACTACATTGCGGTCGCGTGCGCCGGAACTCTCCTGCTCGTTCCCACGCTGCGCGGGATCCCGGAGTCTCGGGCAGCCGCTCCGCGCCGAATCGACGTCGGAGGACTGGTCCTGCTGATCGTCGGCATGGTGCTGATGGTGGCGACACTGACACAGGTCCGGGACGGAGTGGGATTGACCGCCCTCGTGCTGGTGCTGCTGGCGTTGGGCTCTTTCGCCGCTCTCTGGATGATCGAGCGGCGTGCGCGCCACCCCTTGGTCGATCCCGATCTCTTGCGCCACCCGAACTTTCTCGCCACCACACTGGGCGCCCTCACTCTCGGCGTCGGGATGATCAGCATGGCGGCGTTCCTGCCGACCGTGGCACAGTCCGGATTCGGGGACTCGTTGCGACTGGCGAGCGTGCCGCCCCTGGTCTGGGCGGTGACGAGCATGGTTGCCGCCTTGACAGTGCGTTGGCTGCCCTTCCCGCTTCAGGGACCGCTACCTATCGCCGTGCTGCTGGCGCTGACGGCGGCAGGCATGCTCACGGCCGTCAACGCCGATTCGACGTGGGGACTCGTTGTGCCCATGGCGTTGACCGGGGTCACGACCGGATTCCTCAACGCGATCCTGGGCCGTGAAGCGGTCGCCAGCGTCCCACCTGACCATGCGGCCATGGCCAGCGGAGCCAACAACACTGCCCGCTACCTCGGTGCCGCATGCGGAATCACGTTGTTCGCTGTGATCGCGGCCAATACCGGAGCCGACATCGCTGATGGCTGGACCAATGCAGTGCTCACCGCCGCCGGCGTCACGCTGCTCGGTGCCGTGCCGATCGCAGCACTAGCCGTCGCCCGAACACGCCAGAAAGCTCATTGATTGGGTGCAGCCGGCTAGCCGCGGATTCGCCAACTATCGCGTAGCGGCCCGATCATCGGGCTTACTTCTGGCCCCGGGATTGCGGCGCGCGGCCCGGATACGTCGAGGCAGTGGGGGAATGACGAGAGCCGGGTCCACAGGGCCTGCAAGTACGACGTTTCACCTGCACCAACATCGACTGAAGCAGCTCGACCTTCGTCGAGCAGTTTCGACGGCCCGGCCAGCCGATACGAGCGAACGCACGCCGCTGCTACGCGAAATCATTGAGAAGATCGCACTGGCGTTAGCCGGACGAGCAGGATCGAGATTGGCATCTGCCTTGGGCATACGTGTCGGAAGTTCCACGCGTTGCTCCTGGCCCGAGACCCGTCATGAGCGTTCGATACGCGCCGTTCGTACGAACACCGATTCGAGGCGAGCACGACCCTCAAGGACGAAGGCATATGAATTAGAACAATTTCACGGCAAATCGGACTGGCCCAGGAAACGGTGCGCCGCTTCTGCAATGCGAACAGTGTCGACGAGTTATTGAGAGCACCGCGCGCCGGCTACGTCAGCGGTGTCGTTCTTGACGTCGACGGCTGTCTCGAAATCGGATCCTCTATTCGCTGACGCGAAGAACACGCCAACCTCTGCCGAGTGGACCGAGTTTGGGAAGTGCGCGTCTACCCGTGCCATTTGTTTGATCGGGCCCGAACGTCGATGAAGCCAAAATCTGTTCGCGGCGAACTTTCAACGTCACCGCGAACGCGCGGTACAGATTCTGGAGAGCTGGCGGTAGTCCGCGCGGCTCAGGTCACCCGCAGACTGCCGTTTCAGAATTACAGCTAGGCGTCGATAAAATTCGGAAGCCGGAATCCCAAACTCTATGAAGATATCTGTGTCAGAGCCGCCTCCGAAAGGTAACCAATGTATCGCAAACCGCAACATTGCGTTCTTTTGCGATTGGTTGAGCAAAACGGGTGAGCGGTGTCGAATTGGAATTGGGTCGCTTCTCATGAAGGTTCTCACTTCAGTGTGGTGTTGTCCGACTTCACGAAACAAGACGGAAAATGGCCTTTGGTAACATTACTCATATTGTGGAAATCGGGCAGGTTGAACGTAGTCCGACATTCGATCGTTTATCGGACACGAAACGTCTCCGACTGGTCATGTGACTCTCGGAATTATTTGGCACGTTTTTCACGGAATTATTTGGCACGGAGTTCTCGATCAACACCGTCGGGCCGTGGATGTGACGGATCGACTGACGGGCGAGCTCAGAGTGCCGGGAGCCTTTCAGTGTCCCGCTCTGTACGGGCCAATTCAATGTTTGCGTACAGTGCCGACCGCTTCAAACCTGTGTTCCTGCACAGTGTTTCGATCTTGAACTGCCCGGTCTCGTACGTTTGCAACAGGTACGCACGCTCTTCCGGTGTGAGCTTGTGCTGACGGCCCTTCATCTTGCCCGCCGCCGCCGCCGCGGCCGCCGCCACAGCGTCCCTGGTTCGACTCCGGATCAGGTCCGACTCGAATTCGGCCATCAGCCCGAGAACACCGATGAACATCTTGCCCATCGGATCGGTCGGGTCGTAAATCTTCCCGTCGATCGACAAGGCCACTCCTTTGGCGGCGAGTCGCTTGACCGTTTCGTGAAGATCCCCCGCTGACCGAGAGAGCCGATCAAGTTTCGTCACGCAGAAGACGTCACCTTCGCGGGCGGCGTTGATCGCATTGTCGAGCCCGGGCCGCCGAGTCTGCCGGCCGCTGATTCCGTGATCGACATAAACACCGTCGCGATCGACTCCCTCCTTGACGAGAAGATCGACCTGAATCGACGAATCCTGTGCCGCCGTACTCACACGCGCGTAGCCGATCTTCATTCCACTCCCGATTTTCGCCGTTCACGACGTCC
>NZ_DATCVM010000252.1:0-2547 GCF_036566845.1 Williamsia sp.
CCGGCGGGGCGCTGGGGGTCGCGATCCTCGCCGCCGTCTTCGCAGCCAACCCCGGGCAACCACTCACCGCCTTCCATACATTGTTTGCCATCTGCGGCGGCATCGCGCTCGCAGCCGCGGTGTGCGCCGCCATTCCCACCCACCCGAAGGAGAACCACGATGACCCCCAATGACATTCGCCATACCGAGATCAACACGGAGGCCGGCGATCCGATGCTGCTCTCTCCCGGCGCAGCACACGCGATGCTGGCCGGGACACCATGGCGCCGGTTTGCGGTGATCGGAGATTCCATCGCCGCGGGCACCGGCGACCCGTGGCCCGGGTACGCCGATGTGCCGTGGGCCGACCGGCTGGCGGCGACACTGACGGCGGTGCATCCGGATCTGGCCTACATCAACACCGGGAAGATCGGTGCCACCATCGGGCAGGTCCACGACGAACAGCTACGGGCGGTCCTCGATTTCGGAACGGACCTGGTGCATGTTTCGTGCGGCGGCAACGATCTGTTCCTGCACGACGCCGACCTGCTCGAGGTCGAACGCGGCCTCGACGAACTCTGCGCCGCCGCCACCGCTGATGGGGCCAGGCTGTCGATGTTCACGCTGGCCGACGCGTTCACAGGTCGGCTGCGCCCCTTCCGCCCCCGATTCGTCGAATACGCCGCGATCGTCCGCCGAGTGGCAGCACGCCACGATGCGATCCTCACCGAACTGTGGGACCACCCCGCGAGGCTCCGGCGAAACTGGCTGAGCGCGGACCACATTCACCTCACGATGGCCGGTCACGCGGTCGTCGCGACCGAGGTCACCAGATCGCTGTCACGGTTCCATTGCCCGGAGTCCGACAAGGTGCCGTCGCCGGCGTCCTAACTCGCAGCAGGCTCCGGCATTCCCTCGGGCGGCATGCCGTCGGGAGGCGTTCCGCCGGGTCCACCTGCACCACCTGGTCCACCGCCACCGGGAGGCGCCGCCTGGGTGTTGGCCGACTTCTCGGCAACACCAACCGTGATCGAAACCTGGTATCCGGCTTGGACGTTGCCTTCCGCGGTGGCCAACTCCGCGTTCCACCCATCACTGAAGACGTTGTCGCTGTCGAGGCTGACAGCGGCGAGATTGGTGATGCTCTTCTCGTACCCGGCGGTGGCATAGACGGTGTTGCTCACGTCTTCTGGAAGTGCGATCTGCGACGTCAATCGGGCGTCACTGCCGGCGACCGCCACTTCCAGGGAGTCGTACACCTCGAAGTGGATGTGCGGCCAGCGGCCCGAGTAGCACGCGGGATAGATCGACGTGAACGACACTTTTCCGTCTGCCCCGGCCACCTGCACACCGCGCAGGTAGTTCTGATCGGCGACCTTGGACCCGTAGAGCGAGTATTCGCCGTCGCGATCGCAGTGCCAGATGTAGACGGCCATGCCTTCACCCGGGTTGCAGTCCTTCGTCAGGTCTTGCAGTGCCAGGGTGATCGTCATCGGCACACCCTCGGCCGTACCCGACATGGTCCCGAAGCTGGTGGTGATGTCATCGCGAACGACGCCTGACTCGATCAGCACATTCGGCCCGTTCGACCCGTCGCCCGGATACGGTCCGGCGGTCTCCTGTGGCGCGGCCTCGACACATTCGCCTATCGCAGTCGCCGTACCGGTGCTCGAGGTGGCATCTGCCGACGTCGAACCAGCAGCGGTGGATGTCTTCGAATCCGACGACGACGTTCCGCAGGCCACCAGCGTTGCCGCACCGGCCGCGCCGAACAACGCCAGCGCACCTCGCCTCGACATCATCTTCTGCATGTCGTGTGCCAGGCCCAGATCATGCTCGTGGACCTCGTTGTCCCGTCCCTGTCCGAACATCCGACGCTTACTCATCGCAACTCCCTCGCAAACTGTGTCAGATCAACCTTCTGATCCAGTTCTACTCACCGGACATGGCGGGACCCTGTTCGCGACCTGTGAGTTCGCTGGACACCGTGAGCTGGGCCGATGCGTGTTCACGCGGCTTGTTGTGCACCAACCGGCACATCTGAGGCCTCCGGGGTCCTCAAGAAATGCCCGATCCGGCCGGTATCCGACGCCAGTGTGTAAACGATGACAGTTGCCGCGACCAACACCGCCGAAAAGACGAACAGCCAACTGATGATGGTGAAGATGACGCCGAGGATGCCGAATTGACTTGTTGCACTATCCAAAATCGGCTCCAGCGCAACCCGAGAACCCAGCGACAGCGCCGTCAATCCGATCGCCGAGATCATGCCGGTCAGGAGGCTGCACCGGACGTTCACCCGCTTCTCGGTGAGCATCCGGCAGACGAAGAACCAGAGCACTGTCCAAAAGGCGAGATCGGCGGATACCTGAAGGCCAAGACCGACCACGTCGAAGGTTCCGATGTCACCGAGACGCGCGATGAGGCCCTGGACCGCCACCCCGAGCGAAATCGCCACCACAACAACGATCCATCGCCACCCCTTGCTGAACTTCAACTTCGGGTTACCCCACACCCGCGCATACATCCGGTCGAGCGCACGCGAAAATGACGTCGCGCTGATCAGCG
>NZ_DATCVM010000253.1:0-3179 GCF_036566845.1 Williamsia sp.
AGTCGAGGCGCGTTGGCGCGACGGTGTGGATTACCGCACCGAGGTGCTGAGCGTCAAGCAGGGACAGACCACGCCGCTCGGCGTCGACCTCCCCGTCGGCACCGAGGTGACCTTCACCGAAACCGGTCGCCCCGATGTCGCCGGCGTCGAGTGGGGCACGATCTCCTGGGGCACCAGCCCGGCCGGGGAATCGTGGCTCATTACAGGTGCCGACGGCACCTCGACGGGCATCGTCTCGGACGACCCGACCGACGGTCGTCTGATCACACTGTCGAACGAGGCGTTGTGGAAGTTCGGCTCGGTCGGGTTCACGAAGTTCATCCTCGACGGCGACGACCGCATACCCGCCACCGAGGCTGACCTGCCCGACGGCGCGGAATTCGAGGTCCGGATCGACGGAATCGATCCGGCGCTCCCCGCCGGAACCGATTTCCCGGCAGTGGGCGAGACCATCACTCTCAATGCTGGAAACGACTTCAGCTGGACGTCGGACGAGGTTGTGCCGCGGAACACCGTGATCACCTTCTCCGAGGTCGACCCCAACCCACTGCCCGGCATCGACTGGGCGCGGCCGTACTACTACGTAGCTGCGGACGGCGGTGACGCCGGCTACCGGAACACCGTCCAGGTCGTGGCGGGCGAGGAGGCTGTGGTGGAGATCCACAACCGCCCGATCCCGACCACGGACGTGGATATCGACAAGATCGTGACCGGACCCAAGGGCAACCAGGTCACCAAGGACGGCTCCACGACCTTCCAGGTCACGGCCACCTGGACCGATGTCGATGATGCGGCGCGTTCCTGCGTCCTCGACGTCAAGCCGGGCGCTTCGGTCACCCCGACCGCCCAGTGCGATGCCCCCGTCATCGACGGGCGGGTCCAGTTCCCGCTGGGCACCGAGATCACCTTCGTCGAAACCGGCGCCCACACCGACGTGAGCAACGTCAACTGGGAAGACGTCAAGTGGAGTGTCAAGGACGGCAGCGCGGACATCGCCAAGATCGACGGCGAACCGACCTGGGTTACCGTCATCCTCACCGGTGACGCGAACAAGCCGGTGGTGTTGGGACTCGAGAACGTCACCAGCAGCAAGGGCCTGATCATCATCCCGCTCCCGATTCCGTTGCCGCCGTTCGGCGGAGGATCGTTGATCCCGACGTTCCCAGGATCTGAGGTTCCGGGCACTGAGGTACCGACTTCCCCCGGTCCCAGTCAGCCGGGCGGCGCCGGCCACAACGGTGCTCCGGGCACACCGGCTCCGGGCAACCCTGCTCAGGCCAAGCCGGACCAGTCCTCGTCCCTGCCGGTGACCGGTGCGAACGTCATCTGGCTCGCCGGTGGCGCGCTGGCACTGATCGCCGGTGGCGCATGGCTCACCCTGCGTAACCGCAAGCGGACACCCGGCCAGGAGTAACTCCTCACCGGAATACCGAAACAGGGCGGGTTCGACCTACACCTGGTCGCGCCCGCCCTGTTTCACCGTCACGACGTATCCATCTCACGGCCGCCCTCGCGGCCGCCCCTGTCGAAGGAGAAACACCATGTCATTCCTCCCGTTCCCGATCATCATCGAAGGCATCGAGACCACTGGCTCTGCCGCAATCGACGGCCTCGGTCGCCTGTCCGTGCTCCTTTACGATCTTCTCGGCGGCACCGGAAGCGCCACGATCAACGCGGGAAGCTAGTTCGATACGGCGCCAGTTCGACACGTCAGCTAGTTCGATAGATTTGCGAAGAGGAGACCCCGGTCCGTGAGCCATACCCAGGTTCCAGAGCGTCGGCGGCCGGGCGCAGGCCAGGTCATCGGTGAGCTGCTCCTCACGGCCGGGGTCCTCATCCTGCTCTTCGTCATCTACGAGGCATTCTGGACCAATATCGTCTCGGGGCGCCTGCAGGACGAGGTCAACAACAGCCTGGAGAAATCCTGGGGCGAAACCCCCATGGCGGCCGGTGACGAGTCGGCGCCCCCACTGATCCCAGCGCTCGGTGAAGGGTTCGCGCGCGTGCACTTTCCCACCCTCGGCGCGGCGTACGCCGTCGTCGAAGGCACAAGCAGCGAAGACCTACGGGCCGGACCCGGCCACTACCCCGACACACAGATGCCCGGCGAAGCGGGAAACTTCGCGCTCGCCGGGCATCGCAACGGTTCCGGCGCAGTGTTCGAGCACCTAGGTGAATTGGGTGCATGCGATGCTGTCGTCGTAGAAACCCAGTCCCAATGGTTCACCTACCGGCTGCTGCCACTCGACCAGGCCCCACCCGAACGGCGTGCGGCGGCGGAAGCCTGCCTGAGCCCCG
Organism: Williamsia sp.; assembly: GCF_036566845.1. Taxonomy (GTDB): domain Bacteria; phylum Actinomycetota; class Actinomycetes; order Mycobacteriales; family Mycobacteriaceae; genus Williamsia. Next base: position 2,299 of record NZ_DATCVM010000253.1, read on the forward strand.
AGCAGGCCGATCGCGTCTCCGGCGGCGACTACGCCCACGTCCTGGGACGACACATCACAGTGCCCGGCGACATCGACGTCGTCAATCCACTGCCCGGCGCCCCGTGGATCGAGCCTGACCCCGGACTGGAAAGCATGCTGACGCTCACCACGTGCCATCCACTGTTCTCGAACACCGAACGCATGATCGTCCATGCTGTTCTCGTCGAAACCATTCCGAAGTCCTCGGGCAACTCTCCCGCGGCATTGCAGGAGCAATAAATGTACGGCTACCTCTGGGACGCGCTCCCCGGCCCCCGACCAGTGAAAGCCCTGCTGGTGGTTATTCTCCTTGTCGCGCTCGTGCTACTGCTCATGGAAGTCGTATTTCCCTGGGTATCCGAGCACATACCCTACTCCGACGTCACCGTATAAACCCGGCACGGACCATAGCCATGGCAGACCGTCAGAAACCGCTGTTACCCGCTCTACGCGACAAGCGGAGCCTCGTGTTGTCGCATAGCTGAACCTCTATCTGACATCGGATCAGACGCACCGGAACCATCTGCAGCAGATCGCTATGATCCGGGGCGCCTGATTTATACAAGTACCCGAAGGAACTGATACAGGTCGATGTGTTGCCACGCAATGCGAGCGGCAAGGTAATCAAACACGCTTTGCGAGACGTGCTCTGAAAGAACCGTAGCCGCAGCGCACTTGAGACAGCGTGGAGTGTGGTGAACAAAGGCACAGACAATACCTAATGCGGAAAACACTATGTGACCCGTCAGTCACATAGTGTTCGATGAGATCCTAGGTTCTCGGACCGCATTCCCGAATAGGGACTGCGTGGGTAACTCCCCACCGGCGGCGGGCCGCAGTTGATAGTCACCTCTGACTGCC
>NZ_DATCVM010000254.1:0-84381 GCF_036566845.1 Williamsia sp.
CCGGGACCGCTGGGCCTGGCCGAGCGTGCCGGCATCGCACCGGGGTTGGGGCGAGGAGGCATGCTGCCGGGGCTGGGACGAGGTCCGCCTTGACCCGGTGCGGGACGGGGACCGCCCTGACCTGGGGCCGGACGACCGCCACCGGCCGCGGTGCCACCGGCACCGGGACGCTGACCTGAGCCGGGACGGGCTCCACCTTGTCCCGGGGCGGGACGCGAAGGCCGTTCGACGGGTGCTGCACTCGAATAGGGGTTGTTACCGACCCGCGGTGCGCGCGGGCCGGGCTTGGGTCCACCGGGACGTGCGGCCGGAGCCGGACGTGACTGGGGAGCCGCAGCCGGAGCTGCTTCTGCGGCGGCGGCCGGGGCCTCCGGCGCTGCGGGAGCGGGAGAACTCTTGGCCGGTGCTGCCGGTGCGGGTGCACTGGGAGCGGGTGCGGGCTTCGACGGGGCCGGAGCCTGCGCAGCGGGGCGCGGAGCCGGGACTGCCTTGGGCGCAGGGGCCGGCCGCGGTGCACCGGGCTTGGCGCCGGTGGACGGCGCTGCCGGAGCACCTGCATTGCTGGTGGGTGCCGGTCCCGGGCGTGCTGCGCCCGGCTTTGCCGGTGATGGTCGTCCGGCCGGGGCGTTGCCTCCGGCGGATGCTGATTGCCCTCCGGCGTTACCGGCGGGGGCGTCCTTCCCTGGGAAGGACTGGCGAAGTCGCCGGGCCACGGGGGCCTCAACGGTCGACGACGCAGATTTGACGAACTCGCCCTGCTCGCTGAGTCGTGCAAGCACTTCCTTGCTTGTCACTCCCAGTTCTTTGGCCAATTCGTGCACGCGGGCCTTGCCTGCCACTGCTCTCCTCACTTGGAGGTCGAGCGGCATTGCCCGCTACGACCTCGGTTTACGTCCGAAACGTGCTCATCGCAAGAACTTCACGGTGTGCTCATGTCTTCTGCTACCTGTTCCTTAGTGGCCGGCTGGTGCCGGCCTCTCTGTTTGGCCACCGATTCGATCTCTCGACTCAGTAGATCGGCGTCGACGGTCAACCCGCCGATCCGAAATGCCCTGGCGAAGGCCTTGCGCTGTATCGCGGTTCCCAGACAATCGGGATCCGGATGCAGCCAGGCGCCGCGCCCCGGCATGGTCCGCCGATGGTCGATCACAACCACCGTTTCTTTGTCGTCGCGCCGCGCGACCAGCCGAACGAAATCGGCGGTCGGGTGACACTGTCGACATCCGACGCAGGTACGCATCGGCAGATTTTCGCGGTGGGGCGAAGGATCACTGTGGACCACCGGTGAGTCTACCGTCCCCTGCGAGTCAGATGCTAATGACACCCGCCTCGGCGCGTTACCGATCAGCTCGCACCTGCCGCGGACGGCTCCGGGTCCGAGTCGGTCTGGGCATCGCTTCGGATATCGATCCGCCACCCGGTCAGCCGGGCAGCCAGGCGTGCGTTCTGGCCTTCCTTCCCGATGGCCAGGGACAACTGGTAGTCGGGCACCACGACCCGGGCAGCCTTGGCTGCGAGATCGACGACTGTGACCGATACCACCTTCGACGGCGACAGTGCGTTGCCGACGAACACCGCGGGGTCGTTGTCGTAATCGATGATGTCGATCTTCTCTCCGGCGAGTTCGCTCATCACGTTGCGCACCCGCTGCCCCATCGGGCCGATGCAGGCACCCTTCGCATTGAGTCCGGCCACCCCGGTGTGCACGGCGATCTTCGACCGGTGCCCGGCCTCGCGAGCCACTGCCACGATCTCGACCGATCCGTCTTCGATCTCGGGCACCTCGAGCGAGAAGAGCTTGCGCACGAGATTGGGATGCGTACGCGACAGTGTGATCTGCAGTCCGCGCGCCCCGCGGGCGACACCGACGACGTAGCACTTGATCCGCTCGCCGTGCACATAGGTTTCGCCGGGTACCTGCTCGGCGGGCGGCAGCACACCTTCTTGGCCGGTTGCCTCGCTACCGATGCGCACGACCACCATGCCGCGCGCGTTGGCTCGCGCGTCCTGCTGCACCACGCCGCCGACGATCTCGCCCTCATGGGTGGAGAACTCGCCAAAGTTCTTGTCGTGCTCGGCATCCCGCAGACGTTGCAGGATCACCTGACGTGCCGTTGTCGCTGCGATGCGCCCGAAACCCTCAGGGGTGTCGTCCCATTCGGAGATGACGTTGCCGTCGGAGTCACGCTCCTGCGCCATCACCCGGACCTGGCCGGATTTGCGGTCGACGTCGATGTACGCGTGCGGGTGGAAGCCGTCGGTGTGCCGGTACGCCGTCAACAATGCCGACTGGATGGTCTCGATCACGGCATCGATCGTGATGCCCTTCTCGGCTTCGATCATGCGGAGAGCTGCGATATCGATATTCATTTGTTCCCTTTCCTTCTTGCCTCGATCTGCTCGGGATCAAGGCCGCACACCTCGAGTTCGGCAGCACCCGGCTCACCGAAATCGACCTGCACAAACGCTTTGCGTACTGACGCGAGCGCCACCTTGGTGGTGGCGAAACCCTTACTCGTCTTCGTGACCAGCGCGACGCCCGATTGATCCTCGTCGAGGGCTCCGATCCGGCCGGCGAGTCGCTCCGGCGGATCGGCGAGGAGGTCGACCACCACTTTGCGGCCCGCAGCGCGGCGCCAGTGGCGCGGCAGCGTCAGGGGCCGGTCGACACCCGGAGAGGTCACTTCGAGTGTGTACGTCGGCAATGCTGCCAACACATCTTCGTGTTGCGCGCCGGTCTCTTCGTCCGTGCCGTCGAGGATCACCGAGATCGAGCGGCTCAACTCGGCCAGCTCGTCGAGCGAGGCGCCGCCGTCGCGATCGACCACCAACTTCACCAGGTTCTCCGGGCCCGTCGCCACAACCGACAGTTCCTCGACGTCGTACCCCTTGTCGGTGACCACCGGTTCGATCAGCGCACTGATCCGGTCGTGGTCGATTGCCCCGGGCATCGGCGTCTCCTCCATGTGCAGTTGTCAGGTTCTTTACTCAGAACAGCTTAACGCGCCGCCACACCTGCTCTTGACCATCCGCCGCGCCGATCGGTGACGAATGGGCCACAGCCGGGCCGGCACATGCGCGCAGCCGGGCCGGCACATGGACGCAGCCGGGCCGGCACAGACACGCAGTCGGTCCGCGAACCGCCGATCGGTGAGCAGATCTGCCCTCGCCCGCGCGGGCTGGCACTATGACCGTTGTGACGGTCAGCGAAGTTTCGGCAACAGGCGGCAGGTGGGGAATCACACCCTCCCGCCGCATATTTCTGCAATCAGCGGCGGCGTTCGCCGCGGGTGGGGCCACGATCTCCGTGGTCGCGGCCTGTGGCACGAGCGCCGAGATCACGGCGCAACAACGCCTTGCCGACCAGCTTCTGCCACAGGTGACCGCCGCCAACGCCGATGCCGCCGCGGCGACCGCGGCGATCGCGGCCAATCCGGACCGGGCCGCGGCCCTCGCCGTCATCGCCGATCAGCGAAAGGTGCACGCGGTTGCCCTCACCGACGAGATCACCAGGCTCGATTCCGGGCGGGCCGAGACCGCGTCGAGTTCGGCGACGGCGAGCCCGGCGGTGACGACACCACCGGACATCGACGCCCTGCGGACCCAGCTCACCGATTCAGCGACCTCGGCAGGCAACCTGGCGATCGAACTCGACGGTTATGTCGCCGGACTCCTCGGGTCGATCAGCGCCGCCACCACAACTCTTGCGGCGGTGCAGCTTTCATGACCACGACCACCGATGCGATCGCCGTCGCCCTCGACGCGGAGAATGCCGCGATCTTCACCTATGGCGTCGTCGCGGCACATGCGGCACCATCTCGCGACCAGATGATCAGCGAGTACACAGCCGAACACCGCGCGCGGAGAACCGAATTGGAAGAAGCCCTGACGGCTGCGCAAGCTGCCGTCCCGGCGGCGGCCGCCGGCTACAACCTGCCCGTACCGGTGACCGACCCGGTGTCGGCACTGACCGTTGCACTGGCTGCCGAAGAGGACTGCGCCGTGGCCTATCGCAGTGTGATCGAGCAGTCGGACGATCCGGTCGCCCGCCGGCTCGGCCTTCGCGGACTGACCGACAGCGCCGTCCGGGCAGCGAATTGGCGTGTGGTGCTGCGAATCTCACCTGCCACGGTCGCCCTGCCCGGCTCGGCCTGACGCCGGCGGGCAGACCCACCCGAAGTGGTCAAACCCACGGGTTTCAGACCCGTGGGTTTGACCGGACGAGGTGGGTGTGTCGGTCAGCGACCGGCGAGCAGCGTCTCGACCGCCACGTCGGAAGCAACCTCCGTTGCCTCGCCGGTGAACCGGTCGCGGATTTCGACTGTGCCGTTTGCCCAGCCACGTCCGACCACGACAACCACGGGCATGCCCAGCAGTTCGGCATCCTTGAACTTCACACCGGGCGAGGCCTTGCGGTCGTCGAGCAGCACCGACATCCCGGCGGCGTCGAGTTCGACCGCGAGACTCTGTGCGCCGGCCCATGCCTGCTCGTCCTTGTTGGCGATCACGAGGTGAACATCGTACGGCGCCACGGACTTCGGCCAGCGCAGGCCCTTCTCGTCATGATGCTGTTCGGCGATGACCGCGACCATGCGCGAGACGCCGACACCGTACGAACCCTGGATCAACCGGACCGGCTTGCCGTTCTCCCCCAGGACGTCGACGGAGAACGCATCGGTGTACTTGGTTCCGAGTTGGAAGATGTGACCGATCTCGATACCTCGCGCCGTGACCAGTGTTCCGATGCCGTCGGGTGACGGATCGCCGTCGCGGACCTCGGCGGCCTCGATGGTGCCATCCGGCACGAAGTCGCGGCCGGCCACCAGGTCGACGACGTGTTTGCCGGGTTCGTTCGCACCGGTGATCCAGGCGGTACCGTCGACGATCCGGGGATCGACCAAATAGCGAACCTCGTTGTCCTGCAGACTCTTCGGCCCGATATATCCGCGCACCAGGAAGGGGTTGGCCGCGAAGTCCGCATCAGTGATGAGCTCGACGGCGGCCGGTTCCAACGCAGCTTCCAGACGCTTCATGTCGACGTCGCGATCGCCGGGGATCCCGACCGCGAGGAGCTCGTTTGTGCCATCGGGGTGGCGCAGTTTCACCACGACGTTCTTCAGCGTGTCGGCCGCGGTGAATCCGCGGTCGGGCAGCGCTTCCTGCGCCCAGGCGACCAGCGTGTCGATGGTCGGGGTGTCTCCGGTGTCGTACACGGTGGCCGCGGGGAGGCCTTCGATCGGCAGTGCGGGCGGGGCCGGGGTGATGACCGCCTCCACGTTGGCCGCGTAGCCCGATTCCGGGCTGCGCACGTAGGTGTCCTCGCCCACTTCGCTTTCGGCCAGGAATTCTTCGGACGCCGAGCCACCCATGGCACCCGAGGTCGCGGCGACGATCACATAGCTGACCTGCAACCGCCGGAAGATCTCCTGGTAGGCCTCACGGTGCGCGTCGTACGACGCCTTGGCGCCGTCGATGTCGAGGTCGAAGGAGTACGAGTCCTTCATGATGAACTCACGCCCGCGGAGGATCCCGGCGCGGGGACGTTCCTCATCGCGGTATTTGGTCTGGATCTGGTAGATCGTCAACGGCAGATCTTTGTACGACGAGTACTCCCCCTTGACCAGGAGGGCGAAGAGCTCTTCATGGGTGGGGCCGAGGAGCATGTCGGCACCCTTGCGGTCCTTGAGGCGGAACAGCGCGTCACCGTATTCGGTCCAGCGGTTGGTGGTCTCGTACGGCTCGCGCGGCAGCAGCGCCGGCAGCGAGATCTCCTGGCCGCCGATGTTGTCCATCTCCTGCCGGACGACGTCCTCGACTTTCCGCAACACCTTCAGGCCCAACGGGAGCCAGCTGTAGACACCGGGGGCGACGCGGCGGACATACCCGCCTCGGACCAGCAGCCGGTGGCTGGGCACCTCGGCGTCGGCGGGATCGTCGCGCAGCGTGCGCAGGAACAGGGTCGACATGCGTGTGATCACGTCAGACACCATATCTCTGCGCCCGCGCGGGGCTGCATTCCAGTGACCCGACCAGGTTTGGGCACCGGCCGGTGCGGACGGCTACGGTCTATCACTGTGTTGATCGTGCTGCCCCCATCAGAGACCAAGGCCACCGGTGGCCGTGGCGCTCCCCTCGACCTCGACCGGCTGTCGCTGCCCACGCTGACGCCGCTGCGCCGCAAGATCGCCGACGCGCTGGTGACCCTGGCCGGGGATTCGGTGGCAGCCCAGAAGGCGCTGGGGCTCGGTGTATCCCAGTTCGACGAGATCGAGCGCAACGCCCAGTTGTGGTCGAGTCCGACGAGTCCGGCGATCGAGCGATATACCGGTGTGCTGTTCGATGCCCTCGACCACAAGTCGCTGACCCGGGCCTCGAAGACCAAGGCCGCCGAGCGGCTGGCGATCGGTTCCGCATTGTTCGGTGTGGTGCGGGCGTCCGACCCGATCCCCGCCTACCGGCTGTCGGCCGGATCGAAACTCCCCGGCTTCGGCACGCTGGCCGCCACCTGGAAGCCGGCGCTCACCGACGCGCTCGTCGGACTCGGCGAGGATCTGTTCGTCGACCTGCGTTCGGGTGGTTATCAGCAACTGGGACCGATCCCCGGTGCGATCACCGTCACCGTTCTGACCGAGAACGCAAGCGGCGCCAGGACAGTGGTGAGCCACTTCAACAAGCATCACAAGGGTGTTCTGACCCGGTCGCTGCTCAGCTCACGCAAGCAGGTCCGGGACGTGAATTCCCTCGCCGCTGTCGCCGTCGCCGGAGGACAACGCGCAGAGATCGGCTCAGACCACGAACTCATCATCCTGACGGACTGATCGGCCGGGCCGAGAGCTCAGGTGACGGGACCTTCAGTGGCCGGGACGCTCAGGCCGTGTGATCGTCGGGGTCGACCTGGGTGTGGGCGGCTTCCTGTGCAGCCTGCCCCTCGGCCACGTCCTCGGGTGTGAACCGCATGAACAGAACCACGATGCCGGCCGCCAGGGCAATGAGCGCGCAACAGACGAACGCGAGTCCGTAACCACTTGCCAGCGCGTCGAGCTGCGCGGGGTTCATCTCGTCGACCGGACCCGTCGTTCCACCCTCGGCCAGCGTTCGGCTGGTGACCATCGCGCCGACAGCAACAAGCGCGATCGCGCCGCCGAGGTTCTGGGCAACCTGTGCCAGTGCGGTGAGCGGACCGATTTCGTTGGGTCCGACCCCGGCCACCACCGACAGGGTCAGCGGGATGACCGCCAGCCCGACTCCGGCGCCGATCACCACGACCGGGAAGTAGATGTGCGGGAAGTAGGCGGGTGCGTCACGGGCGATGCTCGCCGCATAGCCGCAGCCGGCCATCACCACGACGCCACCGGAGAGCACCAGCCAGCGGGGCTGGAATTTGAGCGCAAGTTTGGATGCGACCGCCGCCGCTGTGCCGAGCCCGAAGGCAAACGGAACCACAGCCAGGCCGCTCTGGATCGGTGAGTACTTCAGGATGCCCTGGAAGTAGAGCGAGATGAACACCGCCATGCACATGATGATGGCGCCGGCCAGCAGGATCGCGATCAGCGCCGCCACCCGACTGCTGTTCGCGAAGAGCGAGAACGGCAGGATCGGATTGTCGGTCTTGCGCTCGACGTGAACGAACGCGGCCAGCGAGGCCAGTCCGACGATCAGCGGGATCACGACAACCGGCCGCAACCAGCCACCCGGACCCTCGTTCACCGCCAGCACGACCAGGGTGCAGCCGAGCGTCGCCAGCACCGCACCGCGCACGTCGAGCGTCAACCGTTCGCCCTGCGATTCGCGGAGGAACAGGAGCGCCCCGACCACCACGAACAGGCCGATGGGCACGTTGATCAGGAACACCAGACGCCAGGAGAGCTCGGTGAGCATTCCGCCGGCAACCAGTCCGATGACGGAGCCGATGCCGGTCATCGCGGCATACACCGCAAACGCCTGGTTCCGGGGCTTTCCCGGAGCGAAGGTCGTGGCGACCAATGCCATCGCGGTCGGTGCGGCCACCGCGGCCGACGCCCCCTGCAGGGCGCGTCCGACTATCAGGCTGATCGGGTCCCATGCCAGTCCGCACAACAGTGAAGAGGCGGTGAAGGCCGCGACACCGGCCATGAACATCCGTTTGCGGCCGAAGGTGTCGCCGAGGCGACCACCGAGCAACATGAGCCCGCCGAAGGCCAGCACGTAGGCCGTGATGATCCAGGCCCCGCCGCTGTCGGACAGTCCGAGCGCATTCTGAATCCTGGGTAACGCCAGCGCGGCGACCGTGCCGTCGAGCACCACCAACAGCTGCATCCCGCCCAGGATGACGATCTGCGGCCCCCACACACGGGTCTGTCCGATGTCAGCGGCCACGTGTGGTGATGAGGTCATGGGGAACGACGGTACCGCTGTCAGGCTCCCGTTTCACAATCATGGTTGTCACGATGACACGTCGATCTGCTGCTCAGAGCGCGGCATCAAATCCGGCAACCGGACCGATCACCACGATGGCCGGTGGTTTCACCTGTTCGTTCTTGGCGTCGACGGCGGCGGTGCCCAGTGTGGTGCGGACCACGCGCTGGTTGCTCAGCGTCGCGTTTTCGATGATCGCCACCGGGGTCGACGCGTCTCGACCGCCTTCGACCAGTGCTTCGGCGAAGATGTCGAGTCGCTCGACCGCCATCATCAGGACGATGGTGCCGCGCATCTGTGCCAGGGCAGTCCAGTTGACCAGTGAGTCGGGGTGGTCGGGCGGGATGTGCCCGGACACGACAACCACCTCGTGGGTGACGCCGCGATGGGTCACCGGGATGCCCGCGGACGACGGGCCGGCGATGGCACTGGTGATGCCCGGGACCACGGTCACCGGGACCCCTGCCGCCACACATGCCTCGAGTTCCTCGAAGCCCCGGCCGTAGACGTACGGGTCGCCGCCCTTGAACCGGACCACGAACTTCCCGGCCTTCGCGCGGTCGATGAGGACTTCGTTGATGGCTTCCTGTTTCATGGCGCGGCCATAGGGCACTTTCGCGGCGTCGATGATCTCGACGTGGGGTCCGAGTTCGGCCAGTAGGGCCGGCGGGGCGAGCCGGTCGGCGACCACCACGTCGGCTGCGGCGAGCAGGCGTCGTCCGCGCACGGTGATCAGGTCCGGGTCGCCGGGTCCCCCACCGACCAGGGCCACCCCGGCCGGTTGCCGTTCCTGAGCCGCCGCCTCGATCCCGGCGGCGCCGAGGTCGCCGCCACCGAGCGCCGCGCCGATGGCGTTGCGGATGGCGGCCGAGCGACGATGATCGCCGCCGGCCAGGACACCGACGGTCAGGTTGCCCTGATGCAGCGAGGCCGGGGTGACGGCGGTGCCGTGGCGGGCATCGTCGGCGCGTACGCAGAAGATCCGGCGTTGTTCTGCTTCGGCGACCACGGCGGCGTTGACGGCCGGGTCGTCGGTGCAGGCCAGGACATACCAGGCGCCCTCGAGGTCACCTCGTTCATAGGGACGGGCGTGCAGGCTGATCCCGGCGAACGACTCCACAGTGGGCGTCGCTTCCGGGGTGATCACGTGGATGTCGGCGCCGCTGTCGGCGAGTGTGCCGAGTCGGCGTTGCACCACCGAGCCCCCGCCGATGATCACCACCCGCCTGCCAACAAGATTCAGCCCGACGAGGTAATGGTCGTGGGCCATCTCGGATGTCGATTCGGTCATGCGTAGACCGTACTGTGGGCCGGGGTCACCGACCGATTTGGACATGGCTGCGCCGGAACTCACCACATCTACGCCGCGGATCGCCGGGGGTGACGCCGGTCCGGTCGGTCAGAGGGGCAGGTTGCCGGACTCACGGATCCGTGCCCACACGTCGGCGGTGGGTATCCCCTGCCGATGCGCCGCCGCGGCGATCAGTCGGGCGAGCATCCGCGAGGCCAGGTACTCGGTCTCGGCACTGTCCGCGGAATCAGCGCGGATCTGATTCCACCAGCTGATGTTCCCGCAATGCGCGGCCTCGGCCATCGATATCGCGGCATCGAACGGAACCTTCCGATGCCCGACGTCCCCGACCGTCACGACGCCGCCTGTTCCTCGCGAGCGAGCATGCGTGCCCGCGATCGCTCGAACCGATCGACTTTGCCCTGCAGATCGTCGAGGAAGACGGCCAACTCGTCGCGGGTGCGTTCGCCTTCGGGTCCGAAGTCGTTGCGATCGAAAATGTTCCATTTGCGCAGGACGGGTTCGACAACCTCGTGCAGATGCTGCGGGAGATCGTAGATCCCGGCCTTGGCGATCAGCACCGCATTCCCGCGGAATCCCGGCATCGAGGCACCCGGCATCTGAAACATGGCCAGGACCAGTGCGATGGCCTTGATCGTCTGGTCGGGAGTCAGGTCGAGCGCGCCGGCAACGATGTTGCGGTAGAAGAGCATGTGCAGGTTCTCGTCCGCGGCAACCCGCGCGAGCATCCGGTCGGCGATCGGGTCTCCACACGCCTTTCCCGTGTTGCGATGTGAGACCCGGGTCGCGAGTTCCTGGAAGGTCACATAAGCCACCGCGAACAGCATGTCCGACGAGCGATCCCGATTGCCGTCGTCCGCGGGCATCGGGTTGAAACCCTGGGTCATGTGGATCATCCGGGCTTCCTCCAGCGCCACCGGATCGACACCGCGGGTGACGACCAGGTAATCGCGCATCACCACGCTGTGCTTGTTCTCTTCGGCGGTCCACCGCCCCACCCAATGGCCCCACGCGTCGTCGAGGGTGAAGTTCTCGGCGATCACCCGGTGATAGGACGGCAGGTTGTCCTCGGTCAGCAGGTTGGTGAACATCGCCGCCTTGGCCGTCTCGTCCAGCCGGGACTGGGTCGGGTCCCAGTCGATTCCGCCGAGCGCGGCGAAGTTCCGGCCCTGATCCCACGGCACGTAGTCGTGGGGATGCCACTCCTTCGACATCGCCAGATGCCGGTTGACCTCACCTTCGCAGACAGGCAACAACTCGCGCAGCAGATCCGACCCGGACATCGTTTTCATGCAATCGAGTGTGCCCGCGGACAGCGCGCCGGCGCGTGGGCCGAAAGTCCCTGTTCACCGAGGCCATCGTCGCCTTTTATGGTGCGGTACTTTGAAATCCATGACAGCGAGAATCAAGGCGTTCCTGGTCGATGACCACGAACTGGTACGCCGCGGACTCCGCGACCTCCTCGGGACGGCCGAGGACATCGAGGTGGTCGGTGAGGCCGCAAGCGTCAGTGAGGCATTGGTCGCGATCACCGCTGCGGTACCCGACGTTGCCATCCTGGACGTCCGCCTACCCGACGGCAGCGGGGTCGAGTTGTGTCGCGAGATCCGCAGTGCCACACCGTCGGTGCAGTGTCTGATGCTCACGTCGTACGCCGACGACGAAGCGTTGCTGGCAGCTGTGATGGCAGGTGCCTCGGGGTTCGTTCTCAAACAGATCCTCGGCCACAACCTGGTGGCGGCGGTGCGCACGGTCGGTAGCGGTGGTTCGCTGCTCGACGCCGGGAGTACGGCCGCGCTGATGGCCAAGTTGCGGGCCGACGGCAACGGCACCGATCCGCTCTCCGAGTTGACCGGTCAGGAACGCGAGGTCTTCGCATTGGTCGGAGAGGGAATGACCAACCGCCAGATCGCCGCGAGGATGTTCCTCGCGGAGAAGACGATCAAGAACTATGTGTCCCGGATCCTCGCCAAGCTCGATCTGCAGCGGCGGACCCAGGTTGCGGTGATGGCCACCAAATTGAAGGACAAACAGGCCAGGGCCGGCTATCTGGAACCGCCCGCCGACGGCATCTGACGATCACAAAACCCCTGGGCACGCACTCAGAAAGTACTCAGCCACCATCGAACTCGATCTCCACATCCGACGCGTCTCGAAGCGCCCCGATCTGGTCGGCTTCGTCCCGCAGCACACTGCGTTGACGGTCTGACAGCGAGCCGAAAACCGCGACGGTCATTGTGAGCGCGTGACCTTTCCTGCGGGCCCGCCAGGTCCCGGCGATCTCACCGGCGGCGAGAATGGTCCCCGGTGCGCCGACCATCTTCCACACATCCCGTTGGCGAGGTTTCTCGACGATCGTGTCGCGGTCACGCGTCTGGATGTACGGGTCACCTGGCGGGAGCAAGCGCACGCCGGTCGGCATCGATGCCGACCGGAGGGTCCCGCACCGACCGGCGGCCGCGAGTAGTTCACCTGTGCCCAGCCGCTCTGAGAGGTTATGGGAGGCAAGGCGAAAGGCGATGACCTCACCTCTCGAAACCCGTTCGACCACAGGAACAGACCATCGCCGCACCGACCCGGATTCTGCTGATCGTGGCCGCGCGTTCACAGGGGTACCGTCCAGGTGATGGTGGTCCCGCCGCCGACGGTGTCGGAAATGGTGAAGGTGCCGTCGTTCTGTTCGGCCCGCCGCGCCAAATTGTTCAATCCGCTGTGGGTCACGGCCGCACCGATTCCGGTCCCGTTGTCGGTGATCGAAATGCTCAGGACCTCGTCCGCGGAGACGAGGACGTCGATCCGGTCCGCCATCGAATGCCGCAGTGCATTCGAGATACCTTCGTGCAGAACAGCTTCGATATGCCCGTCCAACCGAGACGGAACCAGCGTGTCGACGGGTCCGGCAAAACGCACCGACGGTGAGACCGGCGAGTGCGCCGACAGCTCGGTGACGATGTCCAGTGCGCGCCGCCGCAGGGTGGCCGAATCCTGGGCACCCTCGCCCGTGGTGTTGAGATCGAAGATGGCCGTGCGGATCTGCTCGACGGTCCGATCCAGGTCGACGATCGCCTGGTCGAGCTGTCCATCACCGCCGCTGCGGGCCGAGAACGACTGCAACGACATCCCGATCGCGAACAACCGTTGGATCACATGATCGTGGAGGTCCCGGGCGATCCGGTGACGGTCGGTGAGCATGTGCATCTCCCTCGTCACCGCCTGCTGCAGGTCGTAGGCCAGTGCCATCGAGGCGATGTCGGCGGTGGCTGTCAGTCCGGACTCTTCCTCCTCGGCCCAGGCCGGTGGCCGGCGATGCGTCAACATCATCACGCCGAAACGTCCGCCCGCACGCAACAGCGGCACAAACGTGACCCACTGGGCACCGTCCCGCACGAGCGGGGCCGGAACCTCGTCGACGCCGGCGACGACGATCTGCGAAGACTGCCGCAGTTCGAACGCGCCGAGTTGAGGCAATTCTCCGGTGTGCGCCAACACGGTGGCCCGGTTGTCATCTGTTCCGAGAATGAAAACATCTGTGGCGCAGTCCAACTCGGCGAGGTCCACCGCGAGCGAGGTGAGGGTGTCCTCGAGTGCGGCTCCCACCAGCGGGCCGGCGCCGCGGCGCGCGAGCATCCGCATCCATCGTTCCCGGGTACGTGCACTCTCGAACAGGCGGGCGTTGTCGATCGCCACACCGGCTGCGGCGGACAGGACCCGAACGGCCACCTCGTCCGCGTCCGTGAATCCGCCGGAGGTGACCTTTTCTGTGAGATAGATGCTGCCGAACACCGATCCCCGGACGACGATCGGCGCCCCGAGAAAGGTCGCCATCGGTGGATGGTTGACCGGGAACCCCACCGCGCTCGGATGTGCGCCCACCTGGTCGATGCGCAACACCTGCGGATGGTTGATCAGCAGGCCCAGCACTCCACGGCCGACCGGGAGGTGACCCATCGTCTCCCGCACCGTCGGTTCGATGCCGGTGTGCACGAAGGCCGAGAGCTTACCGTCGTCGCCGCGCACCCCGAGCGCGCCGTATCGGGCATCGAGCGCACCCACCGCGACGTTGATGATCCGCTGCAGAGTGGCATCGAGATCCAGGCCACTGCCCACGGCCAGCACCGCTTCGAGGAGATCCCGCATGACCACCGGGCTTTCGCTCAGGTCGGTCATGTCCAGTCCCGCCAGCAGACCCGCGGACAGGTCCAGGTCCGGCGACCCGTCTGTCATCGCTACCCCACCCGCATCCGGCGGGCGGCACCCACCAGTCGCGACACCGCCCCGGGATTTCCGGCGGGGTGCGTGTGCAGGTACGAGGCGTGCACCGCGGAACCCGGCGCCGACGACGCCCAGCCTTCGGTCTCGGCGACCCCGTCGCGACGCCAGCCCCACGCCGACGGCGTCGAATCGCCCACCGCGGTCACCGTCGTCCGGTGGAACTCGTGGCCCCGGACCCGCGTCCCGGCGTCGAACAACACCGAATCGGTGATGGCCACCGCATCGCGATAACCCAAAGTCAGTCTCTTGCCGAATGTTCCATGAAGTGGCAACACCCCGGCCATCGCATGGTTGTCGAGACTGCGCGACAGATACAGCAGCCCCGCGCATTCGGCATGGATCGGGATCCCCGACCCCGCGGCCGCACGCAATGCGGTGAGCAACGGCCTGTTCGACGCCAACGCCGCGGCGTGTTCCTCGGGGAATCCGCCCCCGATCACCACCCCGGCGCAACCGTCCGGAAGGAGATCGACCACCGGATCGAAGGTGACGACCTCGGCTCCGGCCGCCCGCAGCAGTTCGCCGTGTTCGGCGTAGCCGAATGTGAAGGCGGCACCGGCCGCAACCGCGATCACCGGGCGCTGACCACTGCCGTCTCGGACCTTGCTCGTCGACTCCCCGACCTCGTCGTCGGCCGACCAGACCGGACCCGACCGGCCGGCCGGACCGATGTCGGCCGCGGCCACCAGCGCCTCGACATCCACGGCGCCACCGACCAATTCGGTCATCGCCTCGATGGCGGCGATCGCCTCGGGTCCGCGTTCGGCAGCCGGGATGAGACCGAGGTGGCGGGAGGGCACCGCCATCTCCGGATTGCGCGGCACAGCACCGAACACCTGGAGTCCGGCGCGGTCACAGGCCTGGCGCAACACGTATTCGTGTCGTGGTGAACCCACCCGGTTGAGGATGACACCACGGATGTCGATACCCGGGTCGTAGCTGACGAATCCGTGCAGGATCGCCGCCAGAGACTGGCTGTGCCCGGACGCGTCGACGACCAACACCACCGGGGCGCCCAAGATATTGGCCACCTGTGCTGTCGATCCGGGCGCGATCGCAGGCATGTGGTCCTCGGTGATCCGGCCGTCGAACAGGCCCATCACACCCTCGACGACGGCGATGTCGCAGCCGGCAGAACCCGACCGGTACAGCGGACCGATCCGATCCTCCCCGACCAGCACCGGATCGAGATTGCGACCCGGCCGACCCGCGGCGATGCCGTGATAGCCGGGGTCGATGTAGTCCGGCCCCACCTTGAACGGCGCGACCTGATGTCCACAGCGGGCCAGCGCACCGATCAAACCCGTTGTGATCGTGGTCTTTCCGCTGCCCGAGGACGGGGCGGCGATGACGATGGCGGGCGGGGAACCGGTCACCACTCGATCCCCTTCTGACCTTTCCGCCCGGCGTCCATGGGATGGCGGACCTTGACCATCTCCGTCACCAGATCGGCGGCCTCGATCAATGCGGTCGGTGCGCGGCGCCCGGTGATCACCACGTGCTGTTTGCCCTCGCGACTCGCCAGCACCTCGATGACATCGTCGAGGTCGATCCAGCCCCAGTTGATCGGATAGGTGAACTCGTCCAGAACGTAGAACTGATGCTGCTGATCGATGATGCGACGACGGATCTCGGCCCAGCCCTGTGCCGCCTGCTCAGCATGATCGGCGTCTGCGCCGGCATGGCGAATCCACGACCACCCCTCGCCCATCTTGTGCCACTGCACCGGACCTCCCTGACCGGTCGTGGCATGCAACTCCCCGAGGGCCGTCAGCGCATTCTCCTCGCCCACTTTCCATTTCGCACTCTTCACGAATTGGAAGACGCCGATGTCCAGGCCCGCGTTCCACGCGCGCATCGCCATCCCGAAGGCCGCCGTCGATTTACCCTTGCCGTCTCCGGTGTGGACCGCGAGTACCGGCTGATTGCGCCGCGCGCGCGTGGTCAGCCCGTCGTCCGGAATGACTGATGGAACACCCTTGGGCACAACAATTCCCTTCTGACACCACACATGCCGGACTCACTCAGGCCGCCGACCGGACAACTGCGGCGACACCACCGGAGGTCAATTCGGCCAACTCCACACAATCGCCGCCCAATTGGCCGGCCAGTACCCGTGCGAGACCGAGACGAACCATGCCTTGTTCACAATCCACCACGATTGTCGACGTTCCGTCGCGTCGCAGGCGATCTGCGGCGGCGCCGGCGCGGGCGAGCGCGCCGGAACCCGATGTTGCGCGTCCGTCCGTCAGCACCACCAGTAGCGGTCGCCGATTGGGTTCCTTGTAGGTGTTGCGGCGCACCACATCCCGCGCGGTCAGCAATCCTTCGGCCAGCGGCGTCCGGCCACCGGTCGACACACCGGTCAACCTGCGCACCGCGGCGTCCACCGAGCGGGTCGGCGGCACGGTGACCTCGGCTCCGGCACCCCTGAGGGTGACCACAGCAACCCGGTCGCGGCGCTGGTATGAGTCGGTGAGCATAGACACGACGGCGCCCGACACGGCGTCGAGACGCTTACGGGCCGTCATCGAACCCGACAGGTCGAGGACGAACACGACGAGGTTGCCCTCTTTGCCACGGCGCTGCGCCTTGCGGATGTCTTGCGGCAACACCTGCAAGCGGGTGTGTCCACGTTCGATGTGCTCGTCAGCCGCCGCCAGCACCGTGTCCATCAGATGCACGCCGTGGCCTCCCGCGCGCACACCACGC
The DNA here is from genome assembly GCF_036566845.1 of Williamsia sp. Taxonomy (GTDB): domain Bacteria; phylum Actinomycetota; class Actinomycetes; order Mycobacteriales; family Mycobacteriaceae; genus Williamsia. Next base: position 16,691 of record NZ_DATCVM010000254.1, read on the forward strand.
ACGGCCTGGCCCCGACTGCTCAACGACGGCGAGCGCCGGCCGGGTTCACCGTTGCCAACCCCCGTGGCACGCAACGCTTTCACCGCGACACCGCGGCGATCCGGCGAGAAACCGGGCCCGGGTGGCGGCGCCCCGCCACCGCCGGGGCCGTCGGGATCGGGATCGGGCTTGTCCGACTGCGATTCGCCGGCATCAGGCGTCGCAGAGTCCTGAGGGGAACCGTTGTTCTCGGCACTGTCAGGCGCTTGCGACTGCTGATCGGCACTGTCAGGCGCTTGCGACTGCTGATCCGCGCTGTCGAGCGCGTCATCGATCTGCTGCTCGGTCAAGCCGGGTTCGTCGAAGGGATCGCGCCGGCGACGGTGCGGCAACGCCAACTCGACGGCACGCCGAATGTCGATGTCCTCGACCACATCTGCCCCACGCCACGCCGCGTGGGCCCGGGCCGTGCGGGTGACCACGAGGTCGCCGCGCAGACCGTCCACATCCAGTTCCAAACAGATCGCCGCGATCCGGCGCAGCTGGGCAGGCGGCAAGGTCACGGATTCAAGTGCTGCCCTTGCTTTTTCGATCGCAGCAGCGATCTCGGCATCGGCATCGGTGTACCCGGCGGCAAATCCGGCCGGGTCGGCCTCGTACGCCATCCGTCGTTCGATCACCTCGACGCGCTGCGAAACCTCCCGCGGCGCAGTGACATCGACGGCCAGCCCGAATCGGTCGAGCAGCTGCGGCCGCAGCTCACCCTCCTCAGGGTTCATGGTGCCGACCAGCACGAAACGCGCGGATTGCGTGTGCGACACACCATCTCGTTCGATGACCACCCGGCCCGTCGCAGCCGCGTCGAGCAATACGTCGACCAGATGGTCGGCGAGCAGGTTGACCTCGTCGATGTACAGGACACCGCCATCGGCGTGGGCTAGCAGACCGGGAGTGAAGGCCTTGGCACCCTCGGAGAGGATCTTCTGCAGATCCAGCGAACCGATCACGCGGTCCTCGGTGGCGCCGATCGGGAGTTCCACAACAGCCGCGGCCGTATTCGAGCGCCGAGGCAGCAACGGACCCAGCGCCCGAACCACCGTTGTCTTCGCGGTGCCCTTTTCCCCGCGGATGAGTACACCGCCGATCGACGGCGCGATCGCGGACAGGATCAGCGCGAGCTTGAGCTGTTCCTGCCCGACCACCGCACTGAACGGAAACGGAAGATCCGGGGCCGCCTCGCGAGCAACGACACCCGGACCGGACGGGACTGTCGGACCGTCAGCGATATCCGCCACGCTTCATCGGGACGTGCGGCACGCCGTCGAGCAGGTACTCGTCACCGTCGACCACAAAGCCGTGCTTTGCGTACATGTCCACCAAGTACGTTTGGGCGTGGATCTTGCAGAGGCTCGATCCGACGTCCGCCAGCGCGGTTTGAAGCAGGCGGCTCGTGTGGCCCTGTCCACGACGTGAACGTTCGGTGCACAGTCGCCCGATCCGGAACGACTTACCGCCATCGTGCTCTTCGATCAACCGCAGCGTGCTGATGATCTCGCCGTCTTCCTCGAGCCACAGATGCCGGGTGTCCGAGTCGAGGTCGCGACCGTCGAGTTCGGCGTACGGACAGGACTGCTCGACAACGAACACCTCGATCCGCAACTGAAAGAGCTTGTACAGGGTCGACAAGTCGATGTCCTGGGCATAACTGCGGTGAAGGCTAGCGGTGGCTGTCATATGCGATACCTATCACACGCCGGCAGGTGCTGCCAGGTGAGCAGGTGCCTCACCTGCGCGCTGATCGGTGTTCTCGGTCAATTTCAGGACTTTTGATGACCAATCCCACACCTGTCCGAACAGGCCGGGGTTGTCGTTCAGCTTGGTGCCGTACGACGGGATCATCTCGGTGAGCTGTGGCTCCCACGACTGGTAGTGCTTCGGGAAGCAGCGCTGGAGGACGTCCAACATGGCCGGAACCGCGGTCGAGGCACCCGGTGAGGCACCCAGCAGACCGGCGATGCTGCCATCTTCAGCGGCGACCACCGCGGTACCGAACTCGAGCACACCACCGCGACCCTTCTTACGGATCACCTGCACACGCTGGCCGGCGACGATCATCTCCCAATCCTCGGCGGCAGCCCGGGGCACGAACTCGGACAGTGTCTCCACCCGGTCGGCGGGGCCGGCGGCCAGTTCGCTGATCAGGTACTTCAGCAGGCCGAACTCCTTGGGAGCGATCGACAACATCGGGATCGCGTTGCCCGGCTTGATCGACGCGAGCAGATCGGTGTTCTTACCCTCTTTCAGGAACTTCGGCGACCAGCCGGCGTACGGCCCGAACAGCAGGCCTGCCGTGCCGTTGATCACCCTCGTGTCGAGGTGCGGGACGGACATGGGCGGTGCGCCGACCGCCGCCTTGCCGTACACCTTCGCGCTGTGGTCAGCGATCAGATCTTTGTTGGTGCAGCGGAAGAACGCACCGCTGACGGGGAAGCCGCCGAAGCCCTTGGCTTCCTCGATGCCCGACTTCTGCAGGAGCTGCAGTGCGCCGCCACCGGCACCGACGAACACAAAGCTCGCCTTGACGGTGGTCTTTTCCTTGGTGCGCAGATTCTTGACCTTGATCTGCCAGCTGCCGTCGGACTGCTTGTTCAGGTTCGTGACGGCATGGCCGAAGTTCACGGTGCCACCGGAGCGGCCCACGAAACCGAGCATCTGCTGGGTCAGGGCACCGAAGTCCACATCGGTGCCGCCGGTGAACCAGTTGAGCGCCACCGGATCCGAGAAGTCGCGGCCGGCCGACATGAGCGGCAGTCGCTTGGCGAACTCGCTGGGGTCGGTGATGTATTCCATCCCCTTGAAGAGGGTTTCGCCGGCGAGGTTGTCGTAACGCTTGCGGAGGTAGTCGACATTCGACTCGCCGTGGACGAAGCCCACGTGAGGAATGGGGTTGATGAACTCTTCGGGAGTACCGAGGACGCCGGTCTCGACCGAGTTGGCCCAGAACTGCCGGGACACCTGGAATTGTTCGTTGATCGTCAGTGCCTTGGTGATGTCCACATCACCATCGGCGGTCTGCGGAGTGTAGTTCAACTCACACAGTGCGGAGTGCCCGGTGCCCGCGTTGTTCCACGGATCACTGCTCTCGGCGGCGGCAGCGTCGAGTCGCTCGAAGATGCTGATCGACCAATCCGGCTGCAGGCGATGCAACAGCGTCGCCAGCGTGGCGCTCATGATTCCCGCGCCTACCAGCGCAATGTCGGTTGTTATCACTCCACCGTCACGCGGAGTTGCAGACTCAGACACTCCAGCTCAACTTCCTGTTTCAGCCTATCTACCTGTGCCGCACATTCTCCCTCATCCGCCGGGGCCATCTCCAACCGGCCATCCGTGCAGCGCCACGGCGCCGCCGACACCCGCGCGCTCTACAGTGAACAACCGTGGCACCTTCAACCTGGCAGCCCGATGCCCTCGGCCCGGACTTCTCGACATTGACCTTCGACCTGGGAGCCGATCCCGACGGGGAAGGCCAGATCGCGGCGACGCTCGTCCGGCATCGCCCACCTGCGTCCGCGGCCGCAGCAGTCCTCTACGTCCATGGCTTCACCGACTACTTCTTCCAGCGCGAACTCGCCGAGTTCTTCACCTCGCGAGGTTACGCGTTCCATGCCTTGGATCTGCGCAAATGCGGCCGTTCGCAACGACCCGGGCAGACACCCCACCAGATCACCGACCTCGCGGCCTACGACACCGAACTCGACCTCGCCCTGGAGCAGATCAACACGGACACAGGGGGTGTCCCGGTGATCGTGGTCGCCCACTCCACCGGAGGTCTCATCACCCCGTTGTGGCTCGACCGGCTTCGCTCACGGCCGGACAGCTCGTCCGGTCGCCCGGCGGGTCTGGTCCTGAATTCGCCCTGGTTCGATCTGCAGGGCGCGCCGATCCTCCGCACCGTCGGCACCACCGTCATCAATTCGGTCGGCCGGGTGCGGCCGCTGCAGGCGATCCCCCGCAAACTCGAGGGGGCGTATGGCCGGAGCCTGCACAACTCCGTCCACGGTGAGTGGGACTACGACCTGAATTACAAACCACTGGACGGATATCCGGTGACATTCGGATTCCTCAGCGCGGTCCGCCGCGGACAGGCCCGCCTGCATCAGGGTCTCGATGTCGGCGTCCCGTCGCTGGTGCTCCGCTCGGATGCGACAACACTGGCGGGTCCGGGACCCGATGGCGTGGTGGCGCACATCGATTCCGCCGACGGCGTTCTCGACACTCGTCAGATCGCACGCTGGGCCGGATGCCTGGGCGATCGAACCAGCGTGGTGCCCGTGCCGGGTGCCCGGCACGACGTCTTCCTGTCGAGCGCCGGTGTCCGCGAACTCGCGTACACCGAAATGGACAACTGGTTGCTGAGCAATCAAGAACGAATACGAGGTGGACAGAATGCCTGAACCGACGGCCGAACCCGAAGCGACGAGGGTTGATCTGGCGATCATCGGATCGGGTACCGGAAACTCCATCCCCGACGACCGGTTCCAAGACCAGCAGATCGCGATCTTCGAAGAGAGCATCTATGGCGGCACCTGCCTGAATGTCGGCTGCATTCCCACCAAGATGTTCGTCTACGCCGCAGAGGTCGCCGAGACGATCCGCGAGGGTGAGCGTCTGGGTGTCAGCGGCTCGATCAACAAGGTCGACTGGCCGGGAATCGTGGACCGGATCTTCGGGCGCATCGATCCGATCTCCGCCGGCGGCAAGCGGTATCGCGTGGAGGACTGCGACAACATCACGGTCTACCCCAGTCACGTGCAATTCGACGGAACCGACACCGACGGCCGGTATCGGCTGCGCACCGCCACCGGCGATCTGGTGCTCGCGACCCGGGTGGTCATCGCCGCGGGTTCTCGCCCGGTCATCCCCGACATCATCGCCGACAGTGGCGTGGTCTATCACACCAATGACGACGTCATGCGACTGCCGAAGGTGCCCGATCATCTCATCATCGTCGGCAGCGGCTACATCGCGGCGGAGTTTGCGCACGTGTTCGGGGCACTGGGTTCGAAGGTGTCGATCATCGCCCGCAGTGGCGCCATGCTTCGGCATCAAGACGAGGACATCTCGTCAAGATTCACCGAAATCGCCACTGCTGCTTGGGATGTGCATTTCCATGCCGCCATCGAGAAGCTCGAGGCCGTGGGCAGCGGTGTGCGAATGGAACTCGTCGACGGAACGGTGCTGAACGCCGACGCGCTTCTCGTCGCCGTCGGCCGTACACCAAACTCCGACAGCCTCGCGCTCGAGTCCATCGGCGTCGGTGTCGACACCGAAGGCCGGATCCGCCGGGATGCGTACGGCCGCACCGCAGCTCGAGGCGTGTGGACACTGGGTGACGTCAGTTCCCCGCACCAGCTCAAGCACGTCGCCAACCACGAGGGCCGCGTCGTCCAGGCAAACCTGTTGCGCGACTGGGACGGAACCGATCTCGATTCCTTCGACAACCGGTTCGTCCCGGCTGCCGTCTTCACCCACCCACAGATCGCGTCGGTCGGGATGACCGAAACCGAGGCCATCGCCACCGGTCTCGACATCACTGTCAAGATCCAGGCCTACGGCGACGTCGCCTACGGCTGGGCGATGGAAGACACCACCGGCCTGTGCAAGGTGATCGCGGAGAAGGGCACCGGCCGCCTGCTCGGCGGGCACATCATCGGCCCTCAGGCCCCGACCGTGATCCAGCCACTGATCCAGGCGATGTCCTTCGGCATCGACGCACACACCCTGGCCCGGGGCCAGTACTGGATCCATCCGGCGATGCCCGAGGTGCTCGAGAACGCCCTGCTCGGCCTGGAGATCTAGCGCTTCACCACACGGAGGACCGCAGGGCGACCTCGCTGGCAACAGCCGCGGGGGCGTTCTGCGGAATCCAGTGATCAACACCTTCGAGTGCCGAGAACCGGAAGTCCGAGTACACGAATCGACCGCTGGCCTCGGCCTGTTCGCGTCCGAGTGCGGCATCGCCGTCACCCCAGAGCACCGTGGTCGGCGCCTCGATCGGCCCGCAGGCGAGGTTCGACTTGATGTCACCTGTGAAGTTCGCGCGGTACCAGTTCAGTGCGGCGGTCAGCGCCGATCGTTCGATGAGGGGCAGAACGCTGTCGTCCGGCACGAGATCGCGCAGAGCCTTACCGTCGTCCGCGAGCAGCACGTCCTCGGATCCGGGCTTCACGAAGTCGAGGATGTACGACGACCTGTCGCGTTGATCGCTGGAAGCCAGCGCTGTCGCGATGGCCGACGGATGGCCGACACTGATCGCCACCAGTCCGGTGACCCGCTGTGGGTGTTTCGAGGCGAGGTGCCAGGCGACCAGCGACCCGAAGTCGTGGCCGACCACCATCGTGTAGGCGATGCCCAGGGCGTCGAGGATGCCGATGGCGTCGGACACCAGGTGCCCGAGCTGATAATTCTCGGGCCCCTCCGGGCGGGCCCCGGCGCTGTAACCACGTTGATCGGGAACGATCGTCCGGAGGCCGGATTCGTGCAGCCGGCCGACAACCTGGTCGAAACAGGCTCCGGTGGTCGGGAATCCGTGCAACAGGAGGACGGCTGGTCCGTTGTCCGGGCCGCCGATCCGGACGTCGAATTCCAGGTCGCCCACGGTGACACTGCGGTGTTCGATGCTCACCTGCGTCAGCCTACGTGCCGATGACCGCGCTGCGGGTGAACCCGGCCACAGCTGCGCCCGACACCATCTGTGTACGGGTCAGCTCAACGCGGTCGTGATCACCGGCAACCCGCCGGTCGGTCCGGTCGTGATGATCTCTGTCACGCGATCGAAGTCCAGGTGTGTCTCCACCAGATCGGCGATCAGATCGAGTTGCGCCATGCGGGCATCGTCGAACGAGGTACGGCCGACCACGAAGCCGGGCCGTTCGGCCTGCTCCGCCACGATCCTCAGGTAATCCCGCCGGAACTCGTCGCAGGCCAGCAATCCGTGCCAGTGCGTCCCGACAACCGCACCGCGGACACTGCCCTCTGGACCGAAGTCGCCATCCGTGAGCAGGGCCGCATCGCTGTTGGCAACAACCCGTCCGTGATGGATCTCGTACCCGTGCACCGGCTTTCCGGAAGCGGTGCCACGGACCTGCCGCAGCACCTTGTCGGTCTCGAATCGCACCCACAGATCGAGGACACCGAGTCCCGGTACCGTGCCCGACCCGGCCTCGACGTCGTCCGTGATCTCGCGTCCAAGCATCTGGTAGCCCCCACAGACCCCGAGCACCGGGCGCCCGGCCGCCGCCCGGTTGGTCAATGCGACGTCCAGACCACGCGATCGCAACCAGGCCAGATCCGAGACGGTGGCCTTGCTCCCGGGCAGCACTGCGAGATCCGCCGCCGCCACCGCTGCCGCGTCGTCGACCCACCGGACATCGACACCCGCCTCGCAGGCCAGTGCCTCGACATCGGTGGAGTTCGAGATCCGGGGCAGCCTGATCGCGGCCACCGACAGGCGCTCGGTGCCCAACGCCGGGGACGACCGGCCGACGGTGTGACCGACCACGGACGCCAGGGAATCCTCCGCGTCGAGCCATAGGTCGTCGGCGAACGGCACCACGCCCAGCGTGGGCCGCCCGGTGAGCTCTTCGAGTTGTGCCAGACCCGGCTCCAGCAAAGAGAGGTCGCCGCGGAACTTGTTGATCACGAATCCGGCGATGCGGGCCTGATCCGACGGACTCAAGCAGGCCACTGTCCCGAGCAGATGGGCCAGCACTCCCCCGCGATCGATGTCGCCGACCACCACCACAGGGAGATCGGCCGCCTCTGCCAGACCCATGTTGGCGATATCGGAGCGACGCAGGTTGATCTCGGCCGGTGAACCCGCTCCCTCACAGATCACCACGTCGAAATCAGCACGCAGAGAAGCCAATTCATCGGCAACGATATGTGCCAGTGCCGCGCGCCGGGTGTGGTAGTCGGCAGCGCCGACTGTTCCGTCCACACGTCCGAGGACAACCACCTGCGATTGCCGATCGCTACCGGGTTTGAGAAGCACCGGGTTGAACCGGACCGACGGCGCCAATCCGCAGGCAGCGGCCTGCATGGCCTGGGCCCGGCCGATCTCACCGCCGTCGAGCGTGACCGCCGAGTTGTTCGACATGTTCTGCGCCTTGAACGGCGCCACCGACACCCCGCGTCGATGGAGTGCGCGGCACAGACCCGCCACGATCAGACTCTTGCCGGCGTCAGAACTCGTTCCGGCGACCAGCAGCGCGCCCCGGACCTGCCCGGCAACCGCTTTCCCACGGGCGTCCGGCAATGTCAGGCGTCCGGCAATGTCAGGATCTCGGTACCGGTGTCGGTCACAACCAGGGTGTGCTCGAACTGCGCGGTCCACTTCTTGTCGGCGGTCACCACGGTCCAGCCGTCGTCCCAGATGGTGTATTCGAGAGCGCCGAGATTGATCATCGGCTCGATGGTGAAGACCATGCCGGGCTCGATGACGGTGTCGACGTTGGGCTGGTCGTAGTGCAGGATCACCAGGCCGTTGTGGAACGTCTCGCCGATCCCGTGGCCGGTGAAGTCGCGGACGACGTTGTAGCCGAACCTGTTTGCGTACGACTCGATGACCCGGCCGATCACGTTGAGTTCACGCCCCGGACGCACTGCCTTGATCGCGCGGGCCGTGGCCTCCCGGGTGCGGTCCACCAGGTCGACAACCTCGGGCGCAACGTTGCCCGCCAGGAACGTCGCATTCGTGTCGCCGTGCACGCCGTCGATGTAGGCGGTCACGTCGATGTTCACGATGTCGCCGTCCTCGATCACCGTCGAGTCCGGGATGCCGTGGCAGATCACCTCATTGAGTGAGGTGCAGCACGATTTGGGAAAGCCCTTGTAGCCCAGGGTCGACGGGTAGGCGCCGTGATCGATCATGTACTCGTGTGCCACTCTGTCCAGCGCATCGGTGGTGACGCCGGGGGCCACGGCCTTACCTGCCTCGGCCAACGCGTTGGCGGCGATCTTCGACGCCAGGCGCATCTTCTCGATCGTCTCCGGGGTCTGCACCCACGGCTCACTGCCTTCGTTGACAGTGGACTTCCACGCATATTCTGGTCGAGCGATCTTGCTGGGGACCGACAGTGTCGGCGAGATCTTTCCGGGGGCGAGGGCGGCACGAACTGGCATGCGCTCCAGCCTAGCCCGCGACGTCGCGCTTCAGGCCTGAGGTCGCCGTACCCGCAAGTAAGGTTATGCTCACATGGCCTGGGAGGAGTGACGTATGACAGACAACCGGAGGCCGGTTGCACGCGGATACACAGCCGTCGTCGCGATGCTGGCCGTCGTCGCGTTTGGTATCGCGGGCTGCTCGACCGCCCCGATCACGGACCCCTCGCAGAGTTCCGCGGCGCCCAGCGGATTCCTGCGAGAAGGACCTCAGACGGCGGTCATCGAAGGTCCGGTTGTCGAACCGATCGCGGTGGATCCCACTCCGGTTCTGCCCGTGACCGTTCCGTCCCTGGGCCACGGCGAGGTCACCGTCACCGACGTGAGCCGGATCATCCCCATCGACCGCGGCGGCACGATCGCGAACATCGTCTATTCACTGGGTCTGGGCCCCAACGTGGTCGCGAAATCACGCGCCGCCGGAATCCCGGAAGCCGACAATCTGCCCGTCATCACCGACACCGGCCACGCGGTCAACACCGAGGCCGTCTTGGCTCAGAACCCGACCGTTGTGCTCGTCGACGAATCGACAACACCGCCGGGAACCATCGATCAACTGATCGCGGCCGGCCAGACGGTGGTGGTGTTGACCAGCGAACGGAACATCGCCACAACGCCGACGTTGATCCAGGACGTCGCCGATGCGCTCGGCGTACCCGAGGAGGGCGAACAACTCGCCACCCGCACCGAGAACCAGATCAAGGCCGCCGAGGAACTGATCCCGGACACTGCACGCGGCGCGAAAATGGCCTTTCTGTACCTGCGCGGACCTCGACTCCAGCTGCTCTCGGGCCCGGGATCCGGCGCCGACGATCTGATCGCCACACTCGGTGGTGTCGACGCGGGTACCGCGGCCGGACTCAAGTCGGCGTTCACAACGGTCAACACCGAGGCCATGATCAATGCGGACCCGGACGTGATCCTCGTGATGACGCAGGGCGCCGACTCAGTCGGCGGCATCGACAAGGTCGTGGAGTTGCCCGGCCTGGCCCAGACCGATGCCGGACGCAACAAACGGGTGGTCCAGATGGATGAGGCCGAGGTCCTGACCTTCGGACCCAACACGGGGCGGGTGCTCGCCGCGCTGGCCCAGGCGATCTACCGGTGACCTCACTCAAGGATCGAACCGCCGCGACAACCACCACGCGGAAGATCCTGTGGACCCGCAACGCCGCGATCATCACCTCGATGCTCGTGTTGCTGGTCGTCCTCGTCGGCTGGTCGGCATCGGTCGGCCAGGTCTCGATCCCACCCGCGGAAGTCTTCGGTTCGGTCATGCATCACCTGGGTCTCGACATCGGTCCGATGCCGAGTTCACCCAATGGCGAGGCAACGTTGTGGGAGGTCCGCTTCCCGCGCATCGTGATGGGTCTGCTCGTCGGAGCGACACTGGCCTGCGGCGGCTGCCTGCTGCAGGGCGTACTCGCCAACCCGCTGGCCGAGCCCGGTGTCATCGGGGTGTCCGCGGGAGCCGCGGTCGGCGCCTGCGTGACGATCGTCTCCGGCGGGATCTGGGCCAGTGTCTGGGGTACCGCGGGGGCCGCGTTCATCACCGCGCTGATCACCGTGGCGATGGTCTACACGCTGTCGATGCGAGACGGCTCGTCGTCGCCGGTGATGTTGATCCTCATCGGTATCGCGGTCAACGCCTTCGCCTCCGGGATCATCGCATTCCTGACGTTCGCCGCCGACACCAATGACCGGGAACAAATCGTCTTCTGGCAGTTGGGATCCCTGCAGGGCATCGGCTGGAAGCCGGTGTGGGTGGTCTTGCCGATCGCCGTCGTCGCCATCTCCGCGAGCATGCTGCTGGTGCGCCGGCTCGATCTGCTCTCGCTCGGCGAGATTCAGGCCGCAGCCCTGGGTGTGCACGTGGAGACCGTGCGACGCATCGCAATCCTGCTGGTCGCGTTGTTGACCGCGGCCGCAGTCGCCTTCACCGGCATCGTGATGTTCGTCGGTCTCGTGGTGCCGCACGTGATGCGGCTCATCGTCGGCCCACGGCACCTCATCCTGTTGCCCACCAGCGTCATCGGCGGGGCCATCGTCGTCTGCGCCGCCGACCTCGGTTCGAGGACCCTGATCGACGGGGCCGACATACCGATCGGCGTCCTCACCTCGTTGGTGGGCGGGCCGGTGTTCTTCCTGTTGCTCCGGCGAAGCCGTCACGCGGGGGTGGGCTGGTGAATCGCAACGCCCTGACCGCTGCCGGCGCCGAGGTGACGATCGGCTCTCGTCGCATCGTCACCGGCGTCGACCTGGAACTGAACCACGGTGAGATCGTCGCTCTGGTCGGCCCCAACGGCTGCGGCAAATCGACGCTGCTGTCCGGACTCGCCGGCCTGCGACCGCTGTCCGCGGGATCGGTGACACTCGACGGCACAGACCTCACCGCCATCGGCGCGCTGGAGCTGGCCCGTCGGCGAGCCCTGGTCACCCAATCCGGACGGACTGACATCCCATTCATGGTCCACGAGGTGGTCGAGATGGGCCGCTTTCCGTGGAGCCGCACGCCGCAGGCGGCACAATCCGCCGCGATCATCGAGGAGTCGATGATCGAGTGCGATCTTCTCGAGATCAGGGATCGGCCGTTCAGCCAGCTGTCCGGTGGCCAGCAGGCCCGGGTCTCACTCGCGCGGGCGCTGGCGCAACACTCCGGCATCCTGATGCTGGACGAACCGACTGCGGCCTTGGACATCCACCATCAGGAACGTGTGCTCACACTGCTGGTCAAACGTCGTGCGGCCGACGCCGCGGTACTCATGGTGGTCCATGACCTCTCGCTCGCGGCGGCCTATGCGGACCGGGTGATCCTGATGAAGGCCGGGCAGATCGTGGCAGCCGGCCCAACCGAATCGGTGATGACCGCTGAACTCTTGTCGACCATCTACGACCATCCCGTGCTGACGTGGACACACCCGGACACCGGTGAACTGGTGGTGCTGCCGGACAGGTCGCATGCCCCGATCGACCGGTCACCCGGATCGGCGGGAAACTCCCCTCTAGTGCCCCGCCGACCCGAGTGATGATCTGACGTCGGTAATTCCTCTGTGGTTCCACTGACAACCGAATCCGCAAATAGGAGCAACCGGGGAAATTATAGGCAGGGTGTCTTTTCGAAAGCCAGCGCAGCGCTGATCTGCGACTACTCCGGTAGCACGGCCAACATCTCGTGGGTGACGGCCACCGCGTTGTCAGAGCTGCCGCCGAGGACAACCAGCGTCGCAAATGCCAGGTCACCGCGGTATCCGGCGAACCAGGCGTGCGAGCCGCCGTCGACCTCGGCCTCGCCGGTCTTGCCGTAGACAACCCCCAGATCCGCCATCCGGAGGGCGGTACCGGAGGCGATCACCTCACGCATCATCGGACGGATCCCGTTGATCGCATCCGCATCGGCCGCAGGATGCGGGCCGGCAATCGTGGTTTCGCGCCCCAGGATCAGCTGGGGAACCGGTGTCGAACCGTGTGCGACCGTCGCTGCCACCATCGCCAATCCAAACGGGCTGGTCAGCACTTTGCCCTGACCGAAGCCGTCTTCGGTCCGTTGCACCAGCTCCGGTGCGATGGGCACCGACCCGGAATCGAGGGGCAGACCGACCACGGAATACTCCGGCCCGATACCCATCGACGCCGCGGCCCGAGTCAGGTCGGACGGACCCATCTCACTGGCGAGTTGTGCGAAGGTGGTGTTGCACGACCGGGCGAACGCGGTCTGCATCGGCACGACGCCAAGCGCGAAACCGTTGTAGTTCGGCACACTTCGTTCACCGATCGTGATCTCCCCCGGGCACCCGACCATCGTCGAGGGTGTCGCCAGCCCGGTCTCCATCGCCGCCACCGACGTCACGACCTTGAACGTCGAGCCCGGCGGATACAGGCCGATCGTCGCGATCTGTCCGTCCTTGTCCGCCAACTCGTTCTGCGCCACGGCGAGAATCCGCCCGGTCGACGGCTGGATGACAACCATCGCCACCTGAAAGTCGTTGCGGGTGTTGACCGCTCGCTGCGCGGCTTCCTGCACCTGCCGCGACAGGCTGATGTCGACCGCCGGCGCCGGATCCGGGAGCCTTTCGGCCAGGACACCCGCATCGGCGCCATTGGGGTTGACTGCCAGCACCTGCCAGCCCGCTTTGCCGTCGAGGTCTTTCGACACCTCTTTCTTGACCTGCGCGAGCAGGGCCGGTGCGAACTCCGGATTCGGGGCCACCAGATCCGACTGCTCGATGGCGCTGACACCCGGAAGTCCGGCCAGGCGATCCCGCACCAGGTCGTAGTCGCGTTCGCTGAGGATGATCACCGAGTACGTACCGCTGTGACCGGTCGCCTGCTCGGCGATCACCTGCGCCGACATGTCCGGCTCGAACATCCTCAGCGCGTCGGCGAGCGCACCGGCCGTCGACGCGACCGCACCTGACTGTGCCGCCACCCCCGCGTCGAACTGGATGTTCAGGACCGTGCCGGGGACCAGGACGTTGGTTCCGTCACTCTCGCGAACCGGGGCACGATCCGGCGTCAGGGTCCGCAGCGACATCCTCTGGGTGCCGCCGAGCTGAGGGTGGATGGCAGTGGGTACCCAGCGAACCACCCATCCGGTGTCGTTGCGGGACATCTGCAATGTCGCCTGGTACTCCCAGCTGTCCTCACCTGGGAGCTCCCAGGTGTAGTCGACTCCGATCGTGGCGGTGTCGCCGGTGATCTTCACCTGCCCGGCATCGGCCGACATCTCGGTCGCCCGTAGTCCGTCCCAGGTCGCCGTCACCGCCGCTGCGGCGGGATCGGGGAGGTCGGTCGAGGCGCCGGCTTTCTCGGGATCGTTGTCGGCGAATGCGGTCAGGAAACGCTGCGCGGCCGCACCCGGGCCGTTGTCGTCGGCCGAGCACGACAGAGTGGTGACCGACAAGACGACTGTGGTGACAACAACCACGAGCGTCTTGATCGGCCGGCGGCGCGCGATACGGATCATCACCGGTCATGCTATTTGCGAGCAGCACCGGAACCGGAGTTGCCACGCGGGAGAGTCCGAGGTCAGTCGACCAGAACCGTGGCGAAAGTGCCCACCTCGTGCATTCCGACGCGCCGATAGGCCTCGCGGGCAGCGATATTGAACGAATTGACGTACAGGCTCGCCGTCCGGCCACCGGCGACGATCGCCTCGACCACCGTCGCCGTGCCGGATGCGCCCAGGCCCAGACCACGTTTGTCGGGCGACACCCAGACACCTTGGATCTGGCCGACTCTGCGCGAGAGCGCACCGACCTCGGCCTTGAACACCACCTCGCCGTTCTCGAACCGCGCGTACGCCCGGCCAGCGTTGATCAATCCCGCGATCCGGCGGCGATACGAACGACCGCCGTCTCCGGCGCACGGATCAACCCCGACCTCACCGATGAACATCTCCACCGCGGCGGGCAGATACGCGTCGATCTCATCGAGGCGGACGCGCCGGACCTGTGGATCCCCGGCGATCACCGGTGCCGTTGCCAGTGCCAAAAGGGGCTGACTGCACCGTATTTCACGCGCCGGGCCCCAGTACTCGCTGGTGTGCTCCCACAAGGGCATCACCAGTTCGGACGGTCCGACGATCGACGAGCAGGCCCGCGGATTCCGAACCGCACGCTCCGCGAAGATCCGGATGTCGTCCTGGGTGCCGAACAGGGGCACCAGATTGGCCCCGGAAAAGCACAGCGACGATGCCGGTTGGTCGTTGCTCCACAGCTCGCCGCCGAGGGATCTGGGATGGATGCCGTGGTCTTCGACCCGCGCGGCGACCATGCATGAGGCGACCGGATCCTGGGCCAGGGCATCGGTCACGGCACAGAAGTCCCGCTCACCGAGGGGACGGTCACCCAAAAGCTTCAGCACCGCGGCTCCCAGAGTCGTAGCAGACGTTGACGTTCTCTCGTCATTCTGCCAGTCGGGTGCCCCGGCGGTCAGCTCACTGTGACAATCGGTGCGCCGGATTCCGATTCGCCCGCGGCTTCGGCGATGCGCATGGCCTCTTCGATGAGCGTCTCCACGATCTGCGCTTCGGGAACGGTCTTGATGACCTCGCCCTTGACGAAGATCTGGCCCCGTCCGTTGCCCGAGGCAACACCGAGGTCGGCCTCCCTGGCCTCGCCCGGTCCGTTGACCACACACCCCATCACGGCCACCCGCAGTGGGATCTCCATACCCTCGAGCCCGGCGGTCACCTCTTCGGCGAGCTTGTAGACGTCGACCTGGGCGCGACCACAGGACGGGCAGGACACGATCTCGAGTTTGCGGGGGCGCAGGTTCAGCGACTGCAGGATCTGGTTGCCGACCTTGATCTCTTCGATCGGCGGCGCCGACAGCGAGACGCGGATGGTGTCGCCGATGCCCTCGGCCAGCAACGCCCCGAAGGCGACGGCCGATTTGATGGTGCCCTGGAATGCCGGGCCGGCCTCGGTCACACCGAGATGAAGTGGGTAGTCGCAGGCAGCCGCAAGCTGCCGGTACGCCTCCACCATGATCACCGGGTCGTTGTGTTTGACCGAGATCTTGATGTCGCCGAAGCCGTGCTCCTCGAACAGGCCCGCCTCCCACAGGGCCGATTCCACCAGCGCCTCGGGTGTGGCCTTGCCGTACTTCGCGAGCAGGCGCGGGTCGAGCGAACCGGCGTTGACACCGATGCGGATCGGGATCCCGGCGGCACCGGCGGCCTTGGCGACCTCTTTGACGCGGCCGTCGAATTCTTTGATGTTGCCGGGGTTGACCCGCACGGCCGCACAACCGGCGTCGATCGCGGCGAAGATGTACTTCGGCTGGAAATGGATGTCGGCGATGACCGGGATCTGCGACTTCTTGGCGATCGCGGGAAGCGCTTCGGCGTCTTCGGGACGTGGGCAGGCCACCCGGACGATGTCGCAGCCCGAGGCGGTCAGTTCGGCGATCTGCTGGAGCGTCGCGTTCACGTCGTGCGTCTTGGTGGTCGTCATCGACTGGACCGACACCGGGTGGTCGCTGCCCACCGGTACCGAACCGACCTGGAGCTGGCGGGTCTTGCGGCGCGGTGCGAGTACCGGTGGAGGTACCGGCGGCATCCCCAGACCGATGGCGATGGGGTCTGCACTCATCGTGTCACTTCCTGATCTGTGAAGGGCTGATCTGTACTGGGCTGGGCCTGGTCTAGAACGCCTTGATGGGGTTCACGATGTCAGCGGTGAGCGTGAGGGCCATGTACCCGCCCATGATCGCCAGTACGACATACGTGATCGGCATCAGTTTCATGTAGTCCACGGGCGGTCCGGCAGCCAGGCCACGGGAGCCGCGCAGGAGGTTGCGCACCTTCTCGTAGCCCACGATTGCCATGTGCCCACCATCCAAGGGTAGTAGCGGCACCAAATTGAACAGTGCCAGAAAGAAGTTGATGGAAGCCAACAGGAAGATGAAGAACCACCACACACCGTGGTCGGCCGCGTCACCTCCGATGACCGAGGCGCCGTACACGCTGACCGGGGTGTCGGCGGCGCGTTCCCCGCCGGTGACCGATGTCCACAGGGCACCGATCTTGGACGGCAACGACATCAGCGAATCCCAGGTGCGCACCATCAGGTCGCCGGTGAAACCGACCGCGGCAGGGACCGCACCGAGTACCGAGGGGTTCTGCCAACCGGTGTCGTAGCCGATACCGACCATCCCGATCTCCTTGGTGACCGGCGCACCCTGCTCGTCGGTGCCGCTCACGGTCACCTTTTGCGGTGTGACGATGACCTCACGCTCGGAACCGCTGCGCTCCACGGTCAGGGTCACCGGATCGGTTCCGGCCCGCAGCACCTCGCTCAATTCGGTGGTGCTGCTGATCTTCTCCCCGTTGGCGGCCACCACGGTGTCGCCGACCTCCAGTCCGGCCTGCTGCGCCGGACCCGCGCCGGAGCAGTCGGCGAGTTCGTTGTTGTCGATGGTGGTGCCCACACACGACAGCGATCCGACCTTTGCCGGCAGCGTCTCGCTCAGGCTCGGCAGACCCCAACCGATCGCCATCACCACGATGAGCGCGAACCCGAGGATGAGATTCATCGACGGCCCCGCGACGAGCACCACGATCCGTTTCCACGGTTTCTGCCGGAACATGGCCCGGGATTCGTCCTCGGGTGCC
Source organism: Williamsia sp. (assembly GCF_036566845.1). Lineage (GTDB taxonomy): Bacteria > Actinomycetota > Actinomycetes > Mycobacteriales > Mycobacteriaceae > Williamsia. The sequence goes on from NZ_DATCVM010000254.1 coordinate 34,008, forward strand.
ATCACGTCGTGGGTGGTCATGCCTGCGATATCGCAGAATCCTCCGAGCGGCACGGCCTTCACGCCGTACTCGGTCTCGCCTTTACGGGTGGACCACAGGGTCGGGCCGAAACCCACGAAGTAGCGGCGAACTTTCATGCCGGTGCGTTGCGCGGCCCACATGTGGCCACATTCGTGCCAGGCGATCGAGGCCAGCAAACCGAGAGCGAAGAGCACAACGCCCAGGACAAACATCATCGGTCGTACTTACCCTTCTAGGACTGTTGGCGACGTGCACCGGCAGCAACAAGTGCACGGGCACGTTCGCGCGCCCAGGCATCGGCCGCCAGGACCTCATCCACCGTACCTGGGTCCGCAGACCACTGATCTGCATCATCGAGCACCTCGCCGACGATTCCGACGATGCGCGGGAAGGTGATCTCACCGGCGAAGAAGCCGTCGGCGGCGGCTTCGTTGGCGGCGTTGAAGACCGCCGTGAGGCATCCGCCCCGCGTGCCGGCCTCCCTGGCGAGGTCGATCGCCGGGAACACCTCGTTGTCGACGGGCGCAAAAGTCCAGGTACTCGCCTGGCTGAAGTCGCAGGCGAGCGATGCCCCGGCGATCCGGTCGGGCCACCCGAGCGCCAACGCGATCGGCAGTTTCATCGAGGGCGGCGAGGCCTTGGCGATGGTCGCCCCGTCGATGAAGGTCACCATCGAGTGCACGATCGACTGCCGGTGCACGGTCACGTCGATGCGGTCGTACGGAACACCGAACAACAGGTGCGCCTCGATCACCTCGAGCGCCTTGTTCACCAGGGTCGCAGAGTTGAGGGTGATCATCGGGCCCATCGACCAGGTCGGGTGCTTACCCGCCTGCTCCGGTGTGACATCGGTCAATTGTGTTGCGCCCCAGCCGTAGAACGGCCCACCCGATGCCGTCAGCACCAGGCGATCGACTTCCGCCGCGGTACCGCCGCGCAGGCACTGCGCGATGGCCGAATGCTCGGAGTCGACCGCGACGATCTGCCCGGGTGCGGCAGCCGCCAGCACCAGGGCGCCGCCGGCGACAAGCGACTCCTTGTTCGCCAACGCCAGCCGGGCCCCGGACTTCAGCGCGGCCAGTGTCGGGCGTAGTCCCAGAGAGCCCACCACCGCGTTGAGGACAACGTCGGCCTCGACGTTCTCGATCAGTTCGCACATCGCATCCGGGCCGCTGCGGACGCCGTCGACACCGGCCATCGAGGCGACACGCTCTGCCTTGCCGTGGTCGGCCACCGCCACGGCCGAGCCCGGCAGACCGAGGTCCACGATCTGTTTCGCAAGCAGATCCACATTTCCGCCGCCGGCGCCGAGACCCACCACCGTGAAGCGGTCACGGTTGGCGGATATCACTTCGAGCGCCTGGGTACCGATCGATCCGGTGCTGCCGAGGATGAGAACGCGTGTGGTCACCTACCCAGTGTCCTCGATCCGGTGGACACATGGGTACCGCACCCGGTGATGCGGTCAAGGTGAGCCGGGCCGAGATCAGATCGGCTGCCGCGACAAGACGACCCCGCGGTGTGATGAGTACTGACGGCGCGCCGTCGACGAGCGCAACGAACGACACTGCCGCACGGTCGGCGAAGTACCGCGTCTGATCTGCGATCGCATCCGCCCGCGAATCACAGGCGCCACGTGCGGGGGCAGCATGCGCTATCGGAGATTCTGACCACATCCGGGGCGAGCAGCGTCAGCAGAGTCGCGACGTCGCCGTCGCGAGGGGCATCGAGATACGCCTTGACGAGAACGGTGTCGCTACACCACGGCGATGTCTTCGAACGGCATCGCGAACAGGTCGTGCAGCACGAAAGCGACACGTTGGGCGGGCGAGAGCCGGTCGAGGACAACGAGCAGGGCTGGTCCGACGGACTCGACCCACAGCGCCTCCTCTCCCGGCCCCGGCTCCGCTGCCGCGTGGTCATCGAGTCCATCGATGTCGACCTCGGCCTGTCGACGCCGGCGCCGAAGCACGCCCAGCGCGTCTCGGCAACGGCTCTCAGATGGGACCGGATCTCCTCGAACTGTGAGACCAACGTCTTTAGGATCCATGGGGTCACCTTTCGGGTGTCACCGACATCAAAGAAGTGTGAACAAGCCTCGCGCGACGACATCACGAGCAGGAACCACCGTGGCCTTACAAGGAAATCTCTGTCACTTCAGACTCGAAAGGGCGTGAAAGAGGCATGCACACAATCTATCTCGTCGTCGGCGGGATCGCCGTGGCATCAACGCGGCCATAGCCGGCGCCGACTGGTTCCGCGTTCGGTGCGTACTGGCCAACTCCGCCGAGGTGAACGTACCGATCCGCTGGCTGCCTTGGCCGGCAGCGTGCAAGGCGGCAGGAGCACTCGGAGTCCTGGTCGGGCTGATCTTCGACGTCCCTGCGCTGGTGGTTACCGCGTCCGCCGGACTCGTGCTGTCCTTCGTCGGTGCGATGGTCTTCCACGTACGGGCCCGTGGGTTCCACAACATCGCATTTCCCGGCGTCTACCTGCTCGTCGCCATCGCAACACGGGGCTGGCGATGACCGAGATCTCGTAGTCCAGCCGGCGCCGCCCGGGCTATCCGGTCGGCGGGTGAGTTGCGATCCAGTGCTGCGCGATGTCGATACGTCGGGTGATCCAGACCTTGTCATGGGACTGGACGTGGTCTAGAAACCGTTCGAGGGCCGCGGTCCGTGCGGGACGCCCCGCCAACCGGCAGTGCAGGCCGACCGAGAGCATCTTGGGTGCGCCCGCCTGACCTTCGGCGTAGAGAACGTCGAACGCATCTCGTAGGTGGGCATAGAACTGGTCCCCCGACGGAAACCCGGCCGGTGACGCGTATTTCATGTCATTGGTGTCGAGCGTGTAGGGCACCACCAGATGGTCGACCTGCGATTCGCCGGAGGGGACCTTCACCCAGTACGGCAGGTCGTCGGCGTAGCTGTCGGAGTCGTAGACCAGGCCACCGTGCTCGACGACCAGACGCCGGGTGTTCGGGGAGTCACGGCCGGTGTACCAGCCGAGCGGCGCGGTCCCGGTCAGTTCGGTGAGGATCTCCATCGCCTCTGCCATGTGCTCGCGCTCGACGTCCGGGTCGGTGAGTTGGTAGTTCAGCCATCGCAGTCCGTGTGAGGCGATTTCGTCGCCCCGTTCGACAAAGGCTGCCACGGCCTCGGGATTTCGCGCCATCGCCCTGGCCACCGCGAAGATCGTCAGCGGGAGGCCTCGGCGTCCGAACACCCGCAAGATCCGCCACAGGCCGGCACGAGAACCGTACTCGTACAGCGATTCCATACTCATGTGCCGGTTCGGGAACGCGGTGGCACCGGCCATCTCCGAGAGGAACGTCTCACTGCCCTGGTCGCCGTCGAGGACGTTGTTCTCCGCGCCCTCTTCATAATTCAGGACGAACTGGACGGCGATGTTCGCGTGGCCCGGCCACTTCGGATCCGGCGGCGTCGGGCCGTATCCGATCAGGTCTCTCGGATAGTCGGCATGGGTGTGATTCTCGAACGGCACGGCCATCATTCTGGCACCGGCCCCGCCACACCGCTGGTCGAGTCCGATGACGCTCCTCCGGTGCGCGCGGCCCCGTCTGTCCGTGGCAGACGGGGCCGCGACTGCTGGTGCTCGCCGGGTCACGATATGCTCAGCGCAGCACAAGTCGGATCGAAACCAGCAGGAGTAGCCGTGGCCAGCACTGAGGTCGAGTACAAGCCCGAACCCGCCGAAGCGCCTTCCTCTCGGTTCGGCTGGCACGGCGAAGGCATCAGAACCTTCAAGATCGCCGCCTGGGTCTCGGTCGTCGCACTGCTCGGCATGATCATCGGCAACCACGAAGGCCACGTCGAGGACTTCTACCTCCTCGGCTTCGTCGCCGTCATCGTGTTCATCCTCGTTCGCGGCGAGATCTTGAGCCGCGGAAAGTGGAAAAAGAAGAAGTAGGTTCACGATCCTCTCCGCCACCGTGCCGTGATGCGGGCCTGGCGGAACGTGCCGGTCGCGGCCTGCCTGGTTGTCACCGCGACAGCCTGTTCGGCCGCGTCCGCGCCGGATCGGGCAAACACCGGTTCGATGGATCAACAATCGACCAGTATCTCCGCAAGCCCCCCGATTCTCTCGGTTCCCCCGACAACTGTTGCTCCGCAACCTGATCTGGAACTCGAGACGAGGGACGCAGACGGTCGAACTCCGCTGGTGGTCGCAACGAAGGCCGGTGACGTCGAGGCCGCGAGAACGTTGATACTCGCCGGCGCCGACGTCAATGCCGAAGACAACATGTCTGACTCGGCCTTTCTCTATGCCGGGGCCGAAGGAATGGACGAGATCCTCATCTTGACCCTGGCCCACGGCGCCGACGTCCGATCGCTGAATCGATTCGGCGGGACCGCCTTGATACCCGCGGCCGAGAAGGGCCACCCCACCACGGTGCAATTGCTCATCGACGCCGGCGTCCCGCTCGATCATGTGAACGACTCCGGCTGGACCGCGCTTCTCGAAGCAGTGGTCTACGGCGACGGTTCACAGAGCTACCAGGAGGTCGTCGGGCGACTGGTCGCCGCCGGCGCCGACCCCGACATCAGAGACCTCCAGGGCCGAACCGCGCTGGACAACGCCCGAATCCGAGGCCAGTCCGGGGTGGTACGCCTCCTGGGTGGCTGATCGCCGACACCTGTCATCGCGAACACAACGCATCGCCGGCATCCGCAAGATCGGGTGTCTATCCTGTTCAGCATGGACATCCGCGTCCTGGGGCCGCTTCAGGTAGTGAGCTCTACCGGTGTGGATGTCACTCCCACCAGCCCGAGCCAGCGAACGGTGATTGCCGTCCTGGTCGCCGAATTCGGCTCCTATGTCGACCCCGATTCGCTGACCGAGGCCTTGTGGGGCGCCGAGCCTCCGGCCTCGGCGCACCGAACACTTCGTAGCTACCTGTCCCGGCTGCGCTCGGCGCTCGGTCCGGTGATCCTCTCCAGCGCTGCCGGATACGCGCTCGACCAGACGCGGATCCGCCTGGATGCAGCCGAGTTCCGAACGGCGACCGAGGTTGCCGGGGGTCTCCCCGCAACAACCGCCGCCGATCAACTGCGCGGTGCACTCGCCCTGTGGCGTGGCAAGGCGTTCGGGGAACTCGCCGGGCTCCCCCAGATCGCCGCCACCGCGCATGGACTCGAATTGATCCGGCTCGATGCGCGCGAGCAGTTCGCCGATGCCCTGCTGAGATCGGGTGACCACGGCGGCGCGATCGTCGAGGCCGACGCCATGGTCACGGAAGATCCACTCCATGACTCCGCGTGGGTACTGCTGGTACGGGGCTTCACCGCGGCCCGGCGCCAGGCCGAGGCGATCAACACCTTTCGCCGTGCCCACCGAGCCCTGACCGACGCGGGACTGGAGCCGTCCGAGCACCTTCATCGAGCGCAGCGGGCCGCGTACGACACAGCCGGCGCACCCCGGCAATCCCCTGATGCCGCAGACGAATCCGGGCTGATCGGCCGGGACACCGACCTCGACGCCATCTGCGCACTGCTCGAACGGTCGACTCTGGTCACGGTGGTGGGCCCCGGAGGCGTGGGCAAAACCGCAGTCGCGCAGGCTGTGATCGATCGTCACCGCGACCTCCACAGCAGCGATGTGCGCGTTGTCGAACTCGCAGCCGTCTCCGATCCGGGCGCGGTACCCGATGCGGTGATCACCGCGATCGGCCTGACCAGCGACGCCGGCAACCCGCTGGACGTTCTGCGGCAGGCACGGCATCTGGATCTGCTTGTACTGCTCGATAATTGCGAACACGTCCTCGACTCGGTCTGCGCCGTGATCGACGCACTGCTCGGTGGTGGGGACGGATCCCTGCGAGTTATCGCCACCAGCCGTGAACTGCTGGGCATGCCCCGCGAGTACGGCTGGCCGCTACGCCCACTGGACACCGCAGGCACCGATCCCACTGCGCAACAGTACTTCCGCATCCGCGCGTCGGCGGCCCGCCCTGACGCACTGGGGTCGGACGACGATCCTGTCGTCGACCGCATCGTCCGGGACCTCGACGGTCTCCCGTTGGCAATCGAGTTGGCGGCGGCGAGGCTGGCCACACTGGGTGTGGCCGACCTCGCGGATCAGATCGAGGCGAACATCAGCGGATCCACCGACACGACGCCGCTGACCCGGCGCGGAGGCGAACCACGACATCGAACCCTCAAGGCCGCGATCGACTGGTCCCGTGCGCTACTACCTCCCGACGCCGGTGACGCGCTGGGCCGGTGGACGGTGTTCGCCGGATCCGTGGGCGCCGATGACGCCGCCGCGGTCCTCGACGTCAGCCCGGCGATCATCGACCTGTTGGCGCAACAGTCGTTGCTGTCCACCGAAATCCGTTCCGGTAGAACCTATTACCGGATGCTGCAGACCGTTCGCGCGGTGGTGGGCGCGCCCGACGACCGCACCGTGCGGGCTCACCTCCGGCACTTCGGCGCGGTCGCGGCCACCTGCGCGCACACCCTGCAGACGGCCGGTGAGTACGATGCACACACGCGGCTGACCGGGCTGATCGACGAACTACGCATCGCCCACAGCCGGGCGCGGACACTCGACATCGATGCGGCGGTGGCCCTGTCGGTGAATCTGCACTGGTTCGGCGTGTCGCGTCTGCATACCGAATTGCTCGGCTGGGCAAGCAAACTGACGCCGCTCGTCCAGCATCGCCCCGAGCTCGCGGCGGCCGTCGATGCAACGCTGTCGTATCGTCTGGTGATCGCCGAGCAACTCGAGCCGGCCCTGATCCGGGCCACCGATGCCATCCGGGCGAGCTCCGACCACCGCACCCGTGCCCATGCTCTCGAGGCGCTCGGCGATTGCCGCCTGTTCGAAGGTGACCTCACAGCGGCGTACGGCCACTACGACATGCTCAGCGGTGTCGGTGTCGCGATTGGCAACACCTACTACGAACTGATCGGCAGGGTCGGCCAGATCATGACGCTGGCGTACGGGAATCGGCGCGCCGAGGCGTCCGACCAACTCCGCGCCCTCGGCGACGACTTTGCCGGCCGTGTGCTGAGTCCGACCCAGGCGAGCTGGCTGGAGTACATCCGCGGCGAAGCAGTCCTCGACGACGAACCGCTGGTCGCCACCGCGGCGTTCGACCGGTCGATCGAACTCGCCGACTCCGTCGGGAGCCGCTACGTCGCCGGTGTCGCGCGGGTCTCCGCGGTCAGCCTCGGGGCCCGCACCGGTGACCCGGCCTCCACACTGCCGCGGTATGCCGATGTGATCGAACACTGGCTCGGCACCGGTTCGTGGTCACATCTGCTCACCACGATGCGCAATCTGGCGCCCACGCTCGAGGCAGCGGGAGGCGCCGACCGCGCCGCGGCCCAACTGATCGGCGCGGTGTCACGTCCCGACCAGGCACCGTCATACGGAACCGAGGCCGCGCGCCTGTCGGACGCCACCGATACCCTGCGGGCCAGGCTCGGCACCGCAACCTTCGACAACGAGTATGCAACCGGTGCGAGCCGAGACCTGGCGAACGCCGGCGCTGCCGCCGTCACCGGGATCCGAGATCTGCTCGGCAACCGGACCCGGTCATTGCAGCCGGTAGAACCGGAACATGTCGTGGTCGATGTCGACGATGGTCGCTCCGTCGAATCCGGCTGAACGAGCGTAGCTTTCGAGCGTCGAATGCCGCATCACCGTCCCGGTGGCCGCACTGTCCGGGTCGGACATCCCGTCGGGGAGGCAGCACAGGATCGAGAATCCGTAGAGGAGTTGCTCAACGGGTCCGGCGTCGGCGGCGAATGATTCCGCCGTGCGTTCGTCCATGATCACCACCGGCGCGCCCGGCGCCGCGATACGCCGCGCAGTCGAGAGGAAGGCCACCGGATCGGACAGGTCGTGGACACATTCGAATGCGAAGACCGCGTCGTACCGGCCGGTCAGCTCGGCATCCCGCAGATCGGCGATCCGGAAATGCACCCGATCTCCCACCCCGTGAGCGGCCGCGTTGCGCGTCGCCGCAGCGATGGACGCCGCGTCCACATCGAACCCGTCGACCGCGATCTCCGGATATCCCAGGGCCAGAGCGATCGCCGACCAGCCTTCGCCGCAACCGATGTCGGCGACCTGACCACCGGATTGCAAACGTTGGTGCAGGTCCGGGATCTGCGGGAGGAAGTCCTGGGTGAGCTGGCCGAGGAACATGGGCCGGTTGGCGTAGGCCTGCGCCTCACGGGCGTCGGTGCCGAGTTGCTGCCACGACACCCCACCTCCGTTGCGGTAGGCCTGGACCAGCGACGGCAGGGCCGCTCCGGTCGCGGCAAAGAATCGCGACAACGACGCCATGTAGCTCAGACTGTCCTGGTTCACCAGAACCTCGGCATGAGCCTGCGGTAACTCGAACCGGACGGGATCGTGCCGCACCTGCGCAGTGAGGTATCCGGCAACACTTTGATGTTCGAGCCACTCGCGGGCATACCGCGGGACGGTGCCGGTGCGATGCGCCAGTTCGTCTGCGGTCATCGGCCCCTCGGTTGCGAGCGTCCGGTACCAACCGAGTCGGTCGCCGAGATAGAGCGCTGACACGTTCTGCGCTCCGAGCAGGTCGGCGAAGACGGTGTCGGCGAACTGTTCGACCGTGGATTCTGTTGTAGCGGGTGACGTCGTGCCGGTTGTCGTCGTTGTGTCCATGTCACGATTCCTTTCCTCGTATCGAATGATGCGAGTTCCAGAATCGCGGGCCGACGTTGCAGCCCGGATGCAGCTCGATTGCAGCGTCGGAGCCGAAGCCCGACGCTACTTCTCCTCGGCCGCCAACTGCCCGCAGGCCGCGGCGATCTCCTGCCCGCGGGTGTCCCGGACCGTGCACGACACACCCTGCGCGATGACCCGCCGCACGAACTCTCGCTCGGCGGGCTTCGGGCTGGCATCCCACTTCGACCCCGGTGTCGGATTGAGCGGGATCAGGTTCACGTGAACCAGCGGTCCGAGAGCCTTGCGCAGCTTCTCACCGAGCAGGTCCGCACGCCACGGCTGATCGTTGATATCGCGGATGAGGGCGTATTCGATCGAGACCCGGCGACCGGTGTTGTCCGCGTAGTAGCGGGCGGCGTCGAGCACTTCCTTCACCGACCACCGGTTGTTCACGGGTACCAGCGTGTCCCGCAGTTCGTCGTCCGGAGTGTGCAGCGAGACGGCCAATGTGACGGTCAGGCCCTCATCGGCCATCCGCCGGATCGCCGGCGCCAGACCCACCGTCGAGACCGTCACCGAACGCTGAGAGATGCCCAGTCCCTCGGGTGCCGGTGACGTGATCTTGCGGACCGCATCGATCACGCGCTTGTAGTTGGCCAGCGGCTCACCCATGCCCATGAACACCACATTCGACAGGCGTCCGGGCTCACCCAGCTCGCCGTCGCGCATCGCGCGGGCCGCCGACCGGACCTGATCGACGATCTCGGCGGTCGACAGGTTGCGGTCCAGTCCACCTTGCCCGGTGGCACAGAAGGGACACGCCATACCGCAGCCGGCCTGACTCGAGATACAGAGTGTGGTGCGGTCGGTGTAGCGCATCAGCACCGATTCGAGGAGCGTCCCGTCGTGCAGCCGCCACAGCGTCTTGCGGGTGGTGTTGTCGTCGCAGGCGATGTGCCGGACCACGGTCATCAGCTGCGGGAACAGCGCTTGGCCCACCGACTCCCGCATTGCTGCAGGTAGATCGGTCATCTCCGCCGGATCGGCGTTGAGCCGGGTGTAGTACTGGCGGGCCAACTGGTCGGCGCGGAACTTCGGCAGGCCGAGCTTGGCAACGGCCTCGACGCGGCCTGCGGCGTCCAGATCCGCCAGGTGCTGCGGAGGTTTGCCGCGTTTGGGCGCGTCGAACACCAGCGGAATCGGAACAGTCATCCTCAAAGCGTGACGTAGATCGGCCGGAGATGCCAATTTCGCAACTGTGATTGTCGTCGGCCGGTTGTGAGAGCACCATGGTTGCATGACGCAACCGCCAGAGGGATACCCGCAGGAACCGACCGGTGACTACCTGCCACCCAATCAGGCGCCGCAAGGCAACCACCCCGCCGCGGAAGACGTCCCGGTCGCCGATCATCGCGATGAACTCAATCGCCAGGCCCTCGAGGACGTGAAGCACACCCGAACCCGTGCCTTGTGGGTCGGTTTGATCGCCGGTGCGATCATCACGCTGCTATTGCTGATCTTCATCGTGCAGAACGTCGACAGCCAGAGCATTCACCTGCTGTTCTGGACCGTCGATCTGCCACTCGGTGTCAGTCTGCTGATCGCGGCCATTCTCGGTGCGGTGATCACCGGACTCGTCGGCAGTCTCCGGATGTACCAGGTTCGCCGGGCGGTCAACAAGGCGCAGAAGTAGGGGGTCAGAGCAGAGCGCCCAGGATCGCCCACACCACAAACGCGGAGGGCAAGAGGGAATCGAGGCGATCCATGATGCCCCCGTGTCCGGGCAGCAGCGTTCCCATGTCCTTGATCTTGAGGTCCCGTTTGACCTGCGATTCGACGAGGTCGCCGAGGGTGGCGCAGACGACCAGGACCGGACCGAGGATCAGGCCGATCCACCACTGCGCGTCGACGACGAACATCACGGTCAGGATCGAACCGACAACACCGAAGATCAGTGAGCCGACCATTCCCTCCCAGGACTTCTTGGGACTGATCGCCGGCGCCATCGGATGTTTGCCGAACGTGACGCCGAAGACGTAGCCGCCCACGTCGGAGCACACGACCACGATCATCAGCGTGAACACCCGTGCGGCGCCGTTGTCCTCGAGTACCATCGACGCGCCGAAAGCGCCCATCAGGGGCAGCCAGCAGAGCACCAGAGTGGTGCCGGCCAGGTCCTGCAGGTAGTTCTCGGGCGCCGACTGCAGCCCTTGGGCCAACAGCTTCCAGATCATCGAGACCAGCACGGTCGCGGCCAGGGCCACGATCGACGCGGTGACACCCCACGGCCAGCTGACCCACATGATGGCCTGGCCGCCGAGCAGGATCGGAACCAGCGCGACCTTGATTCCGCTCTCGCGGAATCGCTTGGTGACTTCCCAGCTCGCGACACCGATCGCCACGGCCACCACCGGAAACCAGACCTCGGGCACAAAGCTGAGGATCAGGATGAGGCCCACACCGAGTGTGCCGCCCACCCCGATCGCGGCAGGCAGGTTTCGTCCCGCTCGGGAGGTGGATCCCTTGGGCTTCGGATCCGGTGTGCCCTGCGGCCGATCTGTGTCGGTCACCTGTTGCACTGCTCCTTTGGTCACCACCTGAGATGTGTTGTCGACGATGACTCAGACCTCGAGTAGTTCGGCTTCTTTGTGCTTCACCAGATCGTCGATCTGGGCGACGTACGACGCGGTGGTCTTGTCGAGATCCTTCTCCGCGCGACCCACCTCATCTTCACCTGCCTCGCCGTCTTTCTGGATGCGTTTGAGCTCATCGACCGCTTTGCGCCGCACGTTGCGGATGGAGACCTTGGCGTCTTCGCCCTTCGACTTGACCTGCTTGACGAGCTCGCGGCGACGCTCCTCGGTCAGCTGCGGGATCGAGATCCGGATGATGTTTCCGTCATTGGTCGGATTGACGCCGAGGTCGGAGTTGCGGATGGCGGTCTCGATCGGTCCCAGCGAGCTGGCCTCATAGGGCTTGATCACCACCATGCGCGCCTCGGTGGTGTTGATGGAGGCCACCTGGGTGACCGGTGTCGGGGAACCGTAGTAATCGATCATGACCCGGTTGAACATCGCCGGGTTGGCGCGGCCCGTACGGACTGAGCCCATATCGTCCCGCGCGACACTGACGGCCTTTTCCATTCTTTCCTCGGCGTCTAGTAGCGCGTCGTCGATCATGGTGTCCTCCGTTGTCGGTGTGTGTGGCGTCCGGGGTGTGGCTACCGGTCAGGTGGTGACCAGTGTTCCGATCTTCTCACCTGCTACCGCTCTGGCAATGTTGCCCTGCTCGAGCAGGTTGAAAACCAGGATCGGCATCTGGTTGTCCATGCAGAGGCTGAATGCCGTGGCATCGGCGACCTTGAGGCCCTTCTCGAGGACCTCGCGATGGCTGATCTCACGGAACAGGGTGGCGTCGGGATCGACGCGCGGGTCGGCCGAGTAGACGCCGTCGACGCCCTTGGCCATCAGGACGACCTCGGCCTGGATCTCGAGTGCGCGCTGGGCTGCGGTGGTGTCGGTGGAGAAGTACGGCATGCCCATGCCGGCACCGAAGATGACGACGCGGCCCTTTTCCAGATGCCGCTGCGCTCGCAGCGGAATGTAGGGTTCGGCGACCTGGCCCATGGTGATGGCGGTCTGCACACGCGTCACGATTCCGCGCTTTTCCAAGAAGTCTTGCAGTGCAAGGCAATTCATGACCGTACCGAGCATGCCCATGTAGTCCGAGCGGGACCGGTCGAGGCCACGCTGCTGCAGTTCTGCGCCGCGGAAGAAATTTCCGCCACCGATGACCACGGCCACCTCGACACCCGAGTTGACCACCTCGGCGATCTGGTCGGCGACCGTGGAGACGACGTCGGGATCGAGCCCGACCTTTCCGCCGCCGAACATCTCACCACCGAGCTTGAGAAGCACGCGCTTGAATCCGGTGCGGGTTGGCGCGCTGTTCTCGGTCATGTGGGGAGTCCCTTCGTTGTGCCGGTGTTCCTCGGGCCAATTCTCACGCCCGCCACGCTGCGATGCATCTGGGTGATCTGCGTCGGGCTCGATCGTATCGAGACCGTTGCACAAAAGAACCCCGGCGAATCAGAGGATTCGCACGGGGTTCCTTGCACAAAAATCAGGCCTGTCCGACCTCGAAACGGGTGAACGACACTACTTGTGCGCCCGCTTCCTCGAGAACAGCCTTGACCGTCTTCTTCGACTCGGTGACCGACGCCTGGTCTACGAGGACAACGTCCTTGTAGAACCCGTTGACGCGACCTTCGACGATCTTGGGGAGCGCAGCCTCGGGCTTGCCCTCCTCACGAGCGGTCTGCTCGGCGATGTGACGCTCGGAAGCGACAACCTCCTCGGGGACCTCGTCGCGGGTGGCGTACTTGGCACGCAACGCAGCGACCTGCATCGCAGCGCCGCGAGCGGCCTCCGCTGCAGCGTCGGTGTCGCCGGTGTACTCGACCAGGACACCAACGGACGGCGGCAGATCAGACGCGCGCTTGTGCAGGTACGAGGCAACCTTGCCCTCGTGGAAGGCAACGCGACGCAGGACCAGCTTCTCGCCGATCTTGGCAGCGAGTGCCTGGACGAGCTCGTCGACCGTACTGTCGCCGACCTTGGCGGCCTTGAGGACCTCCACGTCGGACGTCTTCGCAGCGACTGCAGCATCGAGAACCTGAGCCGCGAGGGCCTGGAACTCTTCGTTCTTCGCCACGAAGTCGGTCTCTGAGTTGATCTCGATCATCGCGCCGTCTTTGGCGGCGATCAGACCTTCGGCGGTGGACCGCTCGGCGCGCTTGCCGACGTCCTTGGCGCCCTTGATCCGCAACTCTTCGACGGCCTTGTCGAAATCGCCATCGTTAGATGCCAGAGCATTTTTGCAATCGAGCATTCCCGAACCGGTGAGTTCGCGGAGCCGCTTGACGTCAGCGGCGGTGTAGTTCGCCATGGGTGGGCGAGCCTCCTGTAGTCGAGTGTTTCTCAGAAGTGGTTGAGCCAGAAGGAAATCAGGCCTGTGCGGGGGTTTCGGCCTCAGCGGCCGGAGCCTCTGCTGCCGGTGCCTCTGCGGCAGGAGCCTCGGCGGGTGCGGTGGCCTCCGTCAGCAATTCCTGCTCCCACTCGGCGAGGGGCTCTCCGGCTGCGTTCTCCGGCTTGGCATCGGACGAGCTCTGCCCGGCGCGTGCCTGCACACCCTCGGCAACCGCGGCAGCGATGACGTGGGTCAGAAGAGCAGCGGAACGGATGGCGTCGTCGTTGCCCGGGATCGGGTAGTCGACGAGGTCGGGATCGCAGTTGGTGTCCAGGATCGCGATGACCGGGATGTTCAGCTTGCGAGCCTCGGAGACCGCGAGGTGCTCCTTGTTGGTGTCGACGACCCAGATGGCCGACGGAACCTTGGCCATGTCGCGGATACCGCCGAGGGTGCGATCAAGCTTGGTCATCTCACGCGTGAGCATGAGGATTTCCTTCTTGGTGCGTCCTTCGAAGCCGCCGGTCTGTTCCATTGCCTCGAGGTCCTTCAGGCGCAGCAGGCGCTTGTGGACGGTCGAGAAGTTGGTCAGCATGCCGCCGAGCCAGCGCTGGTTCACGTACGGCATGCCGACGCGGGTGGCCTCTGCGGCGATGGATTCCTGAGCCTGCTTCTTGGTACCGACAAACAGGATGGAGCCGCCGTGGGCAACCGTCTCCTTGACGAACTCGTACGCCTTGTCGATGTAGGTCAGCGTCTGCTGCAGGTCGATGATGTAGATGCCGTTGCGATCGGTGAAGATGAATCGCTTCATCTTCGGATTCCAACGACGGGTCTGATGCCCGAAATGAGCGCCGCTGTCCAGCAGCTGCTTCATGGTTACGACAGCCATGTGTTCACTTTCATGTGCAGTTGACGTCGGCATCCGGGTTGGTTGCCGACCCTGGCACCTGTCAGGTGTGGAACCTTCTCGAAAGAAGGACTGCCCACACCCCGTGTCGGACGAACTGACGTTGGCCGACCGCAGGCGCGCGAAGTCACTCCCGCCGAGGCGAGAGCGCCATATGAGTCTACGCGCGTGGGCCTCACAGGCGAAATCGTGTCGCCACCTCAGTCATGGGCGCCCGTCAAGCCCTTCGGCCGAACTGTGGATGACCGGTCAGGTTCTCCACAAACAGGTCACCGACCTGGACTGATCCCCTAGTTGACACCACCATCGTCGACATGACCTCGGGACGGGCATTTCACCGGGCGACAACCGTCCTTGTCGCCGCCGCAGTCATCGTCTCGATCCTCTCGGCACCCTGGACCCCGGCTGCCGGTGCCCTACCCGCGCCCGGCACCGATCAGGCGTTCAGCTGGCCGCTGTCGCCGGTGCCGTCTGTGGTGCGTCGATTCGAACCGCCCGCGCAACGGTGGCTCGCCGGGCATCGGGGGGTCGACCTCGCCGCCGGCGTCGGCGCGGTTGTCAGATCGGCCGGTGACGGCGTCGTCCACTACGCGGGCCAGGTCGGCGGAAAACCGGTGGTGTCCATTCGGCATCCGGACGGGTTACTGACCACCTATGAGCCCGTGACCGCCTCGGTCCGGGCCGGGACGCCCGTCATTCGCGGATCGCCGATCGGCGTGCTCGACGCCGGCCACATCGGCTGCCCCGGCGCCTGCCTGCATTGGGGTGCCCGCCGCGGTGCCGGTGCATCGGCCGTGTACATCGATCCCCTGGCATTGCTCGGCTTGGTACGCGTCCGCCTCAAACCACTACAAGCGGGCGATCGATGACCACGCGGCGGCCGCGACCGGCGTCACGCCCGAGGATGTGCCTGGTCGTGGACTCGTCGCAGACGTTCGACGCTGACGTGGGTGTAGAGCTGGGTGGTCGCCAGGCTGGCGTGCCCGAGCAGTTCCTGCACGACCCGAAGGTCGGCACCGCCTTCGAGCAGGTGGGTCGCAGCGCTGTGGCGCAGGCCGTGGGGTCCCAGATCGGGTGCGTCGGGTGAGGCCGACAGCACCCCGTGTACAACGGTCCGCGCCATTCGCTGATCGAGTCGCCCGCCCTTGGCGCCGAGCAGGAGGGCGTGACCGGATTTGAGCTGAGCCAGCACCGGCCGACCGCTCCCCAGCCACCGGTCGATGGCCGCGGCCGCCGGGGTACCGAACGGTACCGTCCGTTCTTTGTTGCCTTTACCGATGACCCGCAACACATTTCGCGAGCGGTCGACGTCGTCGATGTCGAGGCCGCAGAGTTCACCGACCCGGATACCGGTGGCATACAGTAGTTCGACGATGAGCTGATTGCGCTGCGCGATCGGATCGTCGGGATCGTGGTCGGGCGCAGCCGGCGTCAAGGCGATCTTCGCCTGATCGGCACTGAGCACACCCGGCAGCGTGCGGTGCGCGTTCGGTGCCTGCAATCGGGTGCCGGGGTCGGCGGCGAGGATGCCTTCGCGCGTGGCCCAGCCCGTGAACCGCTTGGCCGACGAGGCCTGCCGCGCAATGGTTGTCCGGGCCGCGCCGCCTTTGCTGTGGGCGGCCAGCCACGCTCGCAAGGTGGCCAGGTCGATATCCGAGGGACCCTGACCTCGCACCCCGGCAAAGCTGATCAGCGAGCGGATGTCACCGATGTAGGCGCGAACGGTGTGCTCACTGTGTCCACATTCGAGGCGCAGGTAGCTCTCGTACTCGTCGATGATCGATGTGCTCACCCGCTCAGACAATCGACCTGCGTCCAGGACTGCAAGCCGCCACACCCCCAGACCCGATAATGTGTTGTTTTGGTTACGCCCACTCGGGAATATGCTCGCCAAAACAACACATCATCGGGATTCCTCCAGCGTGCGCTGACCGGCTTTCCACTGACGGAAGCCCTCTTCGGTGTGGCCGCGTCGCCAGTAGCCACTGATCGATGCGTTGGCCGCCGGAACGCCGCGCTCTTTGCGGATGTATCCGCGCAGATTCTGCATCACCACTTCGGCTTCACCGTGGATGAACACCTGCACTGAACCCGGCAGCCATTCGGTGGCCCGGACGGCCGCGACGATCGGGGCGTTGGCCCCACCGAATTCGTCGGTGATCGCATCTGAACTGACACCGCGATGCAGCCAGACGATCTCGGCGGTGTCGGGGGCAACCAGATCGACCTCGTCTTCGGGCCCCCCGACCTCGATGAACGCCTTCACAACTGTGCCGTCGGGCATGGCCTCGAGTGCCGCGGCCACCGCGGGAAGTCCCGCCTCGTCGGCAGCCAGCAAATGCCAGTCGACGTCGGTCTTGGGGCGGTACCCGCTACCGGGGCCCACAAATCGGATCTCTTCGCCAGGTTGCGCCGCGGCCGCCCAGGGCCCGGCGATGCCCTGGTCACCGTGAACAACGAAGTCCACCGCGATCTCACGTGCCGCGTGATCGACCCGCCGCACCGTGTACGTGCGCAGGATGGTCGGTTCGTCGCCGCGGAGCTTGGCCCGGACCCGTTGCAGCCCGCGCGGTTTGGCGGCCGCCGCTTCCTCTTCCGGGAACATGAACTTGATGTACATGTCGGTGTCGTCGTTTGCCTGGAAGTCGTCGAACCCGGGATCACCGAGGTACACCCGCACCAAGTGGGGTGTGAGCTGTTCGGTCCGCCGAACCGTCATCGTGTTTTCTCGCCTGGCCACGTGTGAGTCCTCTCGTCGATGCGGCTGCGGGCCGGCATCTTTCTCAGCGCCGGCTCCGGCCACCCGGTCCACCGTACCCGAATATAGGGGACCCTAAGTCGTGTGCAATTCGCTCGCGAGCCGATAGCGTGGTCGGATGCCAACGATTTTGATCACCGGAGCATCCCGCGGTATCGGCCGGTCCACGTCCCTGCGGTTGGCATCAGCGGGATGGGATGTGATCGCCGGCGTGCGTGATGCCGCTGTGGGCGACGAGCTGAAAGCCGCCGCACCCGATCGAATCTCCCCGGTCATCCTCGACATCACCGACGCCGAACACATACGCGCCGCGACAGATGCGCTGCCCGACCGTCTCGACGCGGTGGTCAACAATGCCGGGATCGTTGTCGGTGGACCTGTGGAGACCATCACACCCGAACAGTTGCGTCATCAGCTGGAGGTGAACGTGGTCGGGCAGCTCGCGGTGACGCAGGCCGTGTTGCCACTCCTGCGACGCTCGAAGGGCCGGGTGATCTTCGTGTCGTCGGTCAGCGGTCGGATCGCGACGCCGATGACGGGGGCGTACAACGCGTCCAAGTTCGCCTTGGAGGGGATGGCGGACGCCCTTCGAATCGAATTGCGGCCGTGGAAGATTCCGGTAGTCCTCGTGGAACCCGGCCAGACCGACACGGACATCTGGCGCGACGCCGAGTCCACCCTCGACGCCAGCACCACCGCACTCTCCGAGTCGCAACTCGGCCTGTACTCGAAGCACATCAACGGTTATCGCAAGACGATTGCGTTGTCGCAGAAGGCCGCGGTCCCGGCCGATCTGGTTGCGGCCTCGATCGAGTCCGCGCTGACGGACAAGCGTCCGCGCGCCCGCTACGTGGTGGGAACTGCGAACAAGATCCAGGCACCGCTGGTCGGATTGCTGCCGACCAGACTCTCCGACATCATCATCGGGAAAGTGACCGGCGTTCCCCGCACTCCGTGAGGTCGGCGGGTTACCGGCCACGCGCCAGACTCCAACCCGATCCATCGGTACTGAGCATCCCGCGGGCCTCGAGGACCGCAAGCGCCGAGCGCACCTGACGCAACTCGAGTCCACAGGCGAACGAGATCTCACCGATCGTGAGCGTGCCTGTCGCCGGAACCGTGTCGTAGACCCGCAGTTGATTCGCATCGAGGTTGTCGGTCGGACGTTCTCGTGATCCGGTGGACCGCTGAACATCCTCACCGCCGGGCCGGGCGAGGCGCAGGATGTCAGCAGAGTCGGTGACCAGATGCGCGACCCCGTCGGCGATCATTCGATGGCAACCCACCGATGTCGCCGAGGTGACCGGGCCAGGAACCGCCCCCAGCGGGGTCCCGAGTTTGCGCGCCCAGGCGGCGGTGTTCGCGGCTCCGCTCCGTTGGCCGGCTTCGACAACAACCACCGCCGACGACAGCGCGGCCACCAACCGGTTCCGCGTCAGGAATCTGTGTTTTGCCGCGGTGGTCCCGGGTGCGTACTCGCTCACCACCAGTCCGGTGCGGGCGATCTCGGACAACAACCTCGCATGTCCTGACGGATAGTCGCGGTCGATACCGCACGCCAGTACCGCGACCGTGACACCGCCGGACGCAAGAACATTGCGATGTGCCACACCGTCGATGCCATATGCACCACCGGAGACCACAGACCAGTTCTCGGCGACCAGACCGCTCGAGATGGTCGCGGTGACATGTTCGCCGTACCCCGACGCCGCGCGTGAGCCCACGATCGCGATCGATCGGTCGACGGCCTGGTCGAATTGCACGGGCCCGCGCATCCACAGCGCCAGCGGTTCGCCGCCTTTGGCGGATGTATCGGCCTTGCTCAGCGCCAGCAGTTGCCAACCCGGCCACTCGTCGTCATCTGGTGTCACCAACCGTCCTCCCACGCGCGCCGCCGCATCCAGGTCTTCGGCAGAGGTGTTCACGCCGTGGCGGGCTTCGGTCGCTCTCAGCACCTCGGCGTGTCCGGACGGCATCGATCGGCCGGCGACGGCCCTCGCCGCCTCGGTGATACCCACTTCTGTGATCAGTGTCCGCAGAGCCGCGCAGGGCGGTTCGGCAACGCCGGCAAGGTACGCCCAGGCACGCCGTTCGTCTTCGTCGACCACTACTCCCCCTCAGTTGTATCCGCGGTCGCGAAACATCAGCGCTTGCGCCACATGGTCTTCCACCGGTTCCCCATTGCCGGACAAATCGGCGAGTGTCCAGGCCAATCTCAATGCCCTGTCCGCCCCGCGAGCCGTGATGCGCCCATCGCGCATGAAGAGTTCGATCGGCCGCGTCACCCCGGGCGGCAGGCGAAAGTGCCCGCGCCGCAGTACCGAACCCGGCACCTCCGAGTTGGTCTGCCAGCCTTGACCGCTCCAGCGTTCCCGGGCGGCCGACCGCGCGGCGATCACCCGCTCGCGGACCTCGGCACTCGACTCGGCAGCGCCGGCGGTCAGTGCCGCGTTGCCGGGTGGATCCATCCGGACCCGGATGTCCACCCGATCCATCAGTGGTCCGGACAATTTGCCCAGATATCGTCGGCGAGCGGTTGGCGAACACACACAATCCACATCGTTGGCCGGTGCGCATGGACAGGGGTTCGCGGCGAGTACCAGCTGAAATCGAGCCGGGAACCGCGCGACCCCGTCGCGGCGGGCCACCCGGACCTCGCCGTCCTCCAAGGGCGTTCGCAATGTCTCGAGGACCTTGACCCCCAGTTCCGCGCACTCGTCCAGAAACAGGACGCCGCGATGCGCCCGGGACACCGCACCCGGTTTGGCCATGCCGGTGCCCCCACCGATCATCGCCGTCACCGTCGTCGAATGATGCGGCGCGATGAACGGCGCCTCCGTCACCAACGGATGGTGCTCCGGCAACCCGCCGGCAATCGAATGAATCGCCGTGACCTCCAACGCCTCCGATTCCCCCAACGGCGGCAGGATCCCCGGCAACCGACGCGCCAGCATCGTCTTCCCGATCCCCGGCGGCCCCGTCAGCAACAGATGATGCGCACCGGCAGCCGCGATCTCCATCGCATACCGCGCCTCATCCTGGCCCACCACATCGGACAGATCCGGAGACAGCGGCACCGGCGCCCGCTCCACCACCTCGCACACCGTGTCCAGCACATTCACGCCACGCAACCACCCCAGCACCTCCCTCAGATGCGACGCACCACCGACGTCGATCCCGGACACCAAAGCCGCCTCCGCAACATTCGGCAGCGGCACAACCACGTTCGCGAACCCCGCCTTGCGCGCCGCCACCACCGCCGGCAACACACCGCGCACCGGCCGCAACCGCCCATCAAGAGCCAACTCCCCGATGAACACCGACTTCTCCAACAACCCCGACGGCTTGTCGGAGTTCGCAGCCAACACCGCAAGCGCAAGCCCGAGATCAAAAATCGAACCGGCTTTCGGCAACGTCGCCGGCGACAACGCCAACGTGATCCGCCCCTCCGGCCACTTCTCGGCATCGCCACCTGACTCACCATCGGCACCTTTGCTCACCGACGCGGTATTCGTGATCGCAGCCCGCACCCGATCCTTGGCCTCCTTCAACGCCGCATCCCCCAAACCCACCAGATGTACTCCCGGCAATCCCTGCCCGATCGACGCCTCGATCTCCACCACGATCCCCTCGACACCACTGATGGCCACCGACCGCACCCGCCCCAGCTTCATCTCAGAACACCCCCCGCAGATGCGAGAACGTCGGCTCCCCTGACGAATTCAGCTGCACCGCAACCACATCAAATCGCACCACCGGCCAGCGGCGATCCTGCTCCCGCAACCACAACCCCGCCAGCCGGCGCATCCTCTTGTACTTCTCGAACGACACCGCCTCGGCGACATCACTGAACAACGCGCCCGTCCGAGCCTTGACCTCCACCACCACCAACGCCACACCATCAACAGCGATCACATCCAACTCGCCATACCGACAACGCCAATTACGCTCCACAACAACCCAACCCGCATCCTCCAGAAATCGAACAGCCAGATCCTCCCCCAACTGCCCGACCTCACGACGCGACCGCCTCGCACCACCCTGCCCCGACTGATCCCCCGGCTGATTCATGCCCCAACAATGACCAGAAACACCCACACGCCAACAGGAAAACCCACCCCAACACCACCCACCTGTGGAAGAAAAACGAAACTGTGGATACCCGCCGGCCCATGCCACCCCCGGGGAGTGCGATTCGACCCGGATCAGGACATGGGGAGCACGGGGCTCACCCGGCCAGTGCCGAGCGGAACAACGGCCACGACTCGTGGAGGTCGTCCTGCCAGTACGCCCAACTATGTGTGCCCGGGTCACCGAGATCGATGGTGGCTGGAATTCTCAACTGCTGCAGTCGGTCCCGCATTCGGACAGAACACCGATTCGTGGCGGTCTCGATCACAGCGCCAACGGCGACCTGGTCCGCGAGCTTGGGAACGTCACCGTTGATACCCGGTCCGTCCAGGACATCATATTCACCTGGCAGACCGGTCCCGTTCGACAAATAAATCGCTTTGCCCCGGAGTTTCTCGGCATTGACGTACGGGTCATTTCGCACCCATTCGGGATCAGTGGGAGGCCCCCACATGTTCACCGTGTTGCCACCGCCACGCCCCTCGACGGTGAGCCGGACGAACGCCTGCCCCTCGGGGTCGCTGGTCATCGCGCAACCGCTGTAGGCGCCGACGGCCCGGTAGAGGTCCGGTGCCCGCAGTACCAATTGGAACACCGAGGTTCCTGCCATCGAGATCCCGGCGATGGCGTTGCGACCGTTGCCGTTGAATTCCGAATCCATCAGCGGCGGCAACTCCTCGGTCAGAAATGTCGCCCATTTCTGTCGGCCCAGCGTCGGATCGTCGTGTCTCCAGTCGGTGAAGTAGCTGGCGGCGCCGCCCATCGGGACCACGACGTTCACGTCCTCGCCTGCGAAGAAGCTCGTGATATCGGTCCGGTCGAACCAACTGCTCCCACCTTTGCCGCCCGCAGCGCCGTTGAGCAGATAGGTGGTCGGAACCGGACTCGACCGGTCCGCCGCCGGGAGCACCTTCACCGCCATGTCAGAAGACATCGCCGCCGAATGGACAACCACGTCCACAACGCCATCGGGCCCGACGGCCGAGCTGACGATGTGTGAACCATCCGCGGCGCCCTGGGTTCCGCCCGGCGGAATTTCCCCGGGCTCGGCATTCGCGGGTCCGGCTGCAACGAACTGTGCGCCACACAGAATCACCATAAGAGTTACAAGAGCACACTTCACAATGTCTATTTTCCCTTGGTTGGCGTAACGCATCGATAGATGAGGTATCACGAATCCCCCTCCGCCACCGGCAAGTTCCCCACACTGCTGAGCAGAATAGAGCACATCGATCCCTTGTAGGACCGGGGAACAGCCTGCAGAGGCACGTCCGATAATTCTCGGAATTCGATGTAAACATGTTGAAAATTCTTTGCGAAATGACGGATTCCGAACGCCCTGATCGTGGACGCGCGCGGACAATTGGCAGCATACTCGACCTCCATAAATGCGCCGGAGAAGTCTTTTGAACGCCGGTCCAATTCGAAGTCTGTGCACAATGTGTCGGGTGACTTTGACCTTGCACTTGCCTCGTAGCTAACGCATGCTGTGTGTACGAACGCGAAAACCAGTGAGCGACTTGCCGAAACACAACGGACGACAATTCGGTTCGGTGCGATTGCAGAAGCCCACGCACATCGAATTCGTCATTCCCAGTGCCAGGCCAGAGGGGAATACATGGTCAGCTTTGGACTCATCGACGATTGGCGGCCAGCGACCGGGGAATTGACCATCTGGTCCGCGTCCGCAGCCGCCGTCGACGCCGCCCGGCGCGCGCCCGTTCACGCGACGCCTCCATCACACCAGCAGGAGGAATACCTGCGAACAGCATTGTGGAAGAAAGACGACCAGAGCAGGGGTTCGCGACTCTATGTCGGAACCTTTGATTCGCGTGAGAGACTCGATCGTGCCGCAATGTCGGCCACCATCAACGCATTCCTGCGCCGCCACGACACCCACCTCAGCTGGTTTTCCGCCGAGCCCGACGGGAGCATCGCGCGCCACGTGATGGACCCGGACGATGTCGATTTCACACCTCGCGAGTTCGGGCAGATCGACGAACCGGAGAGAATTCGGACGCTCGCCCAGGAGATGACCCCGGGGCCTTTCGACTGGAACTGCTTCACCTTCGGGACCATTGAACACCCGGGTGGATTCACGATGTACGGGGCAATCGACCATCTCCACTCGGATCCGGTGTCCCAGGCCATCTCACTGGTCGACGCGATGTCGTTGTACTCCAACGCCGTTTATCCGGAATCGGCCACACCGCCGAAGACGCCCGGCAGTTACATCGAATACTGCCACCGTGAGCGCGAGACATCGGCACGGTTGTCGCTCGACTCCGAGCCCGTTCAGAGATGGATCGAGCTGGTGCGGGACAACGGCGGCGACCTGCCGACGTTCCCCCTGAGTCTGGGACCGACACCCAAGACCGAGGCGCGAAGCGCACACCTGACCGCAGAGTTGTTCGATGACGACGACGCAACCGCTCTGGGCCGTATCTGCCGGGACAACAGGGCCGGATTCATCGCAGCGGTTCTCACCGTCGCCGGCCTCGCGGCTCACGAGTTCACCGGATCGGACCGGTATCTCGCGATCACACCGAAGAGCACACGCACCACCCCGGCAGAGTTCAGTGCGGTCGGATGGTTCACCAGTCTCATCCCGGTACCGATCGAGTTCACACCCACCTCGACGTTCTGCTCGCTGGTCCGTCAGACCCAGCAGTCCTACCTCGCCGGCCGCAAGCTCGCGGATGTGTCATTCCATCGGGTTCTCGAACTCCTCGACCACGGCCCCGACTCGCCGATCACCACCCAGCGCGGATGGTCGGTCCCGATGGTGTCCGTGATGGACACCCGACGGATGCCCGGCGTCGAGGCGTTCGCATCCATCAACGCGAAGTTCTACGGCAATCGCGGTACCTCAGAAGAGGTCTACGCCTGGGTCAACCGCTTCGCCGATCACACGTCGATCAGCCTCCTGTTCCCCGACACGCCCCAGGCACGGGCATCGATCAACATCTACGTCGACCGACTCCGGCAGATCTTCAAAACGATAGTCGCGGAAGGTGACTACACGCCGTCCACTGTGCTGACCGGTGCCGTGTGACGGCGCAGACCCGCCTCACCGGACCCGCAGACACTTCGGCCGCACCAGATCAGGATCGGATCTCACGATCGTCGTGGATGGTTCTGGTCTGTTGCCTCATCGCGGTGTCGGTCCAGATGGTCGACATGACCATCGTCAACATCGCGTTGCCCAGCCTCGGTGCAGATCTGGGTGCATCGTCGGGGCAGCAGCTCCTTGTGCTGAGCGCGTACACGCTCGCGTTCGCCTGCTTCCTGCTGACCAGTTCACGTCTCGGTGAACGCTTCGGCCGGCGACGGGTCTTCATCGTCGCACTGACCGGCTTCACCGTCTCGTCGGTTCTCTGCGGTGGGGCCCAGGGCGCGACAGAACTCATCGTCCTGCGCGCCTGTCAGGGTGCGTTCGCCGCGCTGGCATCCGCACAGACCCTGGCGATCATCTCGATCTCGTTCCCGAAGCGAAAGCACGGCATCGTCTTCGGCATCTACGGCGCGGTCGCCGGAGTGGCCGCGATGCTGGGCCCCACGCTCGGCGGCCTGCTCATCTCGACCGACCTCTTCGGACTCGGCTGGCGGACGATCTTTCTCGTCAACCTCCCCCTGGGTGTCGTCGCCTGCGGTGTCGGCTTCCTATACTTACCGGCCCTCACCTCGACCACCCGGCCGACGCTGGATGTCGTCGGGATCATCCTCTCCACCACCGCCCTGTTCCTGTTGATCTACCCGCTGGCGACCGGCCGCGAAAAGGGCTGGCCGTCATGGCAGATTGTCATGCTCATCGTGTCCGCACTCTTGCTCGCCGTATTTGTCCTCCACGAGCATCGGCTCGCCAGACGGGGCGCCGATCCATTGTTGGCTCTGAGCTTGTTTCGGAACAGATCCTTCGCCGTCGGTACCGCCCTGTGTCTGCTGTTCTTCAGTGTGTTCGCGGCATTCTTCTTCACGGTTTCGGTGACTGCTCAGTTCGGACTGGGCTTCTCGGCCCTCAAAACCGGATTGCTGACCTTGCCTTTTGCACTCGGCGCCGCAGTGGGTTCGGTTCTCTCACCGCTGGCGGTCCGATGGATCGGGTCCCGCACCCTGACGGTCGGAGCGCTGACCTTCATCGCCGCGCTCGTCTACACCGCTGTGGTCGTGAATCCGGCGGCCGCCGAGATCTCGATACCGGCGATCATCCCGCCGCTGGTGGCCGGTGGCATCGGTATGGGCTTGTTCGTCGCGCCACTCCAGGCGACGATGCTCTCGGACACCTCAGAGTCGAACATCGGGTCCGCGTCGGGAACCGTCCCGACCATCCAGCAGATCGGCGCATCCATCGGTCTCGCGGCCATCAGCCTCTTGTTCTTCAATCAGGTGGCGGCGCAATCCGATTCCGCGGTGTCAACCGCTGCAACCTCGCTGACGCGCGATCTGGCCGACACTGCTGTCTCGGAGTCGGTTCAGCCGATGGTGGTCGACGAGTTCACCCGTTGCGCCACCGCACAACTCGGGTCAGCTCATCCAGATGCACCGGCCCCGGGATGTCCGGATACGCGCGAAGATGTTCCCGCCCAACCCGACACGCTGCAAGCCAAGGTCGCCGCCGACGCCGAACCCGCACTGCGTCCGGCTGCAGAGCAGGCAGCAGCCCAGACCTTCCTGGCCGCATTCGATGTGGTCTTGTGGTCATTGGTCGCGCTCACCGTGGTCCTGGCCGCCTTCACATGCGGACTCCGCGTGCGCGGACGCCCCGAGGACCCCCTTCTCCCGATCAGCCCGCCAACGCTGACTTGAAGATCGGCCATGACGCGTGCAGGTCATCTTGCCAGTAGCCCCAACTATGGGTGCCACTGTCGCGAAGATCGACTGTCGCCGGGATGCCCAGCTGCCGCAATCTGTCACGCATCTGGTGGGTGCAGCGATTCGTGGCCGTCTCGATCACCGCACCGACAACGATCTGTTCCGCCAGCTTCGACACACTGCCATTGACACCGGGCCCGGCGAGCACATCATGATCCCCTGGCAGTCCGGTTCCGTTCGACAGGTAAATCGCCTTGCCCCTGAGCCTTTCGGCGTTCACGTAGGGGTCTTTGCGAACCCATTCCGGATCCGACGGCGGACCCCACATGTTCACCGTGTTGCCACCACCGCGCGCCTCGACGGTGAGCCGGACGAACGCCTGCCCTTCGGGGTCGCTGGTCATCGCGCAGCCGCTGTACGCGCCGACCGCCTGGTACAGAGCCGGGGCCTCGAGAACCAACTGGAACACAGAGGTGCCGGCCATCGAGATCCCCGCAATTGCGTTGCGGCCGTTGCCATTGAATCGGGCATCCATCAGGGGCGGCAGCTCTTCGGTCAGGAACGTCGCCCACTTCTGGCGGCCCAACGTCGGGTCATCGCGTCGCCAGTCGGTGTAGTAGCTGGCCGCGCCTCCCATCGGGACCACCACATTCACGTTCTCACCGGCAAAGAACGTTGCGACATCGGTCTGATCGAACCAGCTGCTCCCACCTTCACCGCCGGCCGCGCCATTCAGTAGATAAATCGTCGGAACAGGTCGCGATTGATCCGCGGCCGGCAACACCTTGACGGTGATATCGGAATGCATCGCCGCCGATCGGACAACGACATCAATTGGACCCGGCGACGGATTCGGTACCGCATTCACCGGCGCGACCGCCGCGAGCGAGAAAGCGAATACACCAATGAGAATAGCTAATTGTGTTTTTGCATTCCGTATTCTCCTGCGCTCGAGTCCTCGCAGCGATCGACGACGCATCACGTTCCCCCTCCATCAACCGACCACTCGATCTGGTTCCGTGCAGATTAGAACACATCGAAAAAGCAGCGCGACTGCACCTTTGGGTCGAGGCCAGAATCAGAACCCGACTTATACCATCACTTCCGAAAACCGTGGCAATATTCGCGGAATCCAATCCAACCGGCTAATTTCTCAACAGCTGTTGTCAAGGACCGCCACTTCGATGTAGCTTTCACCGTGCCCGATTACGGCGTGAAGGCTTTGCAGAAAGCCGAAATCCCGACCATTGCACGACAACAGATAAGCTGCGTGATCCTGAATTCCGGTCAGTGAGACTGAAAGCTGATCACGGGGATCACCAGCTGAAGAAACCATGCCTACTACGGCGCCGGCCGCGCCTGACATGCAACGACAGAGGGAGCTGGAGAATGGTCAATTTCGGACTCATCAACGAGTGGGAACCCGCGCCGGGCCGACTCACCAGTTGGGTTGCTTCGCTTGCATCGATCGCCGAGGCGGGTCACGCACCGGCACATCCGATCCCACCGTCTCACCAGCAAGAAGAGTACCTCCGCACCGCTGCCCGAAACGAGGACGCCGGGTTCCGATTCTCCCGCCTGTGCCTTGTCGCGTTCGACTTCGCGGCGCCACTCGACAAAGCGGCAATGACCCAGGCCATCAACGATTTCCTGCGTCGGCACGATACGTTTCACAGCTGGTTCTCGGCGGAGGGTGACGGCGCGATCGCGCGTCATGTCGTCGATCCGAGCATTTTCGATTTCGTCCCCACCGATCACGGTGACAAAGATGGCCCCGACGACATCCGGCTCCACGTCGAGGCCGAGACGCCGGGGCCGTTTCACTGGGACTGCTTCACATTCGGGGCGGTCGAACACGGTGACGGCTTCACCTTCTACGCCGCGCTTGATCACCTGGTCACCGACGGCATCTCCTCGGCGTTGATCGTCGTCGAGTTGCTGCAGCTCTACGCGATGGCTGCATACGGTGCAGAGAACACGCTGTCGGAGGTCGGAAGCTACATCGACTATTGCGAGCGAGAGCGATCCGGTTCTGCCGAACTCACCCTCGATTCACCCCACGTCAAGCGCTGGATCGAACTCGTGCAGGCACATGGTGGCGGATTGCCCACGTTTCCACTCGGTCTCGGGGTCTCGAGCGACGGATACGCCCGGACCGCGCACCGGTCCACGTCACTGTTCGACGAGGACTACGCCGAAGGTTTCGCCACCGTGTGCCGCGAGAACAATGCATCGTTTGTGGCCGGGGTCCTCGCCGTCGCGGCGCTGGCCAGTTACGAGTTCACCGGCCGGCAGAAGTACTTCGGCCTCACACCGAAGAGCACCCGCTCGACCCCTGCGGAGTTCAACTCGATCGGATGGTTCACCAGCCTCATCCCGGTCCCGCTGGAAATCGATGAGTCCTCGGCCTTCTCCGCCATCGTCGGTGACTCGCAGTTGTCATTCGACGCCGGCAAAGAGCTGACCGACGTGTCGTTCCACCGGGTCCTGCAGCTCGTCGAGCCGGGCAGCGGAGTCGACGTTCCACTCGGCTGGTCCGTACCGATGGTCTCGTACATCGACGTCCGCAAGTTGCCGGGTGTCGACGTGTTCGACGCGCTCAACGCCGGACTGTTCGGCAACAGGGGCAGCTCCGAGGAGGTGTTCTTGTGGATAAACCGCTTCGCCGAGGAGACGACCATCAGTCTGTTGTACCCGGGGACCGACGAGGCCCGTGAGTCGATCAAGTTGTACGTCGACCGCCTCATCGAGATCTTCACGACCATAGCGGTCCACGGTGACTACAAGCCTTCGCTCGAGGCCGCGGGTTCTCATTCGCGGTGGTAGTCCCGGATTCTGTTGCCGCGCAACCGCACGATCAGCTCGTCCCCGCGCGGCGGGCCTGGCTTGGGTTCGCCGCGTGCCTGATCGCCGTCTTCATGCAGATGGTCGACACCACGATCGTCAACATTGCGCTGCCGAGTCTGGCGATCGACCTCGGCGCGACATATTCCGACCAGTTGCTCGTCGCGACGGTGTACACGTTGGCGTTTGCGTGCACGCTCATGACGGCGTCGCGCCTCGGAGAGATGTTCGGGAGGCGGCGGGTCTTCCTCATCGCTCTGGCCGGCTTCACCCTCGCCTCGGTTCTGTGCGGAACCGCTTCCGGCGCCATCGAACTGATCGCCCTGCGAGGTGTGCAGGGAGTAAGCGCCGCAGCGGCATCTGCGCAGACCATCGCCATCATCTCCGTCCTGTTTCCGCGCGTGAAGCATGGTCTTGTCTTCGGGATGTACGGTGCGACAGCAGGTGTCGCGGCGATGCTGGGACCGATGCTCGGTGGCGGGCTCATCGCATCAGACATTGCCGGGCTCGGTTGGCGGACCATTTTTCTGGTGAACCTGCCATTGGGACTGCTGGCCTGTGTATTGGCCTACCGTCACCTACCGGATATCTCGGCGGATGCGCGCCAGCCACTCGATCTGATCGGAATGGCCCTGTCCACCGCGGGCTTGTTCACGCTGATATATCCGCTGGCGGTGGGCAGGGAGAAGGATTGGCCCGGTTGGATTCTCGCGATGCTTGTCGCCGCGGCGCTCTTGCTCACCGCGTTCGTCTGGTACGAACGGCGTCTGCAATCCAGTGGCGGAAGCCCACTGTTGCGGCCAGACCTGTTCACGAACAGGAACTTCTCGGTCGGTTCCGTGCTGTCCCTGTTGTTCTTCAGCGTGTTCGCCGCATTCTTCTTCACCGTATCCATCGCCGCCCAGTTCGGTCTGGGGTACTCGGCTCTGCGAACCGGTGCGCTCACCTTTCCCTTCGCCGTGGGCGCCGCCATCGGATCGCTCGTCTCGCCCTTGTTGATCCGCTGTCTCGGGCCCCGCACACTCGCCGTCGGGATGCTGGCATTCACTGTGAGTCTCGGATGGACCGCGACCCTCATCGAACCCTCGGGTCACTCGCTCGACATCGCCTCACTGCTGCTGCCCCTCATAGTGGGCGGACTCGGCACCGGGGTATTCATCGCGCCCCTGCAAGCGACAATTCTCGGTGGCACAACACCGACCAACGTGGGTTCGGCGTCCGGGTCGATCCCGACCATCCAGCAGATCGGCTGCTCCATCGGCTTGGCCGTGATCAGCATTTTCTTCTTCAATCAAGTTGCAGCACAGGCGGATCACGCGGTGGAGGAGTCCAGCAACTCGTTGACACGGGGATTGGAGTCGACTGCCATCAACCCCGCATGGCAGCCAATGGTGGTCGATGAGTTCTCCCGGTGCGCACACCTGCAGCTGACGTCGTCGCATCCCGAGACGACCCCACCGGGGTGCGACACCGAATCGGCACCCGAGGCCCAGAGCGACGCAACCCCCACGGACATCAGGTCGAGCATCGGAGAGCAGGCGAAGCCGCTACTTCAGCTGGCTGCCCGCGACGCCGCGGCCCGTTCGTTCCTGGGAGCGTTGACCGTGGTCCTGTGGGCGATCTCCGCGACCGCCGCAGGGCTGGCGGCGTTGAGCCTGCTGATCAAGCGATCTGCTGATCCGGACGATTAGTCGCCCAGCACGCCGTCTTCGGGGAGCCGCAGATCCTGCTTCTCGAGTTCTTCGATGTTGACGTCTTTGAAGGTGATCACCCGGACCTGCTTCACGAAGCGGGCCGGACGGTACATGTCCCACACCCAGGCATCGCTCATGCGGACTTCGAAATAGACCTCGCCGTCGGCATTTCGGGGCACCATGTCCACCGCGTTGGCGAGATAGAACCGCCGCTCGGTCTCAACCACGTAGGTGAATTGACCGACGATGTCCTTGTATTCGCGGTACAGGGACAGTTCCATCTCGGTTTCATACTTCTCGAGATCCTCGGCGCTCATCCTGCAAGCGTATCGCGCCCGGGGCAGGTGTCTGTCCACCCCACGAACTCGGAGGTATCAGACGACGGCCATCAAGGCACACGCACACGCATCCGCACATTGCGATAGGACATACGATGCTGCTCAGACGGGCCATGGGCGTCGAGACACTGCATGTGCATCTGCGTGCTGTAGCCCTTGTGGAGGGCAAATCCGTATCCGGGCACCGCACGATCCATGTCGACCATGATCCGGTCTCTGGTGACCTTGGCGACGATGCTTGCCGCCGCGATGCAGGCCGCTGCCCCGTCACCGCCGATCACCGGCAGGGACGGAGCGGTGAGACCGGGCACGAGAAAACCATCCGACAACACGTATCCGGGTGTCACGGTCAGACCTGCCACCGCACGGCGCATGCCCTCGATGTTCGCCACATGAATGCCGATCCGGTCGATCTCGTCGGCGTCGATGATCACCGCGGTCCACGCGAGCGCATGACGGGTGACCGACTTGTACAACCTCTCGCGGACCGATTCGCTCAACTTCTTCGAATCATCAAGTCCCGCGAGCGAAACCAGTTGTGTCGGCTTGAGGACGCAGGCCGCCACAACCAATGGACCGGCACAAGCACCTCGACCGGCCTCGTCGACACCGGCCACCGGACCGAGACCGCTGCGATTGAGTGCGGCCTCAAAGGTCCGGAGTCCGGCTGCTCGTCGTATCGCCACCCGGGGTGGCCACTTGGTGGTTGCCACCGGCATCGTTACTTCTGAGGGTTGACGGAATCCACGCCGCCGAAGCGAGAGAACGGATAGATGATGAAGCGGACCTTCCCGCGAATGTCGTCGACGGGCACCATTCCGTGCAGCTCGTCATCGATGTGGTAGCGGGAATCGGCTGAGTTGCCCCGGTTGTCACCCATCACCCAGACCTGCCCCTCGGGCACGTCGAGCGGACCGAAGTCGGGGCCATAGCAGGGGTTGAGTTCACCGTTGTTGTCGAGGAGCTCGCCGGGCCGCAGCGCCGCGTTCTTCTCCTGTAGCGCCACGTCGATGTAAGGCTCGACCAAGACCTTGCCGTCCACCTTGACGCCGGTTCCATCGGCGTTGTGGCATTCGACGCGCTGACCGCCGACGGCGATCACGCGTTTGACGAGGTTGTTCTCATCGGGCGGCGCAAAACCGAACCATGACAGCGCATTCTGCGCGCCACGGACCACGGTGTTCGAGGACCGCGGTGATTGCCATCCCAGATCCCACGACGAGGTCGGGGCCTTGAATACGACAACATCGCCGGGCTCGGGGTCACCGAAACGGTAGGAGAGCTTGTCGATCACGATGCGATCGTTGGTGCACCCGGTGCACCCCGACAGTGTCGGTTGCATCGATTCCGAGGGAATCACGTACTGCCGTCCGATGAATGTCTGCAGGACCCAGGTCAGCAGCAGCACACAGACGATGATGATGGCCGTCTCGCGGAGCAATGAGCCCTTTTTCTTGGGCTTCTTGCCATCACCATCGTCGAGGCTGCGCCAGGGCCGCTGAGAGTCTTCCGGCTCGGACGGAGAATCGCTGTCGGGATCGTGTCCGTACGGATTCGAACCGTCAGGAGTGCGGGGGGTGTCGACCACTCCGCAAGCCTAGTGCGTCAGCGCTTTTCTTTGATCTTTGCTGCCTTGCCGCGCAGGTCGCGCAGGTAGTACAGCTTCGCGCGACGGACGTCACCGCGGGTCACGATCTCGACCTTGGCCAAGTTCGGGCTGTGAACCGGGAAGGTGCGCTCCACGCCGACACCGAACGACACCTTGCGAACCGTGAAGGTTTCGCGGACGCCACCACCCTGACGACGAATGACAACACCCTTGAAGACCTGGACGCGTTCTTTCGAGCCCTCGATCACCTTGACGTGAACGTTGAGGGTGTCACCCGGACGAAAGTCGGGGATGTCGTCGCGCAGGGACTTGTTGTCCAAGAAATCCAGAGTGTTCATACTGTCGGTTCCAATTCTGTTGGCGTGAGCAGAGGAACCTAGCGGCCTTTCGGCTCGACTGGTTCGTGCTCTGTTTCGTTTGGTCTCCGCGACAGATCAGGCGACATGGGAGAACCCGGCGTCTGACCGTCGATCGGCAACTGGTCAATTGTGCCAGAAGGACCCCGCCCGTGAGAAATCGCCTCGGCCAGCACTAGCTCGGCAGACTCCCCCGGCGCCGGCGCGGCATGGACCTTGGCATCGAGTTCCACTTCGGCCTCGGCCTTGGCGTGTCCGACATCCGGCTTACCGGCCATCAGGTCCTGGAGGTAGATCTTCGCCCGGATCAGCGGGCGCCGGACGCGGCGTTCCCGCTTGACCGCCGCGGCCATCTTCTTCTCGCGTTTGGTGTAGCGCCACCGCGCCCACGGCGAGGTCGGGCGGGCCAGCCGGATCGATCCCACGATCAGCAGCGGGAAGATGAACAGCCCGATCAGACCGGTCCAGATCTTGCCCTTGGCAAGCACGATCCCGGTGAGCAACGCGACGATCAACAGGGAGATGGACAACGCCACCAACCCCACCCAGTCCCCGGTGTCGCCGTCGTCGATCTCGAACGGACGAAACCCCATCAGCAACAGGCCCATGACCGCCAACGCCACGAAGATCGCGTCGATGGATGCCCGGCCCTCCTCGGCCCAGTACACATCTCTCAGATAGAAGATCAGCGCGAACTCGTCGAGTACCAGTGCGGCCCCGATGCCGAAGAGACCGGCAAAGATCGAGAGCACCACCTGGGAACCGTTGATGGACATCGCGATGAGGCCAAGACCTGAGATCATCGTCAGGACTGTTCCGAACACCACGTGATGGATGTGCATCCCACCTGGGGTGACATTGCTGAACCACCAGCTGACCTCGGCGCGGATCAGCCGAACACTGATCCGGATACCGAGAAAGCCGAGGATGAAACCGATGTACGCGACAAACAGGGGCAGTCGCCCGTTGTCGACGATGTTCTCCTGGAACCAGTGGCCCATTCGGAAAGATTAACCCCCGATGTGATCACGAAGTACATTTGCGACCAAAACGGTCGAACCGGTCGCGGCGCAGGCCTCGCAGACGAGTTCCCGCAAACCATTCCGTCCCTCGCCGGCGATTCCGAACTCGAGTGCCGCGACGGCGCGAGCCCGGCCGAACTCCGCCCGGTACTCCGCTGTCCGGCCCGCGTGGACGGCAGAGAACGCCAGGCCGTCGAGTCGGGCCCGCAGCGATCCGATCGACAATCGGTGGGTTGCACTGATCGGGCGGTACGCCCGCCAATCGGTGAGGACTGCGGTGATCACGCCGTCGGTCGGAACCGTCGCGGCGTCGAGCGCGGTGACGGTCAGCATCAACCCTGCCCGGCTCACCTGCCCGGTGTCGATGCGCGCCACCAGAGCCGCGACGCCTGAGCCGAGTGCGTCGATCCGGTGCGCCGTCACTGCCCGGAATCCTGCTCGTCGCCGTGGCTGTCGCCCACCCCGAGGTTCTGGATTCCGTTCTCGGCGATCGCGGCCGCGACTTCCGGAGGGGGCGGGGTTGCGGCGCAGACCGCCAACGGCTCGATGTCGCGTTCGGCGAAGTACCCCATGATCGCGAGTTCGGGCGCCCGACCGTCGCCCACAGCCATCTCGTGCGGTTCCAGCGCCGTACCCGGTCGCAGGTATCCGCCCAGTTCGCTGGTTCCGACCACCACAACGTGGCGGCCATCGCCCGATGCCCCCAATCCGACCGCCAGCCGGATCCATGGCGCCACCTCCGGCGGCTGCATCGCGGCAAGGTGCGCCGCACGGGAGCGCAGCATCGCCAGATCTGCGTCGGCGATGTCGAGGCCTGCCCGGTCATCAGCCCCGCGCGCGTGCACCATCGCCCCGGCCAACGTTCCGGCCGTGGCGCCGGCCATCGGCGCCATCATCGGCGCTCCCCCGCTGCCGGACTGCGCGTGACCGGACTCGGGGTCGTCGCGCGAATGCAGGTCGTCCGGCGATCGCAGGTCGTCGGTGATGTCGCGGGTCTGCCAGTCGAGTTGTGTGACAGCAGCCGTCATCACCCGCGCCGCCGCGTCGTGTGCCCCGGACAGCATGGTGGTCTCGCCCGTCGCGGCCGCGACAACCTGACCTGCCAAGATGTCCCGGTCGGCCATGGCCGCCACCACTGTGAGCCGATGCTGCGTTTCTGCAACCGCTTCACCGTATGCGCGCGTGGCGTGTCCCTGACGTTCCAACCGGGACCGTGCTGCGGCCAGATCGGTCTCGCCGATGCGTCGCGCCAGATCGGCCATCGCCTGCGCCGTGAGACCGTCACCGGTGGCGGCGATGTGACGGGCCGTGTCGGCGAGAACGACCTGTAGGTCCGCCAGGCGCTGTGACAGTGCCGCGAACCGCTCGCCCGCAAGTTGGACTCGTTCGGAATCTGTTGCCGGCCAGACCTTTTCCAGGAGCGCAGCAACCGGCTCGCTCAACATGGCCGCATCCGCAGGCCGGCGGCGGCAGCGGTATCGACATCACTCAACTCGTTGGCGACGCGGGCGAGGTTGTCGGTGAAGGCGACCACGGAACTGCGAACCACGTCCAACTCCGCCGCGGTCAGCCGGGCGACCGCAGCCTGCGCCGCATTGAAGTCGGCCCCGGTGTGATGGCCTGAGCAGTCGTGCCGAAGATCGGCGATGATCGCGTCCACCTCGGCGAGCGCCGCATCGATCTCCCCGGCAACCGGGGCGAGGCGACATGCCGCAGCGGCCAGCGCTGCATCCTCGACGAACAGATCGCCACCGATGACGTCGTCCATCACGCCCCTCCCCGAACGGCGACCTCATCCAGATCGCGGTACTGCGGTCCCGGGTTTTCGACGATGTGCCCGATCAATTGGTTCCGTTGCCCGGAGAGCTCGTTGTCGGCCCTGGTCACGAGTTCGAGGATCAGCGCCGACAATTGGTCGGCGCGGTAGCGGCGCAGTGCCAGCGATTCCAGATGCAGGTCGACCAGGACGCCACGAGCGTTCGTGACCACCGTGACGAGGCGATCGGTCGAGGTCACCTCGACGGTCATCGTGCGCAGTTGTTCTTCGACCTCACGAAGTTGCACACGCTGTTCGTCAACTTCGTCCAGCACGGAATCCCATGCCCGCCTGCTCACAACTGCCCTGCCCGATTCGGCACTCATCGCCACCCCCCAATGGTGTGCCGATCCTAACCCGCGCCGGACTCCGTCGGGTCGGGTGGCAGCAGATCCGGCGGCAAGAGGTCGGGTCGGCGCGCGCGGGTGCGTTCGATGGACTGCTCGCGGCGCCAGCGTTCCTGTTTCGCGTGGTCACCACCGAGAAGCACCGGTGGAACGTCGAGCCCTCGCCACGAAGGTGGCCGAGTGTAGCTCGGACCCTCGAGCAGGCCGTCCGAGAACGAGTCCTGCTGATGGGAGTTCGCGTTACCCAGGACTCCGTCGATCAGCCTGACAGTGGCCTCCACCATTGCCATCACGGCGACCTCGCCACCGATGAGCACAAAGTCACCGATCGAAACCTCTTGGACCCTAACGCGTTTGGCTGCATCGTCGATGACCCGCTGGTCGATACCCTCGTAGCGGCCGCAGGCGAAGACGATGTGACGTTCGGAGGTCCAGGCCTGCGCGGTGGCCTGGGTGAACGGCACGCCGGCGGGTGTCGGCACCACGAGGAGCGCGTCGTCCGGACAAACCTCGTCCAGGCATGGACCCCACACCGTCGGCTTCATGACCATCCCTGGTCCGCCGCCGTAGGGCGAATCGTCGACGGCACGATGCACATCGTGGGTCCAGTCGCGCAGGTTATAGGTGTCGACCGCGAGGATTCCCCGATCAATGGCCTTGCCCAGCAATGCCATTCGCATCGGTTCGAGATACTCGGGAAAGATGGAGACAACGCCGATCCGAATGGCCGGCTCCGCCGTACCCGTCACCGGGACACCTCGATCACTCCGGATCCAGCAGGCCGTCGGGAGGGTCGATCTCGATGACGTCGCGGCCCACCGTGGGGACGATTTCCGTCACGAAAGGAATGAGGATGTCGCGGCCGTCTGCCGTCTTCACCGACAGCAGATCGCCGCCGGGCATGTGGACGACGTCGGCGAGTACACCGACCTCCACGCCGGACACGGTCCGGACAACGGCCCCCTGGAGCTCATGGTCGTAGAACTCGTCGGGGTCGTCGCCGGACGAGACCTCGGCCGAGTCGATCAGGAAGAGGGTGCCACGCATCTCGGTCGCCGTATCGCGGTCATTGACCTCGGCCACCGTCAACAACAGCCGCCCGGAATGATTCCGGGCGGCGCTCACCGTGTAGTTGTTCTCGACAAACGTGTTCTTGCCGGTCGATTTGCGCCCACGAAGGACACGACCGACAGCAAAACGTTCACCGGGTTCATCGGTCCGGACGTCGACCACCAATTCACCGCGCACACCGTGCGTCTTGGCTACGCGACCGACAACCAGATCCATCGGTGCGTCCCGATCAGCGATCGGTGTCGACGATGTCGACACGCACACCCCGGCCACCGATACCGGTGACAAGAGTGCGCAACGCGGTGGCCGTGCGGCCGTTGCGGCCGATGACCTTACCCAGGTCTTCCGGGTTCACGTGGACTTCGACAAACCGTCCGCGCCGACCGGTGACGAGCTCAACGCGCACGTCATCCGGGTTGGCAACGATGCCGCGAACGAGATGTTCGACTGCGTCAGCGACAACGACACTCACTTGTCGGTGGCCTCGGGAGCAGCGGCCTCAGCGGGGGCCTCGTCAGCAGGCGCGTCGGCCTTCTTGGCGGCCTTCTTCTTCGGGGTGGTCGCCTCGGCGGCCGGTGCGTTGTCGGCCGCAGCGAGCGCAGCGTTGAACAGGTCAAGCTTGGACGGCTTCGGCTCGGCAACGCGCAGGGTGCCCTCGGCGCCCGGCAGGCCCTTGTGCTTCTGCCAGTCACCGGTGATCTTCAGGAGTGCCGCGACAGGCTCGGTCGGCTGTGCGCCGACTCCCAGCCAGTACTGCGCGCGCTCGGTGTCGATCTCGATCAGCGAAGGCTCTTCCTTGGGGTGGTACCGCCCGATGGTCTCGATGGCCCGGCCATTGCGGCGGGTACGCGAGTCGGCGACGACGATGCGGTACTGGGGATTGCGGATCTTGCCGAGGCGGGTGAGCTTGATCTTGACAGACACGTGTTACTTCCTTCTGTGGTCACAGTGCAATTCGGCGACGCTTCGGAATTGAAACGCCCGGTTTTGCTGTTCATGTGGTGTGACCGCCGGTCGGTGTTGAGCCGGGTCCGGCGAACCAGCGGCCCATTCTGCCAGAGCCGGTGCCCCGAACTGAAATCGCGGCACTTCGCGCCCGCCGATTCCGCCGCCGAACGTGCCCCTGTTTCCGCCGAACGTGCCCCTGTTGCCGCCGAACGTGCCCCTGTTGCCGCCGAACGTGCCGAACTGACCAACAGTCGACATCTTCGGCACGCTCGACGGTGTTGTGGGCCCGCTCGACGGACGGTAGGCACGCTCGACGCTGCCTTCAGACGGTCGCGGCGGCTCCGACGGCCGTCTGAATCTCTTCGTTGATGAGATCTGCGTTGATCTGGGCTCCTGCCAGCGCACCGGCGGACGCTGCACCGGAGACCTGCGCCATCAGATTGGTCACGTTCCCGGCCACCCACACCCCCGGCACCGACGTCACCCCGTTCTCGTCGGCGGGAATGTGCTCCCCCACGCCCATCGGATGCTCCTGCGATTCGAGTCCGAGATCGGCGACGAATCCTGCTCGTGCGACAAACCGTGGCATCACGGTCACCGCCTCGCGCTCCACGAACGTGCCGTCCGCGAGCCGGACGCCGGTCAACTTGTCGTCGGACGACTCCACTGCCGCCACCGCGCCTTCCACGACGCGGATCCCGCGTGCCGCCAACGCAGCGGCATCCTCGTCGGACGGGGTCATCGCGTCGTTGAGGAAGAGCGTCACATCCGCACTCAACTGGCGGAACATCTGTGCCTGATGCACGGCCCAGGCATTTCTCGCCAGAACACCGATCGCCTGGTCACGCACCTCCCAGCCGTGGCAGTACGGGCAGTGCAGCAGGTCTTTGCCCCAGCGCTCACGCAGGCCCGGGATGTCGGGCAGCTCGTCGATCAATCCCGTCGTCAGAAGCAGACGACGCGCACCGACCGTCCGCCCGTCCGCGAGGGCCACGACGAATCCGGTGTCGACGGTGCCCGAGACCGAGACGACCTCCGCGTCCACCAGATCGACCCCGTAACGGCGGACCTCGTCGCGACCGAGTTCCAGGAGCTCGGCCGGCGGTATCCCTTCCCGGGTGAGGAAGCCGTGCACACCTGCGGCCGGCGCGTTCCGCGGAGCCCCGGCGTCGATGACGAGAACCGATCGCCGGGATCTGCCCAGCATCAACCCTCCGCTCAGACCCGCGGCGCCGCCGCCGATCACCACCACGTCGTATTCGTTCTTCATGTCATCAGTCATGGTCCCCACCTTGCGCCCCGTCGGTCTTGCATGGCAAGGATGCTTGCCATCTCGGCAATTTCTGGCCACACTCGGATCCATGGATACCGAGCTGAATCAGGCCCTGACCGCGGTCGGACCGCGACTACGTGCACTGCGCCGTGACCGCGCGATCACCTTGTCCGACCTGTCGGCGACCACCGGTATCTCCGAGAGCACGCTGTCCCGACTGGAATCCGGCGGCCGCAAACCCACCCTGGAGCTACTGCTGCCGCTGGCCAAGGCGTACTCGATCCCCCTCGACGAACTCGTCGGCGCACCACCGACGGGTGATCCACGGATCCACCTGCGGCCGATCAGCCGCCACGGCCGTACCTTCATCCCGCTGTCGCGGCGCGCTGGAGGTGTCCAGGCGTTCAAGCAGATCATGCCGCCGCGAGACGTCCAGGACCCCGAACTCAAGACCCATGAGGGTTATGAATGGTTGTACGTCCTGTCGGGCCGGGTCCGGCTGATCCTCGGAGAACAGGATCTCGAGTTGTTGCCGGGCGAGGTGGTCGAGTTCGACACCCACATACCCCACTGGATCGGTGCCATCGGGCCGGAGCCCGCCGAGGTTCTCAACCTCTTCGGCGCACAGGGCGAACGCGTGCACGTACGAGCCCGCAGCTGACCGCTCAGATGATGTTCCCGCCGCAGACAATGGTCTCCGGCGCCCGCAAGGCAGTCAGGTCCTCGATCGGATCACGCGGCAGCACAAGGACATCCGCACGATCGCCGTCATCGAGTTCGCCGACGCCGAGCCAACGTCGCGCGGAACCGCATGCAGCGTCGATCGCGGCGCGTGCCCCCAACCCGATGTCCGCCAGCGCCACGACCTCGTCGACGATGCGCCCATGTTCCACGAAACCGCCGGCGTCGGTCCCGGCGTAGATGTCCACTCCGGCCGCAACGGCGTTCGCAAACGTGTCCGGGGCGTCCGCGTAGAGCTTGCGCATGTGGCGCTGGTACGCCGGGAACCGATCGGCCCCATCGGCGATCGACGGGAAGTTCTCCACCTGGATCATGGTGGGTACCAAACCGATTCGCTGCTGCGCCATCACCGCGATGAGTTCGTCGTTGAGACCGGTGCCGTGTTCGATGCAGTCGATGCCGGCGCCGATCAATCCGTATAGCGCCTCGGTACCGAACACATGCGCGGTCACCTTGGCGCCAC
The DNA here is from genome assembly GCF_036566845.1 of Williamsia sp. Classification (GTDB taxonomy): domain Bacteria; phylum Actinomycetota; class Actinomycetes; order Mycobacteriales; family Mycobacteriaceae; genus Williamsia. The sequence continues at coordinate 74,797 of NZ_DATCVM010000254.1, forward strand.
GTTCGTGCGCGACGGAGATGGCTTCGCGCAACACGTCCTCAGGCCACAGCGGCGCCAGATCGCCGGTGTCGCGGTCGATCCAGTCGCCCACGAGTTTGACCCAGCCGTCCCCGGCGCCGGCTTGTCTCGCCACTTCGGCAGGCAGATCCGCGACGTCGTCGAGGTCGACGCCGTAGTCGCGGAGGTATCGCTTGGGGCGGGCGATGTGTTTGCCCGCCCGGATGAACTGCGGACATCTGGTATCGGCGTCAAGCGGATGTGTGTCCAACGGTGACCCGACTTCACGGATGAGTGTCGCACCGGCCCGGACGTCGGCGTAGGCGAAAGCCCGGGCCTGCTCGATGGTCACACCGAGTCCCGGTGCGATGCCGACGTGATTGTGGGCGTCCACGAGTCCCGGCATGATCCACCCGCCCTCGGTGACGGTGACCGCCTCCGGCACCGGGTCGTGAGAGATCATCCCGTCGGCGGCCCAGAACTCGATCGGCTCCCCGGTGCCGACCGCAAAACCGCGAAAGTGCAACTTCGCCGCCGTCACCACAACCGACCCTCCCACTACCTTTGCCCCGACTACTTCTGCCCCGGCTACTTCTTCTTGGGCCGTTGGAACTGGCTCACGTCGATGCCCTCGAGTCCCGGGGGAATCTGGTCGAGGCCGGCAGGCATGTTAGACAGATCCGGGAAACCGGCCGGCATGCCTCCGGGCATTCCGCCGGGGAAACCGCCACGCACCTTCGGTGGAGTCGGTCCACGACCGCCCTTCTTGCCTTTCTTGCCGCCCTTTTTGCGATTCACCTTGCGGTTGCCGCCCGGCATGCCCATCCGGCCCGCCATCTGCGACATCATCTTGCGTGCATCGAAGAATCGGTCGACGAGCTGGTTGACGTCGCTGACAGCGACACCCGAACCGTTGGCGATACGGGCCCGGCGAGATCCGTTGATGATCTTCGGGTTCTCGCGTTCGGCGGGTGTCATACCGCGGATGATGGCCTGCACCTTGTCGAGCTGTTTGTCGTCGACCTGAGAGAGCGCATCTTTCATCTGGCCCGCACCCGGCAGCATGCCCAGCAGGTTACCGATCGGGCCCATCTTGCGGATCATCAGCATCTGCTCGAGGAAATCCTCGAGCGTCAGCTCACCCTGGCTGATCTTGCTGGCCGCATCTTCGGCCTGTTGCACATCCCAGTGCTGCTCGGCCTGCTCGATGAGGCTGAGCACATCGCCCATGCCGAGGATCCGGCTCGACATCCGGTCCGGATGGAAGACGTCGAAGTCTTCGAGCTTCTCGCCCGACGACGCGAACATGATCGGACGGCCGGTCATCTCGCGCACCGACAACGCCGCGCCGCCGCGGGCATCACCGTCGAGTTTGGTGAGCACCACACCGGTGAAATCGACGCCGGCCGCAAACGCCTCAGCGGTCGCCACCGCGTCCTGACCGATCATGGCGTCGAGAACGAACAGCACTTCGTCCGGATTCACCGCGTCGCGGATCCCCCGGGCCTGCCGCATCAGCTCTTCGTCGATACCGAGCCGGCCGGCGGTATCGACGATCACCACATCGTGGAGCTTCGACGTGGCTTCGGCGACACCACCTTTCGCGACCTCGATCGGTTCGGCGAGGCTCTCGGCGCCATCATGTCCGGAGACACCGAGCTCGCCGGAGCCACCGATGCTCTGCCCCGGATGAGGTGCGTAGACCGGGACACCGGCACGTTCACCGACGATCTGCAGCTGACTGACCGCACCGGGACGCTGGAGATCACAGGCCACGAGCATGGGCGTGTGGCCCTGCTTCTTCAGCCAGGCCGCCAGCTTGCCGGCGAGTGTCGTCTTACCGGCACCCTGCAGGCCCGCGAGCATGATGACGGTGGGCGGGGTCTTCGCGAACTGGATCCGCCGGGTCTCACCGCCGAGGATGCCGACGAGTTCCTCGTTGACGATCTTGACCACTTGCTGCGCCGGATTCAGCGCCGCGGACACCTCGGCACCCTTGGCGCGTTCTTTGATCCGGCCGATGAAACCACGGACCACGGGCAGCGCCACGTCCGCTTCGAGGAGCGCGAGACGGATCTCGCGACAGGTGCGATCGATATCGGCATCGGACAGCTTGCCCTTGCCGCGCAGATCGGTCAGGACACCGGCCAACCGGCCTGAGAGGGAGTCGAACATTCCCCTAGCCTATCGGGACACCGGATTTACCGGGTTTGTCGTCATGCTCTCGGGGTGGCGCAGGTGGTGGCACGACCGCCAGAATCGCCTCTTCGAGCTGGTCACGGGTCTGCGAGCCGTCCCCGGGCAACCGGATGCAGAACGAGTCGACCACCGATCCGCCCAGCGTGGCGACCTTGGCCCACGTGATGTTGGCGCCGTGGTCTTCGAGCACCGCACTGACCCGGGCGAGCAGGCCCACCCGATCGCCGGCACGGAGTTCGAGGATGACGCTGTTGTCGTCGTAGCCGTCGAACCAGATGACCTTCGGCGGTGCCTGCGCGAACAGGGCGGGCACTGCCGGAGACACGTTGCCGTCCGGTGGCGCGGTCGGAGCGGAATCGCGTTCCTTGGCGTCGAGCCGTGCGATCACATCGATCCCGCCTTCGACCGCCTGGATCAGCTGCTGGCGCAGCAGCCCCACCTCGCCGGGGTCACCGAAGATGGGTGACACGAGGAAGGTGTTGACCGCACTACCGGCATGGGTTTGCACCACCGCGCCGAGCAGCCGCAGCCCCCGCAACGACAGCACCCCTGCCATCCGGGACAACAACCCCGGTTGCTCAGGCGCGATCATGGTCACCGCGAAGGTGTGCGGGTTGTCCGTGTTCACCAGGTCGACGCTGATGCCACCGGCCTCGGCCAGCGCGATCAGTTCCGGGGTCAACGGGTCGGGGGTGGAGAGTTCCTCTCCGTCCATCAACCGCAGGCACCGCCTGACGAGTTCACCGATCAGCGAGGCCTTCCAGTCACCCCAGACGCCGGGACCGGTGGCCAGTGAATCCGCCTCGGCCAGCGCCGAGAGGAGCTCGAGCAGAACCCTCGAGCCGCCGAGTGTGTCGACGACACTCTGCACCGTTGCCGGATCGTCGAGGTCGCGGCGAGTTGCCATCTCGGGTAGCAACAGGTGGTAGCGCACCATCATCGACAGCGTCGCAACGTCTTCGGGCCACAGGCCGAACCGATTACCGATCTGGTTGGCCAGTTCGGCACCGACCACACTGTGATCGGCTCCGCGGCCCTTGCCCAGATCGTGTATCAGCGCGCCGAGTACCAACAGGTCGGGTCGTGACACCCGCGTCGTCAGCGCGCTCGCGTTGGCGGCCGTCTCGACCAGATGCCGGTCGACGGTCCAGGTGTGCATGGCATCTCGGGGCGGAAGATCCCGCACCGCACCCCATTCCGGGATGAGCCGGCCCCACAGGCCTGTCCGGTCCAACGCCTCGATCGGCCCGATCATGTGCTCGCCGGAACCGAGGAGCACCAGAAGATCGCTGAGCGCATCGGCCGGCCACGGTTCACGGAGTTCCGGCGCGAAATCGGCCAGCCTGGCCAGTGTCGACGCAGCCATCGGAAGACCGGTGCGCGCCGACGCGGCCGCGACCCGGAGGATGAGTCCAGGGTCCTTGCTGGGGAAGGCATTTCGGGCGAGGGCGACCTCACCCTGGTGTTCGACAACACCCTCGTCGAGCGGGCGGCGAATCGGCGAACGCCGCAACTTCGACAAACCCTTGCGCGGCAACGAGTTCGACGAGGTCCGCAAACCCACGTCGACGGCATAGCTGATGGTGCGGGCACTGTCGCTGATCGTGCGTGCCAATTCGAAACGATCACCGATCCGGAGTGCGGCACCGATCTCGTCGGCATCCTGGGCCCGCAGTTGTTCCCTGGGCCGACCGGTGATTCGGTGCAGTTCGGTACGAACGTCCAGCAACCGGGTGTACGCCTGCCGCAGCCCACCACCGGGCGAATCCGGCCTGAGCGCAGCCATGCCATCGGTCAGCTGCGCAATGGCCAGAGCGTCGAGCATGTGGACATCCCGAAGGCCGCCGCGACCGTATTTGAGGTCGGGTTCGGCCCGGTGGGCGATGTCTCCGCTGCGACGCCAACGGTCGCGGGCCTGATCGACCAGACCCGGAAAGCGAGACCGGATATCGGTGCGCCACTGGCGGCGTATGCCGCCGATCAGGAGCCGCGAGAGATCTTCGTCGCCGGCGATGTGCCGCGCCTCGAGAAGACCCAGGGCCGCGGTCATGTCGGACGCGGCGACCTGCAAGGCCTGCGACACCGTGCGCACGCTGTGGTCGAGTTTGATGTGCGCGTCCCACAGCGGATACCAGATCTGGTCGGCGACCTCGGCGACGACCGCAGGGTCCATCTCGTCGTGGAGAAGGATCAGGTCGAGGTCCGAATGGGGCAACAACTCCTGGCGTCCGAGTCCGCCCACCGCGACGATCGCAAAGCCGCTGCCTGGTTTGATACCGATCTCGGCAGCCTTGGTGGTGAGCCAGAAGTCGTGCAGGTCGACGAGCACTCGCCGCAGGCCGGGCGCATCGATGCGCTTGGTTCCTTCGGAGCGGGTGAACAGCTGCTTGCGGGCGGTGACGAGGTCCGTCGCCGCAGCAGGAGTCGGGTGAGACGACTGCGGCCCTGCATCCGAGGGTTCCTCGGAAGCAGGACCGCGACCGCCATTATGAAATGGCATTGTCTTACAGGGCTTCGCTGCCGCGTTCTCCGGTACGCACCCTGACAACGGCTTCCACCGGGGACACCCAGACCTTGCCATCACCGATCTTGCCGGTGCGCGCGGCTTCTACGATCACATCGACGACCTTGTCCACCGCGGCGTCGTCGACGACAACCTCAACCCGAACCTTGGGCACGAAGTCGACCGAGTACTCCGCACCGCGGTAGACCTCGGTGTGGCCCTTCTGGCGTCCGTAACCTTGGACCTCGCTGACGGTCATTCCGACAACACCTGCTTGCTCCAGGCCCGCCTTGACATCTTCGAGCGTGAAAGGCTTCACGATCGCGGTAATGAGCTTCATTTCTTGTATCCCTCCATGAGGATCACGTGGCGAGTATTGAGTTTCCAGGACTTATGCGAAGTCGTACGCGCTTTCGCGGTGATCCGTCTCATCAATACCAGTGTCCTCATCCTCTGCACTGATCCGCCAGCCGAGCGGCTTGAGGGCGAGCGCGATGATCGTGGTCAGGACAGCGGTGAATGCGAGTGCGACCAGTGCGATGACAATCTGGATGACGAGCTGCTTGCCACCGCCACCGTAGAAGAGGCCGGTCTCGGAGGCGAGCAAGCCGATGGCGATGGTGCCCCACAGGCCGGCAACAAGGTGAACACCGACGACGTCGAGCGAATCGTCGTAACCGAGCTTTGTCTTCAAACCGACGGCGAGTGCAGCGAGCACACCAGCGATGACGCCGAGGATCAGCGAACCGACCGGGGTCAGCGAACCACAAGCGGGCGTAATCGCGACCAGGCCTGCGACGATGCCAGAAGCTGCGCCGACACCGGTGGCCGATTTGTCCCGGATCTTTTCCACGGCCAGCCAGCCGATCAGACCTGCTGCGGTGGCGGCCGCGGTGTTGATCCACACCAGACCGGCACTTACGTTGGCTGCCAGAGCCGAACCGGCGTTGAATCCGAACCAGCCGAACCAGAGGATCGCTGCGCCGAGCATCACGTACGGAACGTTGTGCGGCCGGTACGCGGTTCTGCCGAAGCCGAGACGCTTGCCCACGATGAGGGCGAGGACCAGACCGGCCATACCGGCGTTGATGTGAACCACGGTGCCACCGGCGAAGTCGATCGGGGCAACCTTGGCCGCGCCGTCCTCACTACCGAATATCCACGACGCGATGCTGTCTTCCGAACCCGAGAGCAGGCCGCCGCCCCAGACCATGTGGGCGAGAGGGAAGTACACGATGGTGACCCAGATCCCGCTGAAGACGAGCCAGGTCGAGAACTTGACGCGCTCGGCCACCGCACCGGAGATCAGCGCCACGGTGATCACCGCAAAGGTCAGCTGGAAGGCCATGAAGACGTACGACGGGATCGTCAGACCACCCGTCACCACCAACTCGAGCTCTTCGCCGTCGACCACTTCCGTCAAGGTATCCGAGAGCTGGCTGGAGCCGAAGAGGGCAAAGGGATTCGAGAAGATTCCAGCGATATCGTCATCGCCGGTTATCCCGTTTCCGAAGGACATCGAGAAGCCCCACAGCACGTAGATGATGCTGACGACACCCAGAGCGGCGAACGACATCATCATCATGTTGAGAACAGCTTTTGAGCGCGAGAGGCCACCGTAGAAGAAGGCCAGGCCGGGGGTCATGAAGAGCACCAGGGCCGCGCTGACAAGAATCCACGCGGTATCACCTGGATCTGATACCCCGAATGATTCGGTTGGCAATGCCGATACCACTGTAAGAAACCTCCTAGAGTGCGCCGACGGCTCGGCGCCTTCAAAGAGATTGGCTGGCAAGGGTTTCGTTTGTGGTGCTCTGATGTTTCATGCGTGTGAACCACAGCCGGGTTCATGTTTCATCTATGTATACCCGCTGGAGCGACGTTGACCAGATTGCCCAGGGAGCGATGATTTGTTGTGTCGTTCGGTCTCACTCGCACGAATGCGTGCGAGCGCAGCCCACCTCCGGTCAGCCCAGCAGCGCGTCGACAAACGCCTCGGGCTCGAAGGGCGCCAGATCGTCGGCGCCCTCACCCAGTCCCACGAGTTTGACCGGCACACCGAGTTCGCGCTGGACGTGAAAGACGATCCCACCCTTGGCCGTGCCGTCCAGCTTGGTCAGGACCACACCCGTGATCGACACGACTTCGGAGAACACCTTCGCCTGGGTCAAACCGTTCTGTCCGGTCGTCGCGTCGAGGACCAGCAGCACCTCGTCGACCGCTGCCCGCTTCTCGACGACTCGTTTGACCTTGCCGAGCTCGTCCATCAGTCCGGTCTTGGTGTGCAACCGGCCGGCGGTGTCGATCATCACGACATCGACACCTTCATCGATGCCGCGCGTCACCGCGTCGAATGCGACCGCGGCCGGATCGGCGCCCTCTTTACCGCGCACCACCTCGGCGCCCACCCTCTCGGCCCATATCTGCAGCTGGTCGGCCGCCGCGGCGCGGAAGGTGTCTGCTGCACCGAGCAGCACCCGGCGGCCGTCGGCCACCAGCACGCGAGCCAGTTTGCCAGTGGTGGTCGTCTTGCCGGTGCCGTTGACACCGACCACCAGCAGGACGGACGGATTGCCGGCGTGCGGCAGCGCCCGGATCGATCGGTCCAGGTTCGGCTCCACCTGCGCGATCAGCACCTTGCGGAGCAACGCACGGACCTCGGCCGCCGAACGGACGGGCGCCTGCGCGAGTTCGGTCCGCAACTGTTCCACCACGGCCATCGTCACGGACGTACCGAGGTCGGCCATCAACAGCGTGTCCTCGATCTCTTCCCAGCTGTCCTCATCGAGGTCGCCGGCACCGAGTATGCCGAGCATGCTCTTGCCCAGCGCGTTCTGGGACCGCGACAGGCGGCCACGGAGTAGTCCGAGCCGTCCCGCGGTCGGCGCGATCTCATCGAGGACCGGTCCTGCGACCTGCGGCTCTGGTTCTGGCTCGGGGGTCGGCTCGGGCTCGGGGGTCGGCTCGGCCTCCGGTGTGATGACCTCCGGTTCCAGGACCTCCGTGGACGCCGCCTCGGGCGCGGCGGGCTCGGGTTCTGCGAGCTCGGGTTCGGTAACCGGCTCCGGTTCGGTTGCCTCGGGCTCGGCGACCGCGGGCTCTGCCGCTTCGGGTTCGACGAGCTCGGGTTCGACCGGCTCGGGTTCGACAACCGGTTGCTCGATGACCTCGGGCTCCAGCACGATCGCGTCGCCGGGTTCGCTCGGCACGTCCGGAGTGGGCGGTTCGGCCAGTGCGGTTCCCGAGCCGCCCTGGGTGAACGAGAAGCCCGAACCCGCCTGATAACCACCCGATTTGTCGACCTGCCGGGTGCCATCTGATCCGGTGACCTGATCTGTGCTGTCGCGCAGCGAGATTCGACGGCGGCGCGACACCACCAGGCCCGCGACCACCAGGGCCAACAGCAACACGGCAACGACAACAACGATCGCGATAACGGCACCAGAGTTCACCGGCCCAGTCTGCCAGAGCGGATCTGCGCCGCACGCCCGGACACAGTCGGCGGAACGTTCACAGGCTGCACCGATCACCCGGCATCTGGGCGTACGGTAATTGTCAGACCCTGCCCCCATACTCGTTACGCCCTGACCACCACCAGGAGACGAACATGAGCATTTCGGTTGACCAGTCCGCCCTGACCACCAGATTCCTCGACACTCGCAGGCTCACCGATCGTCTCACCGCTGCGCTGTCACCCGAAGACCAGACGCCTCAGTCGATGCCGGACGCCAGCCCCGCCAGATGGCATCGCGCGCACGTCAGCTGGTTCTTCGAGGAGTTCATCCTTCGTGACCTGCCCGGGTACGCCGTCTACGACGAGTCGTTCCGCTATCTGTTCAACAGCTATTACGAGGCCGTCGGCGCGCGGCATCCGCGGCCGGAGCGTGGCCTGATCACCCGTCCCGGCGTCGAGGAGATCACCCGCTACCGCGAGTACATCGACGCCGCCCTGGTCCAGGCCCTCACCGAAGGCCGGCTCGATGACTGCGCGGTCGAGCTGGTGGAACTCGGCTGCAACCACGAACAGCAGCACCAGGAACTGCTGCTGATGGACATCAAACACCTGCTCTCGATCCACCCGTTCGCACCCGTCTACGTCGAGCGACCGGTCGAGTTCCCCTCCGAACCGCCGGCGTCGGCTCCGGCACTGCGCTGGCAGTCGATGCCGGGTGGCCTGGTCGAGGTCGGGGCCGACGGTCCCGGATTCAGCTACGACAACGAGGGCCCTCGCCACACCGTCTACCTCCAGGAGTACGAGATCGCCAACCGACCGGTCACCAACGGCGAATGGTTCGAGTTCATGGCCGACGACGGCTACCGTCGCAGCGAGTTCTGGCTGTCCGACGGCTGGGCCCGCATCCAACAGACCGGATGGGACTCGCCGGGTTACTGGAGCCATGACGACGGCACCTGGACCACGTTCACGTTGTCCGGCCGTCGGCCGGTCGTCGCCGACGAGCCCGTTGTCCACGTGTCGTTCTACGAGGCCGACGCGTACGCCCGTTGGGCCGGCGCTCGCCTACCGACGGAGTTCGAGTGGGAGAACGCTGCCGCACTCACCGGCGGTCGTCGTGGCGGGTTACTCGATCCACAGCGATGTCACCCGTCGATCGCCACCGAGGCGATGATCGGCGACGTGTGGGAGTGGACGTCGAGCGCGTACCTCCCCTATCCGGGTTTTGTCCCCGCCAACGGCGCGGTCGGCGAGTACAACGGCAAGTTCATGAGCGATCAGCACGTGTTGCGAGGCGCGAGTGCCCTGACACCGCCCGGGCACGAACGGATCACCTATCGCAATTTCTTTCCGGCGCCGTCTCGCTGGGTGTTCAGCGGCCTGAGGCTGGCCCGATGACCGTTCCGCAATCGCACGCGTCCGTGAACCCTGA
>NZ_DATCVM010000255.1:0-2313 GCF_036566845.1 Williamsia sp.
ATTGACCAGCCCGGCTGCTGAGCCAGGGCGCTGGACTGGGACCCATCCCGAATTCTAGCTAGAATTGTGTACATGACGACTCTTCCGGTGGCAGATGCACGGGCGCAGCTCTCTCGTCTCGTCGACGAGGCCGAGCGCACCCATGAGCGCTTCGAGATCACTCGCAACGGGCATCGCGTCGCCGTGCTCCTCGGTGCCGACGACTACGACGCCCTGCGTGAGACCATCGCCGTCCTCGCCGACGAGTCGTTGCTCGCCGACCACATCACCGGCATGGCCGAGGTTCAGGCCGACGACGTCCTCGACGCCGATTCGCTCGCCGAGTTCCTCGCTGCCGCGAAGACCGACGACGAGTGAGCGCGCCCGACCAGCCGTACACCCTCACCATCGCCAGGTCGGCGGCCCGCGCACTGAAACAGAACTTGCCCGAGAAGGTTGCGGCCGCGGTCTACGAGTTCATCACCGGAGTGCTGCTCGAGAACCCACACCGTGTCGGCAAGAAGCTCTCTGCGCCGCTCGCGCCGGCCTACTCCGCGCGGCGCGGTACATACCGGGTCCTGTACCTCATTGACGAGGACACGCGCCGAGTGCAGGTCACTGCCATCTCTCACCGCGCGGACGCCTACCGCACCTAGGGCCCATGCCGGGACTCCGAGCTGGACCGGAAGAGAGGATTTCCGAATTTCGGGGACTTTACCGGACACACTCGTACCCGCCCAGGATCACTGAAAATGGACGTGACCCATGCCCTCCCTTCACACGCGCATCGGCCGACTCTCGCAGTGGACTCGAACGTTTCGCCTCGGCCGCCGAGCACCCGCGTCGACGCAGCGAAACCAGCCGCCGGCCAGGATTCTGACCTACGACGAGCAAGTGGAGTTGCTTGACGCCTACCGCGGACTCCGCGGCGCCGAGAGGCGGACCGGTGCCACCCTCGGATGCGCCCGAGGTGCCGACATGAGCGACGCCGCGACCGTCCGCGCTTTGGCGAAGATGCTCGATGGCCTAGGGGCGGCCGCGTCGGTACCGACAGCTGAAATCCGAAGCGGTATATCGCCTCTCGACTGGCGCGAGGAGACGGAAGTTGCCTCGCGTGATGCGTTCGATCGCGGCGATAGCTTGCGCGTCGGTGAAGTCATCGGGTCGAGGGTTCGTGGGACACCTGCGGCGATGAGATGACTTTCCGAGACACTGTCGCGGTCTACCTCCCGCGCTGAACTGATGGGCGAATCCGGTCGGCTCGGTGTCGCGGAAAGCTGTAAATTTTCGAGACACCCGCCAGTTCCGATTCGACATCGCAGATGGTCAGGTATCTCTACGAAAAGACCGCCACCTAAACGATGCGATTCGTCCATCTGGCGGGACCTGGTAACGATTACGTCCGATCGGTGTGTCCGTCAGGTCCGAGCAGAGGGGTCGTTGCGAGTGGATCCCTATACGGTGACGTCGGAGTAGGGCATGTGCACGGAGAGCCAGGGAAATACGCTTTCCATGAGAAGTAATACGACCGCGACAAGGAGAATGATGACCAGCAGGGCTTTCACTGGTCGGGGGCCGGGGAGTATGTCCCAGAGGTAGGCGTACATTTAGTGCTCCTGCAATGCCGCGGGAGAGTTGCCCGGGGACTTCGGAATGGTTTCGACGAGTACTGCATGGACGATCATGCGTTCGGTGTTCGAGAACAGTGGATGGCACGTGGTGAGCGTCAGCATGCTTTCCAATCCGGGGTCAGGCTCGATCCACGGGGCACTGGGAAGTGGATTGACGACCTCGATGTCGCCGGGCACTGTGATGTCTCGTCCCCGGACATGAGCGTAGTCGCCGTCGGAGACGCGATCGGCCTGCTCGGGGCTCAGGCAGGCTTCCGCAGCCGCACGCCTATCTAGAGAGTCGGTGTCGAGGGGGAGCAGTCGGTAGGTCATCCATTGGGACTGGGTTTCCACGATGACGGCATCGCATGCACCCAATTCATTCAGGTGTTGGAATACTGCGCCGGAACCGTTGCGGTGTCCGGCGAGTGCGAAGTTTCCCGCTTCGCCGGGCATTTGTGTGTCGGTGTAGTGGCCGGGTCCGGCCCGTAGGTCTTCGTTGCGTGTGCCTTCGACGACGGCGTACGCGGTGCCGAGTGTGGGAAAGTGCACGCGCGCGAACCCTTCGCCGAGCGCCGGGACCAGCGGGAGGACTGGCTGATTGCCGGCCGCCACGGGATCTACAGCCCAGGATTGTTCCAATTGGGCGTTCACTTTGTCCTGCAGTCGCCCCGAGGCGATATTGGTCCAAAACGCTTCGTAGAGGACGAAAAGCAGGAGTATG
>NZ_DATCVM010000256.1:0-1572 GCF_036566845.1 Williamsia sp.
CGAGCGTGCCGCGCACCACGTCCACGGAACCGTCCGCCCCGACGAACGCAAACGCCGGCTGTGCCGTCACGCCGAAGCGCTGCCATACCGCGCCGTCGACATCGGCGATGTTGGTGAAGAAGCCGACATCGTACTTGTCGACGAACGCCTGCATTGCCGGCTCCTGATCCAGCGCGGCCACGCCGACGAATGTCGCGTCGGGATTGGCCCGTGCGACTTTGGCGACGTCGGGAGCCTCCCGCTGGCAGGTGGGGCACCATGGCGCCCAGAACCAGAACACGGCGGGCTTGCCGGCCAGTGACTGTCCGGAGAACTCCTGCCCACCCACGGTCTTGGCAGTGAAGTCCAGTTCCGCCGGGACTGCCGGGGCGCTCGACGGCGCCGTCTGTTCAGCAGGCGACGCACCCGACGTTACCGAAGCGGCATCGCCACCGGTCCCGGTACAGCCTGCGACCAATCCGAACGCGCCCAGCAGCGCCAGCGCATACCTGATCCTCACTTGCGGAACCTCTCATCTCTTGGGGTGAATGCGGCAACCCAAGCAGCACATACGGCACGAGCGCGTGTGCTCTGTCATCGAAATGACAGTGTCGCTACCGAAACTTACGGTGCCCCAGTCTCAGCAGCGGACATGGAGACAGACTGCCGGAGAACTTGCGCTGGCGTCGAAGGCCGTGTGGTCGGGACCCAGCTTGGTGACGCTGCACTCGTCGAGCGGCGCATCGCCCACCTGTTTCAGGATGACGGTGTAGCCACCGGCGTGCAGTGAATCCATGGTGTCCTGCGCTGTTCCGGGACCGGCTGGGGCCGCAGTCACGACGGGGGAGGCTGGTCCCAGGCCCACCGCTGCCAGAACACTCACCGTGATCGTGACGAAACCTAAACGCTTCATTGCGTCGCCTCTCGATTGGCACGGGCCGAATCTGCTGGGTCCGAGGCCTCGGCGCATTCTCGACCGGTAACCACAATGCTCTGGTACCCAGCGATTGGGCGTCGAACTGTTCTTTGGCTGACACATGCTCTGGTTGAGGCGAACAGACGTTGTATTGAGCCGGTGGAGCGCTCACGCCAATTCAGCGACCGCAATCACCGGTATTCGGGGTTGGCAAAACCGAATCGTGAACCGGCATCCCAGCGTGCGCGTTGGTTTCCGTACGCGGGAACTCCCCCGACGGTGCGTAGCAGCGATGCGATGTGCATGAGGTTGTAGGTCATGAAGGTGGTGTTGCGGTTGGTGAAGTCGTTGTCCGGGCCGCCGGAACCTTCGTCGAGGTAGGACGGACCCGGGCCCGCAGGTCCCACCCAACCCGCATCAGCCTGCGGCGGGATCACGTAGCCCAGATGCTGCAGACTGTAGAGGATGTTCATCGCGCAGTGCTTGATCCCGTCCTCGTTGCCGGTGGTCAGGCACCCGCCGACACGACCGTAGTAGGCGTACTGTCCGGCGTCATTGAGAATCCCCGAGCATCCGTACAGCCGCTCGATGACGGTCTTCATCACCGAACTGTTGTCACCGAGCCATATCGGACCGACGAGGACGAGGATATCGGCGGCCATGATGCGTTCGTAGAG
>NZ_DATCVM010000257.1:0-2534 GCF_036566845.1 Williamsia sp.
TGCCCCACGCCGCGAACGGACAGAGTTCCAGGAAGGCCGTGTCGGGGTCGATGAGCAGCTCGACGCGCTCCCGAGCCAGCATCTTGCCGCGGCTACGGTGCCGGGCGACGTACTTCTCGCCGCCGCCCGCGTTGGCCAGCGCCAGCTGTTCGGCGATCGTGTAGAGCTGCGCGATAAGTCCCTCGCGATTCTCGAGGTATACCGGTGCGCGAGTGTCGACCCGGTCGGGCAGGACGTCAACCAACTTTTCCTCCAGGTGACATCGACGTCGATCGCTGACACGTTACGTTAGCCGCTACTAACATCCGATGACAACGGGGTCGGCGCGGCAGGTCATGCCTTCCCGCCCGTACGGTCACCGCAGGGGCGCCCAGGAGACTCAGCCGGAACAGCGCGAGGTGGCGGGCGTTGTCAAGCTGCTTGGAGTCGGTCGTGGTCGTTTTCTGTGGGCAGGTTGATGCCGACGACGGGATCGGGACTTTGGGTACGTGGGCGGTGGCGGAATCGTTCGGAGTGGGCGTCGTAGTAGGCCTGTAGGGCTTTGTCGCGTTGTGTCCACTGCTGTGTCCACGATCCGTTGTGGACCTGTGCGGGGGTGAACAGCGCGGTGCCGCTGTGGCGGTGATGCTGGTTGTACCAGGACACATAGGCGCCCACCCAGGCGCGGGCGGCGTCGAGATCATCGAACACCCCGGGATAGTTCGGCCGGTACTTCATCGTGCGGAACTCCGATTCGGAGAACGGATTGTCATTGCTGACCCGCGGCCGGTTGTGCGTTTGGCCGATCTCCAGGTCGGCGAGCAGGTCTTTGAGGACCGTCGAGCGCATCGCCGGCCCGGAATCGGCATGCACCACCGCGGGCAGGCCGTGCTCAGCGAACGCAGCTTCAAACATGTCCACGGCGAGGTCGTCGCACTCCCGTTCCTCCACTCGCCAGCCCACGATCTTGCGGGAGTAGATGTCGATGATCGAGTACGCCTTGAACGTCACACCGCGCCACGGGCTGCGCAGGTCGGTGATATCCCAACTCCAGACCTGTTGTGGTCCTGTCGCTTTGAGTACCGGCGCCTGACGGGGTGTCTTGCTCGTCGAGCGGGTCGGTGCGATCGGGCGCGCACTTTGGTCCTTGATCGCGGCGGCAACCCGCCACCACGAACGCCGCGAGGCCAACATCACCCCCGCATCCCAGCTGGCGGCGAACGAGTGGTCCACCGAGATGCCCGCCACCCAGCCGGCCAGGATCTTGTCCCGGATCACTGCCCGGTCGGCCTCACCGATGCGCGACGGGTAAGCCCGATCCTTCTGCGGCAAGGGATCGCTGACCGGAAGGCGCGGGTTGGACCGGTAATGCCACGTCGAACGTGACAGATCGATCACCGCCAGAGCCTGACGTTGCGAACCGATCGCCGCGGTCAGCTCGGTGACGAGTTCGTTTTCCCGGTCGAGGAATCGTCGGGATCGCTCGTCGGCGGGGCTGCGTCGGGCTCGTTGACGTTCATCTCGTGCAAGAGCCCGATAGCTTTTCCCAGAGCCTCGTTGGTCGCCTCAAGCTGGCGAACCCGCTCTCGTAGCTGAGCGAGTTCGGCCTCGTCGCGGTCCTGCCTGGCCGTATCAACCTTGGCCAATGCTTTGCGCAGCGCCGGGGGAACTGTCATCTCACCACTGTCTCGCGGAATCAGGCCGCGGTCGAGGTCACCACCAAACACTGCCGCCTGCCACCGTCTGAACTGACCGTTTGACACCCCCGAAGCAGCAAGCCACGGCCCCTTCTGCCCATGAGGCACCCGCTGATACTCAACAACGAACTCACGAATCTCGGCGATACTGAATCCTGCACTGATCGACACACCACAACCCCTTCGCACTGACTCCAACTGACTCACAACGAGCCTGGCAAAGAGGGCCAGCAGCAAAAATGCGGGTCATCGCCTGCTGGAATGCAATTCCGGCGGGCGCGGGTGGGGGTCAGAGGGTCAGCAGCATCCTGGTGTTGCCGAGGATGTTCGGCTTCACATAGGACAGGTCGAGGAACTCCGCGACACCGGTGTCGTACGACCGGCGCATCTCCTCGTAGACCTCGGCGGTGACCGGGGTGCCCTCGATCTCCTTGAAACCGTGCGCGCCGAAGAACTCGACCTCGAAGGTCAGCACGAAGATGCGCTGCAGGCGCAGTTCGGTGGCGACGGCGAGCAATCGCTCCACGATGGCGTGGCCCACGCCGCGGCCGCGCACCTTGGGATGCACCGCCACCGTGCGCACCTCGCCCAGATCCGACCACAGCACGTGGAGAGCGCCGCAGCCGATCAGCTCACCCTCGAGTTCGGCGACCCAGAACTCCTGCACCGATTCGTAGAGGTTGACCAGGTTCTTCTCCAGCAGGATCTTGCCTGCATAGATGTCGACGAGCGATTTGATGGCGGGAACGTCGGAGGTCCTGGCGCGCCGCACGACGAGCGGGCCGGGGCATTCCTCCGGGGCTGCGGTCACACACGGAAGGGTATCGGTTCCGGCAACCAGTATTCTGTGGCGGTGCC
>NZ_DATCVM010000258.1:0-2131 GCF_036566845.1 Williamsia sp.
AACCTCGACCGACACGGCGTCCACTTCCTCACCGCCTACGTCGCCGGAGTCTGACCTGCGGGGCATCACAAGCGTCAACTCCGCCGCGTGTTACGTGCGTGCGCGAGGGCAGCGTGAGGGTGCGAGCGGTCTCTCGAGTGGTCTGATCCTTGAGGCATACAGTGTGCGGCGCGTACTACTACACATCGACCGTCTGGATCTCGCATCGGTCAAGGAGTCGGGCGAGATAGCTGTACGCCGCCAGCCGTTCCATCGCCTCTTGTTCGCTGAGCTCGTCGCGGGTGTGAGTGGTGACGTTGCGAACGGTCAAATTGAGGCCGGTCGCTAGGTTGTTGAGTGACTTCGCGAACGGTTCGAGTCCACCCCGCATGCTCTTGGTCGTCTTGTCGTCCTTGTCGCCAGGCCATGCCAGTTTCGGTCTTCCCGGCTCGGCGTCGCCCGGAGATAGCGTCTGCTGCCAGAAAGGCGTGTCGTCCACGTCATTCCGTCCAAGGCGCTGCTTCCAGTACACGGTCAGCCCCTCGGCGGCCTCTCGGACCGCGACGCGGTACTGATGCGAAGTCCAGTGTGCTGCTGCGCCCGACCAAACGACCGGATGCATGAGAGCTGGCGAGAACGCCGGAAAGTCGGTTGTCTGCGCTGCTTCGGCATCAGCGAGAAGCGCGGCCAAGCGGCCCTTCACAGTGGCCGCTGTGGTGCGGACGTCTTGAGGGCTGATGAACGCCTTCGGGTTACGCATCATCGACCAGTTCGAGATCGGGTCGATGAGTCCGATTCCCTGCACGCCGATCAGGGCGCCTGTGACGTTGACGGCCGTCGCTGCCCCGCCCGCGGCTTCGGCCACCGCAAGCTCAAGGGCTCTTACGTTTGCCTCGTCTTCGCCCACTTTGGTCCACACGGTCGGGAATAGCCCGCGCGCTGACATGTGGTCGGACTCGACCTGGCTCTCCATCCATCTGTCGAACGCTCTCTCGAAACCGATGACTGCGTCGATCAACCGTCTGAGGTAGTCCGCTCCGTACTTCGCCATGCACCGCAGTGTGCACGTAGGCGTCGACATCCGGGGCCGACGAATCACCTCTAGGCGGAAACGCGCGTCCAGTTGCATCGGGGGCAGGTGGTTGGCGCCGGGGCCGCGTCTATTCGCCGCCTGTCGGCCGCACCGACTTTCCGCACATAATGCCGAGAGCCGGTAGCAGCAGACTGCGCGCCGTACGATCCGCTGTCGCGCACGTCGGGCGTGAAGGGCATGCGTTGGGCCCGAAGATGAGGGTGGGCCGCAGCGTCGGGTCATTCACTCTGAGCGAGCTCAGCGAGTCGATCGAGCGACGCCATCAGCCTCTCGGTTGTGGTCGCCTGAGCGCGCGGGATCCGCCGGTCATCGTCGGACAACCGTGTCCAGTCGTAGGTGTGGGTGACGCGCGTACGCGATGACGTGATTGGCTGCAACTCCCATCGCCACAGGTGTCCCGGCGGCTCCTGACCCGGCTCAGCGGGGACCCAGGCGATTCGTCGGCCCTCGACGAACTCGACCACGTGGTTCTCTCGGATGTTGCCCTTGGTGGTTGTTATGGTGAAGACATCACCGACGGCGTGGACTCTTTGACCGGCGGGTGCCCGGGACAGGTTGTCGTTGCCATCCCAGCGCGGCTGTTGGGTCGGATCTGCGATGAGCTCGAAGATCCGGGCGGTTCCCGCAGCAATATCGCGGCTGGCGCTCACGACACGCCCAACTTCGCCTTGGCTGGCCATGGGTCCATCCAAACACTCGATGCCCCTCTAAGGGTGCCACCTGACCGCGGCCCGTTTCACTGCCAGCGGTTGGCCTCCGACATCGCCGGGCACGACTGCCGACCCGCCACCACAACCGCTGGCAGCGTGTGGGAACCCCGACCAGGCCGCTGGGGTTACACCACACGGACCTCAACCCGGATGACCATAGTGCCGTCGTGGACCGGCCCCGAGTCAGCGGCCCGGTCCGGAGCGCCTCCAGATGGCCTCGCCCGAGGCGCGTACATCGTCATCGGTCACGGCGCAGAAGCAGAACCTCGAAGGAGGTCGATCTCGATGACGAGGCCGGCGCTCAGGTAGCGGCCACCGACCTTGACCTGCGGGCGGCTCCACAGCCGGA
>NZ_DATCVM010000259.1:0-28506 GCF_036566845.1 Williamsia sp.
CTCACCGCCGGGTCACCGCCCGCCAGTGGCCATCCCCGGGCCCGGACGAGATAGGCGGTGGCGGCCGCTTCGGTGGTCACTCCCAGTCCGCCCTGGACCTGGACGGCGCCGGACGCGCTGCGAGCCGACTCCTCCGCCATGTACACAAAAGCGGCACTGGCCAGTTCGCGCCGCTGCGCGGGTTCGTTGTCGAGGAACCAGGCCGCCCGCCGGCACAGGTTGCGACCGGACTCCACCACGATCGCCATGTTGGCCAGCGGGTGGGAGACTCCCTGCAACGTCGAGATCGGGACGCCCATCGTATAGCGGCTTTTCGCGAATTCGGCGGCGATCTGCATCGTCTTCTCCACCAGACCGGCAAGCGCGGCTGCGGTGAGGAGCCGCCATTCATCCAGTGCCAGTTCGTATTCGGTCACCGCGTCAGGACCGCTCGCGAGGACAGTCCGGTGCAATCCCCCGCCGGGATCGATCCACGCCATCGGCAGATGCCCGATGTTGTTCACCCTGGCCGGGCGGGTATCTGCGGTCAGCCTGACGATGTCGTCGCCGTCCCGCAGGACCACATGGTCGGCCACCGAACCCGCCGCCACCAGCCGGGCACCGTCCACTCCGTCGCCGTGCGGATCCAGTGCCACCAGCAGCCGTCCGGCGACAACATCCCGTGTGAGATCCGAATCGTCGGAGAGCGCGCCGATCCTGGCCAGCAGACGGACCGCACAGACGTGATCAATCCACGGGACGGGTGCCAGCGACCTGCCCATCTCTTCGGCGACCAGCGTGAGATCGACCAACGTGGCACCGTCGCCGCCGACCGACTCCGGTACCGCCATCGACGTGGCACCGGTGGCGCACAGGCGTTCCCAGAGGTTCTTGTCGAATCCCTCGGGTTCGGCTGCGCGCACCACCTCGATGGACGAATGGGTACCGAAGAACTTCGAGTATGACGACTGGAGATCGATCTGGTCTGCCGACAGGCTGTAGTCCAGCCTGCGCAATTCGTAGCGGTCCATTGTCATTGCTCCATATCCGGGTTCATTGCTCCTGTATCCGATCGCCGAAGAAGAATTCCTGCGCATTGTTGTAGAGGTAGTTCTCGAGGACGTCTGCCGGCAGATCGAGGGCCGCCGCTTCCGGCAGCACCCGCCGCATCGGCAGAACCGGCCAGTCCGAAGCGAAGAGAATCTTGTCCGGACCGCGGGTTCTCATGTAGTGCAAGAGACTCTCGGGCAGACGTTTCGGCGACCAGGCCGACGTCATCAGACGAAGATTGCTGTACTTCACCAGCAGCCGGATCGCAACGTCCCACCAGGGATCGGCCCCGTGGATCATGCACAGGCGCAACTCGGGAAAGCGCACGCAGACCCGGTCGAGGTGTATCGGGTGCTGGACTTCGCCGGGGATCGGCGGTCCGGGGATCCCGGTGTTGATGCACATCGGCAAGTCCAGGTCGACGCATTTCGTGTAGAGCGGGTAGTAGACCGCGTCGCTGGCCGGGTACATCCCGTCACCCCAAAAGCTCGGCCCCACCACGGCATACGTCACGGGCAGGTCCCGGACAACCGCGGTCAACTCCCGGAGCGCGGGCATCGGCTTGAGGAGGTTGATGCCACCCATCGCCAAGCTGAACCGTCCGGGCTCGGCTTCGACAAACTTACGTGCGGTGGTCGACGGTGTGGCGAGGTTGTCCATCAGGACCGCCTTGCGAACACCCTGCTCATCCATCTCATCGAGCAGTTCTGCCATGTCCACCGGCCCGAACATCGATTCGGGGCCCTTGAAGTAGTCGTCGCGCACCTTGAGCATCCAGCCCGGTTGCTGTGCGGTCTCACCGAAGTGCACGTTGACCAGACAATCGATTGCACGAGTGGGGATTGCGGGAGTTGCGATTGGCTCCGTTGGCATATGAGCGTTTCCGTTCCTACAGCGATGAGGTTGCGGGGACTGCAGTGTCGGCGGCATTCGATTCGACAGCCGCCTTCGCCCACCGATAATCGGGTTTGCCGTTGCCGAGGCGTTGGACGTGCTCGACGATGACCACTGCCTTCGGTGCCTTGAACCCGGCCAGTTCGGTTTTGCATAGTGCCCGCAAGGTCTCCTCGGTCACTTCGGATCCGGGATCGAGCGCGACGAGCGCCACCACCTCTTGACCCCATCGATCACTGGCGCGACCCACTACCAGAGCATCGGTGACACCGACCTGCCTACGGATGACCGCCTCCACTTCCTCGACGAAGACCTTTTCGCCACCGGTGTTGACGACAAGCGAATCGCGCCCGAGCAGTCGCACCGTGCCATCGGCATCGAACATCGCGCGGTCGCCGGGGATCGACATCCGAAGGCCGTCGACGACGGGAAATGTGCTCTCGCTGGCAGTTCGGTCCCGGAAGTACCCGAGTGGAACGCGCCCGACACGCGCCGTCCAACCGATCTCGCTGTCGCCGGGTTCGAGAACTCGGCTGCGATCGGCGGAGATGACGGTGCCGCCGGGCCGCAACCCGAAGGTCTCCCCCAGTGCACCTTTCTGGCTCGTGTAGAAACCCAGACCACCGGTCTCCGACGATCCGTATCCGTCGATGACGGTGACGGTGGGCAGGCATTCCAGCAGCGCCGCCTTGTGGATCGGGTTCGTGGCCGCGCCACCGGTTCCGATGGCGTACATGGATGACAGATCGTAGGTGGCGCGTCGGAGCTCGGCGACGATCGGTGCCGCGTAGGCATCGCCGACCATGGTCATGAGCGAAACCTTCTCTTGCTCTGCGGTTTCCAGGACCAGCCTGGCGTCGAACCGGTCGCGATCGTCGAAGAGCACCACGGTCTGCCCGGTCAGGAGCCCGGAGAACGCCGTCCAGATACCCGCCGCGTGCACGAGTGGAGACATCGCGAACCACACCTGACCGCCGGTCAGGGCGATGTTGTGGAGGTCTTTGGCCGACTCGTAGTCGTTGCCGGCCAATGACGACACGTACAGGTCGCTCTGGCGCCAGAGCACACCCTTGGGCCGCCCGGTTGTCCCACCCGTGCACTGCATGACCATGTCGTCAGGCGACGACGGCAGCGATCGGTCCGGATCACCCTGGGCCACAGCATCGTCGAATGACACCGAGCCCTCGATACTCGGGGTCTCACTCCCGTCGTCGACCTCGATCAGGAGATCAATGCCCTCGGCGGTCAGCGCCGCCGCGAACTCGGGCCCGAAAGATCGGTGGTAGATGACCGCGCGCGGACGAACGTAGTCGAGGAGTTCGGCGATCTCCCGCGCCGTGTAGTTGTAGTTGACGTTCACCGGTACCACGCGCGCCTTCAGACAGGCGATCATCGCATCCGGATAGAGGTCGTTGCGCATGATGAGTGCAATGCGGTCCTGCCCGCATTCCCACCGCTCGTGTTCCGCCTGCGGGGTGTGGACGCCGAAACCCTGATCGACCAAGAAGTTGGCCAGCCGACGCGTCCGCGCAGCCGATTCGGCGAAGGTGCTTCTCCGGCTGCCACACACCGTCATCTCTCGATCCGGCACCGCCGACGCCACTTCGTCGAGCACATCACCAATCGACCATTCCGTCATCGGCCACCCTTCTTCTCGGGGCCCGAACCGGCCACCACATCCGAACGCCCCAGCAGATCCAGGGCGTTGTCGCGCATGATCTTCCGGACGTCTGCCTCGCTGAACCCGGCCAGATCGTCGACAAACGAGACCGGTGTCTCCAAACCCTCGCCGTGGGGCCAGTCCGAGCCGAACAGGATACGTTCGGCGCCGATGAGCTTTGCCAGGGCAGGCATGTCCTCCTCGTAATACGGAGCTGCCCAGACGTGGTTCCGCAAGGTTTCGACCGGGTCGTTCGGAAACGACCTCGGGAACTGGTTGGCCAGCTTGGCCAATCGCTTGGCCAGGCGATGCATCCAGTCCGTGCCGTTCTCGATACTCGCCACCCGCAATGTCAGATGACGATCGAACACGCCATGGACGATCAGCGAGGCGATGGTGTCGTGGATCGCCCGGTCGTCGACAACGATCTTGTCGAACGGATCCGTGGTGCCGAAGCCCTCGAAGTTCGACTTTCCACCCCACATCGCAGCGATGTTGAGGTATCCGCTGTCGCTGAGGTGGAAGGCCACCGGCACACCGGCCTCGGCCAGAGCAGCCCAGACCGGATCATGCAACGGATCACCCAGCGATCGCGGTTTCGGAATCCCCGGGACCGGCGCGGGGCGGACGCAGACCAGCTGCGCACCCATGTTGATGACGGAATCGACCTCTGCGGCAGCGGCTTCCGGATCGGCCAAGGAGATGATGGGTGCCGTGATGATCCGGTTGTCCGGTCGGGCGAAACCCCAATCCTCGTCGAGCCACCGGTTGAACGCGTGCAGCGAGGCCATCGTCGCGTCGATGTCGTGTGTCAACGCCTCCTCGACACCGCATCCGAACGTCGGGAACATCAGGATCGTCTCGATCTCCTGCTCGTCCAGGATCGCGACGCGGGCGTCCCGGTCGCGATACTCGGGCCGCATCTCGATGCTCTCGACCTGCATCAGCGATGCCGGGTCGACACCTTTCGGGATCTGCCCCCGGAACATCAGATCGAGGCAGCCCGGCACGATGATCGGATCGAACGACGGATTGGGGATGAACCGATTGACCCGGTCCCCGATGATCGCCATCGTGTGCCGGCCGTTGTCGACGAATTGAACGCCTCGGCGACGGAACTTCTTGTCGAGGTGGCGGGTGAACGCGTCGAGTGGTTCGTAGTAGTGGTTGTCGACATCAATCGCCCGGTACGGAAGCTTCGGCATTTACGGTCCTTTCGATCCTCAGAGCGACGGGAAGTTGGGCTTGCGTTTCTCGAAGAAGGCCACGATGCCCTCCATGAAGTCCGGGCGCGTGAGCGAATCACCCATCAGGGCTTCGGCCCGGGAGCCGGCCTCATCGACATCGCCGGTCGAATCCCGATACGCCTGCTGCTTGATTTGCGCCAGCGAACTCGGCGCACACTGCAGGGCAATGGATTCGGCGTACTCGATCACCCTCTTCATCAGCAGCTCCGGCGCCACGACCTCTTTGATCAGCCGCAGCTCCCGAGCCTCATCGGCGTAAAACGTTCGACCGCTGAGCAACAGGTCCATCGCAACACCCCATCCGACGAGACGGGGAAGGATCCACGAGATTCCGTTCTCGGCAATCAGACCCCGCTTGGCAAACGGCGCCGCGAACTTGCTACCCGTGGCGGCGAAGCGGACATCACTCATCAGGGCCAGTACCAAACCGATCCCGACACAGGGTCCGTCGATGGCCGCGACGACGGGCTTGCGCAGGCCGGTCAGGAAGGAGACCGGTCGATCTCCGATGATCTTGCTGACGTCGACATCACCCGACCGCGACAGCGAGTCGCCGATCGTGTCGGACGAACCCAGGTGCGCGCCCGCGCAGAACGAACCGCCGGCTCCGGTGACGACAAGCACCCGGATGTGTGGCGCCGCTTCAGCACGATCCACGCACGCGTAGAAGGCATCTGCGATGTCGATACCCCACGCGTTCATCCGTTCCGGACGATTGAGGGTGAGAACCGCAACACCGGCGTCGGTCTCTTCATACAGAACCGCATCGGACAAATCCGCCTCGGACACGGCGGCACCTCCTGAATCGGAAAAACATCCCCGAGGACTCCCTGGCACCATTACTGTATACCTATCGGTAGTGCATTCCACAAGGGTTTACACAGGCCACGGGGGCGGATCCCGCGAAGCCAATCTCCGGTGACAAATGCTTACGGAAGCGGTCTGGACATGGCGAAGCGCAGCGCTCCCCTGAAACGGCAACGGCGAGATCGTGGATCCATCGATCCCGACGAGATCATCAAGGGCGCCTTCGAACTCGCCGAAGAGGTCTCCGTCGACAACCTCAGCATGCCGCTGCTCGGCAGACACCTCGGCGTCGGAGTCACCAGTATCTACTGGTACTTCCGCAAGAAGGACGACCTGCTCAACGCCATGACGGATCGGGCACTGAACCGCTTCACCCGCGACACCACCTTCCCGGAGAACCGACCGTGGCGCGAAACGCTCAACGACCACGCCCACCGGATGCGCGAGACCTTCCTCGACAACCCCATTCTCTGCGACCTGATCCTGATCAGGGCGTCGATGAGCCCCCGGGCGGGACAACCGGGCGCACGGCTCATCGAGATGGCCGTCGCGAACCTCGTGAACGCCGGACTCTCCCTCGACGACGCATTCGAAACATATTCGGCGGTCCAGCTCCACGTGCGAGGCTCGGTTGTCCTGGCCCGGCTACATCAGAAGCAGAAGGCGACCGACCCCGGCGCCCGCGCCTACTACGACCACCTGGTCATCACACCCGACAAAACACCGCTGCTCTCCGAAGGTGTTGGCCGCGGGCACAGTATCGGCGCACCCGACGACACGAACTTCGCTTTCGGGCTCGAATGCATCCTCGAGCACGCCGGCCGGATGATCGATGCCAACGCAACGGCACACACCCTCCGAAATGGTCGAACGCCCGAGCCGAGTTAGCCGTATCGCACTTGCCACAAACCCTGTCGCAGGCGTTCCCGTATACCTTACAGTAGTGAGATCTGGCCGCGCGCGGTCGAACGTTGCCATCATCGAGGAGGAATTGTGTCCAACACGGATGCCGGGGCCGGGCCGATCACCACCGAGTTCACGGTCGCGGCGGTCGCCGACGCCGTCGCCGAAGCCATCGGCGATCGCGTCTACATCTCCCAGGGCGACAATCACTACACCCATGCCCAGATCGCGGATCGCTCCAAACGCCTTGCCTCCTACCTACATTCGCGTGGGCTCGGCGCGCACACCGCGCGCGAGCTGCTCGGCGGCCACGAGACCGGCCAGGACCTGCTCGGCATCTACGCGTACAACGGCAACGAATATGTCGAGGCGATGCTGGGGTCGTTCCGTTCCCGCGTCGCACCGTTCAACGTGAACTACCGGTACGTCAGCGACGAACTCCGCTATCTGCTCACCGATTCCGGCGCGACCGCCTTGATCTATCACGCCGTCTTCGCACCGCAGCTCGCCGAGGTCTTGCCCGACCTCCCCCACCTTCGTGTACTCATCCAGATCGCCGACGACTCCGGCAACGCCCTTCTCCCCGGTGCCGTCGACTACGAGGCCGTGCTCACCGAGAGCTCGCCCGATCCGCTGCCGATCGACCCGTCGCCGGATGACCTCTACGTCCTCTACACCGGTGGCACCACCGGAATGCCCAAAGGTGTTCTGTGGCGCCAGCACGACATTTTCGTGGCCGCGTTCGGTGGCCGCAATCTCGCCACCGGCGAGCTCGCTCATTCATACGAAGACATCGCCGCCCGCGTGGTCGACAACCCCGGGATCAAGATCATGGTGCTGCCGCCGCTGATGCACGGCGCGGCCCAGTGGGCCGCGATGCAGGCACTGAGCACGGGCCAGTCCCTGGTGTTCCCCACCGTCGTCGACCATCTCGATCCCGCCGACATCGTCGCCGCGATCGAACGGGACAAGGCCGGTGTGGTGATGCTTGTCGGCGATGCCGTCGCACGCCCACTGCTCACGGCACTCGAAGACACGTCCGCGGACCTGAGTTCACTGTTCGCCGTGGCCAACGGCGGCGCGATCCTGTCGCCGACGATCAAGCAGCGGCTGATCGACGCCCTTCCGGGCGCCATCGTCATCGATGGGGTGGGATCATCGGAGACAGGTACACAGATGACCCACCTGTCCACTGCCGAAGCGGTTTCCACCGGAACGTTCGGTCCCGGACCCGACACCTTCGTCCTCTCCGACGATCTCGAGAAGATCCTCGATGCGGGACACGACGGCATCGGATGGCTGGCCCAGCGCGGGCACGTACCGCTCGGATACAAGGGCGATGAAGCCAAATCCGCCAAGTCGTTTCCCTCCATTGCCGGCACCCGGTATTCGCTACCCGGCGACCGGGCGAGACTACTGGCAGATGGCAACGTCGAGCTCCTCGGCCGCGACTCGGTGACCATCAATTCCGGCGGCGAGAAGATCTTCGTCGAGGAGGTCGAGATGGCCATCGCCTCCCACCCCGCCGTGAGTGACGTCGTGGTGGCGGGACGTCCCAGCGACCGCTGGGGCGAGGAAGTTGTTGCCGTGGTGTCCCTGATCGACGGCGCCACAGCCGATTCCGGCACCCTCATCGACCATGCCGGCAAGTCGATCGCCCGGTACAAACTGCCCAAGACCGTGCTGTTCCGTTCGGCGATCCAGCGCAGTCCCGTGGGCAAAGCCGACTACCGGTGGGCGCGCCGCGAGGCCGCCACCGGCGAGTGATCGGTTCACAGTCACATGCAGACCCGAGAATGGAGTGCTTGATGCAAAAAGCCTTGGCGCCGGAGATCTCCAACTGGCCGAACGAGGATCCGCAGCTGATCGGGAGCAATTGCCGCGACTGCGATGCCACGGTCTTCCCCGAACACAGGCTCTGCCCACGATGCAGTAGCGACCAGGTGTCGCCGGCACTACTGCCCCGGCGGGGAACTCTCGTCGCATGGACCACCCAGGGATTTCTCCCGGGCGCTCCCTACGCCGGCCGCGAGACCCCGAAGACCTTCACACCATTCGCGGTGGGCCTGGTCCAACTCGGCGATGTGGTCCGGGTCGAGGGTCGGCTCACCGAAAGCGACCCGGACAAACTGCGATTCGGGATGGACGTCGAACTGACGATGATTCCGTTCACCGCGGACGACGACGGCAACGAGATCGTCACGTTCGCCTTCCAGGCGTCCTGAACGCCCGGCTCACCGACCACCAGAAGGGTTTGAAGATGACAGATGGGACAGCAACATGACTGGGGTCGCGATCATCGGAGTGGGCCTGCACCCATTCGGCCGGTTCGAAGGAAAATCCGCGATGGAGATGGGCGTGGATGCCGTCCGGTACGCGCTCGCGGACGCCGGGCTGGAATGGAAAGACATCCAGTTCGGGGTCGGGGGCAGCTGGACTGTCGCCAATCCGGACAACATCGTCGGAATGCTGGGGCTCACCGGAATCCCGTTCACCAATGTGTTCAACGCCTGCGCCACCGGCGCGAGCGCAACCCAGGTCTGTGCCGACACCATACGCATCGGTCGCTACGACATCGGTATCGCGATCGGCCTCGACAAGCATCCGCGGGGGGCGTTCACGGAAGATCCGACGCTCGTGGGCATGCCGAAGTGGTACGCAGAGAACGGCCAGTACCTCACCACCCAGTTCTTCGGCATGAAGGCCAATCGCTATCTCCACGACCACAACATCTCACCGCGGACCCTGGCGAGAGTTGCCGCCAAGAACTACCGCAACGGAGCGCTCAATCCGAATGCGTTCCGCCGCAAGCCGATCTCCGAAGAAGACATCTTGGGCGCGCCGATGCTCAATTACCCGTTGACGCACTACATGTTCTGTGCCCCCGACGAAGGCGCCGCGGCGGTGATCATGTGCAACGCCGACATCGCACATCGGTTCAAGACGAAGCCCGTGTTCGTCAAGGCTGTGGAGCTTCGGACACGCAGCTACGGTGCGTACGAGGTCAACACCACCTACGGCCCGATCGAGGAAGACGTGGCTCCCACCGTGTACGCGTCCCGAGCCGCCTTCGAGGCCGCCGGCGTGTCCCCGGACGACGTCGACGTGATCCAACTGCAGGACACCGACGCCGGCGCGGAGGTCATTCACATGGCAGAGGCCGGGTTCTGCGCCCACGGTGATCAGGAGAAGCTGCTGGCCGAAGGTCACACCGAGATCGGCGGGTCGATGCCGGTGAACACCGACGGCGGCCTGATCGCGAACGGTGAGCCGATCGGCGCCTCGGGAATCCGTCAGATCCACGAACTGGTACGTCAACTCCGCGGCGAAGCCGGTGACCGCCAGGTCGGCGGCAATCCGACAGTGGGCTTCGCGCAGCTCTACGGTGCACCGGGAACCGCCGCGGCCACGGTCCTGACCACCTGACCCTGAAACCTGCAAAATACGAGGGCGGCGAAGGAGTATGTCCCTCGCCGCCCTCGTATTCAACAGTTCCCAGGGTTCAACAGTTTCAGGTGAAGTCGGTGCCACCGTCGACGTTGACGTTGGCACCGGTCATATACGAGTTGGCCCGGGAGGCCAAAAAGGTTGCCACCCGAGCAATTTCGTCGGGCAATCCGGCCCGCGGGAGGTGGGCGGGATGCCCGAAATGCTTGTCGATGGCGGCCATCAGCTCGTAGGGATCGTCGCTGTCGACGCCCACAGACTCTGCCCATCGGATCAGTGAATCCGAGGCCACACTGCCTGGAGAGATCACATTGACCATGATCTCGTCGGGCGCCAGGAACAGCGAGAGATTCTTCGAAATACTCGTGACCATCGCCTTCGCCGCCGTGTACGCCGGCAGCCGAACGCTCTGGCGCTGCGTCGAACCCGCCGAGAAGTTCACCACTCGGGCCCAATCGGCATTCCGCAGCAGCGGCAGCGCCGATCGCACGGTGTGCACCATGCCCATCACGCCCTCGTCGAAACCGGCCTGCCAATCCTCGTCGGAGAGTGTCGCGAAGTCGCCCTGCACAGTCGGTCCGGTCGCGTTGACCAGCACATTGAGCCGGCCGTCCCAGCGCTCTCCCAACTCGGTGAACACGTCACCGACCCGGGCCTGATCGCCGACGTCGGCGATCAGCCCCACCGCATCCGGGCTGCCGGCCGCGGTGAGTGCGGCGACCGCGCTCTCCAGGTCGGCGGGTGTGCGGGCCAGAACGGCAACGCGCGAACCCTCTCCGGCAAGGCAGCGGGCGACGGCCAGGCCCATCCCCCGGCCGCCGC
The DNA here is from genome assembly GCF_036566845.1 of Williamsia sp. GTDB lineage: Bacteria > Actinomycetota > Actinomycetes > Mycobacteriales > Mycobacteriaceae > Williamsia. The sequence continues at coordinate 10,810 of NZ_DATCVM010000259.1, forward strand.
CCGCCACCACTGCACTGGCACCGGCGAATCCCAGATCCATGATTCTCGATCCCCGTGTCTTTGTGCCCCGGCTACTTCGGCTGGAACCGCTGTCCGCCGTCGATGCGGACGACTTCGCCGTTGATGTAGGTGTTCTCCAGCAGATACTGGGCCAGGCCGGCGAACTCCTCCGGTTGGCCCAACCGCTTCGGGAAGGGTACCGACGACGCGAACTTCGCCAGTCCTTCTTCCCCGAGCAATTCCATCAGGGGGGTCCGCATGGTGCCGGGGGCGATGCTGTTCACCCGGATTCCGACGGCGCTGAGATCGCGCGCGGCGGTCAGCGTCAGAGAGATGACGCCACCTTTGGCTGCCGCATATGCGGATTGACCGATCTGCCCCTCGTATCCGGCGATCGAACTCGTCATCACGATCGCGCCGCGCGCGCCATCGGTCAACGGTTCACGGGTGGCGATATTGGCGGCTGCCAGCCGCAGCACGTTGTAGGTTCCGGTCAGATACAGCGCAATCGTGTCGGTGAAACCCTTCTTCGTGTGCGGGCTGCCGTCACGATTGACCACCTTCTCCAGCACTCCGAAGCCACCGTGCGCGATCACCACCGACCGGAAGTCGCCCAGCTCTTCGGCTTTGGCGATGGCATCGAGTACCGCCTCGTCGTCGAGGACATCGGTCCGAACGTAGGCAACCTTGTTGCCCAGTTCCTCCGCCAATGCCTCCGCCTTGTCGTCGGCGAGATCGGCGATGACCACGGCGGCGCCCTCGGCGTGAAGTTTCCGGACGGTCGCCGCGCCGAGGCCTCCCGCACCTCCGGTGACCAGAACAGACTGACCTTCAAATGACACAGATATCTCCTGACGTGAAGTGTTACAACGTGTTTCTGGTGAGGGGGATGGCTATTCGCCGGTCCAGTTGGGCTTGCGCTTCTCTGCGAAGGCGATGGCACCTTCCTGGGCATCCTTCGATCCGAACACCGGGATGATCAGCTCCATCTGCTTGTCCCACATCTCCTGCTCACTCCAACCGCGGGACTTCACGATCACCTCTTTGGTGGTCGCGACCGCGAGTGGACCGTTGGCGGTGATCTTCTCGGCGAGTTCCAGCGCCTTTTGCAGCGCCTCACCCGGTTCGGCCACGATGTTCACGAATCCGTAGCCCGCTGCTTCTTCCGCGGTGAAACTGTCGCCGGTGAGCGCCAGTTCGAGCGCCTTCTGATACGGGATGCGATCTGGCAGCCGCAGCAGACCGCCGCCTGCCGCCACCAGCCCCCGCTTGACCTCGGGGATACCGAACTTCGCGGTCTTCGAGGCCACCACCAGATCCGTGGCGAGCGCGAGTTCGGTGCCACCGGCCAGCGCATAACCCTCCACCGCCGCGATGATCGGTTTGACCGGAGGCTTCTCGGTGAACCCCATCCCCCGCCCATTGATGTGCACGGCTTCTCCGGCAGCGAATGCCTTGAGATCCATACCTGCACAGAAGTTGCCCCCTGCACCGGTCAGAACCGCAACCGACAGTTCCGGACTGCTGTCGAGCTCGTCGACCGCATCGGCCAGGCCCTGACTGACCGCAAGATTCACCGCATTTCGTGCGTCCGGACGGTTGATGGTGATGATCAGCGCGCGTCCGCGGCGCTCGACAATGACCTCGTCTGACATGCCTTACCCCCTCGTTGAATGTCTGTTCACTTCAGATTTCGGATGACCCTCGTACCGACATGCCCGTCAGACCTCGATGACCACGGCGCCACCCTGACCGCCACCGGCGCACATCGCTGCGACGCCGATCCCGCCGCCTCGGCGCTTCAGCTCGTACAGGAGTGTGGTGACCATCCGGGCGCCCGAAGCGGCGATGGGATGCCCCAGGCTCGCACCACTTCCGGAAAAGTTCACCCGCTCTTCGCCGATCCCGTACTCCCGCACCGCCGCGATCGGAACCGAGCAGAACGCCTCGTTGATCTCCCACAGGTCGACGTCCCCCGCCCGCAGCCCCGCTCGCTCGAGCACCTTGCCGATCACCGCGACCGCACCGAGTCCGGTATCGCGCGGCGCGACTGCCGAAGCAGCCCAAGCCTTCACGGTCCCGAGCACCTCGAGGCCCTCGGCCGCCGCGTGGTCCTCGCCCACCACGACCACCGCCGCGGCGGCGTCGTTGACCCCGCTGCTGTTGCCGGCCGTGATCGAGAAGCCCTCGATCTCCGGATGCAACACCGGGAGTGCGGACAGACGCTCGAGGCTGCTGTCGCGGCGCGGGTGCTCATCGACGCTGAAATCGACAACCGTTCCGTCGGGCAATTCGATCTTGAGTGGGAGGATCTCGTCGACGAACTTGCCTCCGTCGATCGCGGCGATCGCGCGCTGATGCGAACGCAACGCCCACACGTCCATCTCCGCGCGGCTGATGCCGATCGCCTTCGCCGTGTTCCAGCCGACGGTGATCGACATGTCGAGTGTTGGCGCGTCCGGCGTCTCGGGGTGGCTCGGCGGCATCCAGCCGTCTTTGAACTCGAGCTCCGGACCCGGTATCCGCCACTTCATCGCCGGACCGGTCGACAACGACTGCACACCTCCGGCGACAACAACCCGCTCCATGCCGTAGCCGACTTGCGCCGAGGCGTTGCCGATGGCGGTGAGGCTACCGGCGCAGTGCCGGTTGACCGCCTGCCCCGGGACGGACTCCATACCCGCGGCCACCGCCGCGTAGCGCGCCAGGTCGCCGCCTCCGTAGTGCGACTCGGCAAAGATCACGTCGTCGACGGAGGTGGGGTCGATACCCGCCCGCCGCACGACCTCCGGGAGTATCGCGGTCGCCAGCGTTTCGGCGGGCGTGTTGACCAGCGCACCTTTGAACGATCGACCGATCGCTGTCCTGGCTGCACCGACGATGACAGGTTTGGGCATTTTCCAACCTCAAGGCCTCTCGGGCTGCATCCACACACGTGGGTGCAGCGTGTTGATCACAAGCTGCGAATCAAAATCGTAGCATCTACCGTAGGTCGAACAGTATGCTTGTTCAGAACCCGGCGACAGCGCCGAATTCGTGACACCCGGCAGAGAGGTGCGACCACATATGGGCGACCCCAACCCGTCAGACCGCGACAAGGGGGTACTGACGACGTCCGTCGCCGGTGGAGTTCTGCGCATCGTGATCGACCGACCGTCACGGCGAAATGCCATGACCCACGCGATGATCGACACCTTCGTCCAGACCCTGACCGACGCCGCAACAGATGATTCCCTGCGCGTGGTTCACATCCGGGGCGCCGGCGGCGACTTCTGCACGGGCGCAGACTGGGTGGCGACGAACACGACCGGCCCGCGACCCCGGGCCGGCAACCTGATCCGCCGGATCCCCCATACCGCACACCGGGTGATCGAACTGGTTGCCGCCATCCATCTGCCCGTGGTCTGCACGGTGCAGGGGTGGGCCACCGGACTCGGGTGCAGCCTGGCGCTGGCCGCGGACTTCACGGTGGCCGATGACAGCGCTGTCTTCTGGGAACCGTTCATGGCGCGCGGATTCACACCCGACTCCGGATCCACCTGGCTGCTCCCGCGATTGATGGGCATCGCCCGGGCCAAGGAGATGCTCCTGCTGGGCGAACAGGTGCCGGCCGCCCAGGCGGCCGAATGGGGCATGATCCACCGGACTGTCGACAGCTCGGAGATCGACACCGTCTCGGCGGCTCTGGTCGACCGCCTTGCGGGCGGACCCACCGTCGCCATCGGCCTGGCCAAGGCGGCAATCAATTTCGCTCAGGGCGCATCCCTCACCGAATCCATGAACCATGAGCTCTCGGACCTCGAACTGGCCTGCAGAACCGGCGATTTCAAAGAGGGTCTGTCGGCGTTCAAAGAACGCCGGGCACCAGAATTCGATGGTCGATGACCATCTCACAGCTCGAAGGGAGCACCATGTCGTTGGACTGCATCAAATATGAGGTCGACGGCCATACCGCCACAGTCACGCTGAACCGCCCGGAAGCACTCAATGCGCTCAGCCCGCACATGATCACCGAACTTCGCGCCGCTTACGACGACGCCGAGAACGACGACAACGTCTGGGTGGTCATCGTGACGGCCACCGGGCGGGCGTTCTGCACCGGGGCCGACGTCAAGGAGATCCCGGGCGATGGCAAGGTCGTCAACGAACGGCCCTATCTCTCGACATACGAACAGTGGGAGGCGCCGCAAGAAGGCACCCCACCGTTCCGCACGATGGCCAAGCCGATCATCGTGGCCGTCAACGGATTGTGCTGCGGCGCCGGACTCGACTGGGTCACCACCGGCGACATCGTCATCGCCTCCGACAAGGCGACGTTCTTCGATCCGCACGTCAGCATCGGTCTGGTCGCCGGTCGCGAGACCGTGCGTCTGGCCCGAGTCCTACCCAGGTCGGTCGCCCTGCGGATGGCGTTGATGGGCAAACACGAGCGGATGAGCGCCGACCGCGCCTACCAGCTCGGGATGGTCAGCGAAGTGGTCGAGCACGACAACCTCCTCGATCGGGCCCACGAGATCGCCGCCATCGTGAACTCGAATGCGCCGCTTGCGGTTCGGGGCACCCGCCTCGCGATCATCAAAGGACTGGATCTGCCCCTCCATGAGGCCGAGATGCTGGCCGAATCGTTTCGCGAACGTGTCACGCGCACCGAGGACGCTCTCGAAGGCCCACGGGCCTTCACCCAAAAGCGGGCTCCGAACTGGCAGTGCCGATGACACCGTCCTTCGACACCGTCCTGCTCGAGGTCGACCCCGACGACCGGGTTGCCACCATCACACTGAACCGGCCCGACCAACTCAACACGTTCAATCGGACGATGTGCCATGAGATGGCCGAGATCTGGCAGATGGTCAAGGACGACAACCGGGTCAATGCGGTGGTCTTGAGGGCGGCCGGAACCCGGGCGTTCAGTGCCGGACTCGACGTGAAAGCCGCCTACGGACAACCCGACATCGTCTGGAACCACGAGGATCCCGGCGAATTGCTCAGTCCGAAATGGCAGAAGGTGTGGAAACCGGTTGTGTGCGCCGTGCAAGGGATGTGCACCGCCGGAGCGTTCTACTTCGTCAACGAGTCCGACGTGGTGATCTGCTCGTCCGACGCCACGTTCTTCGACTCACACGTGACGGCAGGGCTGGTCTCGGCCCTCGAACCCATCGGGTTGATGCGCCGGGTGGGTCTGGGTGACACCCTGCGGATGGCGCTGATGGGCAACGACGAACGGGTCAGCGCGCACACCGCCCTGGAGATCAGATTGGTCACCGAAGTGGTTCCCGCCGAGGAACTCTGGAAGCGCGCCCACACGATCGCGCGGACCATCGCGGCCAAACCTCCCACCGCCACCCAGGGAACCGTGAAGGCCATCTGGGAATCGCTCGACAAGCCCTACCGGGCAGCCATGGATCAGGGCCTGATCTATACCCGCCTGGGTAATCCGATCGGCAAGGCCGAACTGGCCGCCGAGCCGGTCACCACACAGACACCGAGGATCCGTTGATGGCCGACCCGACCGACGTTTCGACCCGGCACCCACTGGGCCGCCGCATCGCCGATATCCTGGCTCTGCAACCGGATACACGAGCGATCGAGCACAACGGCGTGTGGTCGACCTGGGGCGAACTGGCCGGCCTGTCCACCCGGATCACCGAGCTGGTCGACGCATACACCACCGGCGGCCGGAGCCGGGTCGGGGTGCTCCTTCGAAACACCCCCGCGCATGTCGCCACGATGCTGGGGATCCTGATGGCCGGCGGCAGCATCGTGGTGATCAACCCGTCCCGCGGCGACGATCGCACCCGGGCCGACATCGCCGGCCTGGACCTGCCGCTGATCATCGGCACCGACGACGACGTCGCCACTCTCGTTGCACTGGAAGAGAATTCGACAGTGATCACCATCTCCGGGCTCGCGACCGCACCGGTCGTCCGCGTGGAGGGCCGAGTCGGTTCAAGCCACGACACGGCGGCGCCCGATGTTGCGGTGCACATGTTGACGAGCGGCACCACCGGCCCGCCCAAACGAGTGGACATCACCTACACCATGTTGGCCCGCAGCGTCATGGGACCAGACCGGATCTGGGTGTCGTCACCCTCCGAGCTGCGCAACGGCGTCGCGATCGTCAACGCGCCGCTGGTCCACATCGGGGGCATCTTTCGCGTTCTCCAATGCGTCAGCGAGGGCAGATCCTTTGTCCTGCTGCCGCGATTCGATCTCGGCCGGTGGGCCGACGCCGTACGCACCCATCGGCCGCGGGCCGTCTCGCTCGTCCCCACGGCACTGCGCATGGTCCTGCATTCGAATCTGACCGCCGACGATCTGCACAGCATCCGTGCCGTGACCTGCGGCACCGCACCACTGTCCGTCGAGGACGCGGAGGCGTTCACCACGAAGTTCGGGATCCCCGTCCTCACCTCTTATGCAGCAACCGAATTCGGCGGAAGTGTGGCCGGATGGTCACTGGCCGACCATCAGCAGTTCTGGGCGAGCAAACGGGGCAGCGTGGGCCGGGCCACCGGCGGCGCGCAACTCCGCGCCGTCGATGCCGACGGAAACCCACTGGGCCCCGACGAATCCGGCGTCCTGGAGGTCAAGCCCGGACAGATGGGCACATCGGCGCCATGGCTTCGCACCACCGACATCGGCCGGATCGACTCCGATGGATTCATCTGGATCCTGGGCCGTTCCGATCAGGCGATCATCCGTGGTGGCTTCAAGGTGATGCCGGACGATGTGCGATTGGCATTGGAACGCCATCCCGCCGTTGCCGGCGCCGCCGTGGTGGGGCGCGCCGATCAGCGGTTGGGGCAGATCCCGGTGGCGATGGTCGAGTTGCGCCCCGGCAAGACCACCGACGACGCCGAACTGACCGCCCATCTGCAGAAGATCCTGGCTCGGTACGAGATCCCGACGGAAGTGGCGGTCGTCGGCGAGATACCCCGGACTCCCTCCGGCAAGGCCGATCTCGGGGCCGTCCGCCGCCACTTCGAGACCGGTGGCGCACATGCCTGAATCAGCCCCCACCGCGCAAACCATCGAGGAGATGCTGAAGTCCGGCGCCACGCGGTTCCCGGACAAACCGGCGGTCATCGATCCCGACACCAGGATCACCTACCGCGAACTCGACGCATCCACCCGCGACATGGCCACCGGATTCATCGAGGCGGGCGTCGGCAAGGGCTCCCGCGTCGGGGTGATCATGCCCAACAGCGCCCGCTGGGTACAGATCGCGGTCTCACTCACCCGCATCGGCGCGGTTCTGGTGCCGCTGAGTACGCTGCTGTCGCCGCGGGAGCTGTTGGCACAGTGCGAGGTTGCCGCGCTCGAGTTCCTGGTGTGTGTGCGGGAGTTCCGTGGCCACCGGTACCTCGACGATCTGCAGGACTCGCTCCACGTCCGAGACCTCACCGATCAGGTCCTTTACCATCCGGAGCTGCCGACGTTGCGGCGAATCTGGACCGACGACGGTCTGCCGCCTGGTGCGGACAGCGCATCGATGGGCCTGATCGTGGATGCACTCGCCGACACCGTACATCCGGACGACCCGCTGGTCATCACCTTCACCTCGGGCAGTAGCGGAATACCCAAGGGGGTCATGCACTCTCATGCCGGCGCGTTGGGCGCTGTCGCGTCCGGCCTCGCTGATCGCTGCATCACCCCGAACACGCGGCTCTACGTTCCGATGCCGTTCTTCTGGGTGGGTGGCTTCGGGAGCGGTGTCCTCTCGGCCCTGGTGGCCGGCGCAACGCTGGTCACCGAACAGATCCCCCGGCCCGAGGACACGCTGCGTCTCCTCGAACGTGAACGGGTGACCCTGTTTCGCGGCTGGCCCGATCAGGCCGCTGCGCTCGCCCGGCACCAGGACAGCGTGGGGGCCGACCTGTCCTCGCTCGTTGTCGGTAGTCTCGACGCCCTGCTTCCGGCCGATCAACGCGCCGCGCCCGGTGCTCGCGCCCGGCTGTTCGGTATGACGGAGACCTTCGGACCCTACTGCGGATTCCCCGCCGATACCGACATGCCGCCGTCGGCGTGGGGTAGCTGTGGAAAGCCGTTCTCCGGAATGGAGGTTCGCATCGTGTCCCGCGACGGTGTCGCACCCATCGGAACCGCCGGGGAGATCCAGGTCCGCGGTCCGCACGTCATGCAGGGGATCTGTCGGCGCGCCCGCGGCGACATCTTCACCGCCGACGGTTTCTATCCCACCGGCGACCTCGGCCGATTCGACGCGGACGGATTCCTGTTCTACCACGGCCGATCCGACGACATGTTCAAGGTCAGCGGGGCGTCCGTGTACCCCAGCGAAGTGGAGAAGGCACTTCGTGGCATCGCCGGTGTCCAGGGGGCGTACGTCACCGACGTCCCGGTCGGGGGTGTGAAGCAGGTCGGTGCGGCAGTCGTTTGCGACACCGCCGCGATCACCATCGAGTCGCTGCGTGTGGCCGCGGCCACGCTGCTCAGTTCGTTCAAGGTTCCCACCGTGTGGTACCTGGCCAATTCGGACGACGACATCCCCCGCGGCGGCACCGGCAAGGTGCCGGCCCCACAACTACGCCGGCTGCTCTCGGCCGCCAATGCCGACACCCCACCGCACCACCCCGAGAAACTGAAGGAATCGACATGCTGACACGCGGCGCGCTTCTCCGAGACTTCAACCGCCCCTGGGTGATCGATGAGATCGAGATCGGCGATCCCCGTCGCGGCGAGGTCAAAGTGCAGATGGAGGCCGCCGGGCTCTGCCACTCCGATCACCATCTCGTCACCGGTGATATTCCGATGGCCGACTTCCCGATCCTCGGTGGGCATGAAGGGTCGGGGGTCATCACGGAGGTCGGTGACGGCGTCGACGACCTCGCCGTCGGCGATCACGTGGTGATGTCGTTCATACCGTCCTGCGGCAGATGTCAGTCGTGCCAGTCCGGAATGCGCAACCTCTGCGACCTCGGCGCCGGGCTGCTCTCGGGCGCCTCCGTGTCCGACGGAACCTACCGGGTTCAGGCACAGGGCCAGAACGTGTTTCCCATGTCGCTGGTGGGTACGTTCGCCCCGTACGCCGTGGTGCACCAGACGTCCGTGGTCAAGATCGATCCGTCGATCCCCTTTACTGTGGCGGCAATCGTGGGTTGTGGCGTCACCACGGGTTACGGATCAGCCGTGCACACGGCGGCCGTCCGTCCCGGTGACGACGTGGCGATCGTCGGTGTCGGTGGTGTCGGCACGGCGGCCCTCCAGGGCGCGGTGATATCCGGCGCCCGCCGGGTCTTCGCGATCGATCCGGTCGAGTGGAAACGCGACCAGGCCAAGCAGTTCGGTGCAACACACGTCTACGCCGATGTCGAGAGCGCACTCGCCGACATCTCCGAGGTCACCGACGGTCGCATGTGCAGGAAGGTCATCGTCACGGTCGGCCGCTGCGAGGGCCGCGACGTCGAGTCGTGGATGTGGCTGACCTCCAAAGGTGGCAACTGCGTGGTCACAGCCATGGGCGACACCAAGGCGTCGGATACGTCGCTGAACATGTCGATGCTGACGCTGCTGCAGAAGACACTGCAGGGCAGCATCTTCGGCGGCGGAAATCCGCAGTACGACATCCCCGAGGTGCTGGCACTGTACAAACTCGGCGACCTCGAACTCGACACCATGGTCACTCGCGAGTATCGGCTCGATGAGATCAACACCGGATTCCGGGACATGCTCGAAGGCCGAAACATCCGCGGCGTCATCCGCTTTACCGACGCCGACCGCTGACCTACCGTTCCGATCGAACTGAGAGGCTTTCCTATGACCTATACGAACTCCATCGGTGAGCTGTTCGACGAGATCGGGTTTCGGAGGACCTTCGTCGACCGCGCCGCGATGGCGTGGGAGTTGCCGGTGGCCCCACACACGATCAATACTGCCGGAGGTCTTCAGGGCGGTCTGTTGGCCACATTGGTCGACATCGTCGCCGGTCGTCTTGCCCTCGATGTCTGCGAGGACGGCAGTGTGGTGACCTCTGACATGCACCTGCGATATCTGCGACCGGTGACCGCCGGAGCCGCCCAGGCAACGGCCCGAATTGTGCACGCGGGCAAACGCTCCGTGATAATCGACGTCGAGATCACATCTCAGCCGGCAAATGAACTCTGCGCCATCGCGACGATCAATTTCGTGAGGATCCGGGGCCAATCTCCCCTCGCCGCACTCGACGCGGCAGCATCGCGGCAGCCTCGGTTCGGATGACATCGATGACTGGTACCGACACGGATCCCGGTACGCGGTTCGCCGCTGAACTCGACGATCGACTCTCAGGATACGGCGATGCGCCGTTCATCGAGTTCGATGGGCAGTGGCACTCCGGCAACGACATTGCCCACTATCGGGAACTGATCGACACGGCACTCACCGACGCGGGCGTCGGCCCGACGGAGTCCGTCGGCATCGTCGTCCGTAACCGGGTACCCCACGCTGCCGCGATCTTTGATTTCATCGCGACACGGCGTCCGATGGCGATGATCTACTCATACCAATCCGAGAACTCCATCGCCCGCGACATCGAGATCCTGCGTCCCGCAGCAGTTGTCGTCGATCGCCAGGACTGGACCGCCCCTGTCCGCGCTGCCTGCCGCCGGATCGGCGCTGCAGCCGTGGTGCTTTCGCTGACCGATCCCATCGTCGAGCCCGCACTGTCCCGCAACTGCGAGACCGCCGATCAGCGCGGAACGTTCGATCTCCCCGGACTCCATATCCTGACCAGCGGGACAACCGGGCCGCCCAAGCGTCTTCCCTTGCCCACCAGAGCACTTCAGCACACGGTGTTGAGCATGACCATCGGTCAGACCGCAACACCCGACGATCCCCCGGAGCTGGTGTACTGGCCTTTCGGGAGTATCGGGATCTGTCAGGTGCTGGCCGCACCTTTTCTCCAGAAGCGCATGGTGCTGCTCGAGAAATTCAACGTCGAGGAGTGGGTGCGGGCGGTCCGCACCCATCGCATCGCCAGGACGGGTGTACAGCCCGCGATCCTGCGAATGGTCCTCGATGCCGGCGTTCCGCCCGACGACCTCGCATCATTGCAATATCTGCCGGGTGGCTCTGGCCCACTCGACCCCGAACTGCGCGAGAGATTCGAGAGAACCTACGACGTCACCCTGCTGTGGGGGTACGGGGCAACCGAATTCGCGGGCTCCGTCTGCGCGTGGACACCGGATCTGCATCAGGAGTTCGGCGAAACCAAACGCGGCAGTGTGGGTCGTCCGCTGCCCGGTGTCGAGGTCCGGATCATCGACCCCGACACGGGAGCACCAGCGACCGCCGGCGCACAGGGCCGACTCGAAGCCAGGTCGGAGGTGCTCGACAACCGTTGGGTGGCAACGACCGACATCGCATCCATCGACGCCGACGGGTTCGTGACCATCCACGGCCGCGGCGACGGCGCCATCAACCGGGGTGGGTTCAAGATCCTGCCCGAAACCGTGCGCGGCGTCCTGCTCGAACATCCATCGGTGCTCGACGCGGCGGTGGTGGGTGTCGACGACCGGTTACTCGGACATGTACCGTTCGCCGCGGTCGAGGTCCGGACGGGGCTGCCCGTCCCCACCGAGGAAATGTTGAAAGAGCTTGTGCGTGAATCACTGCCGAGCCATCATGTACCGGTCGCGATCGCGGTGGTCGACGAGCTTCCCCGCAACGCCGCGCTGAAGGTGAAGGTGAAGGACGTCGCCGCACTCTACCGGTGAATCTGCCGGCTACCGTCACCGCGCGTAGTCGACCCCCATCAGGTCCAGCACATTGGTCCGCATGATCTGATCGATCTCCGCTGTCCCGAAGCCCTCGAGTTCGTGGATGAAGTCGAGTGGGGTCTCCAGGCCCTCGCCGTGCGGCCAGTCCGATCCGAACATCACCCGTTCGGATCCCATGACCTCGACGAGTTCGGGGACGTCGTCCTCGTAGTACGGCGATACCCACAGGTGCCGGCAGAGTGTGTCACCGGGATCCTCTGCAAACAGCCACGGCGCCTGGTTGGCCAGTTTACGGAGCCGTTTGAGCAGCAGATGCACGAAGTCCGAACCGTTTTCGATACTCGCAACCCGAAGTTTCGGATGCCGAGTGAACACACCACCGATGACCAGACTCGCGATCGTGTCGTGGATTGCCCTGTCGGACACCACCAGCGACGCGAGTGGATCGTTGTAGCGGAACGGCGCGAACTTCGGCGGGCCTCCCCAGGCTGCACCGAGGAACTCGGTGTACCCGCTGTCGCTCAGATGGAATGCCACCGCGATGCCGGACTTCTCGAGCTTGGTCCACACCTCGTCGTAACGGGGATCACCGAAGGCGTTGGAGGTACCGTGCCCGGCGGGTATCGGCGCCGGACGCACCGACACGATGCGGACGTCGCGCTCGATCAGGCGGTCGATCTCTCCGATGGCCTCATCCGGGTCGGCGAACGACAGCATCGGAGTCGCGAAGATCCGGCCCTGGTAGGCATAACCCCAGTCCTCGTCCAGCCACTTGTTGAACGCGGTGATGCTCGCCATCGTTGCCGGGATGTCATGTTTGAGCGCCTCTTCGACGCCACACGCCAGTGTCGGCAGCAGAATGACACCTGACATCTGCTGTTTCTCGATCATCTCCAGGCGTAGGTCACGGTCCTGGTAGGCGGGATTGAGCGGCTCGACCTTCGACAGACTGCGAGGGTCGACACCCTCGGGGATCTCGCCCCGGAACAGTGCGTCGAGGCAACCCGGAACGATCACCGGATCGAAGGTGGGATTGGGTACGAATTCGAAGAGATTCCCACCGGCCAGCAATTCGGTGTGGGTGCCGCGCGTGATGATCTCGACACCGCGCTGCCTGTACTTCGGGTCCAGATAGCGGGTGAAGGCGTCGATCTTCTCGTAGTAGTGGTTGTCGCAGTCAACCGGTCGATCGTACGAGACCTCGTTGCGTTGCCGACCCTCGGACACCGTCGTCACCGTGCACCTCCACTGAAATTCTCGCGACATCAAAGCGTTACTGTTAGCCTTGCGGTTGCATTAACAGTAACTGCGGGAGCGGCCGGTTGTCCACCGCCACCCGGCCGTGGCGCACAGCGGGGCTGTTAGGTTTCTTCCATGTTCTCCAAGCGCCTCGCCATGGCCCTCGCGACCTCGTCCTCGCTGCTGCTGCTCGCCGCCTGCGGCTCCGACGACAACTCGTCCGGCCAGTCCACAGGCACCGCATCCGCTGCCGCGTCCTGCCCCACCGCGGAGGCGGCGTCCGATGCGACACCAGAGTGGAGCCTCGACGGCACCACCGGTTCCGTGGAGGTCACCGGTTCAACCGACACCGCCGCGCCGAAAGTGACCGTGACAACCCCGTTTTCAGTGGACGAGACCGCTGTGTCGGTGCTGACCGCAGGAAGCGGTGACGTGGTGCCCGATACTGCAGAGGTGTCGGTCTGCTACATGGGCGTGAACGGCCGCGACGGCACCGTCTTCGACAGCAGCTACGAACGCGGTGCGCCGGTCGAGTTCCCACTCACCGGCGTCGTGACGGGCTTCCAGAAGGCCATCGCCGGCCAACAGGTCGGTTCCACCGTCGCCGTGGCCATGACCCCCGACGACGGATACGGCACGAGCGGAAACCCGCGGGCAGGCATCGAAGGAACCGACACCCTCATCTTCGCGATCAAGATCCTCGCGATCGTGTGAGTGCAACAACTTACCGCAACAACAGCGAGTAGCCCACGTAGACAACAACGAGAGCGACAGCCACCGTCGGCACATAGAGGATCGTCCGGATCCGCTTCGGAAACTTGTTGACCAGCAACGACAGCGACAGGTACACGGCTACGCCCAGTAGCACCGGCACCAACGCAACGATGATGCCGCGAAGCAGCTCACCCGTGCCGGGCTTGCTGATGTAACCAGCACCCAGTGCGAACAGGTACGCCAGGCCACCAGCGATCAATGTGGCCAGCGAACGCGAGCTGACGTCTTTCCAGAATGCTTGGTCTCTGAGCCACGCCGCAGGCCATCGCCACGGACCAGGCGACTGCGGTCTCTCTTCAGTCACGAGACAATTGAATCATCGAGACCGGCCACTGCCGGGGCCCCGCGTTCAGGATTTGTTCATTTGACCGTTGATTCGGCAACCTTCAATATAGACATATGTCGAATCAAGATCTTTCTCGCTCCGCTATGGCCGACGGAGAGTGTTGCTCGCCGTTGATCCGGGAGCCGTTGTCGGCTGAGTGGGCCGGCGACCTGTCGGTGATGTTCAAGGCCTTGGGCGACCCGGTTCGTCTTCGCTTGCTGAGTCTGGTGGCCAGTCATGCCGGCGGCGAAGCCTGCGTGTGCGACATCTCCGATTCGTTTGATCTGTCCCAGCCGACGATCTCGCACCACCTCAAGGTGCTGCGGCAGGCAGGATTGCTCGATTGTGAGCGCCGCGGCACCTGGGTGTACTACTGGGTCATTCCTGCTGCTTTGCAACAACTGTCGTCGGTGCTCAGTGCAGCAGATCCCACCGCAGATACAACATTGGTGACCGCATGAGCACCGCAGCGAACATGTCTGACCGGCCGGCCGTTGTCGGGAAGCTGTCCACCCTGGACCGGTTTTTGCCGGTGTGGATCGGGGTGGCCATGGTCGCCGGCCTTCTTCTCGGCCGGATGATTCCGGGCCTGGACGATGTGGTGAGCGCGGTGGAGATCGACGGCATTTCACTGCCCATCGCGATCGGGCTACTGATCATGATGTATCCGGTCCTGGCGAAGGTCCGCTACGACCGTCTCGACACCGTCACCGGCGACCGCAAACTGCTGATCGGGTCGTTGGCACTGAACTGGGTTTTGGGCCCGGCGCTGATGTTCGCGCTGGCCTGGCTCATGTTGCCCGACCTGCCGGAGTATCGGACCGGCCTGATCATTGTCGGTTTGGCCCGCTGCATCGCCATGGTGATCATCTGGAACGACCTGGCCTGCGGCGATCGTGAAGCCGCAGCCGTGCTGGTCGCGATCAACTCGGTCTTCCAAGTGTTCATGTTCGCCATCTTGGGCTGGTTCTACCTCTCGGTTCTGCCCGGCTGGCTCGGGCTGGAACAGACCACCATCGACGCCTCCCCGTGGCAGATCGCCAAGTCCGTGCTGATTTTCCTCGGCATCCCCCTGCTCGCCGGGTTCCTGACCCGCCACTACGGCGAAAAAGCCAAAGGCCGCACCTGGTATGAGGAGAAGTTCCTACCCCGCATCGGCCCGTGGGCGCTATATGGGTTGCTGTTCACCATCGTCATCTTGTTCGCGCTCCAAGGCGACCAGATCACCTCCAAACCCTGGGACGTGGTGCGCATCGCGCTGCCGCTGCTGGTGTACTTCGCCGTCATGTGGGGCGGCGGCTACGCCCTGGGAGCAGCGATGGGTCTGGGGTACGAGCGCACCACCACACTCGCCTTCACCGCCGCGGGCAACAACTTCGAGCTTGCGATCGCGGTGGCGATCGCCACCTACGGCGTCACCTCCGGCCAGGCGTTGGCCGGTGTGGTCGGCCCGCTGATCGAGGTCCCGGTGCTGGTCGGACTGGTGTACGTGTCCCTGGCGTTGCGCAAGCGTTTCACCCCCGCACCATCCGCCATCCCGTCTGTCACCAAGGAGCCCTCATGACCGAGCACCGCGCCCAACCCGAACTGCTCATGCCCCAGGCCTTGCTCTCACGCACCGCAGAGACCCTGGCCGACAAATACGAAGGCGTGTTCTCCCCGCAAACGGTGGAGCGCTACGTGTTCGAGTCCTACACTGCGCTGCGCCGCACCGCCAAGATCCACACTCACCTCCCGACATTGGCCGGTCGATTCGCCGCCGACCGCCTCACGGCCCTGGCTCAATCGACCGGCGCCGCACCCAAAGACGTACCGGAAGTGCTGTTCATCTGCGTGCACAACGCCGGTCGATCACAGATGGCCGCAGCCCTACTCAACCACTACGCCACGGGCAGGGTGCACGTCCGCTCGGCAGGTTCGGCCCCGGTGCACGCCATCAACCCGATGGTCGTCGAAGCTATGTCCGAGATCGGCTTGGATCTGGGTGCCGAGTACCCCAAGCCGCTGACCGACGACGTCGTCGCCGCAGCTGACGTGGTCGTGTCGATGGGGTGCGGCGATGCATGCGCGGTCTACCCCGGTAAGCGCTACCTCGACTGGACCCTGGACGATCCCCAAGGCCAGTCGCTCGAAACTGTCCGGAACATTCGCGACGACCTCGACACCCGGGTCCAGGAGTTGTTGCGCCAGTTGACCACTCCCGTTCCCGCCTGACCAGCTCATTCACTGTTTCCACCCTTACGAAAGGATCCCGACTCCATGACCACCACCCCCAGCGTGCTGTTCGTCTGCGTCCACAACGCCGGCCGCTCACAAATGGCCGCCGGTTTCTTGTCCCATCTGGCCGGCGATGCGATCGAGGTCCGCTCCGCCGGCAGCGCCCCCGCCGATACCATCAACCCCGCAGCTGTGGAAGCCATGGCCGAAGAGGGTATCGACATCACCGCCCAAACCCCGAAGATCCTCACCACCGACGCGGTGCAGGCCTCCGATGTGGTGATCACCATGGGCTGCGGCGACAGCTGCCCGATCTTCCCCGGCAAGAGCTATCGGGACTGGGTCCTCGACGACCCCGCCGGCCAAGGCGTCCAGGCCGTCCGGCCGATCCGAGACGAAATCAGAACCCGCGTCGAAGCACTCATCGCCGAGCTCACCTCCACCCCCGCTGCCCACTGATCTGCTGACTGTTCGACCAGGAGCGCCATGACCGACACCGTGCACGACCTGATCATCGTGGGCTCCGGGCCTGCCGGCTACACCGCCGGGATCTACGCCGGACGCGCCGAACTGGCACCAGTGCTGTTCGAAGGCAGCCAGTTCGGCGGGGCGCTGATGACCACCACCGAGGTGGAGAACTTCCCCGGCTTCCGCACCGGGATCATGGGACCGGAGTTGATGGAGGAGATGCGAGAGCAGGCAACACGTTTCGGCACCGACATCCGCACCGAGGACGTCGACGAGTTGGACCTGCGTGGGCCGATCAAGACCGTCTACGCCGGCGGAATCGCCTACCACTCCCATTCAGTGATCCTGGCGATGGGCGCCGCCGCCCGCTACCTTCAGATCCCCGGGGAACAAGAACTCGTCGGCCGCGGCGTCAGCGCGTGCGCGACCTGTGATGGGTTCTTCTTCCGGGACCAGGACATCGTGGTCGTCGGCGGCGGCGATTCGGCGATGGAAGAGGCGACCTTCTTGACCCGGTTCGCCGGCAGCGTCACCCTGGTGCACCGCCGCACCGAGTTCCGGGCGTCGCGGATCATGCTCGAACGCGCCAGAGCCAACCCCAGAATCCGTTTTGTCACCAACGCCGCACCCATCCAGGTCCTGGGCGAAAGCAGTGTCACCGGTCTGGTTGTCCAAGACACCATCACCGGCGAGCACACCACCCTGGCCGCAACCGGCATGTTTGTGGCCATCGGACACGACCCGCGCAGCGCCCTGGTCGCCGGCCAGGTCGATCTCGACGACGCCGGCTACGTGCGAGTGCAATCCCCCACCACCGCCACCTCCATCGACGGTGTCTTCGCAGCCGGCGACCTGGTCGATCACACCTACCGGCAGGCGATCACCGCCGCCGGGACCGGCTGCGCGGCAGCGATCGACGCCGAACGCTGGCTCGCCGACCGCGGCGACATCACCACCAAC
>NZ_DATCVM010000260.1:0-3379 GCF_036566845.1 Williamsia sp.
TCTACCGCCACTTCGCGAGTAAGGAAGAACTCGATCTGGCCGTCGCCCGCCACGTCCACCGCGAACTCACGGCGAAGATACGCCTTACTTTGGACGTGCAGGGTTCACCATTGGACGTGATTCGCGCTCCCGTGAGTCAGCACGTCATGTGGGCTGACGAACATCCCAACCTGTATCGTTTTCTGGTCAATCGGGACTACCGGCGCAGCAATGAGAAAACGACGCCCGGAAGAAGTGCGTTCGCCTCCGAACTCGCAGTAGCGGGCGCCCGCTACTTTCCTCGCTACGGGGACGATTCCGACGCTGCCGACCGTAACGTCGCCGCCATCATGGGCCTGATCGACGCATCGGTCCTGTGGTGGCTGGACCATCGAGACTCCACTCGCGACGAACTCGTCATTCGGTTGACACGGCAAACGTGGTTGATCATCGATGACAGGCTGCACGAGCTGGGAGCCCACCTCGATCCCCAAGTCCCGCTGAGCGAACCCGCGACCTCATCACGCCCAACTCGAGCATGGCCGGGCTAGCCCCGTCCCATCTTCGACACAGCGTCAACGATGCCTGCGTTGGCGCCGCTCACCGCGCCCACGCATCAACGCGAAAACCTTCAACCCGAGCGACGGTGCGGCGTCACTAGAGCGGGCAACGATGCCACGCCACCGAGGAACCACCCGGAATATCTGGCGACTGTCCAGTAACTCCAGGCCTGCACGGGCCACGTCCGCAGCGTCCATCGGACTGGGTCCGGCGAACAGTAATGCCGCGCCTGGATCGGCAACTCGGTCGTTGACCATTTTCGTACTGACCACGTCGGGGCACAGCGCACGTGCGCGAATGGGCAAACCCGCATGGTCGAGGTCACCTTGCAATGACGTAGTGAACGACAATACGGCCGCTTTGGTGGCTCCGTACATCGCGAGTCCAGGGACGGGCGCCAGTGCCGAGAGCGAAGCGATGTTGAGGATCGCGCCCCCATCTGCGCCCATAGCGGCGACCGCGGCGTGTGAGCCCGCCACAACGCCTCGCACATTGATATCGAGGATCGACGCAACCTCCACATCGGTGTGGCTCCAGCTATCGCCCGCGATCAGGACCCCGGCGTTGTTTACCCATACCGCCAGACGACCCGCGGCCGAAGCCTGCGCAGCGATATCACGATGGACCGACGGATCTCTTACGTCGTGTCTGGCACTCCAAGCGCCCCGGCCGACCTCGGCGGCAGCACGCTCTGCTGCGTCGCCGTCTACATCCGTGAGCAACACCCGGTGGCCGGCAACGGCGAGTTGTCGCGCGATCTCCAAACCAATCCCTCGACCTGCTCCGGTCACGACGGCTGTTGATGGTTCTTGCATGACAATCCTTCCGGCAGTGTGCGTAGTTTTACCTACTACGGTTCGCCCGGGTTTGTGGAGGGTTCCGATGTCGATTCGTTAGGGACTGTGTCAATATTGCCGACACAACGATGTCCGTCGGCGCCCTTGTGGGTGCAACGCGCTCGGCTTCCCCTTTAGATGTCTCCTGGAGCGGTTCTCGACATCATCTGCGACGCAACGTAATGGGCAGGCCGTCGGTGGGGATAGGCAAGGACGTATTATCCCACCGAACGGGGTAGCCGTCCTCCAGGCTCCAGGTGAATTCCCGCAGCATCTCGTGCAGTATTGCCTTCACCTCCAAGGTGCCAAAGTGCATCCCGATGCACTTGTGCGCGCCCCCTCCGAACGGAAGCCAGGCGAAGCGGTGGGCCTCATCCTCGCGCCTTGGCGGTTCGAATCGCGTTGGATCGAACCGGTCCGGCTCGGTCCACCCCGTGGGCGCAAAGTGGTTGACCGCAGGCGTGATGGCGACAAGCACTCCAGATCAGTGTCGTTGTCGCGCTCGTCACCCTCGGCACCCTGGCACTAAACGAGTGGAAAGACCAGCCCACGGCCAACAGCGAGTCGACCACAGCGGTCACGACAACACCGCCCAGCAAGTCGACCACCACAGCAGTCACGACGCCACCGCCCGGCTACATCTCCGAATCCACCTGGACCGATGGCCAGTGGCCCTTCACTGTCCCCGAGGGTGTGCTGATATGTACGAACCCAGGATGGCAAATGACGCTTATAGCCAACGGTGTGACATACGCCGTCAACTTAACCGCCGGGTTCGGGGGCAGATACGCGGACATCACCGCAATCAGGCGTGATGATCCCGACATCCCTGGAACCAAGGTCGACATGCGTCCTGTAATTCGTCGCGGCTTCGCGTTATGTGAACAGTAGTACAGGGGCCTGCGGGGGTCACTCAATCGTGATGCTTGACCCCGTCGTTCAGGGCGATATTTCGCACGTTGACACCCTTCTCAGCGAGATCAGATCGGTGGTCGAGGATGATCCCGCACTGCCGCAATTAGCAGAGCCGTTTCCGGTGTCGCCGGTGTCCGTGGCCATGAAAAAGTCCTCACTGGTGGCCAAGTGGAGGTCCCCGCTGGTGGCCAGATAAAAGTCCCCACCCCGTGTTCGTCGTGTCGATCAGGAACTGCGGGCCCCGATGGTGACGGTGAAGGTGCCAACCAGACACCACCACCACCGGGGAGTTCCATTGAAGTCTGCGAAGGACCGCATGGACATCATTTCTGCCTACCAACAAGTCGGGTCATACCGAGCCGCCGCCGATATGTGCCACACCACCCCTAAGACCGTCAAACGGGTCGTGGACAAGTTCGAAGCCGGCGACAACGCACCGCCGAGGGCCGAGCGGGCCCACAACTACGATTCGGTGGCCGACTTGGTCGCCGAACGGGTGAAGAAATCGCAAGGTCGGATGTCGGCCAAGCGGATGCTGCCGATCGCCCGCGCCGCCGGCTACGACGGGTCGGCACGCAACTTCCGGCGGCTGGTCAATAAGGCGAAGACGTTGTGGCGCAACGAACATCACCGAGCGCGGCGCCCGGCGGTGTGGTCACCGGGTGAGTACCTGGTGATCGACTGGGCCCAGGCCGCGCCGGGATTGTTCCTGTTCTGCGCGGTACTGGCGTTCTCCCGCTGGCGGTTCGTCGCGTTCGCCACCGACCAGCGGGCATCGACGACGTTGGCGTTGATCGCCGAGGCCTTCGGTGCGATCGGTGGTGTCCCGGCCCGGGTGCTGGCTGATCGGATGGCCTGTCTCAAGGGTGGCGTCGTCGCAAACGTGGTGATCCCCACCGCCGAATACGTCCGGCTGGCTGGCCATTACGGCTTCGCCCCGGATTTCTGCCACGCCGAGGACCCCCTCTTAACCGGCTAATACTGATATCGGATTGGCTGCGACACGCCGTTTTCATGCGGTTCTTGACCATGGTGGATTGAGATGAGATATCTACATCTCATGACGAGGGAACTGTCGGCGGCTGTCG
>NZ_DATCVM010000261.1:0-29385 GCF_036566845.1 Williamsia sp.
CACCAGCAAGCTGGCTTCATCGTTCGACTTGCATGTGTTAAGCACGCCGCCAGCGTTCGTCCTGAGCCAGGATCAAACTCTCCATGAAAACCTTCCAAAAAGACCCTTACGGGCTTTTCAAAAAAATCTGTCCTGAAGAGAATCAAATGAATCCCAACCAAACAAAAACTGACCATCACCCACAGGACTCAAAACCTGCGAATGGCAATCAAAAAACAAACAAACTAATGCCGGCACTGCAACATCAGGAACTCACCCCAGATGGGGTTTCGTCACCGTGACAGACACAGCACCTAAATTGGCACTAACAATCCATCGACACACTATCGAGTTCTCAAAGAACACACCCACACCCAACTTCGACACCATTTTACTGATGCCATCTTGGATGGAGTAGTTATATTGTGTAGCCTAGAAGTTCTGCGACCGAACTCTCTCCGGCGCAGGGTTTCTAACCTACCAGCTTCGAAACTTTCCTGCAACACGCTGGTAACCAGCTCGCCGCGTACTGTTTCTCGGCTTCTAGCCACCCGCGCTTGAACTCCCCACACGAATGTGGAAGCAGTTTGTTACTTGGGCGGTCTGCGTTGTTCCTTCAAGGAGAGAATCCCTGTCGGTGTTACCGGCCCCGGCGACTTGCTCTCCGGCGCCTCACTCGCTGACTCGACAAAAGTTACGCGGTTGTTGGCATGGCGTCAAATCGGCTGGTCAGAGCGATTTACATCTTTACAAGGCGTTCGCGCTCGACGCCTTCAGCCGACCCTGGCGCCGGCGAGGTTCTTCTTGCCTCGACGCACCACAAGCCAGGCACCGTGAAGCAGATCGTCGGCAGCCGGCACCCAGTCGTCGGTGGTGATCTTTGTGTTGTTCACGTAAGCGCCGCCCTCGTTGATCGTCCGGCGCGCAGCCTTGTTGCTGTCGGACAGCCCGGTGGCAACCAGCAACTCGACGATCGTCGGCGATGAACCGGCGTCGAACTCCGCAACAGTGGTCTCCGACAGCGCCGCAGACAGCGTGCCCTCGTCGAGACTGTCGAGTTCGGCCCGACCAAAGAGCGCCTGGCTGGCGGTTTCCACCGCATCTGTGTTCGCCTGCCCGTGCACCAGAGTGGTCATCTCCACAGCCAGCCGACGCTGGGCCGCTCGCAGATGTGGTGAATCGGCGGTGACCTGCTCGAGTTCTGCGATCTCCTCGCGGCTCAGGAACGTGAACCACTTCAGGTAGCGGACGACGTCGGCATCCGCGGTGTTCAAGAAGTACTGGTACCAGGCGTACGGAGTGGTCATCTCCGGGTCGAGCCACAGGCTGCCGCCGCCGGTCGACTTGCCGAACTTCTTACCGTCCGACGACGTGACCAACGGAACGGTCATCGCATGCACGGCGTCGCCGTCCACACGTCTGGTCAGATCGACCCCGGCGATGATGTTGCCCCACTGGTCCGAACCGCCGACCTGGAGCGCGCAACCGTACTCACGGTGCAGCTGCAGGTAGTCGTTGGCCTGCAACAACATGTAGCTGAACTCGGTGTAGCTCATTCCGTCCGACTCGAGACGCCGACGCACGGTTTCGCGCGCGAGCATGACATTCACCGAGAAGTGTTTGCCGAGGTCGCGCAGGAAGTCGACGGCTGTCAATTTGCCGGTCCAGTCCAGGTTGTTGACCACGACGGCTCCGGTGGGCGATTCGTCGAAGTCCACAAACCGCTCGAGCTGGGCCTTGATCCGTTGGGCCGACGCTGCGACCGTCTCGGCGGATTGCATGGTCCGCTCCCCCACATCACGGGGATCACCGATCAATCCGGTGGCACCGCCGGCGAGCACGATCGGGCGATGACCGGCATGTTGAAACCGCTTCAAGGTCAGCAGCGGCACCAGGTGCCCGGCATGCAGACTCGAAGCGGTGGGATCGAACCCGGCATAGAGGGTCGTCAGCTCCGACAGCACTTTCCCCAATTCGTCGAGGTCCGTGCTCTGGGCGATGAGTCCTCGCCACGTCAGTTCTTCCAGGATGTCTGCCGGTGCGGGATTTGCTGCGGTCACGTGGTCGATCCTCCCCCATCGACGAGAGGTTCGGATACCCGGAGGGGTGCGGCACGCCGGTACTTCGAGACCGCGGGGCTGCGTTCATCCCAGAATCGCCACGGGCGGTCTTGCGCGGTACTCACTCCCACCCGGGGGCCGTGTCCGACAGCGGCGGCCGGAATACGGGGTCCGCGGAGCAGCCTCACGGGAGAGTTCGCGGTGCAGACCGCGGCGCCGTTGAAGTTTTGGTCGATAGCCATAGCGGACCCCAAATTGCCTGGGCCACAAGCCAATTGCGGATCAGTGCGGGCAGTGAGCCGACGTGATCGCGCAAGTTGGTCACCCGCGACGATCTCTCCGGCACGCATCAGCACTCCACCGCATTGACCAACCGGGCCATACGAGATGTTGCCGCACCAGTGGATGCCGTAGGAGCGATAGACGTAGAGGTGACCGGCATCGCCGAACATCACCGTGTTGCGATCACTGCGGCCCCGATAGCCGTGGGACGCCGGATCCGGGAATCGGCTGTCGGGCGGACCGCCATAGGCCTCGACCTCGACGATCCGCATCCGAACCGTTCCACCCGGTCCGTCCACCTCGAGGTACGACCCGAGCAGTCGGCGCGCGGCCTGTACCGGAGTGGCGTCGGCCAGCCGGAGTGCGTCGAACAGGTCCGGTGTGGGCAAGGCGGACAGGAGGGATCAGTCGGCGACGGGGCCGGTTGTTGCGGTCACGCGCGACATCAGCAGCTCGTGTTCGTTGTCGTCGACGTCACGCGCGTCGTCGATCAGCAGAGCGGGTATCCCGTCGTCGATCCGGTAGGCCCGGCGCAAGCGCGGGTTGTACATCTCTTCATTGCCGATGACCAGCAACGGACCGTGATCTTGCGGGCACGCCAACAAGGTCAGCAGCAATGGACTCAATCCGGCTTCGTGTGACACGGCGTCAACGCTACCCGGCCCACCGTCCGAGGTTCACCCTCAGACCGGACTCGCCGCTGGACGGATCGCCATCGCACCTGGTTCCCAACCGAACTCGTGCGCAATCGCCTTGGTCAGTCTCCGGTACCGGCCTTCCTCATCGCGATACCAGACCGACGCACCTGCCGCCGGGATCCCGGCCGCCCTGAGCGACGCACTCTGGGGTCGGTACGACGAGGTGAGGTCGATGTGGTCGAGGATGCGGATGATGTGTGGGCGCTGGGCAGGCGTCAGACCCGCGAGCGCGAGCCGGAGCGCGGATCCGGTCGGTGAACCGGTCCCCTCCTGCTTCGAGACCGCGGCGATGGCGATCTCGTTGCCCGGCACTCCGACCTTGTAGACCACTGCATGCTTGACCTGGACCAGCCGCGACAATCCGTCGACGATCGGCTGCGGATAGATGTAACCGTCGACCGAATCGATCACCGCGCTGGCGTGGCCCATGAACCAGAAGTCGCCATCCGCGTCGCGACTGAACAGGTGCTCCGACACCTGCCAGCGGTCGCCGGCCGTGAACACGTCGCGCAGCACGGTCGCACCGACCTCATACTGCTGCTGCGCTTTCGACAGCATCACTCCGACTTCGTCGACCCTGGCTTCACGGACAAATCCGTAATTGTCGGTGATGAGCCGCCCCTCGGCCATATCGAATGCGGCGATCGCAACCGCGTTCACGCCCGGGACGGGCCGGCCGGACGAACCCACTTTGGTGCCCGTGACGTTGGCGAGAATCGCCGATCCGTCGCCGGTCGCGAAGAACTCGAGTACGCGAGCACGCGGGAACTTCTCGTTCAGGTCTTCCCACAGTCCGGCAGACATACCCGACCCCATGAACAGCCGGATCGCGTTGTGGTCGGTGACCGAGAAGTCGTCCGACCCGATGATGTCCTGCAACATCGACCAGGTGTAGGACACCACGGTGATCCCGTACCGCGGAATCTCGGCGGCGAACGTATCGGCATCGAGCCCGGCCGACAACGCGATCCGGGCACCGCCCACCACAGTGCCGCCGAGCGCCGTCAGCAGCCCGGACGCGTGTTGCAGCGGAGTGAGACAGTACACGGTGTCGGTGCTGCTGAGGGCGGCAGCCGAGGCGGCGCCGAAGGCCGACAGCGCCCACCGATGATTTGTGACCGGCCACTTTTCGAGGTTGTCGCCGTTCTTGCTGAACAGCACAAACGCCAGATCGCCCGCACGCCCGGGATCCGGCCGATACCAGGAGGGGACCTCCACCGAGTCGGGATCGATCTGCTCCATGTCGATGATGTGTTCGCCGTCGGCCCGCGCGATCGTCCGCCCGTCACCGCCACCGAGGACCAGCACCCGATCAGCAACTGCAGCCAGCTCGTCGAGGTTTGCCGGGTCGGTCAGCACCAGGGAGCAAATCCCCAGCCGTAGAGACGGTTTCAGGTCGGATCCCCCCGACAGCATCACCGCGACGGCACCGAGCCGGGACAGCGCGGCGATGGCGACCAGTGCGCTCGGCCGCGTCAACATCCGCACGCCGACGTGTTCACCCGGCCGGACGCCACAGGCGATCAATCCCCGCACCACGTTGTCGATGCGGTCGTTGACCTGCCGATGACTCAGGACCCGGTCCTCGAACAGGAACAGTTCCTGTTTGCCGTGCCGTCGGGCATTTTCGTTCATCAGCTTGCCGAGCGAAATGGTTGTGCGAGATTGGATCTGACCAAGACGAACCAATCGCGGCAGGACCCGCAACGACTCCCGCCGCACCGCATCGGCGGTCCGGCTCACCGATTTGGCCGCACCGACGAGCTCGCGGCCGGTATCAGCTCCTACGCCGGCCGCCGATCCGAGACCGTGTGCAACCCGCGACGAGAAGCTGACGCCGGTTCCACCGCTCTGGTCTCCGTCGTCGCGCATCTTTTCGATCGTTTCGGGTTCTGCACCCGATCCGTCGTTCCAGCGAATCCAGTCGGCGGTTGTCGGCCAGGTCCGCGTCCCCGCGGTGGAGCCGACCACCAACCCGAAATGACCCACCGGCAAAGCTGATTCATAGACCTGCGCCATGGGCGAGGCCCGCAGGATGCCGCGTACGGCGACCGGCTGACCGATGTCGTCGGCCTCCCCCACGAACGCCAGCACCGGACAGGTGATCTCGGCAAGGGTGACCACCTGATCGTTGATCACGAATCCCCCACCGACGAGGCGATTGTGGACCACGAACTGGCGCAGCAGATCTGCCACCGCGGGCCCGGACCACGCCACCCAGCCGTCGACCTCGATGAAACGGCGCGAATCCTCGCGGGGCAGCAACGCTTCCCGATCATGCAGCTGCCGCAGGAAGTCAATCCGGCTGCGAGCCGCCTTCACGGGGTCCACGAGCTGAAACCCGGTGCGCGCCAGCCATCCTGGGATGGCGATGCGGTTGAACACGTTGTCGGCGAGGAACTGTGCGCCGGGAGTCACCAATGCGGCGGGAAGGCCCAGTGGGAGTGCACCGAGCACATCCACCGGACTGCCGTAAGTGACGATGCTCGCGATGCCCTTGGAACGCCGGTAAGCGGCGGCCTGGTAACAGAACATTCCGCCCTGGGAGTACCCCGCGAGATGCACGTCCTTGCCGGTGATCGCGCGCACGCGGTCGATGATCTCGTCGATCGAGACGATGTGGTCGGCCAGGGTGCGGCGCATACCGCCCTCGATCTTGTCCGGCGATCCGAAGTCGACCACCCAGGGGTCGAGTCCGGCCCGGTGCAGGATGCTCACCGCGCCGTTGTCGGTGGTGACGTCGTAGACGTTCGCCGACACCATCATCGGCGGGACGAGCACGACGGGCGGACCCTGCGCCACGTCGTCCGGGAAGTACCGGCGCAATCGGTACATCGGGACCGTCTCCTCCACCCGGAACGGCGCCGGACGGGTTCCGGTTTCGAGACTGCCGTACCGGATGACCTCGAGCCCGTTCTGTGCCGTGGCCACAACACGATCAAGGGATTCCTTGATGTTGGGAACGCCTCGCACAAACCCCCCTCACAACAACATCGAAGAATTGGTGACTGGCGTCACATATTACTCGTCGTCATCGCCCCTGACTGCGACGATGGCTTTCCGCACCCAGTATCCCCGATGTCAGAAGTGCCGGTGGCCTGCCGCCTTCGCCGCGAGCCGCTCCAGTTGTTCTGCCACCCGCACACCTGCGGTCCCACCGAGTGCATCGCGAGAGGCGATCGAGCCTGCGACGGTGAGCACTTCCCGGACCTCGGCCGTCAACTCCGGATTGATCGCGGCGAACTCTTCATCGGTCAGGTCGGCGAGTCCGACACCCCGGCCTTCGGCGGCCCTCACACACGCGCCGGCCACCTCGTGGGCGACCCGGAACGGCACGCCTGCCCGCACGAGCCACTCCGCGACGTCGGTGGCCAGGGTGAACCCCGCGGGAGCGAGCTCCGCCATCCGATCCTCGTGGAAAGTCAGTGTTCCGACCAGGCCTGCGATCGCCGGCAACAACAACTGCAACTGGGCCACCGAGTCGAAGACCGGTTCCTTGTCCTCTTGCAGGTCGCGGTTGTAGGCCAGCGGTTGCGCCTTGAGGGTGGCCAGCAACCCGGTGAGGTTGCCGATCATCCGCCCGGATTTCCCACGCGTGAGCTCGGAAACGTCCGGATTCTTCTTCTGCGGCATGATCGAACTACCGGTCGACCATTCGTCGGCGAGGGTGATGTACCCGAATTCCGGTGTGCTCCAAAGGATCACCTCTTCGGCCATCCGCGACAGATCAACACCGATGAGCGCGAACACAAACGCGGCCTCGGCTGCGAAGTCGCGTGAGGACGTGGCATCGATCGAGTTCTCGGCAGCGCTGTCGAATCCTAGATCCTCGGCGATCGCCGCCGGATCCAGTCCGAGCGACGAGCCCGCCAGGGCACCCGATCCGTACGGCGACACCGCCGCACGCTTGTCGAAGTCCTTGAGGCGCTCGACATCTCGCAGCAACGGATGCGCATGAGCCAGCAGATGATGGGCCAGCAGCACCGGCTGGGCCGCCTGGAGATGGGTTTTGCCCGGCATCACGGCGTCGGGATGTGCCTTCGCCTGCGCGACAAGCGCATCGACGACGTCGAGGACGCCCGTCGAGACCTGACGGATCGCGTCCCGCAACCACATGCGGAACAGCGTTGCGACCTGATCGTTGCGGGAACGGCCCGCTCGCAGCCGACCACCGACCTCCGGACCGACCCGTTCGATCAAGCCCCGCTCGAGCGCACCGTGAACATCCTCGTCGGTCTCGGCCGGACCGAAGGCGCCCGAACGGACGTCCTCGGCCAGCCGGGACAGACCGTCCTGCATGGTGGCGAGGTCGTCGTCGGACAACAAGCCGGCCTTGTGCAGGATCCGAGCGTGCGCCTGCGACGCCCGGATGTCATACGGAGCCAGAACCCAGTCGAAGTGTGTCGACTTGCTCAGAGCCGCCATGGCGTCCGCCGGTCCGGAAGCGAACCGGCCACCCCACAGCGAACCCTCGTTGGTGCCTGGTCCAGCTCCGGCTCCGCTTTCGCTCATCGTCAGCGCAGGTCCCGCTTGGCGGCGATCTTCGACGACAGGCCGTGCAGGTGCACGAAGCCCTTCGCCGCGGACTGATCGAAAGTGTCGCCCTCGTCGTAGGTGGCGAGGTTGAAGTCGTACAGCGATTCCTCGCTGCGCCGCCCCGTGACAGCGATGTGGCCGCCGTGCAGGTTCAGGCGGATGTCACCGGAGACGTGCTCCTGGGTGTGATCGACAAACGCTTCGAGCGACCGCTTGAGCGGCGAGAACCACAGGCCGTCGTAGACCAGTTCGGCCCACTTCTGGTCGGTGTTGCGCTTGTAGCGACCGAGTTCGCGTTCGAGGGTGACGTGTTCGAGTTCCTCGTGCGCGCGGATCAGGACCATGGCACCGGGTGCCTCGTAGATCTCGCGGCTCTTGATGCCCACGAGACGGTCCTCGACGACGTCGAGGCGGCCGACACCATGTGCTCCGGCGCGACGGTTCAGCTCGACGATCGCCTCGAGCACGCTGACCTTACGTCCGTCGATGGCGACCGGGCGGCCCTTCTCGAACGTGATGATGACCTCGTCGGGTGCCTGCCAGTGGAGGGTCGGGTCCTCGGTGTACGAGTACACGTCCTTGGTGGGGGCGTTCCACAGATCCTCGAGGAATCCGGTCTCCACGGCCCGACCCCAGACATTCTGGTCGATGGAGAACGGCGACTTCTTGGAGACGTTGATCGGGATCGCGTTCTCCTCGGCGAAGGCGATGGCCTTCTCACGGGTCCAGGCGTAGTCCCGGACCGGTGCGATGACGTCGAGCTCGGGTGCCAGCGTGGCGAACCCGACCTCGAAGCGGACCTGATCGTTGCCCTTGCCGGTGCAGCCGTGCGCCACAACCGTGCCGCCGTGCGCGCGCGCCGCGGTGACCAGGTGCTTGACGATCAGCGGTCGCGAGATCGCGGACACCAGGGGGTACCGATCCATGTACAGCGCGTTGCTGGTGATGGTCGGCAGGCAGTATTCCTCGGCGAACTCGTCGCGGGCGTCGACCACCACGGACTCGACAGCGCCACAATCGATGGCTCGCTGACGAACCACCTCCATGTCCTCGCCGCCCTGACCTAGGTCGATGGCAACCGCCACGACCTCCTTACCGGTCTCTTTGCCGATCCAGCTGATGGCCACCGAGGTGTCCAGGCCGCCCGAGTACGCGAGGATTACGCGCTCCGCCATGAGGGGGTCACTCCTTGTTGTTCGTCTAGCTTCATTCGTGATGACTGTTGAAGTCTTGGGTTTTCAAATGTGGTGCGTGGTGGCACACGGCTGCATGATCAGAATCTCATGCCAGCGCCTCCAGCATTTCGGCCAGGTCGGCTCCGGTCAGAGGTTCGCGGGCGAGCACAAACAACGTGTCGTCTCCGGCAATGGTCCCGACCACCTCCGGGAGGGTCGCCCGATCCAATGCGCTGGCCAGATAGTGGGCCGCACCGGGTGGGGTCCGTAACACCGCCATCGCGCCGCTGGAGTCGACCGAGACCAGCAGTTCGCCGAGCAGTCGGGACAGCCGGTCGGTGCCGCCGGTGACACCGCGGACCGGGGACCCGTCCTCCGGCACGACGTAGATGCCCGATCCGCCATCGGCGGCGCGCAGCTTCACCGCGCCGAGTTCGTCGAGGTCACGGGACAATGTCGCCTGCGTGGCCTCGATCCCTTCGTCCGCCAGCAGGGTCTGCAGCTCCGTCTGGCTGTGCACCTGGGCGCCGGCCAGCAGTGACACGATCCGGGCGTGACGCGCCGCCCGGGTGGTCACGGCTGTTCCAGAAGCCATATGAGCACCGCCTTCTGTGCGTGGAGCCGGTTCTCGGCTTCGTCGTAGACCACACTTCGGGGGCCGTCGAGAACCTCGTCGGTGATCTCTTCGCCGCGATGGGCCGGCAAGCAGTGCAAGACAATGGCATCGGGGTCGGCGAGTGCGACCAACTCGGCGTTGATCTGGTACGGCCAGAACGGCGCGACCCGGTCCTTGCCGTCGTCCTCCTGCCCCATCGAGGTCCAGGTGTCGGTGACCAGCACGTCGGCCCCGGTGGCGGCCTCCCGCGGATCACCGATGACCGTCACGCTGCCACCGGTGAGCGCCGCGCGTTCCGTTGCATACCCGACAAACTTCTTGTCGGGGGTGAACCCTTCGGGCGCGCTGACCCGGATGTGCATGCCGGCAGTTGCGCCACCGAGCATCAGCGAATGAGCCATGTTGTTGGCGCCGTCACCGAGATATGTCAGCGTCAGCCCGGCCAGATTGCCCTTCTGCTCCGCAATCGTCTGCAGGTCGGCGAGGACCTGACAGGGATGGAAATCGTCCGAGAGCGCGTTGACCACCGGGATCGTCGCCGCCGATGCAATCTCTTCGAGGCGGTCCTGGCCGTACGTCCGCCAGACGATGGCCTCGACGAAGCGCGACAGGACGCGGCCGGTGTCGGCGAGGGTCTCCTCGCGACCGAGTTGCGTGGCCTTGCCGTCGACAACAACCGCATGACCACCGAGTTGCGCGATGCCGACCTCGAACGAGAATCGCGTGCGGGTGGAGTTCTTGTCGAAGATCACCCCGACGCCCTTGGGGCCGGCAAGTGGCTTGTGAGCGAAGGGATTCCGCTTGACCTCGGCTGCCAGTTCGAGCACGTGTGCCTGCTCGGCCGGCGACAGGTCATCGTCCCGCAGGAAATGGCGTGTCATGACGTCGCTCCTTTCGCGGCGTCGAGAATTGCCGGAAGATCGTTCACGAACCCGGTCGCCTGCTCCTCGGTGAGGATCAGCGGCGGCGCCAAACGCAACACGTCGGGACCAGGCGCATTGATGAGATAGCCGTGATCGCGCGCCGCGGCCTCGACGGCCGGGGCGATCGACTCCGTCAGCACGAGCCCGATCAGCAGACCCGAACCACGGGAGTGGTCGATCAGCGGATGACCGAGTTCCTCGATCGACGACGTGATGTGTTTGCCCAGCCGCGCAGCGTGATTGGTCAGATCAAGCGTGTCGACCTGTTCGAGGACGGCCAGTGCCGCCGCCGCGCACACGGGATTGCCGCCGAACGTGGTGCCGTGCTGTCCGGGTTCGAGCAGGTCGGCCGCGCGGCCGGTGGCCAGAACGGCGCCGATCGGCAGACCGCCACCGAGGCCCTTCGCCAAGGTCATCACGTCGGGGGTGATTCCGTTCGCCTGATGCGCGTAAAACGTTCCGGTCCGGGCGATTCCGGTCTGGATCTCATCCAGGATCAAGAGCGCTCCGTGCTCGGTGGTCAGCGCCCGGACGGCGGCCAAATAGTCCACCGGCGGCACGATCACACCGCTCTCCCCCAGGATGGGTTCGAGGATGACAGCAGCGGTCTGCGGGCCGATTGCCGCCTTCATCGCGTCGAGGTCGCCGTACGGGACGTGACGCACGCCCGCGGGCATCGGCTCGAACGGAGCCCGTTTGGAAGGTTGTCCGGTCATCGCGAGCGCACCCATGGTCCGGCCGTGAAAAGCCTTCTCGGCGGCGATGATCTCGGGACGACCCGTCAGGCGCGCGATCTTGAACGCGGCCTCGTTGGCTTCGGTGCCCGAGTTGCAGAAGAACGCCTTTCCGTCCACGCCCCACCGCGACAACAACGCCTCGGCCAGCTTGATGACCGGCTCGCTGACATAGAGATTGGACGTATGCCCGAGCGTTGAGAGTTGCTTAGTGACTGCGTCGATGATCGCCTGGTTCCCGTGCCCGAGGATGTTCACCGCGATGCCGCCGAGGAGGTCGAGATATTCACGGCCGTCGGCACCGGTCAGGACTGCGCCTTTGCCACTGGCGAGCGCCAACTTCGGTGTGCCGTAGTTGTTCATCAGCGACGATGTCCACCGCTGTTGCAGAGCGACGGTCGGGTCGGTGGGGTTGGTCATGATTTGTCCTCGATCGGTGGTTTCTCGCCGTATGCGCCCACGACTTTGTTGTTGTCATCGGGCACAACCATGGTGCCGTTGCCTTCGGTGGTGAACAGTTCGAGCAGCGTCGAATGCAGTGTGCGGCCGTCGATCACATGGGCGCGGGGCACTCCGCCGGCGACCGCTCGCAGGCAGGCCTCCATCTTCGGCACCATCCCGGCATCCAGGCTCGGCAAGAGTTCGGCCAACGCGGTGGTGCCGATCTCCGACACCAGCGACCCACGATCGGGCCAATCGGTGTACAGGCCTTCGACGTCCGTCAGCACCACCAGCTTCTCGGCGCCGAGTGCTTGGGCGAGCGCGGCAGCGGCAGTGTCCGCGTTGATGTTGTGGACAACGCCGTCGGCGTCGGGTGCGATCGTCGAGACGACCGGGATACGGCCCGCTGCAATGAGATCGGTGACCGCCCCAGGATTCACGGTGGTGACGTCACCGACCAGGCCGATGTCCGTTGCCTCACCATCGACCATCACCGAGCGACGGGTCGCGGTGAACAGGTGAGCGTCTTCACCCGAGATCCCCACCGCATACGGGCCGTGCGCGTTGATCAGACCGACGAGTTCACGACCGACCTGACCGAACAGCACCATCCGGGCAACGTCCATCACCTCCGGAGTGGTCACGCGGAAGCCGCCCTTGAACTCACCGGTCATCCCGAGACGCTCCAGCATCGCCGAGATCTGCGGACCGCCGCCGTGCACCACGACAGGATGAATCCCGCAGGTGCGCAAGAAGACCATGTCCTCGGCGAAGGCTTGTTTCAGCTTGTCGTCGACCATCGCGTTGCCGCCGTACTTGACGACGATCACCTTGCCGGCGAACCGCTTCAACCACGGCAATGCCTCTCCGAGCACATGTGCCTTGTCGAGCGCACTGAGCTCGGTCGACGGCCTCCGCCCGTCTCCGCTCCGCTTCGTCTCCTCCGTCACAGGTCGAGCTCCGCTCCGCTTCGTCTCCTCCGTCATGACGAATAGGCCGAATTCTCTTCGACGTAGGCGTGCGAGAGATCGGTGGTCCGGATGAATGCCACGCCCGACCCGATACCGAGATCGACGGTGAGATCGATATCGATGCCCGACAGGTCGGCGTCACGTGCACCCGCCACGCCCATACCGTTCTCGCAGACCGGATAGTTGTTGAACCGCACCGAGATCCGATCGGGATCAAGTTCCACCGGAGCCATCCCGACGGCGGCCAGAACCCGGCCCCAGTTGGGGTCCGATCCGAACAATGCCGTCTTGACCAGACTGTCGCGGGCGATCGTGCGAGCGGCCGCCAGGGCATCGGCGTCACTGGCGGCACCGGTCACGTTCACCACAACCCGCTTCGTGACACCTTCGGCATCGGCCTGCATCTGCTTGGCCAGATCGTCGCAGACCAACCGGACGGCCTCGTTGAGGGCGGCCTGATCCGGCGTCTTCTCGCTCGCGCCCGAACTGAGCAGCAGCACGGTGTCGTTGGTGGAGCAGGAACCGTCCACGTCGAGCCGGTCGAAGGTGAGCGCGGTGGCCGCCCGCAGCGCTTCGTCGAGTTGCTCGGCCGAGACCGCGGCGTCGGTGGTGATCACACTGAGCATCGTTGCCAGGGACGGCGCCATCATGCCCGCGCCCTTCGCCATTCCGCCGACATTCCAGCCATCGCTGTGGTGGAAGGCCGCTTGCTTGGCGACCGTGTCGGTGGTCATTATCGCGTGCGCCGCATCGGTGCCGCCGGACAGCCCGCCGCCCATCTCGTGGACGATCTCCGTGACACCGGCGAGCACCTTGTCCATCGGCAGTCGGTCGCCGATCAAACCCGTCGAGCAGATCGCGACCTCGACGGCACCGGTCTCGGTGCCCCAGTCGCTGATCGCCGCCGCGGTCGCCTCGGCTGTGGCATGGGCGTCCTGGAATCCACCCGGCCCGGTGCAGGCATTGGCGCCGCCGGAGTTGAGGACGACCGCCCGAAGCCGGCCGGTGCTCAGCACCTGCCGGCTCCACAACACCGGGGCGGCCTTCACCTTGTTGGCGGTGAACACGCCTGCCGCCGCGTAATCGGGACCTTCGTTGAACACCAGCGCGAGGTCTTGCCTACCGTTCGCCTTGATACCCGCCTTGATGCCTGCCGCCCGGAAGCCCAGGGGCGCAGTGACACCCTGGAGATCGGTCATGCGATGGCCACCGTCGACCTCGCGCCAGTGGGAGGTCGCGCTGTCCACGCTTTCGGCCGCGTTGTCCGCGTTGTCACTGTGCTGGTTCACGGCGCCACTCCCACGGTGCTCAGTCCTTCGGTTTCGCCCCATCCCAGGGCCAGATTCATCGATTGCACGGCCCCGCCACCGGTTCCCTTGGTGAGGTTGTCGATCGCACCCACCGCGATCAGGGTGCCGGACCGCTCATCGACCGCCACACTGAGTTGCACCGCGTTCGAACCGATCACCGAACCGGTGGTCGGCTGCCGGCCCTCGGGCAGCACCGTGACAAACGGTTCGTCGGCGTACGCCTTTTCGTAGACCGCCCTCGCCTGTTCAGTGGTCACCGTCGTCGACGCGGTGCACGTTGCCAGGATGCCGCGCGCCATCGGCGCCAGCACCGGCGTGAACGAGACGCTGATCGGCGCGTTCGCCACGGCCGACAGGTTCTGGATGATCTCGGGCGTGTGGCGATGGACCCCGCCGACCCCGTATGCCCGTGCCGAACCGATGACCTCGGACGCGAGCAGATCGACCTTCGGTGACCGTCCGGCACCCGAGGCGCCACTGACCGCGACGATGGTGACCTGCGGGGCGATGATGCCCGCGCCGACCGCAGGCAGCAGCGCCAAGGTGCTCACGGTCGGATAGCAGCCGGGAACCGCGATCCGGGTGGCCCCGGAGAGTACGTCCCGGTTGCCGGGCAGTTCGGGGAGCCCGTAGGGCCAGCTACCGGCGTGCGTGCCGCCGTAATACCGCTCCCACTCACTCGGGTCCTGTAGGCGGAAGTCCGCGCCGCAATCGATGACGAGGGTTGCCGGTGGTAGGGCGTCGGCGACGGGTCCGGACGTACCGTGCGGGAGCCCCAGGAAGACGACGTCGTGCCCGGACAAGATCTCCGTGGTCGTTTCAGAGAGTTCGCGCTCGGCCAACGGAAGCAGGTGTGGATGGTGCTCCCCCAGCAACGAACCGGCGTTGGATCCGGCCGTCAGAGCACCGATCTGCAACTCTCCGGATGCATACTTGGGATGACCGAGTAGCAGGCGGAGAATCTCTCCACCCGCATACCCGCTGGCGCCGGCTACCGCGACTGTCACACTCATATGATTCATTATGCACCCCACCGCAAGTTAATTCACAAACGGGTTCTCCGCGGTCAGCGTGCGGGCTCGCGCCGAGCGCGGTATCACTGAACAGTGACCCCGTCCGCAGCGATCATCGTGCAGTCGCTGGCGGTCAAGCGAGGCGGTAATCCCGTCTTGCATGACCTGAACCTCACGGTACCCGCGGGGTCCATCACCGGGCTCCTCGGTCCGTCGGGCTGCGGCAAGACCACCCTGATGAGGGCCATCGTGGGTACCCAGCAGATCGAATCCGGTTCGGTGACGGTCCTCGACCAGAAAGCCGGGACCGCAGCCCTGCGAAATCTGGTCGGGTACGTGACCCAGGCGCCGTCGGTCTACACCGACCTGACCGTCGAGCAGAACGTGACCTACTTCGCCGACCTGTACAACAACCGGGCCGGCGTGGGCGAAGCACTCGATGCGGTGGGCCTGACCGACTTTCGCGCGCGCAGGACCCTGGATCTGTCCGGTGGCCAACGCAGTCGGGTGTCGATCGCCTGCGCGCTGGTCGGCTCGCCGACGCTGCTCATCCTCGACGAGCCGACAGTCGGCCTCGATCCGGTTCTACGCAAAGACCTGTGGGATCGGTTCCGCGCCCTGGCGAGCGCCGGGGCGACCCTGCTGGTGTCGAGTCACGTCATGGACGAGGCCGACCGCTGCGACAACCTGATCTTGATGCGCGAGGGCCGGGTCCTCGCCGAACTGACGCCCGACCAACTGCGGGAGCGCACCGGACAAACCAACCTCGAAACCGCGTTTCTGCAGTTGATCACGCAAGGATCACAGTGATGCACCCGCGTCAGTTCGCCGCCACCACGTGGCGCATCCTCCGGCAGCTGCTGGACGATCGCCGCACCGTGGCGATGATCCTCGTGGTGCCGTGCATCCTGATGGTGCTGCTGTACTTCATGTTCGAGAACCTGCCCGGTGCGATACCGGGCACCTCTCGATTCGACGAGATCGGCATCATCATGCTCGGCATCCTGCCGTTTGTGCTGATGTTCATCACTACGTCGATCGCGATGGTCCGGGAGCGAACGTCGGGCACCCTCGAACGCCTGCTGACCACTCCGTTGGGCAAACTCGATCTTCTCGCCGGATATGGTGCCGCCTTCTCGGTGGCGGCCGCTGCGCAGGCCGCGCTCGCGAGCGCCGTGGCGTTCTGGATCCTCGACCTCGACATCGCCGGAGCCGCGATCTGGGTTGTGGTGATCGCGGTGCTCGTCGCCGTGCTCGGTGTGGCTCTGGGACTGTTCTTCTCGGCGTTCGCCCGAACCGAATTCCAGGCGGTGCAATTCATACCGGTAGTGGTCATCCCTCAATTGCTGCTGTGCGGGCTGTTCGTGCCCCGCGATCAGATGGCCGACTGGCTGGATTGGATCAGCGGGATCATGCCGGTCACATACGCCGTCGATGCGCTGCAGCAGGTCGAGGTGCATCCGGATCCGACCGGCCAGATGTGGCGCGATCTGATCGTGGTGCTGGCGTTTTCGATCGTCGCGCTGTGTCTGGGCGCAGCGACTCTGCGACGCACCACGCCCTGAACCCGTTACCTGCCCCCGCCCACCTGAGCCCTTCGACCGGAGCCATGTGGTTCAGTCCGCAATACCGAGCGCGAGAACGAAATCGACCCGGTCGTTCAGCGTCGACAGGCTTCGCCCGGTGAGCTTCTCGATGCGCTGCAGGCGATACCGCAGAGTGTTGACGTGGACATGCAATCGTTCGGCGCTGCGACTCCAGGAGCCCGACTCCTCCAGGAACACGCGGAGTGTGGGAAGCAGGTCGGTCCGGTGGCGTTCGTCATGATCGGCGATCACACCGATCAATCGTTGCCGAAACGCCAGTTTGATCTCGTCCGGGACCGACGCCAACAGCAGCAGATGCGACGACAACGAGTTGGCCTCGGCGAACCTGATCGACCCTGGGCTCCCAGTCGCATACCGATGTGTGTAGCCGGCTTCGCTCATCGACACCCGCGCCCCGTCTGGCAGTACGCCGGGGCTGCCCGTGCCGATTGCAACGTAGCCGCGGTCCAGCAGCGGGGCGAGCCGTTCGGCGATCGAACGAACTTGTCCGGAAAGAACATTCGCGGCATCCGCCACCTTTTCGGGGGCAACACCGACGAAGGTCAGATATGCCTCGGACGGTAGCTTCACCGGAGGCGTCGACAATGGCATCTCGTCGTGCAATTCCTCGAGGATGACACCGGCCAATTCGGTTCCGTAACGGGTATCGCGGGAGCTCACCACGATGCAACACACCGATTCGTCGCCGTGGAATCCAAGGCTCCGGAACTGTCCGTCCGAGCCGGCGGCATCGTGCCGCTGCAAGCGTGCGAGCGCCTCTCGCACCATTCGCTCCTCGAGCCGCCGGGATTCATATCTGGTCGAGCGGTCCATGGCCAGCAACGCGCAGACCTCCTCCACCGCGGCGGACATCCACGGGGCATGGGTCCGGTGATCACTGGCAACGGCCACATACGCGATCGCCGGGCGGCGGGCCACAGGTGACTGCACTGCGAAGAACGAAACGTCACCATCATCCCCCATCTGCTGAGCCGAAGGAAATGCCCATTCGTTCAACGCCTTTCGAAATGAGACAGCGAGCCCACCCGACTCGGCGCCGGTGAGCCCCCCGGCGACCATTCGGCCGGTCGACGTGATCACAGCACATTCGACTCCCAGGGCCCGGCGAAGCGACGCCACCAGACCACTTGCCCCCTCACCGGAGGCGAGGTCGGCGACCAGGTCACGGTGGAGCGTGAGCTTTCCGGCTGCACCCGCCAACGCACGCATCACGGTTTCGGTGAGAAACCGGAACGACACGGCGCCCTCGATCGCGTACAACGTCAATCCGGCGTCTCCACACGCCCGGATCAACGGTGGTGGAACCTCCCCGATCGCTGCCAAACCCACTGCGAGAGCGGCTGCATGACCACCCGCCAACGCTCGCACGAAGGTTTCCGCATCAACCGGCTCGCGGTACCACAACCCGCTGGTGAGGACGAGTTCCCCGCCAGAGAGAAAGGCCAGCGGATCCCGGAGATCGGTGGTGTAGACGCCGTGCACCTGGGGATCGCCCTCACCCCGCACGACCTCGACGAGTTCAAGACCCGGAATCGTCTCCATATCCGACAAGAGCACCGCGCAACCCCCTTCGTCGCCCACATGTGATCAGCACCTCAGCCGCAGCGAGCGAGTTGTTACGCCGAGGAAACTATTTTAAATCACGTTGGAGATTCGTCCTACTCGCCAGCGACAACGCTCCGCCCTTTTCAGCGGATCGTCCATGTCCGCGGCTTCCCGTTTGGACTTGACTGGTGGAACAGCGCACGGGTGGAAGTACCTGCGCTCCAAGGGGACAAGAGGAGAGACCATGAACGCTCGGCGTCCGGAAACGGGTTATCGCGCAACAGGAATCGACCTCGCAGGTGTGTCGAAGAAGTTCGCCATGAAACGCCGCCAGGTCACCGCACTCGACAACGTGAGCCTCCAGACCGCCCGCGGCAGTTTCGTTTCGTTGCTAGGGCCCTCGGGTTGCGGCAAATCAACCATTCTTCGTCTGCTCGCCGATCTCGAGCAGCCGACCACCGGTTCGATACTCGTCGACGGCCGGACACCAAACGACCTTCGCAGCGAACACGTTCTGGGTGTTGCGTTTCAGGACTCAGCGCTGCTGCCCTGGCGGAGCGTCGAAGCGAATATCCGGGTCCCGCTCGAGGCCGCGGGAAAACCGGTGTCCCACAGCGATGTCGCCGACCTGATCAAACTTGTCGGGCTCGACGGATTCGAAGCCGCGAAGCCCGGTCAACTCTCCGGAGGCATGCGGCAACGGGTGTCGATAGCTCGTGCGCTGATCCTGAAACCTCTGGTACTCCTACTCGACGAACCGTTCGGTGCACTCGACGACATGACGCGGCAACGTCTCAACACCGAGCTCATGCGCATCTGGACCGAACGGCCTGCCACCACCTTGATGGTGACCCACGGGATCTCCGAGGCCATCTACCTCTCTGACCGGGTTGCCGTGATGTCGGCGCGGCCTGGGCGGATCCAGCAGGTGATCGACGTCGATCTGCCACGCCCGCGAACCCCCGACATCATGCGGACCCCGGAGTTCCGAGGTTATGTCGAGCAGGCGTCCGACCTGCTGTTCACCCCGCCGGCCGAAGCAGCGGTCCGATGATCACCACACCCGCGATCACCACACCCACCCTGTCTGCCGACATGATGCGTCGCCTGCCGAAGGCCGAGGTTCACGTGCACCTCGAAGGCTGCTTCGACATCGCCGATCTGGTCCAGTCAGCGCACGCTGTCGGTGCGGACCTGCCCGGGCCGGCCGCCACATTGTTCGACACCTCGACCCATCACGTCGAACGCGATCCGGACGGTGCCGCCGTCAAAGGCATGGGTGTCGGCACTTTTCTCCAGTTCCTGGATTGGGAAGGTTCACTGGTCCGTACCCATGAACACCTGGTGAGTACGGCATATCGTGCTTGCGCTCGCGAGAGTGCGTCGGGTGTCCACTACGCGGACATCATCGTCAACCCCACTCACTGGGCCAGTTGGAAGGGACGTCTCACCGACTTCACCAGAGCCATCGCCGAAGGGTTCGACGAAGCCGCGCGCGACGGTCTGTGCGAGGCCAACCTCTGCGTCTCACTGCTGCGCCAGCAGTCCGGCGACTCGGCGCTCGAGGTTGTCAGAGAGATGATCGCGGCGCGTGTTCCGCGGGTCGTCGCACTCTCCATCGACGGCGACGAAACCCATGCCGGCGATACAAACGCGAAGTTCGCGCCTGCCTTCACGCTCGCCCGCGACGCCGGATTCCGGCGCACCGTGCACACCGGCGAGTCGAGTGGTCCGGAAAGTGTCTGGGGTGCAATCGATCTGCTCCACGCCGAGCGAATAGACCATGGCGTTCGCTCCATCGAGGATCCCCGACTCGTCGACGTCCTCGCCGAACGTCAGATCCCGCTCGGCATGTGTCCTCGCTCCAACGTCGAAGGATTGAAGATCTACCCGTCACTGGACGTGCACCCCATCGAGCCCCTGCGCCGGGCCGGGGTCAAGGTCTCGATCAACACCGACGACCCCGCGCCGATGAGTGTTCGTATCGAAGACGACTACGCCGACTGTGCGCGCACGTTCGGGTGGGATCTCGCCACGGTGAAAACCCTTGCCGCAACCTCCATCCACGCGTCCTTCGCAAGCGATGAGATCAAAACGCGTATGCTCACCGACCTCCATGCGTTCGAAGGCTGAGGCGCCATGTCAGCGACAGTGATCGCACCACACTCACCTCGACTGAACCTGACGGCAGCCTTCGCAAGGGTGAATTTCCTGGCCCTCGGAAGCGTTGTCACCCTGGTGCTCGCCTGGCAATTGCTTGCAGAAACCGCATTCCGTGATGTCTACGCCATCGCGGCCCCCGTGGACATCCTGGTCACGGCGGTCAAGGATTTCGATTTCATCTGGCCGAACCTGCTCACCACCGCCGGTGAGGCAGGCTGGGGTTGGCTGCTCGGGAATGTGGTCGCCGTGACCCTCGCGGCCCTCTCGCTGATCCTGCCCTGGACCCAGGCTGTGGTGATGAGGGTGGGTGTCATCGCCTATTGCCTTCCCATCGTGGCTATTTCACCCATTCTGGTTGCGGTGACCAGCCGGTACATGTCCGTGGTGCTCATCTCCGCGCAAGGGGTCTTCTTCACCACCTTGGTCGGAGCCGTACTCGGACTACACAGCGCATCGGCCACCCGCGTCGATGTCATCCGTGCCGCCGGCGGTGGGCGCGGAACCGTTCTCAGGATGGTGCAGATCCGATCTGCCGTACCCGCCCTGTTCGCGGCGCTACGCGTTGCCGCACCGCTGGCGGTTCTGGGCGCGATGATCGGCGAATACCTCGGTGCAGACAAGGGTCTCGGCGTCGCGATGGTCTATTCACAGCAGTCACTCAATGTCGACCGCACCTGGGCCCTCGCGCTGTACGCCGCGCTGCTGGCCGCTGTTGCCTACGGTCTCACCGTGCTCGCCGAAAAGGCCGTCTACACCTGGCGGGATCAAGAGACCGTCTCCGACATCTCCGTCGCCTCCGCGCCGCAGGTGACCAGATCGCGAAACATGGTCGGCGTCGCGACCCAGTTCGCGGTGACACTGCTGTTGGTCTTCGGTGGCTGGTACCTGATCGCCCGGTCCGTGGATCCATACTTCGGTAAGACTCCGGTCGATGTCTGGAACTACCTGACCTCTGGGCGCGACCTGTCGGACATGTGGGCGGCGTTGCGGCTCACCATCGTTCACACGGTTGTCGGATTCGCCAGCGGTCTGGGCCTGGCCCTGCTCGGTGCGGTGACAGTGGTCTTGTCCCGTACCGCGGAGTCGATCATCATGCCGATCGCCATGTCCATCCGCACCGTTCCGCTGGTCGCGATGACACCACTCATCGCGCTGATCTTCGGCCGTGGGTTTCTCACCCTGATCGTGGTGTCCGGCGTTGTCACGTTCTTTCCCGCGCTGGTGACGATCGTCGGAGGCATCCGGTCCGTCCCACCGAGTGCCTGTGAGGTGGTGACGGTGTCGGGCGGTGGACCGGTCAAGGTCCTGCGGATCGTGCAGCTACCTGCCGCGTTGCCGTCGTTCTTCGCCGCGGCCCGGGTCACCGCGCCGCTCGCCATGACCGGTGCACTCCTGTGCGAATGGCTCGCCACCGGCGACGGCGCGGGTTTCATGATGCTCAGAGCCGGTGTGACCGGCAACTATTCACTGATGTGGTCGCTGGTCGCCCTCGTCACACTCTCCGCGGCAGCCTTGTATGGCATCGCGGCCATCCTCGAAGGCACGATCGGTCGCATCCGTAGCTGACCGATCCCGGCTCGCTTGTCCCTCATCCTTCCGTCTCCCCCGGTCCCACTCTTCTCACAACCAGGAGTTCTCCTATGTCGACATCACCGTTGTCCGCACCGATCAGCCGCCGGTCACTCTTTCGCGCCGGGCTCGGCGTCGGTGCCACCGCCCTGGTCGGTATCCCGATCCTCGCCGCCTGCGGTTCGGATTCCGCGGCATCCGACGACGGAACGGTGTCAGCCCAAACCGGTTGGGTACCAACGGTCGAGCAGGCCGGAACCTACGTGGCCGCGACGAATGGGTACTTCACGTCACGAGGCATCAACGTCGACATCCTGGCCGGCGGACCCAACACGGCCGTCGATACGGTTGTCGTGTCGGGCAAAGCCGCACTCGGAAACGGCAATGCCGACGCCGTCGCCGAAATGATCACCAACGGAGCAGACGTCAAGGTCATCGGCAGCCGGTTCCAGCGCAGCCCGTTCTGCGTCTACTCCCTCTCCGACAAGGCTGTCACCGACCCCACACAGATGGTCGGGAAGAAGATCGGAGTCGCAGCGCAGAACGAGGCCCCGTTCCGGGTCCTGTGTGCCATCAACAACGTCGACGTCGACGACTTGACGATCGTTCCCGTGCAATTCGATCCGGCACCCACGGCAAACGGTGAAGTGGACGCCCAGGTCGGGTTCCTCATCGACCAACCAGCAACATTGCGGGCTCAGGGCCTCGACGTGAACACCATTCTGTTCTCGGACTTCGGGTACAACGTCTTCTCGAGCGTCTGGTTCGCAACAACCGAGACCATCGAGACGCGCCCCGACATGCTTGTGTCATTTCTCGGCGGCGAGCGGCAGGGATGGCAGGAGAATCTCAAGGATCCGGCCCTCGGCGCGCGTCTCGCGGTCGATGTGTACGGCAAGAACACCGGACTCGACCTCGCACAGCAGACCCTCGCCTCCCAGAGCATCGAATCCCTGATGGTCACACCCGAGGTCCCGGCCGCGGACATCTTGACCATGACGGACGCCCAGATCTCCAGCAACATCGCGACTCTCAAGTCGGTCGGACTCGACATCTCTGCCGAGCAACTGTTCGACACCAGCATCCTGGCGCAGCTGTGACCGTCGACAGCGATGCCGTGACATCGACGGTGCGGATCAGTGACTTCGTCCTCGGACTACCCAAGTGTGAGATGCACCTGCATCTGGACGGGACCCTCGAGCCGTCCATGAAACTCGACCTGGCACGCCGCAACAACATCGAGATCCCGCAGTCGACCACAGCGCAGATCCGCGAGAGCTTCCGCTTCCACGACCTCCCCACGTTCCTCGCCGTCCACTACTCGAACATGAACGTGCTGTGGACAAGTCGCGACTATGAGGACCTCGCGTATTCCTATCTGCAGATCTCAGCGCAGCAGAACGTTCGTCACACCGAGATGTTCTTCGACCCACAGCTTCACACAAGCCGTGGCGTCCCGTTCCCGGACATCGTCAACGGGTATCGCCGCGCGATAGTCCGGGCCAGAATCGATTTCGGCATGTCCGCCGAACTCATCATGTGCTTCCTGAGGGACTACACCGCCGAATACGCGATGGCGACGCTCATGGAAGCGCTGCCCTACAAGGACTGGATCATCGGTGTCGGACTCGACTCGGACGAGCTGGACCACCCGCCCGCGGAGTTCTCGGAGGTGTTCGCGCGGGCACGGTCCGAGGGATTCCTGGTCACCATGCACTGCGATGTCGACCAGGTCGATTCAGCCGAACACATCCGGCAGGCGATCGCAGATCTGCACAGCAACCGGATCGACCACGGTCTCAATGTTCTCGATGATCCCGACCTGGTCATCGCTGCCCGCGAGAAGGGGCTCGGGTTCACCGTCTGTCCGCTGGGATACGGCACCCATCCCTGCGGCATGGCACCGGAACTCGAACGGATACACGCCATGCTCGAAGCCGGCCTCAAGGTCTCGGTGGGCTCCGATGATCCACCCTACTTCGGTGGGTACCTCGCCGAGAACCTACAGGCGTGCATCGACGTC
Source organism: Williamsia sp. (assembly GCF_036566845.1). Taxonomy (GTDB): domain Bacteria; phylum Actinomycetota; class Actinomycetes; order Mycobacteriales; family Mycobacteriaceae; genus Williamsia. The sequence goes on from NZ_DATCVM010000261.1 coordinate 23,646, forward strand.
GGTGGTTTCACCGAGGCCGAATTGGTCACCATCTCACGGAATGCCTTCGAAACCGCATGGGTCAGTGAACGACGGCGAGTCGAGCTCCTCGAGGAACTCGACGACTATGCACGCCGGCACGGACTTCCAGCGTGAACGCCCAGTGCTCCGACCTGGACGCGACCGCGGTGCTGTCGGCGTTCGAAGCGGGCGAGGCGACCGCACGAAGCGTGATGGATGCAGCGCTCGCCTGCATCGAAGCTGATGCTTCACAGGTGAACTCGGTCATCAGGCTGAACCCGTCGGCAACCCGGGAGGCCGACGACGTCGACCGTCGCAGACGCGCCGGCGAGCGATTGCCGCCGCTTGCGGGGCTACCCATCACGATCAAGGATGCGTTCGACGTCGAGGGCATGATCAGTGGCCACGGATGCGTCGACGAAGAGCATCTGGCGGTCGCCGACGCGCCGTCGGTACTATCGCTGAGGAAGTCCGGGGCGATCATCGTCGGCAAGACCAATGTGCCCACCAGACTTGCCGATTGGCAGTCGAGCTCGCCGCACTTCGGACATTCCCGCAACCCGTGGGACCCCGGTCGCACCAGCGGAGGGTCATCGTCCGGCGCCGCCGCGGTCGCATGCGGTCAGTCGTATGTCGACCTGGGAAGCGATATGAGCGGCTCTGTCCGGGTGCCGGCCTCCTGGTGTGGCACCTACGCACTCCGCCCGAGCCACGGAATCATCTCCAAACGCGGGCATCTGCCCTGGCCCCCGGAACTGCGACTCGAACCACCCGCCTCGACGGTGGGCCTGACAACCCGGTCCGCCCGCGACTTGTCGATCGTGTTCGAGGCCCTCGCCGGTGACGCACGCGGTACCGGACACCTGGCCACCAGGGCACAAGCACCCGAAACATCTCCGGCGACGCTGCGTTTCGGGGTCTGGCTGCCCACAGCATGGCCGCAGTTGTCCGGCACCGTGCGTGCGGTGATCGAAGCCTTCGTCGACAGAGTCACGGCGTCTGGTTACCCGGTCCGCCCCGTCGAACCGCCCCGGTCGACCTCGGCAGAGGTGGGGTTGTACCAACGGTTGACCGCCGCCGAGATCGCCCATGGAGGTGGCGACACCACCCCGACCGAGCCCCTGCTCGCGTTGCTCGAAGATCAGGCGGACGTCGCCGCGCGGTGGGACCACGAGATCTTCGGGCAGGTCGACATCCTGATCGCACCGGCGACTCCGATTGTGGCGCCCCACCTCTCGGATGTTCCCCAGTCGCAACGCTCCATCGACCTCGACGGTGTCGCCAGGCCGGCATCGGAGTTGCTGACCTGGTCTGTGATCACGTCGGTGGCGCAGTGCCCGAGTGTTGTTGTGCCCGCCGGCCCGGAGTCGGTCACCGGCCTCCCCGTCGGTGTCCAGCTGATGGCCCGGCGTGGCCACGACCGGACCGCGATGTCGGCAGCGATCGCCCTCGAAGACCTCGGCGTCACACGGTTCGCCGCGCCACCCACATACACACAACTTTTGCCTACAAGGAGTCCCGCATGATCGAACAGGCCGACATCGCGATCACCGGAACCACCATCATCATGCCGGACGGTCGAGAGCCCCTGCTCGATCACACGGTTCTGGTGTCTGATGGTCTCATCCGGGATCTGGTTCCGGCGTCGACGCCGATTGAGGCATCGAGAGTGATCAACGGGACCCATTCGGCGGTGCTGCCCGGAATGGTCAACGCGCACACCCATATCGCGTCGAACATGCTGCTACGCGGGCTGCTGGAGGACACCGAACTGTTCGCGTGGCTCGACACCATGTGGCGCCTGAAGCAGAACTTCGACCACGACACCCTCTACTGGGCGTCGATGTGCGGCCTGGTCGAGATGGCCAAGTCCGGAATCACCTGCTTCAACGAACATTTCGACGCCTACTCGGTAACACCCCAGGCACAAGCCCTCCGTGAAGTCGGCCTGCGCGCAACACTCGGCTACGGATTCGCCGACGGCGGCGTCTACCGGGATGTCGGCGCGTGGTCGTGGGCCGCGGTCGACGACTTCGACGCCGCCACGGCGCCGGTCGATGGTCTCACCGACGACCGGGTCCGGCTGGCACTCTCCCCTCATGCGCCGTACTCATGCAGCGGTCCACTCTGGCAGGCGATCCGCGGCCTCGCCGACGATCGGGCGTTGCCGATCCACACCCATATTGCAGAGGGTCTGAACGAAAGTGCCTACATGGCATCCACCTACGGACGCACCACCGTCGAATGGCTCGACGATCTCGGATTCCTCGGTCCGGACATCACCGCCGCGCATTGCACACAATTGACAGCCGGCGACATCGCATTGTTTGCAGAACACGGCGTCAAAGTCGCCCACTGCCCTTGCTGCAACGCGAAATTGGTGTCCGGCACCATGGATTTGAAACAGTTGTGGTCGGCGGGCGTCACAGTGGGTCTCGGCACCGACGGACCGGCCAGCCACAACACTTTGGACATGTTCCAGGAGATGAAGTTCGCCGCCATCACCCACAAACAGACCACCGCCGATCCCACATTCCTGACGACCCGCCAGGTGCTCGCCATGGCCACCCAACAGGCGGCAACCGCCATGCATCGACCCGAATTGGGCGCCATCCGGCCGGGTGCTCCGGCCGATCTCGTCGTTGTCGACCTCGACCGTCCGCATGTGGCACCGGTTTACGACGTCGAAGCCGCACTGGTCTACAGCACACGCGCCGAAGATGTCACCCACACCATCGTCGGAGGTGATCTTGTGCTCGACAACAGGGAGGTCGTCGGTGTCGATGAAGCACAGGTGGTGGCCAGGTTCCGGGAATGCGCTCTGCGCCTGCGAGATCGATCGCAGCCGACCGACAGAAAGCGGACCTATGTCTGACCCCCATGTTCACGACCTCGTCATCACCGACACCACCGTCATACCGGGAGACGGAACTGAGCCGATACCTCATGCGACTGTCGTGGTGGACAACGGGATCGTCGTCGCGGTGACCAGCGGACAGAGCGCTACTCCGGTTGTCGCGAGACGCGAAATCAACGGTTCACACTCGGCTGTCCTGCCGGGCTTTGTCGACTCCCACACCCACATCGCGTCAAACATGTTGCTCCGTGGGCTACTCGACGACCTAGTCGGTGTCGAACAGTTCACGTGGCTCGACAAGATGTGGTTGATGAAGGAGAACTTCGACCACGACACCCTGTACTGGGCGTCGATGTGCGGCCTGGTCGAGATGGCGAAGTCCGGAATCACCTGTTTCAACGAACATTTCGACGGCTACGCGGTCACCCCGCAGGTTCGCGCCCTTGAACAACTGAAGCTCCGGGCGACGCTGGGTTACGGATTCGCGGACGGCGGGACAGATCGGGTCAACGGCCTCTACGCCGGAATGGGACCGTGGTCATGGGCCGCCGTCGAGGACATGAACACCGCCCTCGCGGGCGCCCGCGGAATCGACGGAGACAGGGTACGACTGGCCCTCTCACCGCACGCTCCCTATTCGACGAGTCCCGAACTCTGGCAGGCAGTACGGGCCTGCGCAACCGACCTCGGACTCCCCATCCACACGCATGTCGCCGAAGGCCGGCGCGAGACCGAGTACATGGACCGCACTCACGGCGGCCGGACGACGATCGAATGGCTCGACGAACTCGGGATCCTCGGACCGGACGTCACCGCGGCACACTGCACCATGGTCAGCCCGACCGATATGGGCGTGATGGCCGCCCGAGGTGTGAAAGTGGCGCACTGCGCCATCAGCAATGCGAAAGGATGCTCCGGGACAATGGATCTGAGGGCACTGTGGGCCGCCGGTGTGCAGGTTGGAATCGCCACCGATGGCCCAGCCGGGCACAACACCCTCGACATGTTCCAGGAGATGAAGTTCGCCACCATCACCCAGAAACAGCTCACCGGAGATCCGACGTTCATGACCATGCGCGAAACCCTCGGGCTGGCCACCCACGGTTCGGCACAGGTGATGCATCGGGCCGAACTCGGCACAGTCACCGTCGGCTCTCCCGCCGACCTCACCGTCGTGAACCTCGATGTGGCGCACGTGGCACCGCTCTACAATGTCGAAGCCGCGCTCGTGTACAGCAGTCGTGCCGACGATGTCACACACACGATCGTGGGCGGTGAACTGATCGTCGACAACGGCGAGGTGGTCGGTGTCGACGAAGAAGAGGTAGTTGCCAAGTTCACCGAGCACGCACACGCGCTTCGCAGCCGGACCTTCTGACGTCGGGGCATCCCCGAGGTCGAGGGTGTAGTCCCAACGACCGACGTTTCCAAGGGATCGACCCCGCGTCCTCCAAGGCGATGACCGCATCGTCGGTGTCATGACAACAAACACACGCACGCACACCCCGGTGGTGAAACGCGCGACGCTGGCCGTCGTCTGCGTGACCACCGCGATGCTCATGCTCGACATCGCAGTCGTGAACACCGCTCTGCCCTCCATCGCCGTCGATCTCGACGCCGGTCTCGGCGCCCTGCAATGGGTGGTCGACGCCTACACGCTGGCGCTGGCGACTGTGGTGCTCAGCGCCGGATCCTGGGGTGACCGGCGCGGACGCCGTCACGTGTTCGTGATCGGCCTGATCTTGTTCACCCTCGCCTCGGTGATGTGTGCGGCCGCCCCGACCATCCTCACCCTCGACATCGCCCGGGCGGTCCAAGGTGTCGGCGGCGCAATCCTTTTCGCCTGTTCACTGGCACTACTGGCCGACGTGTTCGCGCCGGGCAAGGAGCGGGCCGGCGCGCTGGCGGCGTACGGCGCGACCATCGGCGGCGCGTTTGCGCTCGGCCCGCTGGTCGGTGGCGTCCTCACCGAATGGTTCGACTGGCGGGCGATCTTCCTCGTCAATCTCCCGATCGGGATCATCGCGTTGCTCGCCACACTCAAATGGGTCCCGGAGTCACGCGATCGAAACTACCGCCGTCTCGACATCGGCGGGCAGGTGCTCTCCTCGCTCGCCCTGGCCACGCTCGTCCTGGGACTGCTCCGGGGCAACGAGCACGGCTGGACGGAGACCATCACGCTGGTGTCGTTTGCGATCGCCACCGTATCCGGGGTGGCCTTCATCCTGGTCGAGATGCGGGTGAGCCAACCGATGTTGCCGCCGGAGATGTTCCGCAACCGGGTGTTCACCGGCGCCCAGATCGCAGCGTTCGCGATCTCGGTGTCGTTGTTCTCGGTGTTCCTCTACACAACGATCTACCTGCAGAGTGTGCTCGGACTGTCCCCGATCGAAGCGGGGCTGGTATATCTACCGGCCACCGTCGCCATGTTCATCGTCGCCGGTGCAACGGCGCAGATCGGCGAACGCGTACCGGACTGGATCATGCTGTCCGGGTCGCTGATGCTCGTCGGTGTGGGTCTGACGATGACCACGGTCGCCGACGTCGACAGCTCCAGGCCGGCAATCCTGCCGGGCATGGTCGTCGCGATGATCGGTGCCGGCATCTTCAACCCGGTGATGAGCCGACTGGTGCTCGACTCCAGTGCCGCAGAGCATTCCGGCCTCGCTGCCGGCATCAACGACGCGTTCCGGCAGACCGGCATCGCGGTCGGTGTGGCGGCACTCGGAGCTCTGCTCCCCGCAGAGTCGGTGTTCTCCGCCGACCCACACGACTTCGTCTCCGGCCTCGACAACGCACTGTGGGTCTCTGCCGCCGTCGCCTCGCTCGGAGCAGTGATCACCGCGTTCACCGTGCGGCAGTCCCGGCACAAGTCCGACAACA
>NZ_DATCVM010000262.1:0-19144 GCF_036566845.1 Williamsia sp.
GGCGCCCACCACTCCCACCCCCTGACCCCACACCACAAACGAGCCACCTATACGAAGACGAGCCACAAATATGTGGCTCGTCTTCGTATAAGTGGCTCGTCTGCGAGAGCGGGCTATGCCGAGGGGTCGTAGCCCATCGGCAGGATGACCGATTTGTGTTCGACGTAGGACTCGAGGCCCTCGGTTCCGTTCTCGCGGCCGATGCCGGAGTTCTTGTAGCCACCGAACGGTGAACCGGGATCGATTGCATACCAATTGACGCCGTAAGTCCCGGTCCGGATCTGGGCGGCGATCTCGAGGCCACGTTCGACGTCGGCCGTCCAGACGGTTCCGGCAAGTCCGTAGTCGGAGTCGTTGGCGATGGCGATCGCCTCGTCCTCGGTCTCGTAGTCGATCACCGAGATGACCGGGCCGAAGATCTCTTCCCGGGCGATGGTCATGTCATTGGTGACGCCGGTGAAGATGGTGGGACTGAGGAAGTAGCCCGATTCCAGCCCATCGGGCCGGGCGCTCTCGAGGACCGCGACGGCGCCGGCATCCTTGCCCTGCTGGATGTAGTCCTCTACCTTGCCGCGCTGCTTCTCGGTGATCAGAGGTCCGAGTTGGGCCTCCGGGTCGCTGGGGAGTCCCGGCTTCAGCAGTTTGGCGGCCTCGATCATCGCCGCGACGATCTCGTCGCGCTTGCTGCTGGGAACCAGCACACGGGTCTGGGCGACGCAGGCCTGTCCGGTGTTCATCAGGCCGGTGAACGTGAGCATGCCGGCGATCTCGGCCGGGTCGGCGTCCGCGAGCACGATGGCGGCGGACTTTCCGCCGAGTTCGAGTGAGCAGCGCTTGAGTTGTTCCCCGCACGCGGCGGCGATCGCCCGGCCTGCCGCGGTCGATCCGGTGAAGGTGATCTTGTCGACATCGGTATGGGCAACAAGCGCTTTACCGGTCTCGGGGCCGCCGGGGACGACGGACAGCACACCCTCGGGCAGGCCGGCCTCGGTGAACAGTTCGGCGATGTAGTTCGCCGACAGCGGCGTCTCGGGGGCGGGTTTGAGGACCACCGAGCAGCCGGCCGCCAGAGCCGGGCCGAGTTTGTTGCAGATCAGGAACAGCGGCACGTTCCATGCGGTGATCGCCCCGACGACACCAACCGGTTCGCGGGTGACCTGGGTCTTGCCGAACAAGCCGTCCCGGTACTCGAACCAGCTGTAATTGATTGCTGCTTTGGCATACTCGCGAAGGACGCCGGTGGCTGGGAGTTGCTGGAGAGTGCTCACCGCCAGTGGGGGAGCGCCCATCTCCGATGCAACGAGATCTGCGATCTCGGTGCCGCGTTCGTCGATCAGGTCCGCGACTTTCGCGATGACGGCTGCCCGGTCTTCGGGGGAGGTGTTGCGCCAGACGCCTGAATCGAACGCGGCCCGTGCTGCTTTCACCGCGGTGTCCACGTCGGTGGCATCGGCGAGCGGTGTGCTGCCCACACGCTGTCCGGTGGCCGGCGAGAAGACCTCGAGAGTGTCAGCGGAATGGGAAGGTGTCCAGCGCCCGCCGATCAGCAGTTCGCTGTAGTCGCGCGAGGTGGGTGGTGCCGCGTGGGCGGTGTCCGTCATTGGTCCTCCAGATGTGGTTGCCTCTGGGTACCGATAGTAGAACACGTTACAGTTTTGCGGCAGGAAAATCTTGGCACCCCTGTTCCCCGCGCAGGTGGGAGCCGACTTGTGGGACTCGACGCAGGGGTGTGCGTGCGCGGCCCGCACCCGTCGTTCATCTTGAAGGACGAGGTCGGCGACATCTACGCCAGTTCGCAGGTCCGAACCTTGCAGACTGCCCCGCGCACCGAAACTGCAAGCGTGAACTGCGGAGATCTCCCTGAGGTGATCTCCGCAGTTCGCGTCACGGGTTACTCAGGTGGAGGGGCGGGCGTCGATGACAACCTCGAACTCGAGGAGGCTCGCGCCTGAGGCCACCGGGTTGGCGTTCTGGCCGGCGTGGGCCGCGCGAGCGGGTCCCGCGGACCAGGCGGCGAAGTCCTCCTCGGTCTCCCACTGGGTCACCACGAAGTAGCGATCGTCGCCCTTGACGGGGCGCAGGAGCTGGAACCCGAGGAAGCCCTTCGATCCGTCGACGGTGTGGGCGCGCTGGGCGAACCGCTTCTCCAGTTCGGGTCCGGCACCTTCGGGGACAGAAATCGCGTTGATCTTCACAATTGCCATGTCGCTCACCCTACTGTCGTCGGTCGCGCGGGTGAACCCCGTCGACTCCCCTCGCAGGTGCTGCTCCACGGAGACCATCGCGGCTAAGGTTCTACCTCGTGAGCGCGGACATCGGATTCATCGACTACGGCGGAAGGCCGGACGGCGCGCCGATAGTCCTGTTGCACGGACTGATGGGCAGGGGGCGGACCTGGCGGCGCCAGATTCCTTGGTTGCGTGGTCATGGCCGGGTGTTCACCTACGACGCCGCCTACCATCGGGGCGCCGACGACACCGTCCCGGCCGATCCCGAAGCCCTGTCCACAGAACGCTTTGTCGCCGATCTGGCCGAGATCCTCACCTGGATCGACATGGGGCCGGCGGTGCTGATCGGCCACTCCATGGGTGGTCTACATGCATGGTGTGCCGCCGCTGAGTACCCGGAACTGGTCTCGGCGTTGGTGATCGAGGACATGGCCCCGGACTTCCGCGGGCGGACGACCGCTGGTTGGGAACCCTGGTTCTCGTCGTGGCCGGAGCGTTTCGATTCACTCGGACATGCGCAGTCGATGTTCGGTCAGGTTGCGGGACAGTACTTCTATGAGGCGTTCGACGACGGAGCCCTGCATGGCCGGCTGGAGATCTGGGCCGAGATCGCCGAAGAGTGGGGGCGCCGCGACTTCTGGCAGCAGTGGCAGACGGTCGACGTCCCGGCACTGCTGATCGAGGCGCAGAACAGTGTGACGCCCGACGGGCAGATGGCGAAGATGGCTGCGGCGACGCACAATTCGATCCTCTTGCAGGTGGCGGGTTCTGATCACCTGGTGCACGACTCCGCTCCCGACGAATACCGCGGCGCGGTCGAGGCATTTCTGTGCGGCCTGCAGGACACCGCTCAGGGTCGGAGCTCGCGGATTCAGTCCCCTTCGCCCGCCAAGGCGTAACGACCGTCGGATGTGACCTCCGCAAGCCCGTCGACGAGGAGCGAATCGAGCGCACGGTCGCGCTGAGCGGTGTCCGAGGTCCACACGATGTCGAGCGATGCGCGAGGAACCGGAATGTTGCTGCCGCGCAACACGTCCAGAAGCAGACCGCGAACCTGACGGTCGGTACCGGCGAACTTCTGCACCTTGCGCGCCGGGCCGGTGTGAGCCGGTTGTCCGGTGGTCAGCCACAGACAGTCGGTGAGCGGGCAGCTCTGGCATCTCGGGTTCTTGGCGACGCACACCAACGCGCCCAGCTCCATCAATGCCGCGGAAAACCTCGGCGCACGATGGTCGTCCGGCAACAGTGCCTGTGCGTCACCGAGATCCGCCCGCGCCGGATTGCCCGGTTCCGCGCGGCCATGTACTGCCCGCGCGATCACGCGCCGGACGTTGGTGTCGACCACCGGCACCGATTGCCCGTAGGCGAAGCACGCGATGGCCCGTGCCGTGTAGTCGCCGATGCCCGGCAGCGTCAGCAACACGTCGACGTCGGCGGGAACCACATCTCCGTGTTCGGCCGCGAGGACCGCCGAACACGCGTGCAGGCGCATCGCCCGACGCGGATAGCCGAGCTTGCCCCAGGCCCGCACGACCTCGCCCACCGGGGCCGCGGCCATCGCCGAGGGCACCGGCCACCGCTGCACCCACTGCTCCCAGATCGGTGCCACCCGGGACACCGGGGTCTGCTGCAGCATGATCTCGCTGATCAGGATGTGCCAGGCGCTCACGCCGGGCCGCCGCCAGGGCAGGTCGCGTTCGCTTCGATCGAACCAAGACAGGAGCTTGCCGGGCGGGACCGAACCGGACAGGGGCAGAATGTCAGCCATGTCGCAAAAAACTCCGGCTCAAGCATGGAAGAACCTGCGTGAAGGTAACGAACGCTTTGTCGCGGGCAAGTCGAATCATCCCAGTCAGGGTATCGAGGACCGGGCGCGTCTGGCGTCGGGGCAGCACCCGCAGGCAGTCCTGTTCGGTTGCGCCGATTCTCGAGTCGCCGCGGAGATCATCTTCGACCAGGGTCTGGGCTCGATGTTTGTCGTCCGTACCGCGGGGCACGTCATGGACTCCGCGGTCCTCGGTTCGATCGAGTATGCCGTCGAGGTGCTCGATGTCCCGCTGATCGCGATCCTCGGACACGACAGCTGCGGCGCGGTCAAGGCCACCCTCGAGGCCCTCGACGATCTGCAGATTCCAGGGGGCTTCATCCGCGACGTGGTGGAGCGGGTCACACCGAGCATCCTGGCGGGTCGCAGCGAAGGGCTCACCCGGGTCGACGAGTTCGAGGCGCGCCACGTCAAGGAGACCGGCCGATTGTTGGTTCAGCGCAGCCGGCTCATCTCCGAAAAGGTGGAGAGCGGAAAGTTGGGCATCGTCGGACTGACGTACGAGCTCGCGGAAGGCGCGGTCAGTTTGCGGGGGACACTCGGCGAGGTCGAGGACGATCCATGCATGCCCAGCCTCGCATCCTGACCTGGCGGTGAGACGTCGCGCACAGCATCGTCTCGCGACACGCCGCCCGAGGTCAGACAGCCGACGGCACGCTCCCATTAGCGTCGGGGTGTGTTAGATCCCCAGGGCCCATTGCCACCGGAAATTTATTGGCGTCGACGCGCACTCGCTGTCGGCGTATTGGTGGTTGTCCTTGCGGTCGTCGTGGGATTGGTTTTCTGGGTCACCAGTGGTGATGACGCAAACAAGAACACCGCCAACGGCACCGACCTCTCACCGACGACGAGCTACGCCCTCCCGTCGGCCTACAACGATCCGTCGGGTTCGCCATCGGCCAGTGCCGGAAGCGGCGGAGGCGGTGGCGGTGGCGGCGATGTCGCGCTCGGTCAGACGGATGCCTCGGCGACGCCCGGACAACCCGGTGCGACGCCCGCAGGCGAGACCCCGGCACCGGTGCCGGCGAGCGGCCTGTGCCCCGACCAGAACATCTCGGTTGTGCTCTACACCGACAAGCCCGCCTACGCCGAGGGTGAGCAGCCGATCTTCACGATCGCCGTGACCAACGCCGGACTGTCCGAGTGCACACGCGACGTCGGCAAGGCGATGCAGAGCGTGACCGTGCTGAATCTCGCCGGTGACCGCCGGATCTGGGCCTCGGGTGACTGCGCTCCGGTCGCAGGTGTCAACAACCAGCTCCTCAAGCCGGGCCAGCAGGTCCAGGACACCATCCAGTGGTCGGGCACCACCAGCACGCCGGGTTGTGAGACCCCACGCGAGCCGGTGGTTCCGGGTTCGTACCAGGCCGTCGCCAAGATCGGCGAAAAGGCCAGTGCGCCGATCACATTCAACATCGATCGCGCGAACGCCCAATAGCCTCAACACAAAACCACCCGTTCCGGTCAAAACCACACGTTGCAACATGTGGTTTTGACCGGAACGGGTGGTTTTGTATCGGGGTGGGCGTCGAGCGTCAGTCGAAGCGTTCGATGCTGGATTCGGCCAGCCGGGAGAGGCCCTCGCGGATGTGGCGTGCCCAGATGCTGCCGATGCCCTCGACGGCCTGCAGGTCGGCGGCGGTTGCGGCGAGGAGCGCCTGCAGGGTGCCGAAGCTGCGGACCAGTCGATCGATGTGGGCGAATTGCAGACGGGGGATCCGGGCCAGCAATCGGTATCCGCGGGGGCTCATCGCGGTGTCCTGGGCGTCGACGGTGTTCGGGTAGCCGAACGCCCGGGCCAGCGCCGTCAGGTCGAGAAGGTCGGCGTCGGTGAGCTTTTCGATGGCGGCCAGGGCCTGCTCGACCTCCTGCGTGCTCGCCGGTTCCGGACTTGCGAAATAGTCGCGGACCACCAGTTCGCGCTGAGAGTCGTTGTCGCCCACGAGTTCTTCGAGCTGCAGGCTGAGCTGGCGGCCGTTCACACCGAGCTCGACGACGTAGTACTCGATCTCATCGGACACGCGACGGACCATCTCCAGTCGCTGGACCACGGTCATCGCATCGCGCAGCGTGACGTAGTCCTCGATCTCCGAACGGGACAGCGCGGTGCTGACCTCGTCCAGTCGGGTCTTGTATCGCTCGAGCGTCGCCACCGCCAGGTTCGCACGCGAGAGGATCGCATCGGACCCCTCGACCACATAGCGGATTCCGTCGACGTAGGCGGACACGATCGACATCGACGCGCTCACCGAGATCACCGGATATCCGGTCTGGATGGCGGTGCGCTCGGCGCTGCGGTGCCGGGTACCGGATTCCTCGGTCGGAATCGACGGGTCGGGAACCAGCTGCACGTTCGCCCGGACGATCCGTGCGCCGTCGGTGGACAGGACAACCGCGCCGTCCATCTTCGACAGCTCCCGCAGCCGGGTCGGCGCAAACGCCACGTCCAGATCGAAGCCACCGGCACAGATGCTCTCGACCTCGGGATCATGCCCGATGACGATGAGAGCGCCGGTGCGGCCACGCAGGATGCGTTCGAGGCCATCTCGCAGGGGTGTGCCGGGTGCGAGCCGGGCGATCGTCGTGCGGAGCAGATCGGAGGCCGGAACCTCTGGCATGAGGCGCCTTTCTGTAGTAACGCGAGTGCAACTAGATTAGCTGTCTGTGAAAACCTCTTTTGTTCTGCCCGACGAGCTCGTACCCGCGATCCGGTCGCCCAAGGCCCCGCCGCCGGGAGAAAGCGTGCGCGCGCACAATCCGATGTGCTTCGGATGCGGGGAGCAGTCCGAGAGTGGACTGCACGTGGTCGCGATCGCGGGCGAGGACACGAACGCAACCGTCCGCATGCAGGTCGCGAAACGTTTCGAGGGTGGTCCGGGCACGATCCACGGCGGCATCCTCTCGACCGCATTCGACGAGGCGATGGGCCTGACCCACTACATCGTCGGCCATGTCGCGGTCACCGCGCATCTCGAGATCGACTTCGCCAAACCGATCCCACTCGGGTCGGAACTGCGGATCGAGGCCGAAACCGTCGGGACGGTCCGACGCAAGCTGTACTCCCGTGCGGTCGCGTACCTCGGCGACAGCACCGAGCCGGTTGCCGCGGCGCACGCGATCTTTGTCATCATCAAACCGCTCGAGCACTACAAGGACAGCTTTGCCGTGAGCGGTGCCGCGGAGTTCTACTCCGAAGCCATCGCACGTAAGGAGCGCAGCGGCGGGGTCTAGATCCGCGAGTCAGTGCCGCGAGATCAGAATGAGAACGGTCCGGCGGGGCCCTTGAGCGCCGCGCGCATCGCGGTCTGGAGGTCTGCCACCTGGGTGATCTTGATGCCCGACGGCAGATCGATGGATCCGGCCGGGACGATGGCGTGTTTGAAGCCCAGTCGCTTGGCTTCGGCCACGCGACGACCGACCCCGGCCACACGGCGGACCTCCCCGGCCAGGCCGATCTCACCGAGGGCGACCATCGACCCCGGCAGTGAACGCTGGGCGAGAATGGAACTGAGCGCGAGTGCCACCGAGAGATCGGCGGCCGGTTCGCTGATCTTCATGCCGCCGACCGTGGCGACGTAGACGTCCTGGTCGTATGTGGGCAGGTTGGCGCGCGCCGCGCAGACCGCCAGAATCATTGCCACCCTTGCCGAATCGAGCCCGACCACGGCCCGCCGGGGATTCGCCAGGCTCGACTTCGACACCAGTGCCTGGACCTCGCCGAGCAGTGGCCGTTTGCCGTCCATCGCCACGGTGATCGCGGTGCCGGCGACACCGATGTCGCGGTGGTGCAAGAACAATTCTGAGGGGTCGGTGACCTCATGGATGCCGTCTTCGCGTTGTTCGAAGCAACCGACCTCGTCGGCCGACCCGAAGCGGTTCTTGATCCCGCGGACCATACGCAGCGGTGAGTGTTTGTCGCCTTCGAACGACAGGACCACGTCCACCAGGTGTTCCAGCGAGCGGGGGCCGGCGACGGAGCCGTCCTTGGTGACGTGGCCGACGAGGATGACGGCGATCCCCGCGTTCTTCGCCAGCGAGGTCAATGCTGTTGTCACCGCGCGGATCTGGGTGACGCCGCCGTTCACGCCGTCGACGTTCTGGGCGATCATCGTCTGGACCGAGTCGACCACCATCAACGATGGCATCACCGCTTCGGCATGGCCGAGGACTGCGCCCAGGTCGGATTCTGCGGCGAGGTAGATCTCTTCGTGGACGGCCCCGGTGCGTTCGGCGCGGAGCCTGACCTGTCCGGCGGACTCTTCACCGGTGACGTAGAGGGCCCGACGGCCTTGCAGCGCCCACTGTTTGACGGCTTCGAGCAACAGCGTGGATTTGCCGACGCCGGGTTCGCCGGCCAGGAGCATGACCGAGCCGGGGACGATGCCCTTGCCGAGGACGCGGTCGAATTCGCCGATGCCGGTGGGAAACGCAGCGGCATCGGTTGCGTCGATCTGCGTCATCGGACGCGCTGGAGTGCCGGGAATGGTTGCTGCGGTGGCGGATTTGCCGCCGCCGATTCCGGATCCGCCCACGGTAGCCAGGGCGGCTTCGCTCACCGAGCCCCATTCACCGCATTCGGGGCAGCGGCCAACCCATTTGGCAACCTGATATCCGCAGGCGCTGCAGCGATACGTCGACTTCTGTTTGGCCACTGGGTGACTCTAGCCAGCGGGTCCGACAGCAAGGTGCCGACAGGACCGCGGGTGACGGGTTCCGGTGGTGGCCGGAACCCATCGGCGACTAGTGGTGCTCTTCGACGTGGTCCGCGTCGACCCCGCGCGGCTTGTCCTGACGGGGCAGGACGGCGCCGGCGTCGATCGGGACGTCGATGGTGGTCTCGCCGGCGTTCTCGAACGAGAAGACCATCGGGATGGTCAGGCCGGGTGTGAGGTTATCCGGCGCATCCGTCACGGTCACGGTGATCGGTGTTTCACTCGGGCCGTCGGGCTCGGCGCTGGTCTCCAGCAACAGGGAGGGCTCGCCCGCACGCAGCGCCTGGGCGGGACCGATCGCCGTGTCACCTTCGATCGTCACCTTGCCCGGACCGTCGGCGAACGTGATGCTCTCGAGCCTGTCGGATGTGTCGGGCGACTGGTTGGCGATCAGGAACGCCATCTCGAGCGGCCCGCCGTCGACGAACTCCTCGGTGCTGCCATCCTTCGGGAAGATGATGTGCACGTTGCGCAGTGCCATGGATCCGGCGTCGATCTCGTTGCCGTTGATGGCCGGTGCCTGGTTGGCGGTCTGACTGATCTGGCCCGCGCCGCACGCGGTGGTGCCGATCAGCAGGCCCGAGGCGATGGCTGCGGCGGCGAGGGTCGATACGACTCGACCACGCCGGACGGTCCGAGCGGACGAAAAGGCCTTCGGCCGGGTCGGACCGCCCGTGGGCTGGGCCGATTCTCTCTGCACTGACACCGGTTTTCCTCCGAGGTAGGTCCTGATGCGACGCGCGCCTTGCGTCGTCGGCCCGCGCGGGTACTGGACCAGCGCACAGCAACGCACAATGCGTGCACTACGGAGCGTAGTGGGCGACTGTCGGGAGAGCCCGATGGGGTGGCGAAAACCATGTATTTCGTAGCCATGGCCTAGCTGGCATGATGATTCTCATGAGTGAGAATCTGATTTCCACGTCGCAGCGCGCCCAGGTGGGCGGTCGGCCGGGGATGGTCCTGCCCGGTCCGGTGTCGTTTGCGTCCGACTTCGGGCTGACCTCCTATCAGCCGTCGCCGCAGCGCTCGGTCGTCCGTGCGACGCTGACCGACAAACTCCGGGACGCCGGCGGGGCCGCCGGAACGGGTGTTCTCATGACGGTTGTCGACATCGTCGCCTCGGACCCGGCGCTGATCGCCGCATCGCCCGACTGGACCGCAACACAGGACCTCTCGCTGTACGCCGCGGATCCGATCACTCGCGGACCGATTGTCGCGGATGCCGGGCTCGTCCGGGCGGGCAAGAAGGTGGTTGTCATCGCCGTCGACGTCTACGACGGATGTGGCGTGACCGACCTGCGGCAATTGGTCGATGACATCGACCGCGGCGCCCAGGGATTGACCCGGGCCGGCAGTGCACTGGTCGTGTTCGCCCGCATCCCGCGGGCCGCGGCCGTCGACGCCGACATGTATGCGCCGGCAAAAACGGTGGGGACGGTCAGGGAGCGCACGCCGATACCCGTCGACGGGACGGTCTACTCCCGGCTCGGCATGCGTGTGATCGATCCGGGTGCCGGAGTCCTCGAACTCGATCTCACCCCGTTTGTCGTCAACCAGATCGGCACCATCCAGGGTGGCGCGCTGGCAGTGCTCGCCGAATCGGCCGCCTGCGCCATGCGACCGGGAATGGTGGCCTGCGACATGCAGATCCACTATCTGTCGCAGGTGCGGGTCGGTCCGGCGCGGGCGAGTGGCGTGGTCGTCCGGGATGCCGGTGATCACAGCGTTGTGGATGTCCGGTTGGTCGACGCGGGTACCGATGACAGCGTGCTTGCCCTGACGACGGTGACACTGCGGCAACAGTCGAGGGCCTAGGGAGCTCCCGCAGGTGTCGGGCTCTGGATCCGGAGCCGGTGGACAGTGGTCTGGAACGGTGCCCAATTTCGGTCCGCGGACCAGGGCCGGAGGGGTTCGGGCCATCGGAGTTCGGCCGGTGTGCCAGCACACATTTCAGTTGCCGTCAAGGCTTCTGGTCACGCGACAATGCCGCTGACCTGCACCGTTGGCTGATGGCGCGGAATGCCCCGTGCTAGACTGGAGAAATCGAAAGGGGCATGGAACATTGAATTTCAAAGTTGGTGACACCGTTGTCTACCCCCATCACGGTGCCGCACTGGTCGAAGACATTGTGACCCGAACCATCAAGGGCGAGGCAGTAGAGTACCTCGTTCTCAAGGTGGCCGATGGTGACATGACAGTTCAGATTCCATCGACAAAGCTCGAGTATGTGGGAGTCCGCGACGTAGTCGGGGAAGAGGGTTTGGGCAAGGTTTTCGACGTCCTCCGGGCACCTCACACCGAAGAGCCCACCAACTGGGCTCGCCGGTTCAAGGCAAACCAGGAGAAGTTGATCTCCGGCGACATCATCAAGGTCGCCGAAATCGTTCGCGACCTCTGGCGTCGTGAGCAGGATCGCGGTCTGTCCGCAGGCGAGAAGCGGATGCTCACCCGCGCTCGCCGTGTCCTCGTCGATGAGCTCTCGCTGGCGCAGAACACCAACGACGAGAAGGCTTCGATCATTCTCGACGAGGTTCTCGCCGCAGCTTCCTGAGCGTGCCGGCTCGATTCCGGTGTCTACGGTCGCATTGATCCCGGCTGCAGGTCGTGGAGAGCGACTCGGCATGGGTTTACCAAAAGCGTTTGTCGACCTCGCAGGTCAGAGCATGTTGCATCACTGTGTGCAGGGTGTTGTGTCCAGCGGGGTCGTCGATCGTGTCGTCCTCTCGGTACCCGCTGATCTCGTCGATCAGGTGCGGGCCGAGTTTCCCGAGGCCACAGTGGTGGCCGGAGGTGCGAGGCGTTCGGATTCGGTGAAGGTCGCGTTGCTGGCCGCACCATCCGACTCTGATGTGGTGCTTGTGCATGACGCCGCCCGCTGCCTCACGCCCGCTTCGTTGTTCGCAGATGTCGTCGACGCCGTCCGATCGGGCGCGACCGCGGTTGTCCCCGCCTTACCGGTGGTGGACACCATCAAGTCTGTCGACCCCACCGGCATCGTCACCGGAACCGTCGACCGCGCGCCGCTGCGAGCGGTGCAGACTCCGCAAGGATTCGATTACTCAGTGCTCAAAGCTGCCTACGCCGCTGCCGAAACCGATTTCACGGACGACGCCGGTCTCATCGAATCCCAGGGGATCGATGTACTGACGATTCCGGGCGACCCGCTGGCCTTCAAGATCACCACCCCGTGGGATCTGAACCTGGCCACGTGGCTGCTGACGGATCGGGCTCACGCGTGAGGGTGGGTATCGGTACAGACGTTCATCCCATCGAGGTCGGCAGGCCGTGCTGGATGGCCGGGCTGCTCTTTGCCGACGCTGATGGGTGCGCGGGGCACTCGGATGGCGATGTGGCCGTTCACGCGCTCTGTGACGCGCTGCTGTCGGCAGCGGGTCTCGGCGACCTGGGGTCGGTCTTCGGTACCGGGCAGCCGCAATGGGACGGCGTCAGTGGCGCCCGGATGCTCGAGCACGTGCGTGAACTGTACGAAGCGCAGGGATTTGTCATCGGCAACGCCGCAGTTCAGGTGATCGGTAACCGGCCCAAGATCGGGCCTCGCCGCACCGAGGCGCAACAGGTCCTCAGTGCCGTACTCGGCGGGCCGGTCTCGGTCTCCGCCACCACCACCGACGGTCTCGGACTGACCGGACGGGGGGAGGGCATTGCTGCCGTCGCCACCGCACTGTTACTTGACCAGTAGGATTGCCGATCGTGACCCTGCGCCTTTACGACACCGCCGCCCGAGAGCTGCGTGATTTCACGCCGATCCGCCCCGGACACGCCTCGGTGTACCTGTGCGGCGCCACCGTCCAGGGAGTTCCGCATATCGGGCACGTCCGCAGCGGTATCGCCTTCGACATCCTCCGTCGCTGGCTGACGCACAAGGGCCTCGATGTGGCATTCGTGCGCAATGTGACCGACATCGAGGACAAGATCCTGCGCAAGGCGGCCGAGGCGGGCCGCCCCTGGTGGGAATGGGCGGCCACCCACGAACGTGAGTTCAGCAAGGCGTATGACCAGCTCGGAGTGCTGCCGCCGTCGGCTGAGCCGCGTGCCACCGGGTTCATCACGCAGATGGTGGAGTACATGGAGCGTCTGGTCGATCGTGGCCACGCCTATGCCGCCGACGGCAACGTGTACTTCGATGTCCAGAGCCTGCCCGACTACGGATCGCTGTCGGGGCACCGGCTCGACGATGTTCATCAGGGTGAGAGCGCGGGCACCGGCAAGCGGGACCCCCGCGACTTCACCCTGTGGAAATGCGCCAAACCCGGTGAACCGTCCTGGCCGACCCCGTGGGGTCGCGGTCGTCCCGGCTGGCATCTGGAATGCTCGGCGATGGTCACCTCCCTCCTCGGTCCGGAGTTCGATATCCATTGCGGCGGAATGGATTTGATCTTCCCGCACCACGAGAACGAACAGGCTCAGAGTCACGGCGCCGGCGACCCGTTCGCCCGGTACTGGATGCACAACGGGTGGGTCACCATGGGTGGCGAGAAGATGTCGAAGTCGCTTGGTAACGTCGTCGCGATCCCGGCGATGCTGCAGCGCGTTCGGGCCGTCGAGCTCCGTTACTACCTCGGCAGCGCCCACTACCGCTCGATGCTCGAATACACCGAAGGTGCGCTCAAGGACGCCGCCGAAGGCTATCGGCGCGTGGAATCCTTTGTGCAACGGACGGTTTCGCGTGCGGGAGAGGTGCCGGTCGGTGAGATCACGGCCGAGTTCGCCGCCGCGCTCGACGACGATCTGGCCGTCCCCGCCGCACTCGCCGAGATCCATGGCGCGGTGCGGATCGGCAACACCGCGCTGGAGTCGGGCGACCACGAGGCCGCCGTCGCCGCGGCGTCGGCCGTGCGCGCGATGATGGGTCTGCTCGGTGTCGATCCGCTGGCCGAGAACTGGGTTGATGCCAGTGGGGACTCGGGCACCACCGCGGCGCTCGACGTCCTGGTCCGAGCCGAATTGGAACGTCGTACCACCGCCCGGGCCGAGAAGGACTGGGCGACCGCGGACGAGGTTCGGGATCGGTTGGCGCGTGCCGGGATCGACGTCACCGATACACCGGACGGCCCGCAGTGGTCGATGTCCGAAACAAGAGAAACCGTAGAGACGGACCGATGAACGCGACGCCGGCTGTCCCGGTCGTCGAGGAATACAGCGCATTTCGCGTAAGGTGGGTGGCCTGATGGCCGGCAATTCAAAACGTAAAGGTGCAGTTCGCAAAGGCGGCACCAAAAAGGGACAGACCGTGGGTTCGGGTGGCGTACGCCGTCGTGGACTGGAGGCCAGGGGAGCGACCCCGAAGGCAACGGAACGTACGTACCACGCGGCGCACAAGCGTGCGAAGGCCGCGACCAAGAGTTCGGGTGGACCCACCGGCGGGCGCGCGCCGCGCGGCAAGCCGACCGCCGACGGCCCCGAGTACGTGCTCGGCCGCAACCCTGTCGTCGAATGTCTGCGGGCGAAGGTCCCGGCCACTGCGCTCTATGTGGTTCTCGGTGGCGAGGCCGACGAGCGGGTCACCGAGTCGGTGCAGCTGGCGGCCAACGCCGGCATCTCGATCCTCGAGGTGCAGCGCCCCGAACTCGACCGGATGAGCTCGAACGGCATGCACCAGGGTCTGGCCCTGCAGGTGCCGCCCTACCGGTACGCCCATCCGAGCGACCTGATGCAGCAGGCGATCGACAGCGGTCGTCCGCCGTTGCTGGTGGCCCTCGACAACATCACCGACCCGCGCAACCTCGGTGCCGTGATCCGCTCGGTGGCCGCGTTCGGTGGCCACGGAGTGGTGATCCCGGCCCGTCGCAGCGCCTCGGTCACCGCGGTCGCGTGGCGGACCAGCGCCGGTGCGGCAGCGCGCCTGCCCGTCGCGCAGGCCACGAATCTGACTCGCACACTGAAGGATTGGGCCGAGACCGGGGTTCAGCTTGTCGGTCTCGATGCCGATGGCGATGTGACCCTCGATGACTACGACGGTTCCGGACCCACGGTCATCGTGGTCGGATCCGAGGGCAAGGGCCTCTCGCGGCTGGTCCGCGAATCGTGTGACTCGATCCTGTCGATCCCGATGGCCGGTGACGTCGAGAGCCTCAACGCCTCGGTCGCGGCCGGTGTGGTTCTCGCCGAGTTCGCCCGCCAACGCCGCTCCTGACCCCCGACCTCCGATTTTGGTGGCTTTTGGTGAGCCCCACCTGGGGTTTTGCTCGCCAAGACCCACCAAAATCGGAGGTCGCGGGGGGTCAGGCGGGGTCGCCGCTCAGGAAATTGAGCACTACCAGATTCACGACCGCGGGTGTCTCGATGGGGACGAGATGGGTTCCGGGGAGCACCGCCAACCGGGCATTCGGCAACTGATCCACGATCGCCAGGCTGTGTTGCACCAGCACCTCGTCGTGGTCGCCTTGCAACACCAGCGTCGGCGCGGACACGGTGGCGAGGTCGGTCAGATCCATCTCCGGCTCGCTCGCGATCATGGCGTTGGTCTTCTCGAACACCACCGGGAAGTGGTCGTCGCCGTCCGGTGAGGCCGAGGCGTAGTCGGCCCGGAGAAACTGCACGATGTCGGAGTCGATGTCATCGATCGTGTCGAGGATCCCGCCCGCCGCGCGGCCCGACGAGTTCAGGTACTGACCCAGGACGACCATTCTGTCGACCAGGTCCGGTCGTTTGCGGGCGACGATGAAGGCGATCACCGCACCATCGCTCCATCCGACGATGTGCGCGCGGCCTCCGACGACCTCGTCGAGATACACGATGGTCTCGTCGGCCATCGTCTCGTAGTGGAACTCCTCGGTCACGTCGGCACTGTGCCCGTGTCCGTGCCGTTCGGGGACATGGACCCGGAACCCGGCCTCCACGAAGGGCTGGAACTGGCCGCCCCAGTCCGCAGCACTTGAGAATGCGCCGTGAAGCAGTACCAGGGCGGGGCCAGATCCGGCCACCTGATGCCAGATGGGGGTGCCGGGCTCTGGATGGCTGATTGTGATGTAGCCGGTGAAGTCGGTGGTCATGACCTCGAGGATTCCAGATCTGGACCGTGTCGGCCCGGCGAATCGGACGATGGCGGGCAAGTGTCCGCTATCTGCCGTTAGGGTCGGGTACATGGCCAGTGCAAGCACACGAGTGACACTTTCCGACGGTGTTGTCGCCGGCGTTCGCGACGGCGACATCATCCGGTGGCGGGGCATCCCCTACGCCGCACCCCCGGTAGGCGACCTGAGGCTGCGTGCCCCACAGCCGGCCATCGGCTGGACCGGGGTGCTGGCGGCAAACAGTTTCGGCAACGCGCCGCCTCAGAACCCGAAGTACGCGATCGGGGAGG
Source organism: Williamsia sp. (assembly GCF_036566845.1). Taxonomy (GTDB): domain Bacteria; phylum Actinomycetota; class Actinomycetes; order Mycobacteriales; family Mycobacteriaceae; genus Williamsia. The sequence continues at coordinate 16,090 of NZ_DATCVM010000262.1, forward strand.
GCGGCAAGAAGCAGCCGGTCAGTGAGGATTCGCTGATCTTGAACGTGGTCGCCCCGGCGCGGGCGTCCACCGAGCCCCGCCCGGTGATGGTCTACATCCACGGCGGCGCCTACATCCTCGGTTCGACGGCCACACCGCTCTACTACGGTCACGACCTGGTTCGGCGCGGGGACGTGATCTTCGTGTCGATGAACTATCGCCTCGGGCCACTGGGGTACGGAGATTTCCGGGCACTGTCCACACCGGAGCGGCCGTTCGAGACCAATCTCGGGCTCCGTGATCAGGTGGCGGCGCTGCAGTGGGTGCAGGACAACATCGCGGAATTCGGCGGAGATCCCGGCAACGTCACCCTCTTCGGCGAGAGTGCCGGTGGAAACGCCGTGACGACGCTGATGGCCACCCCGGCGGCGGAGGGTCTGTTCCACCGCGCGATCGCCGAGAGTTCGGCGCCGATCCTGACGCTGCACCAGCACTATTCCCAGAAGTGGGCCGGCAAGTTCACCGAATTGCTCTGTGCCGACATGGGTGTGGACGACCCGGCCGAAGCGCTGGTCAACGGGTCACTCGCCGAGATCGGGCGGGCCGGCCACCGGCTGGCGCGCTGGGTCACCGAGGACACCCCCGGACTGCTGCCCTTCGGGCCGGTCGTCGACGGCGACTATCTGCCGGAGTCGCCGCTGGACGCGTTCGCGGACGGGACGGCGCATCGGGTCCCGATGATCATCGGGACCAACCGCAACGAGGGCACCTTGTTCAAGCGGCTGCCGCAGGGCATGTTGTCGACCGAGGAGTCGATCACGGCGATGTTCGCCGCCACCGAACCCGACGCGCAGGACCGTATCGTCGGCGCATACGGGGGCTTCCCGAAGCCTCGATCGATGGTGAAATTCGGCGGGGACTACATTTTCTGGGTGGGCACGATCGCGGCAACCGAAGGCCACTCCCAGCACGCGCCCACCTACGCCTACCGGTACGACTACGCCCCGCGGCTGCTGAAGTGGCTGGGTTTCGGCGCCACGCATGCGACGGAATTGTTTGCCGTCTTCGGGATCTATCGCGGCAAGGTCGGCAAGTTGCTCGCGCAGGGCGGCGATCTGCGCAACGCTCTGCGTGTCACGTCGGAGGTCCAGGATCAGTGGCTGGCGTTCGCGAAAACCGGTGAGCCGCTGGAATCCTGGCCGCGCTACACTCCGAAGGTCCGCGCCACCAGGATCTTCGACAAGCACTCCTACGTGGAGATCGACCCTTATCGCGCCCGGCGCGAGGCGTGGGCGGGATTCGGTGATTATGTGGCCTCTGTTCCGGGAATCGAACGGGCCACGGAGACAATGGAGAGTATATGAAGCGAGTGTTCACGTCGGCCGCCGAAGCCCTGGAGGCGGTCGGTTCCGAACTCGGTAAGAGTGATTGGCTGGAGATCACGCAGGATCGCGTCAACCAGTTCGCCGACGCCACCGGGGACCACCAGTGGATCCACGTCGACGTCGAACGCGCCAAGTCGAGCCCCTTCGGTGGCACGATCGCACACGGCTTCCTGTCGTTGTCGCTCATCCCGATGCTCGCCGCCCAGATCTACGGCTTCGAGAACGTGAAGATGGCGCTGAACTACGGCAGCAACAAGGTTCGCTTCCCGTCACCGGTGCTGGTCGGGTCGAAGGTACAACTGACGACCACCCTCGCCGAGGCGACCGAACTCCCCGACGGCGCCGTTCAGGTGGTCTTCGGGCACAGCCTCGCCATCGAGGGAGCCACGAAGCCGGCGTTGGTCTCGGAGATGGTTGTCCGGGTTCTTTTTTGACGGTCACACGTCGTTTCAGCGCAGTGTGCCGCGGATCAGCAGGAGTATTGCTGGCCGCGGCACTGCTCGTCGGTTGCAGTGACTCCGGTGATGACGCCTCCGACGACAACGGGGCTTTCATCACGACATCCCCGACGCCATCACAGGTGACGTCGACAGCGCCGGGAACGTCCGAGCCCCCGCCGTCTTCGGCACCGGTCTACTCTCCGCCGTTCATCAGCCGGGTGGCGTGGGCGCAGACGGAGCGGGGGCCGAGCTTGCAGGTGTTTCCGACGGATTCGGGTCGGTACACACCGGGCGAGGGCGAACTCGACGCGGCCTGGATCGAAGTGGTGGCCCTGGACCAGATCGCCGACACCCCCGGCATGCGCGATCAATTCGCGTGCCACTGGCGTTTCGCCCGGCTCGTCGCGCCCGAGAAGACCAGCTGGAACCTCGAACCGTGGCGGCCGGTGGTTACCGAGACGCAGATGATCGCCACCAGGTGCAATCCCGGGGGACCAGAAGAGCAGATCCCCTGACCTGGTGGCCGTGCGTCACCACCCGAGATGTCAGGCCGGTGCGGCGATCCGAACTACCTGGCCGACTCGCAGCACACCCTCCGGATCGTGCCGGTCGGCGAGCGCGCTGAGCCAGGCCCGCGTGTCGTCGTCGTAACAGCCGGCAATCCGGTCAGGTGTTGAGCCTGCGTCGAAGTTCGGCAGTTGCCCGATGGCCCACGGCGCCACCGCGTCGATGATCGAGGCGGCATGCGGTGCGACGTGTTCGGCGATCGGCGGTGCCAGCACCCCGACGACAAACAGGTGGTAACCGGCACCCCGATGGCAGAACGCGCTGCGGTGGGTGGCCGGGCGGGCCATCGCGCCACCGAGGCGGCGAACCTCGACCACCACCTGCGGGGACTGTGATCCGGGTCCGGCGAGGGCGAGCAGATTCTCGAGAGCGATGTCGTTCACCTCGCTCAGGAGGGTGGCGCGTTCGGCTGTGGGCATCGGATCGACGGGATCGGCATGGATCGCCGCCATCGCGGCGTAGGGCATCACCGCGACCGCATCGATCAATGGGGTGGCCACGGCACGCAGGGGAGCGATGAGAGCTTCGGCCGTGGCCGGGTCGGCAAGCGACGCGTATCGGACCGCCACCGTGAGCCTTCCTGCGAGTGGCGGCGGCACGTTCGGCAGTGGCGGTAGCTGGAGAAATGCGATCGAGGTGTTGGCGTGCTCGGGCAGGTCGATACTCCAGTCCCGCCAGGCGCGG
>NZ_DATCVM010000263.1:0-2509 GCF_036566845.1 Williamsia sp.
GGTCGCCAATGTATTTGAACAGAACCGGGTATTCGAACAGAACCGGGGAGGTGGACCGAGATCGTGAGCAGATATCTGCGGATCACATTGGAACGCCGCGGCGTCAGCGCCGTTGCGCGGTTGCTCGACGACGAGGCCCCTCGCACCGCCGAGGCGGTATGGCAGGCCTTGCCACAGGGGGGTCAGGTCTATCACGGAAAGTTCGCACGCAACGAGATCTACACACTGGTGCCGGCATTTGCCGCTGCCGAGCCAGGGCTCGAGAACACCACTGTCACACCGATACCGGGAGACCTCTGCTACTTCACCTTCGACGGCACGTTGGAAAACGCCGCCTATGGATACGAATCGGAGAGCGCGGCCCGCGGCCACCGGGTGCTGATCGATCTCGCGGTCTTCTACGGCCGCAACAACCTGCTGATCAACGGTGACGTCGGATGGGTACCGGGCAATGTCTTCGCGACCATCGAGGAGGGTCTCGGGGAGTTCGCGGCGGCCTGCAATGATGTCTGGATGGGCGGCGCGCGCGGTGAAACGTTGATCTATCAGAGGGTGGAATGATGCCCGAGCCCACAAAACCCGTGGTTTCGCCCGGCAAGCGGTTGTCGCGAGCCAGGGTCCTCGAGCCGCTGGTCCAGGAATCGACTCCGGCGATCATCGCGCGGCAACTGCGCAACGCGATCGCCGGTGGTGACTTCCCGCCGGGCTGCCAATTGACCGAGTCCGGCCTTGCCGCTGAACTCGGCGTCAGCCGGGGCCCACTCCGGGAGGCGATGCAGCGACTCACGCAGGAAGGTCTGCTCGTGAGTCACCGCAACCGTGGACTGTTCGTGATCACCATGGACGACGACGACATACGGGACATGTACGTCGCCCGAACCGCGGTCGAACGAGCAGCCCTCGAGCAGGTGATCCTGCGAACCCCGGATGAAGCGGCCGCCGTCCTCGCCGGGTGCGTGACCGAGATGGAGCGTTACGCCGACGATCCGAACGGTCCGCAGATTGCGGACGCGGACATGGCGTTTCACCACACACTCGTGCAGCTTTCCGGTAGTCCACGATTGTCTCGTCTCCACGAGACGATCCTGGTCGAAACCCGGATGTGCCTCGGCGCGATGCGCGGAACGTATGTGTCGTCGGCGGAACGGATCGATGAGCACCGCCGAATCGTCGACGCGATCGAAGCCCGCGACATGAAACGTGCCGACGAGGTCATGATCGGCCACATGCGCGATGGGCTGAGCCGAATCATCGCCGAACCCGGTGTGGCGTCACACTTCCCGGGTTCTGACATCGAGCCCAGTCCGGACGTACCCGTGAACCCGCTACCCGGGACCAAAAACTGAAGTGATCCAGCGACCGGCGCTGGCGATATCACCCGAGGAGGCCATCACCGACGAAACCGACGTCATACCTGCTTTCAAGTAAGTGGAAGTAGATGTTTGTGGGCCTCGAAGACACCGAGATCGATTGAATGTCTTCAGTTTTGAGGAGGTATCGATGAGCCCGGATATCAAGAAATCAAGTTCTGAAGTACCGCCCGGATTCCCGGATCCGGATTCGCCTGAAGGTAAGAAGCTCCTACGCAAGGCCATTGGGGCATCGGCCATCGGCAACGCGACCGAGTGGTACGACTACGGCGTCTACGCCGCGACCACCACCTATCTCACCCAGACCTTCTTCCCGGGGGATCTCGGCACGATCGGCACGATGCTCGGCTTTGCCATCTCGTTTGTGCTGCGGCCGCTCGGCGGCATGGTCTGGGGTCCGATCGGTGATCGAATCGGTCGAAAAGCTGTGCTGGCCATGACCATTCTGCTCATCTCCGGCGCCACGGCGATGATCGGCCTGCTGCCGTCGCATGCGACGGTCGGGGTGTGGGCCCCGATCATGCTGATCGCGCTGCGTGTGGTCCAGGGATTCTCCACCGGTGGTGAGTACGGCGGCGCCGCGACCTTTATGGCCGAATATGCGCCTGACAAGAAACGCGGCAAGTACGGCAGCTTCCTCGAATTCGGTACGTTGGCCGGCTTTGTCATCGGTACAGCGTTTGTCCTGCTCTTGGAGCTGCTCCTGACCGACGACCAGATGCAGACGTGGGGCTGGCGCGTGCCGTTCCTGTTCGCCCTGCCGCTGGGCCTGGTCGGTCTGTATCTCCGAAATCAGTTGAACGACACCCCGGTGTTCACCGAGATGGAAGACAAGGAACAGATCGAGGGATCTGCGTGGCAGGCGTTCAAGGACCTGCTGACAAACCATTGGCAGCCGATCCTGGTGATGTTCGGTCTGGTGATCGCGCTCAACGTCGCCAACTACACATTGCTCGCGTACCAGCCGACGTATCTCAAGACAACGATCGGTATGACCGAGACGACCGGCACCATGGTGATCCTGATCGGCGAGCTGGCCATGATGGCCTGCATCCCGTTCTTCGGGGCCTGGTCGGACAAGATCGGTCGAAAACCCATGTGGTGGGGTTCGCTGATCGGACTGTTCGTGTTCGCGCTGC
>NZ_DATCVM010000264.1:0-7649 GCF_036566845.1 Williamsia sp.
GACCTCGACGAGACGGCGGCTTTCGTCGAGAAGACCGGGCAGCGGGTCTTCACGGCCAAGGCGGACGTGCGGGACGCAGCGCAACTGAAGAAGGCGCTCGAGGACGGCATCGCCCAGCTCGGCGGCCCGGACATCGTGGTCGCGCAGGCAGGCATCGCGGGCATGAAGGGCAATCCGCCAATGCAGGCCTGGACCGACGTGATCAACACCAACCTGATCGGCACCATCAACGCCATCCAGGTCGCGTTGCCCCACCTCAAAGAGGGTGCCTCGATCGTTGCCACCGGTTCGACCGCGGCACTGATGGACGCGCACAACAAGCCCAATCCGGGCAACGACCCGGGAGGCATGGCCTACATGACGTCCAAACGGCTGCTCTCCCAATACGTTCACGACCTCGCCACCGAGCTGGCGGTGCGGGGCATCCGCGCCAACGTGGTACATCCGACGAACTGCAACACCGACATGCTGCAGAGCCCGCCGATGTACAAATCCTTCCGGCCCGATCTGGAGAACCCGACCCGCGCCGACGCCGAACCGGTTTTCGGCGTGCAACAGGCGATGAAGGTCAACTTCATCGAACCGGAGGACATCAGTAACGCCATTCTCTGGCTGGTGTCCGATGAGGCCCGCTACGTCACCGGCATGCAGCTGCGCGTCGACGCGGGCGGCTATCTGAAGTGGTACGACTACCACGCCTAGGGAGGAACTCGTGAAGGTTTGGGTTGACCCGGATCGGTGTCAGGGACACACGCTGTGCTCGATGATCGCTCCGGATTCCTTTGAGCTCAGCGACATCGACGGGACCGCTTCACCGGTCAACGAGATCGTCCCGGCGGATCAGGAGGACGCGGTCCGCGAGGCGGCGCAATCCTGTCCGGAACAAGCCATCTCGATCGAGGAATGAACTCTTCGGTCGCTGTCAGGAATCGTCCAAGTACAGGGAGACTAGTGCCTTGAGTGTCGACGACGTCGTGAGCGGCACCGCCGACGACAGCCGTAAGCAGAACACCTATCACTTCGACCGGCACACGCCGGAGTACCGGCTGCAGTTCGAGAAGATCACCGAAGAGATGCAGACGAAGTGCCCGATGGCGTGGACTGACACGTACAACGGGCACTGGGTGGCTGCCGACAGCAGGCATGTCTTCGAGTTGGCGCGCTGCCCGGTGGTGTCCAACCACCACGACATCAGCGGTGAAACACCTTTCCAGGGCATCACGATCCCGAAGGCCAGCCGCGCCACCGTCGTTCGCGGCGGCATCCTCGAGATGGACGAACCGGAGCACAGCACCTACCGCGGCGCGCTGAATCCCTACCTGTCGCCGGCGGCGATCAAGCGGTGGGAGCCGTTCGTCGACGAGATCACCCGCGCCGCACTCGATGAGCACATCGAGTCGGGCCGCATCGACTTCGTCGAACACCTGGCCAACGTGGTGCCCGCGGTGTTCACCCTGGCGATGATGGGCATCGGGCTGAAGAAGTGGAACGTCTACAGCGAGCCCACCCACGCCTCGGTCTACACGCCCGAGCATGCTCCCGAGCGGGAGAAGATCAACGAGCAGCATCGCGAGATGGGCCTCGATCTCATCACCAACATGATGGAGATCCGGGAGAATCCGCGCCCCGGGCTGGTGAATGCGTTGCTGCAGTTGCGGATCGACGGCGAGCCCGCCCCGGACATGGAGATCCTGGGCAATCTGGGGCTGATCATCGGTGGCGGCTTCGACACCACCACCGCACTCACCGCGCACGCGCTGGAATGGCTCGGCGAGCACCCCGACGAGCGCGAGCGCCTCAGCCGGGAACGCGCCAAGCTGCTGCATCCCGCCACCGAGGAGTTCCTGCGGTTCTTCACCCCGGCTCCCGGTGACGGACGGACGTTCGCCGACGACGTCGAGGTCGAGGGTCAGCACTTCAAGAAGTACGAGCGGTTGTGGCTGTCCTGGGCGATGGCCAACCGCGACCCCTCGGTGTTCGACAAGCCGAACGAGGTTGTCCTGGACCGGAAGGGCAACCGGCACTTCAGCTTCGGCATCGGGGTGCACCGCTGCGTCGGCTCGAATGTCGCCCGCACCGTGTTCAAGTCGATGCTGACCGCCGTGCTCGACCGGATGCCCGACTACGTGTGCGATCCCGAGGGAACCGTGCACTACGACAGCATCGGCGTCATCCAGGGCATGCGCAACCTTCCCGCCACGTTCACACCGAGCAAGCCGCTGGGACCAGGGCTCGACGAGACGCTCGAGAAGCTTCAGCGAATCTGCGACGAGCAGGAACTCGCGCGCCCGATCACCGAGCGCAAGGAAGCCGCCGTCATCGATTAAGGGGCCGATCCGGCCCACGGTTGGCGGCGAGGTGGTTCGATGAGCACTGGTCGGTAGTCACAGAAGGGCAGCAGACAGTCATGAAGCTCAGCAAGATCGGGGCCGTGACGGCCGCGCTCATGGCGGCAGCGACGCTGCTTGCGCCGCCGTCGTCGGCAGCAATGCAGTTGGGCAACTACGACCTGCAGACCAACCGCTACTCGGATGCTTCGTGGCTGTGGTTCATCTCGGCGTGCATCCCGGAGAAGTCGACCGACTGCGTCCAGATCGGGGCACGGCCGCGCTTGCAGCGTTATGCCTACTACGGCGGCAAGGCCTTTCTGGGTCCCGACAACCGCTACACCTTGACCGTCGATGTACCCGACGGCCTACTGTGCCCCGGTCAGCGCTTGCCGACCCGCGAAACCTATTCGTGGGACGCGGTCACACTGGTCGGAACCATCGACTCGGTGTACAACGTGGGCTGCTTCAATGGCCCGCCCGGACACCAGTTCTGGACGTTCAAACTGCAGCGCCTGTGATTTCGGTGTCGCTGGTCACGCTGAGGTTGACCAGCGACACCCGAATCGCCCGCTCACAGCGACGCGTAACGCTGCCGGATCCCGGTGAAGCGTGCCCACATCTGCTCGGTCCGCTCTTGTGCGGTTGCCCAGGCTGAATCCGCGGGCAACACGTCGGACAGCTGGGCACGCTCGACGAGCCGGGTCCGAAGAACCGCGGGCGCTCCCTCGAGCATGTGCCGGTATGTCAGGTTGCCCCGCTCGAAACCCTGGGTGTCGATCCAGTTGTGGTAGCCCGGATCGTCGTGGGCAAGGATCAGCCGCACTCTTCCGTCGCCGTCCACCGTGGTGCGACTGGGTGTGTAGCTGACCGGGCGATAGAGGAAGTCCATGCTGTTGAAGAAGACGCCCATGTTCGTCAGAGTCCACAAGCCGTCGTGCGCGTCGAACTCGATGATCAGCGCCTCGTCCGGCGCCAGCACCCAGTGCATGTTCGTCGCGGACCGCCCCCGCTTCTCGTCGTCTGAACTGGATTCCACAGCCGGAAACCGGTTCGGCTCATCAGGGTTGACGCCGCCGTGGGTGAAGGGGAACTCGGGCCAGTCGTGCATCAGACCGGTGATGAACTTCCCTGCCCATCCGATCGCTTCGACCATCTCCTCGGCCGTCGGCAACGGTTTGGGTGATGCCATGTCGACCCGTTCGATGTGCATCCGGGCCGGTCGCTCGCTCCAGGAGTCGAAGCCCTGACGGACGAACAGCTTGCGTGAGCCCGGCGTGGTGGGTAACCAGTTCGGACCGCGCGGTGGTCCCCCGACATAGACCTCGAAGCGGCCGTCGGGCGAGAGCTCGAGCCGGTCGCCGGGCAAGCTCGCTTCCGGTACATCGCCGAACGGCTCATGCAGCACCCCCGGTCCGTCAGGCCGCGGACCCTGCACAGTGAAGTTGACGAACCTGGCCGTCCCGCGGTCTCCGGCGATGCGGTAGATCGATCGGCCGTCGATCCAGGCCTGCTGGTACACGAAATCCGCACAGTCCCCGCCCAGCTTTCGGGTCGGGCCGCAGAAGGGGTGCAGGCTCGGGTAGCGGGTGTTCCTGGTCTCGAGGGCGAGGTCGAATGCCTGTCCTAGGTTCTGGGTGAGAAACCGCAGACCGTCCACCCGTTGGCGGCTCGCGGATGGGTTGTGGTCCTTGAACACCTGCCGGCCGGCAGCCTTGAGCTGATCGCAGAACGTGTCCCACGCGTGGTCGAGGGACGCGTCATCTGGGCCGTCACCGAATGCCACCGGCTATCCCGCCGTGCCCTCGACGCGCTGCAGCATCGCCGACGCGGCCGCGCGGGCGCGCCTCGCAGCTTCGACCCGCCCTTCCGCCTCGATCCGCGGCCCGATCAACTCGAGATCGAAGCCATGCGAATAGTCGGCGGTGAGCGCCTGGCCCACCACCGCCTCCAGGGGAATCACACCGTCGCCCGGCACGGCGCGCGCCGGCAGGGCCCGGTCGCCGAGCACGTAATCACTCAGCTGGATCATCACCGTACGGGGCAACGCCCGCTCGACCAGGGCGCCGAGGTGCGCTTCCGTCCAGCAGTGGAACAGGTCGATGCAGATTCCCAGGCCGGCCGACTCGGCCAGCTCGATGGTGTCCCGCAGCGTGTGCGCGATGTGGATGTCGGCGTAGAGGCCCGAGGCGTTCTCGATCGCGAGAGCCACACCCGCCTGCCGGGCGGAGTCCACACCCGGTTGCACCGCTGCACAGAATCGCTCGGCCGCGTCCTCCCAGGACAACTCGCCCCGGCCACCGGTCAACATGTAGATCGATCGCGCGCCGACGGCCGCGGCGGTGTCGATCACCCGGTGCAGCTTGTCCGTCGACTCGAACAGGTGAAAGACCGTCTCGACGGTATAGCCCTGTGCCGAGATCACTTTCGGCAGAGCAGGCTCGAGTAGCTGCGAATCGACGAGGCTCAGCCTGCCCACACCCAGAGATCGCCAATGGGCACGCAACTCGTCGAAGCTCGCGTCCCCGAACGACACGCTGTGCACGGACACACGCTCGTCGGCGGGCGACTCCGGGGGCGCCTCACTCACGCTTCTCTATCTCCACCCCGAAGCGCTCGCGGAACGGCCGGAACTCTTCGTGCAGCACATCGAGATCCTCGCCGATGTCGGTGAGCAGTTTGGTGGAATAGCGGAATTTTCCGTAGCGATCACCCCGGTTGTTCGCCAGATAATCCTGCATCGCCCGGGTGCCTTCCGGGGTCAGGGTCCGCCCACAGAACTCGTAGTAACGGCGAGCCGTGTCCACCGGGTTGTCCACGAAGTCGCGGTAGCGGACGTGCATGATCCGGGGGTCGTCGACGAGTTCGTTTGTCATGGTGTTGCGGATGCTGGCGCGAGTCAGTTCCAGATGCATCTTCGCCGCGGCCTGCAGGTCGACCGGCCCGACAATGCCCTCGAGGATGTCGGCCATCATCATCGTGCGGGACGCCGCGACCTGGACCGGGTCGCGGTGTAGCCACAACAACGTCGCGTCGGGATACGCGGCGAACAGCTCCGCGAGCCGGAAGCCGTGAAACCCCTTGAGCACCCAGCGCTTTGGCGTCTTGCCGTACTGGAGCTGCTGCAGCATCGCCTTGTGGATACGGTACTGCGCCTCGGCGTCGGTGGGCAGTCCCCCGACCACCGTCTGCATCGGCACCCGCCACCACGCCGTCGGGGTCATGACCCGGAAGTCGAACGCCCAGGTGCGTTCGTCCTCGGGTAGCCCGTCACCGAGCATGTCGTTGTAGGGATGACTGAGGAGCCACTTGGGCATCTTCGCGTTGATCTCGCGCCAGTCGGCGTCCGCCCGTGACGGTCGCGGGTCGCCAGGGTGGGCGAGCCCCGGAGGGGGTGACGGGTACATCACCTCCCAGAACCGCAGGGCGCGTGCCTGCGGGTCGACCGACATCAGGGCGTGCATGAGCGTGGTGCCCGAACGGGGTTCACCGGTGACGAACATGGGCCGGTCGATCGTCTCGTCGGCCAACGGGTAGCGTCGGCGATCTTCGAAGAACTCCAGGCGGCTGGTCAGCAACCAGTGGCACACGTCCGCGGCCCTGCGCACACCATCGGAGTCCATGCCGAGACGGTTGAGGTGCTCCACGGCGACCGCGAAGCGTTCAGGCAACGTCGGATCCCCGTAGTCACTCAGACCGGTTTCGTCGCGCGCTCGCGCGAGCATGCGATCAGCATCGAGAGGTGCTGTCACCGCGTTCCTTCACAGAGTCGCATCAGTTCGTCCTCGGCGCGGCGGACGTTCTCCGCGGACGCCGCCGCGTAGTGGAGTCCGGCCATCGCCCCATAGTCCAAGATCTTGGGCACCCGCAGGCCGGCGTCGACGAAGTCGGCGATCATGCGGGCCACCTGTTCGGGAGTACCGTGCGGTACCAGCGCGAGAATCATCTCCGGCTCGACCCGGCCGAGGAAATCGATGATGCGCTCGCGGGTCAGGACGGCGGGGTCGATGTCATGGAAGCCACCCCAGCTCTCTCCCATCGGGTGCTCGAATCCGAAGCCGCGCAGCACCTCTGCGGATACCTGCAGTAGGAACGACTTGACCAGTGGAGCCTGCAGGACCTCGGCCAACGCGGCCTCGTTGCGGCCCATCACACAGATCTGGATGAAGCACGGAGTGATCGACATCGGGTCGCGTCCCGCGCGATCGGCCGCGCCCCTGACCCGTGCGAGCTTGTCTGCGTAGTCCTCTGGGGTCCACGCCCCTGCCGGCCACCAGCCGTCGGCGAACCGTCCGGCGATGTCGAGCGAGCGCGGACCGCTGGCGCCCATCCAGATGCGGGGGAATCGGCCCTCGTAGGGTTCGGTGTCGAGGCGGGCGTGGCGCAAGCGGAAGAATCGGCCCTCGAAATCCACCGGACCGGAGCTCTCCCACAGCAACTTGATGACGCGCAGCGCCTCCTCGAGCCGGCTGACCGGCGCATCGAAGTCGAAACCATACGGAACGATGTTCTCGGCTTCGCCGCTGCCCAGCCCGAGGATGAAGCGGCCTCCGGACAGGTGGTCGATCGTCAACGCGCTCTGCGCAAGCGACGCAGGATGGCGTCGTACGGTATCCACCACGCTGGTGGCCAGCGGAACGTTCTCGGTCAGCACCGCCGCCGCTGCTGCGACCGCCATTCCGTCCAGATGGCGGTGCGGCGACGGTGACGCGGTCGCGAGATCGGTGAACTCCGGGGTCCAGATCGAGTCCGGCCAGAAGCTGACCATGTGGTCGGGCAGCCAGATGGAGTGATAGCGCCCACTGTCGAAGTGTTCGAGTCGCGCGAGGTCCAGCGGGAGGGTGGTGCGGAAGAACGCCGCAGGCTGGACTCTCATCTCATCATCCCTCCGATGGGGCTTTCGGTGCGCTGCGCGCTGCCCGACAGCCTCTTCACTCGGTGCCGATCGTTGTGAGCTCGACCTTCTTCAACGTCACCGAGACAGCTCCGCTATCTCCGGGGCAGCCCCAGCACCTGCTGGGCGATGATGTTTCGCTGGATCTCCGAGGTGCCGCCGGCGATGGTGCCGCCGAAACTGCGGGCATAGCGCTCGAACCAACTGGCGAAGTAGTGGTCGAGGTTCATGTGCGCGTAAGGCCCGGAGGTCGCGGGATGGACCAGGCCGTCGGGTCCGGCCGCCTGAAGCGCGTTGTGCAGTGCGCGCTGCTCGGCCTCGGCGCCGAACAGTTTGGGGATCGACACCGACGCGACGTCGACCTCGCCGCGCGCTGCCTTCGCCAGCCCGACGGAACCCAGCAGGCGCAGCGCCTGATAGTCCATGAC
>NZ_DATCVM010000265.1:0-2568 GCF_036566845.1 Williamsia sp.
GGAGGCAGTCGCCGCAACCGTCCGCCGCCACGAAGAGGAACTACGCCGCCTCCGCAAGCCACAACGCTGAGCCGCGGGAACGCTCAAACGCCAAAATCCGAGCCCAGATTAGCCGGATAACCGCAGTCCAAGGGTGTCGTGGAGAACTTGTGCGGCTACGCCCAACGCGACCTCGCCGTCCCTTTGTTGACCGAGGCCAAGATTGCCGGGGTGCCGGTGGATCTGCGAGCTGCCAACACCGCGGCGAAGGCGTGGTGCGCGGAGGTCAATGCCGCGACGCATTCGGAGATCTGCGCAGTGCCCGACGAGCGGCTGCTGATCGAACGGGACCTGTTGGGGCCGCTGCCGTCGTTGCGGCTGCAGATCGGAGCGTCCTCGGTGATGCGCAAGGTCGACCGACTGTCGTGTGTCCGGTACGCCTCGGCCCGCTACTCGGTGCCCACCCGGCTGATCGGGACCAGTGTGGCCGTCGTCGTCGATCACGGTGCACTGTGCATCGTGGAACCCGCGACCGGGGTGATCGTGGCCGAGCACGAACTCGGTACCCCCGGGTCGGCGTCGGTCCTCGATGACCACTACGACGGGCCCCGCCCAGCACCCAGCCGCGGACCGCGACCCAAAACAGCTGTCGAGAAACAGTTCTGCGCGCTCGGCGACGATGCTCAAGCGTTCCTGGTCGGTGCCGCGGCGATCGGCAACACCCGCCTGGGATCGGAACTGGAGATCCTCCTGGCACTGGGTGCCGCGCACGGCACCGATGCTTTGACCGCGGCGCTTCGCCGGGCGGTGGCCTTTCGGCGGTTCCGTGCTGCCGACGTCCGCTCGATCCTGGCTGCCGGTGCTGGAACACCTCAACCCTGCACCGCCGGGGACGCGTTGATCCTGGACCTACCCGTCGCCCCGACACGATCGTTGGACGCCTACACCGTCACACCCGCCGCCGATGGTGGGGTCCCGTCATGACCACGGCGCCCGCCAAAACGATCAAACCCGTCGCACCGTCATCGGTGCCGGTCCTGACAGCTGATCTGGACGCCGGGTTGCGGCGGCTCAAGCTGGCCGCGATCCGACGCACCGCACCCGAGGTGCTGCTCACCGCCAAGACGCAACGCTGGACGCCCGAGGAGGTGCTGCGGACTCTGGTCGAGACCGAGTTGGCGGCACGCGATGCCTCCAACGTCGTCAACCGTCTCAAGGCCGCCGGGTTCCCCGTCACCAAGACCTTGGAGTCGTTCGACGTGGCCAGCTCCTCGATCCAACCGAAGGTGTTCGACTACCTGTCCAGCCTGGAATGGGTTCGTACACAACAGAACCTGGCGATCATCGGACCCGCCGGCACGGGTAAGTCTCACACCCTGATCGGGCTCGGAGTGGCCGCCATCCATGCTGGGCACAAGGTCCGCTACTTCACCGCCGCGGACCTGGTGGAAACCCTCTACCGCGGCCTGGCCGACAACACCGTCGGCAAGATCATCGAATCGCTGCTGCGGGTCGACCTCGTCATTCTCGATGAGCTGGGCTTCGCCCCGCTCGACGACACCGCCACACAGCTGCTGTTCCGCCTCGTCGCCGGCGCCTACGAACGCAGATCCCTGGCCATCGGATCGCACTGGCCGTTCCAGGAATGGGGGCGGTTCCTACCCGAACAGACCACCGCGGTCAGCATCCTCGACCGCCTGCTGCACCACGCCACCGTCGTCATCACCGACGGCCAGTCCTACCGCATGAAAGACGCCCAACACCGGAAGGAGAACCCACCACCAACCTAGAAATCACCGCACGGGGTGGGGACTTTAATCTGGCCACCAGCGGGGACTTCAACTTGGCCATTGACAGCCGGTTTCTTCCTCGGCAAGTCCCGCGGCAAGAAAGCCGCCGCAGTGGCCTAACCCGTGCCGAGGCCAGTGCCAGGGCGCGGGAAGGGGGGCAGCTGCTTCGACGTCGGAGAAGGCCAGCCATCCGAGGATCGGTATGTGTTGACCGAAATCCGGTCGGATGTTCAACCCGGACATGGTCCACGACGGGTGCGCGTTCGAGTACACCTATGACAAGCCGTATCGTTACCAGGCCCAATTCTGTGCTGCCGAGGCCGATGCCCGTACCAGCGAGCGGGGATTGTGGTTCACCGTGCTCAGATACGGCGGTCAGGCGCAAGCGCAACTATCACGTTCGTAGGGGCCGGCACCGAGCACTACTGCGAGAAGCAGGACCGCGACGACGACGGCATGGCCTGCGAGTACCCGACCGGTGATTCGCTTCCTCGTCGCCCTCGCTTTTTCACAATGGCGTGTTTTCCAGGTCACTCCGGTCTAACATCTGGGCCAATCGGGCCGCTGGCTAGCTCGAATTTCACGGGATGGTTGTCCACCCTCACTGCCTACCCGTATATAACAAGCCCTGACCTGGCGAGAGGAAGAGGTTGTCCCAAGTCTCGTAGAAGTTGAGGTGGCGGTCCCCTGCTCGAAACCTGCCGTGTGGTAGGTATCGGGCGTTCCGCCAAGAACTCCTACAGCAAGGGGACCACCATGAAGAAGAGTAACCAGATTCAGTCCGTCGATGTGAGTGCAT
>NZ_DATCVM010000266.1:0-2601 GCF_036566845.1 Williamsia sp.
CGGCCGCTGCGCCGATACATCGCACACGAGGTCGAAACCAAGATCGGCCGTGCACTGTTGCGCGGCGAGATCAAACCGGACGGCACCATCAGCGTCACGGTGGACGGCGGCGAGCTTGCCGTCGCGTATGCCGAACCCGCCTTCGCGGCGGCCTGAGAAGAGGTAACTGGTCATGGGATCCGAAAAGGTGAAGTGCCCGAACTGCGGCAAGACCAACAACATCCCGGCAGCAGGGGAAGGAAGACCTCGCTGTGGGAACTGCCACGAGCCGCTGCCCTGGATCGCCGCAGCGGGAGACGGCGACTTCGCGGAGATCGTCGAAAAATCCTCGGTGCCTGTGCTCGTGGATCTGTGGGCGACGTGGTGCGGCCCGTGTCGCATGGTCAGCCCCGCGCTCGAGCAGCTCGCCAGAGAACACGCCGGCCAGATCAAGCTGGTCAAGGTCGACGTGGATGCCGCACCCCGGACGGCCGAACGATTCACCGTCCGCGCCGTGCCGACTCTGCTGGTGATGGACCGGGGTGAGGTTCTCGCTCGTCAGTCGGGCGCGGCTCCCGTGCCCCAGTTGCGCACGTGGCTCGATCAGGCGCTCTCGGAAAATGCCGGCGAGGAGGCGAAGTCATGAGTCCTGTCCACGCGGACCCACATGTAACCGCGATCCGGGCCGTGGTGCCCCGTACCCCGCAGGGTTGCGAGGAATGTCTTCGCCTCGGCACCCCGTGGGTGCATCTGAGGCTGTGTCTGACGTGCGGACACGTCGGTTGCTGCGATTCTTCGCCGGGCAGGCACGCGAGTGCTCACGCTCACGCCATCGGCCATCCGATCGTCCAGTCGATGGAGCCCGGTGAAGATTGGCGGTGGTGTTATGTCGACCAGAACTTCGTCTGAGCGCGCCTCACCCGTTGGGGACAGTCCGCCGGTCGACGACGAGACCGCGGACGAGGAGGGTGCTTTCCCGCGTCTGACGGACGACCAGGTCGCGACGCTCGAGCTCGGAGGCTCGCGTCGGTCGGTTCGCGCCGGCGAGGTGCTGATCCGAGAAGGCGTGCCCTGCAACGATTTCGTCGTGGTCCTTTCCGGCAAGGTCGCAGTCGTCGACGAGGGCGACGGGGACGGCGAGCGCCGGATACTGCGCGTCCACGGGCCCGGGCGCTTCCTGGGCGAACTCGGACTGTTGGAAGGCCAGGTGGCGTTCTTCACCGCCGAAGCGATCGAGGACGGCGAGATACTCGTCGTCCCGGCCGAGCAGGTGCGCGAGCTGATTACCCACGATCCCGTGCTCAGCGATCTGATCCTGCGCGCCTACCTGGTGCGTCGACACCTGCTGATCGGGCTCGGCTCGGGGTTCCGGATCATCGGCTCCTGTTTCTCCCCCGATACATTGCGGCTTCGCGAGTTTGCCATGCGAAATCGTTTGCCCCACAGGTGGTTCGACTTGGAGCAGGACGAACGGGCGGAGCAGCTGCTACGCAGCCTGAACGTCGCCCCCGAGGACACACCCGTCGTGATCTGGCACGGCGAGAAGGTGCTGCGCAATCCGACGAATGCGGAACTCGCACGCGTCGTCGGGCTTGCCGTCCCGGCATCCGTCGCGGACGCAGCCAAGGACGTATACAACCTCGTCGTCGTGGGTGCCGGACCGGCCGGTCTGGCCGCGTCGGTGTACGGCGCCTCGGACGGGTTGAACACGGTGACGTTGGAGCGGATCGCCGCGGGCGGCCAAGCCAGTACCTCCTCCCGGATCGAGAACTATCTGGGCTTCCCCGCCGGGGTCTCCGGCTCCGAATTGGCCGAGCGAGCCGTGCTTCAGGCCGGGAAGTTCGGCGCCCGCATCCTGGTGTCGGCAGAAGTGACCGGTTTGGGATCCGACGCCGGGAACCATGTGCTCCGACTGGCGGACGGCGGCACGGTTCACGCCCGGGCCGTTGTGCTCGCCGCCGGGGCGCGATACCGCAAGTTGGCCGTTCAGGGGATCGAGGCGCTGGAAGGAACGAGCGTGTACTACGCCGCAACCCACCAGGAAGCGCGGATATGCGGCACCGACCCGATAGCCATCGTCGGTGGCGGCAACTCCGCCGGCCAGGCTGCCGTCTTCCTCGCCGAGCATGTCTCACACGTGCACCTGCTCATCCGCGGCGATGACCTCGGAAAGAGCATGTCCCGTTACCTGGTCGACCAGATCGAACACCACCCGCGCGTAACCGTGCACCGGAACACCGAGATTCGTGCGGTCCACGGCGAGAAATACCTCGACGAAATTGCGGTCGAGGACAATCGCAGCGGCGAGCAGGACACGATCCGGGTGCGCGCCCTGTTCGTCTTCATCGGGGCAGTACCGCACACCGGGTGGCTGGCCGAAGCGATCGCACTCGACGACCACGGCTTCGTCCTCACCGGCATGGACGCGATCCACTCCCGAGCAGACGGCAACCTGCCGATCAGCGATGGCCTGTCCAGGACGCTCGAAACCAGCCTGCCCGGCCTGTTCGCGGCGGGCGACATCCGCCGAGGCTCGGTGAAACGAGTCGCATCCGCCGTCGGTGAAGGAGCGATGGCCGTACGCCAAATCCATGAATACTTCGAAAGGAGCTGACGACATGC
>NZ_DATCVM010000267.1:0-5093 GCF_036566845.1 Williamsia sp.
TCGAACGGTGCGGTCACCATCATCGCGATCATCGCCTGCGCGCTTCTTCTCGGTGCACTCAAGGGCAATGTCTCGAAGGTCGTCACGATCGGCGGACTCTCGGTGGTCGGGCTGCTGTTCGTTGCGCTGGCAGCCAATCAATCCGCCCAAGACGCCCTCGGCCAGTGGGCGTTAGGGCTGCTCGGCATCTGAAAAGCCCTGAGCACCACCCGCATCCGAGTTCACCGCCGAGGAGCACCCGTGATCGAAACCGACGACCTGATCTACCGCGTCGACAACCACTACCTGGGGCCGACCGGCAAGACCCTTCCTGTGCCGATCCGCTACTCGGCTGTGGGCGTGGGCCTGAGCACGTTCTTCGCACTGTTCATCATCGCCCGATCCGTCCTTCACCTCTCCTTGAGCTACGGCACATTTCTGATTCTTGTCGTCTCGACGGTCGCGGTGTCGAGCCGAATCACCAAGTACATCAGCGCGGACCGACCGTTGCGCTCGGTGATCACAGCCGCCTACAACGACCTCACCTCTCCGCGCCCACCCAAGGCCGGCGAAAGCATCTACATCACCCTTCCACCACCTGATCGAACTCGCCGTGGCGTTGGCGGCCACAACCATTGCGCTAGCCCCTGTGAGGCGAGCATCTGATGACCACGCACGAGAACGACGTTGCGTCTCTGTTCGACCCACGTAGCACCGGCCACATCCCCGTTGTTCCGCCCGGCGCTCTGCCTCCGTCCTGGGCTGCGGGGCGTACCGCTGCGCCACCGGATCGTCATGAGCCTGACCCGCCGCACACCCCCGATGTGTGGGCCGGGCCCGAACCGGTCGAGACAGACGACGTCGCGAGCATGACAACAGCCGACGAGATCCCCGACAAAGCTCGCGGTCGACGACGTGGGCGCGGCACGAGCAGTAAGTCCGCCTGCGCGAAAAAGTCCGAGACGCTCAAGGCGCAGGAACGCGCTGCCCGCAGGGTCGCGAAGAACCGCAAGAGCGTGAAATTGGAACTGTGCGGCACAGCAGGACACATCACCCGCACACCGAGGACTGCGACCGCATGGTTCGTGCAACCGCCCGGACCATGGAACATGCGCCCGACACCCAAGCAGCGACGCTACATACGCGACGAAGCGCTGATCCTGGCCAACCTCCGCGAGGCGGGCGTCGAGCACCTGCACCGTCGGCTCACCCGCGCGCCGTGGCCGGTCCGAGCATGGGCACGTTCACATCACGAGTGGGCGACACCCCTGCCCGATGTCGACGGCGCTCTCTCGTGGAACGACTACCTGCGCGGTCAGCAGCACGGCATGCTCTGGTCCGAACCGACGATCAAGGGCCGATACTGGGGCATCGAATTGCCGGCGCGCTCGATGTCGAGCAGGGGGCTCGACTACCTCGCGCTGTGGCTGTCCGGCTTCGGCCGGATCGGTGCAGCCGTAACGCGTTGGGCGGACGAGTCGTTCGACCGCGAAACAGCCATGCTCGACGAGCATCTGGCGACCCTGGCCCGGATCATGGCCGCACGCGGAGCCGATGCACGCCCGGCCACCGCAGGGCAGATGGACTACCTGTTGCAGCGCTCCGCGGCGATCGGTCTCCCGCTCGATATCGACGGCGTGATCTCGGGCGGTGGCGATTGGACGGACACCGACATCGCTTCCCTCGAAGACCTCGCCGATCTCTCGCTCACCCCGGGCGACGGCTTCACCACCGTCTCCGGTCTCGTCGACGGGCGCCGATACAGCGCTGCCGTGATCGTCTTGACGATCGGCCGCATGGCGCCGATGCCGATCCCGGAGCAGATGTTGCCGTGGCAGGTGATCGGCGACGGCTCGGGCGAGCCTCTCGAATGGTCCGAACGCATCACGCTCGAAGAGAAGACCGCGACCGCCCGCGCGATGCGCTTCGTGACCGACAAGATCACCAACCAGTTCAAGCACTACACGGTCGAACACGACGAAAGCCCGCCGACTGAATTGCAGGAACAACATGCGGCGGCGCAGAAGATCAAAACGCATCTCGAACACGATCATTCGGGGCTCTCGACCCGGGTCAAGGGGTGGTGGCGGATGGCGGTCGTGGGAGCGAACGCCGACGAGGTCCGCCGCAAGGTCTCGACCCTGCAGGAGATGCACTCCCCGCACATCATCCTCGAGCACGAGCACGGGCAGTACCAACTACTCCGCGAGTTCATTCCCGGCCAGCGGCAAGCGAACATCGCCCACGCGCGCCGCATGAGCGTCTACGACGCCTCCGCGGGCATGGCGGCGGTCGGAGACCGTATCGGTGACCGGACAGGACTGATCGTCGGACAGACTGCGTCGATCGCACCGAGGCCAGCTGTGTGGAACTGCTTCGCAGGCCCGGAGAACAAGGACAAATCCGGGCTCACCCCGATCGTCGCCGTCCCCGGGTCGGGCAAGACGTTCCTGGCCGGAATGACGGTCTACCAAGCTGTCCGCGCCGGCGCCTACGGAGTCATCCTCGACCCCTCCGGTCCGCTCGCCCGGCTGGCCACACTGCCGGAACTGGCGCCGTTCACGAGGGTCTACGCATTGACCGGGCGCTCACGTCCAGGCGCACTCAACCCGTACCGCGTGATCGCCGACCCGGACCCCGACGATCCCGAGTACTCCCCCACACATTCGCACTACGCACTCGATCCCGATCCGGCCGCAGCAGCGGCAGATCAGTACCAAGCGGACCTGCGTGCAGCTGCCGCCGAACGCATGGAATGCGCCGTGTCGGTGCTGAAAATGATGCTCACCGACAAGGACGTCGAGCAGCGATGGACGGAAAGTGTCCTCCACACGGCAGCGCACAACGTCGGCGGCGACGCCGGCCATCACCTCGGTCAGGTTCTCGATCAACTCGCCGCAATGGCGGAAAACGAACAGGACACCGAGGTCAAGACGACCGCCCGCAGCATTCATCAGAAACTGCACATGATGTCCCAACTCGCTGAAGCTCGGGTGCTGTTCCCCAAGCCCGGCACACTCGGCGGATTCGACGCCGACACCACCTTCGACGAGCGCCTAACCATCCTGACGATGCCCGGCTTGCAGCTCCCTCCGGAAGGCGTTCCGTCCTCGCAGTGGACACCGCAACAACGGATGGCCGCGCCGCTGATGCACATGGCAGCGTGGCAGGCCAACCGGCTCATCTACGACAAGCCGCGCCAGGCCCGCAAAATCCTGTTCCTCGACGAAAACAAGTACCTCGAACAAACCGGCGCGGGACGCACGCTGAATCTCCGGATCGCACGTGACAGCCGCAAATTCAACGTGCGCGCCCTGGTGTGCTCGCAGCTACCCGACGACTACCTCGGTGTCGACGGCACCGACGACAAGTCGGCGCTGACTTATGAGGTCATCATCGGAGACCTCGGCGGCAACGAACACGCCATCGAGGGCGCATTGAAGTTGCTGAACCTGCCCGCCGGGCAGGGATACGAGGCGACATTGGCCGATCTCGGGGGCGGCGGAGAAGACACGTTGGACCCGGACACGGACACCTCGCACATGGACCAAGCTAGGCGGTTCGTGATGAAAATGGCCGACGACATCGAGATCGTCCGCTGCGATTGGACCAATTTCACCCACCTCGCGCACGTCTTTCAGGCCCTCGACTCCCGTCCACGAGCGGCCACAACCATCGCCGGTGGTACGCCGTGAACGACGCTGCGCCGAACGTCCCGACATTGGGCGTGCCCGCAAAGCTCATCCGGTTGTTCGCAGTGTTCACGATCGTGGTGATCTCACTGGTCGGCCCACAGTTGGGCACCGCGCACGCGGGCGGTTTCGACTGCAAAGAAGCTCCCTCGCCGCAGTTCCCGAACGCAGTATTTCCCACGGTCTTCGACTCCCACAGCGCCACCGAGCCACCCCACAACGGAAACCCCACCGGTTACCAGACCTACGGGTGGGCCGGATTACGTTGGTACACCTACGACCTCGGCTGCGGTGAAGACTTGGTCCGCGCACCCGGCGCTGTCGCGGACACAAGCACCGGCAACGCGTTTCTGATGGTCGGGCAGTCGTTGGCCGCGATCGCGTTCTGGCTCGACGATCAAACGAAGTCCGGGACCGAAGCAGCCCAATCCGGAATCACTCCCGCGCTCGATCAGTTCGACATGATCGTCGCCTCCATCGCCACCGGCACATCCGGTGTCTACGGAAAATGGATCGGGCTGGCATTGATGTGCGGGGCAACAGTCATCTTGTGGAACGCGCTCAAGTCCAACGCCGCGGCTGTCACCAAGACAGTGATGCTCGCCGCCGCCGGTGTGACGTTGGGGGCGTTGATGGTCGGAGCGCCCCAGAAGGCGATGAATGTCGCGGACGAAACATTCGGGCAGCTGATCACCGGAACCCAAGGTGAAGTGTTCGAGGCGGCGGGTCTGGAAACCGATCCGCGCAACGTCCTGATGGACAAAATTCTCCTGCCGGACATCTCCAAAGGCTGGTTCGGGCCGAACTTCGACGAATCCGGCGTACCGCCGGATCAGCAACTCCAACCCAAACTCCGCGACACACTCGCCTTCACCTACGACGAACAGGAACGGGTCAAGGGAGACACCGAGGCCGCGAACGAACTCGCCGAGTCGAAAGCGGCGCGGTTCCAGGACGAGATCATCAAACCCCTATCCGCACAGAATCTTTCATACACACAGTTTCAAGGAAAGGACAGTGGCCGAACCTCGACCGGGTTCCTGGCCATGGTGAAGGTCGGGTTACCGTCACTTCTGTGGTCCGGCGCCTCGATCCTGAAAATTGTTGCGCTGCTTTCTATCCGATTCGCGATCCTGTTCGCTCCGATGTGGGTTCCGTTCGTCGTCCTCTCCGGAGGATTCCTCGAACGTGTCATGCGGATGATCGGCACCGCCTACCTCTGGGGTGTCGCAGGAGCAACGATCGTGGCGCTGTATCTCGTTGCCCTCGTGAAGCTCTACCACGTCGACAACGGCTCGGTCGACGGTTCGTGGCGCCTGTGGTTCATGGTGATTCTGTCGTTGATCTGCTGGTTCATCATGCGCCCGTTCAAACGGATCTCGAGCACCTTCCGACAAAACTCCGCCGGTGCACTCAACCGCA
>NZ_DATCVM010000268.1:0-37810 GCF_036566845.1 Williamsia sp.
GGCGAACACCCGCACGCCGTTACCGCACATCTCGGCGATCGATCCGTCGCCGTTGCGGTAGTCCATGAACCAGTCGTCGTGGGCCACGCCCGGCGGAAGGACGTCGAGGACTCCGGCACCCAGCAGGGCGCCCGCGGTGGCCACCCGCAGTACACCGTCGGCACCGATGCCGCGGTGACGATCACAGAGCGCCGAGACGAAGTCCGGCGTCAGATCGAGTTGCACGCCAGCATCGGGCAACAGCACGAAATCGTTTTCCGTACCGTGGCCCTTCACAAAATCAACACGCCCGAACATTCGTCAAGACTACGCGCCCGGAGCGGATCGCCCGGTTCTCACCCGGCCGCGACCCGCAGCGCCTGCCCCAGCAGATCAGGCGTCGCGGCATCCAGCCAGTGCACCCGTGGATCACGGCGGAACCACGACCGCTGGCGGCGCACGTACCGCCGGGTGCCGATGAAGGTGAGTTCCTGCGCGTGAGCCAGATCGTATTCACCGTCCAGCGCCGCGATCACCTGCGAATAGCCGATCGCCCTCGCAGCAGTGACGCCCTGGCGCAGCCCTCGGGTCAACAGCGTCTGCACCTCGTCGACAAACCCCTGGGAGAACATCTGTTCGGTCCGCAATGCGATGCGGTTGTCGAGTTCTCCGGTATCTCGATCGAGCGCGATGATCGTTGTACCCCAACGTGGTTCACCAATCGTCGGTGCTGACGCGGCAAACGGTTGCCCTGTCAGCTCGACCACTTCCAACGCCCGGACGATGCGCCTTCCGTCGGTGTCGAGGATGTTGCGCGCAGCTTCGGGATCGACCTCACCCAACCTGTCGTGCAGGGCGAGTGAACCCAGCCGTTCCAGGTCGGCTTCGAAGCGGCCCCGGATCTCCGGATCGGTGGCCGGGAACTTCCAGTCGTCGAGCAACGCCTGGATGTACATCATCGATCCACCGACCACCACCGGCGTGCGATCCTGCGCCAGCAATGCCTCCACGTCGGCTCGCGCGGCCTGCTGATATCGCGCCACCGTCGCGGTCTCGGTGACATCGAGGACGTCGATCTGATGGTGGACGATGCCGCGGCGTTCCTGCGCCGGCACCTTTGCGGTGCCGATGTCCATCCCCGTGTACTGCTGCATCGCGTCGACGTTCACGATGTCACCGCCGAGCGCTTCGGCGATGTCGAGCGCCAGATCCGACTTCCCACTGGCCGTGGGCCCGATGACGGCGATCGGTGTCACCATGCGAGATCCCACAGTGCAACGGTGTAGCCGACGCCGAACGGCGCACCGGCGTAACGCAATTCGGATGCGAGGGCCGCACCCTGTGTTGCGGCCGCGGCCACCTGCCACGGACCGCGTCCGGCTGCACCGTAACTCTCACACTCCGGTTGTCCGAGGGCCGCGAGCGCGCCGCGGTCCCCGGCCGCCAGCGCCCTGTCGATCGCACCCTGGAACTCCTCCGAGCCGTCCGCCGATCCACCGGGAGCCTTCTGACCGAGGGTGTTGGCGCCGTCGCCCACCACCAGCAGTGCGACCGGCTCGTCGTGGGTTGCCAGTGTCCGGGCCAGTGCGTGACCCTGGTCGCTGCAGCTCGACGGACCACTGGACACGTACACCGCTTCGGTTGTCAGCGTGATCTCCTGGTCGACCTGAGCGCCCAGCCATCCGCCGATCAGGAAGGACAGATCCATCTCCGGGTCGGCGCCACCGGTCGCATCCGGCACCAGATCGACCGACACGTCCACTCCGAAGCCGACAAAGCTCCCACGCGGAGCGATCGGCCGGCTCGGGTCACCGGCTCCCACGACCACCCAGTTGCGGGACCGATCGGCCAGATCAGCGCATACCTGCAGCGTTGCGGCACGAACCGGCGACAACTCAGGCACCTGGGAACCGGATAGTTCTGGCACCAGAGCGGGTGCGGAGGGGACAAAAGCGGCAGCGATCAACACGCCAGCAACGCTAGTCGACCACCCACGCCGCAGAGTGGCTGCGCCGATCCAGACACGAATCCGACACTCATTTGTCGGCGACTGTCCACACCCGGGCCGGTGACCTGCTTCAATGGGTGTGGCGGTGGAGGTGGATCACCGTCGGCATCAGATGCAACTGGCAGCCGTGTCGCGCGGCAGGGATAAGGAATGACATGACCGACAACACGCCGCAGCCGGCAGCCACCGACAACGCGCATCCGACTCCGGGCCCGAAACCCGGACCCAAACCAGGCCCCCGGCCCGGTCCGCGTCCCGGCCATCATCCGCCCGCCCACCCTCATCCCGCACCCGTCGACCCCAGTCGGCCTGCCTCCGACCCATCCGAGTTCGGGCGGATCGACGACGACGGTGCGGTGTGGCTGAAGAACTCCGACGGTGAGCACCAGATCGCCTCCTGGCAGGCGGGCACCGCGGCCGAGGGCCTCGCTCACTTCGGTCGCCGCTTCGACGATCTCGTTGTCGAAGTCGAGCTGCTCGAAGAACGCCTCGACGCCGGCACCGGCGACCCCCGCAAGACCAAAACCGCCGCCATCGCGCTCATCGAGTCGCTGCCGAACGCCGCGGTCATCGGCGACGTCGACGCTGTGGCCGCCCGGTTGCAGGCCATCGTCGACTGGGCCGAGGGTGCAGCTGAGAAGGTCAAGCACGACCGGGACGAATCCCGGGCCAAGGCCGTGGCACGCAAGAACGAACTGGCCTCCGAAGCCGAGACCATCGGGGCCGAATCCACGCAGTGGAAGGTCGCCGGGGACCGGATGCGCCAGATCCTCGACGAGTGGAAGACGATCAAGGGCGTCGATCGCAAAACCGACGACTTGCTGTGGAAGCGCTACTCGAAAGCGCGCGACACCTTCAACCGGCGCCGCGGTGCGCACTTCGCCGAGATGGACCGCGAACGCGCAGGCGCACGAGCCCGCAAGGAAGAGCTGATCACCGAGGCCGAGGGCCTGTCCTCGTCCACCGAGTGGGCCGACACCGCGGCCAAGTTCCGCGATCTCCTCACGCAGTGGAAGGCCGCGGGCCGCGCACCTCGCGATCAGGACGATGCGCTGTGGGCCCGGTTCAAAGCCGCCCAGGATGTGTTCTTCGGTGCCCGCAACGCCGCCTCCTCCGAGCGCGACGCGGAATTCGAGGACAACGCCAAAGCGAAGATCGAACTCCTCACCCGCGCAGAGAAGTCCATCGACCCCGAAGGTGATCTCGAGGCCGCGCGCCGCGAGTTCCGGGCGATCCGGGATCAGTGGGACGAGATCGGCAAGGTACCGCGCGACCAGATGCACACGCTCGAGGCCCGGATCAAGGCCGTCGAGAAGCGGATCCGTGATGCCGAGTCCGCGCAGTGGGAGCGCACCGATCCCGAGGTCAAGGCCCGCGCCCAGCAGTTCGCGGACCGGGTCTCCCAACTCGAAGACCAGGCGGCGAAGGCCGAGGCCAACGGCAAGGCCTCCGATGCCCGCAAGCTCCGCGAACAGGCCGAGCAGTGGCGCGAGTGGGCCCGCGCGGCCGAAGGCGCCATCAACGACTGACCCACCCCTCCGCCGAGCGGGCCGTTACAGCCGCCGAGCGGGCCTTTTCGACCGCCGACCGGGCCAATACCGCTGGTGCTCAAGTAGCTTCGGCACGCTCGACGCCGACAACGGCACGGTCGACGGGCTCAAGGGCACGGTCAGCGGAGGGTGGGGTGTCTGGCTGATCAGCTGTCTTCTTTGGGGCGCTTGATAGCGGATTTGCGTTGCAGCGCAACCGCCTTCGCTTCCTGCTCGGCCGCATCGTCGCGTAGCTGTGCCTCCAGCGACAGCTGCACCGACGTGCGCACCCACACCACGCGCGCCCAGTGGAAGGTGAGGACGATCATCGCCAGCCAGCCCAACACGAGTCCGGCACCGACACCGCTCGGCGGCTCGAAGCCCGACACACCGGGGGTGTTGCGAGACCACCACGACAGCATCCCGGCGACACACCCGACTGCGCAGCCGCACAACGCAATCCACGCGAAGAACCAGCGCCGGGTGACCAGCGCCAGCGTCGAGAACCCGATACCGAAGATCACCTGAAGCCAGATGGAGATCCGCGAGGTGATGGTGACGTTCTCGGCGGCGGCCTCGGAATTGAAGGTCAGGACATCGATTCCGCTGACCGAACCGGTATGGGGCAGCACCAACGACAGCATCACCACCATCACCGCGGCCGCGACGACCAGAGCCCGGGCGCCGGGATCGATCTCCCCCGCGACCTTGCGCTCCGCTTTTCTCAGGTCGCTTTCGAATTGGTCAAAATCGTCGCCGTTACGCTTGGTGGACATCAGATCTCACATCCCGAACCGCAACCGGATTCAACCGGAGCTTCACTTGGTTTTCCAATGGTCGGCAGACCCAGGCCCACCCCGATCGGTGGGGTCTGCGGGGTGGTGCCCGCGGCATGCGCGTCACCTGCACGGGTGCGCCGGTGGTTCCGGACGCCGGCATCGGCGAGCAGATAGTGCGGCGCAGCTCCGGTCACGTCGGTGTCGATCAGGTCCCCGGGCCGGATCGTGGTGACGCTGGTCTGGAAATGCACCAGCCGGCCATCGCGACTGCGCCCCGTCATCCGGCCCGAGCCCTCGCGTCCGTCGGCAGTCACCAGCACCTCGACCGGCGTTCCGATCAATTTCTGGTTCTCTTCCAGGCAGATCCGGTCCTGCAGATCGGTCAGCCGCATATACCGCTCCGACACAACCTCTTTCGGGACCTGATCGGCCATCTCGGCGGCCGGGGTGCCCGGACGCGGCGAGTACTGGAACGTGAATGCGCTCGTGAAGCGAGCCTTGGCCACCACGTCGAGCGTGGCCTGGAAATCTTCTTCGGTCTCGCCGGGGAAGCCGACGATGATGTCGGTGGTGATCGCAGCGTGCGGCATCGCGGCCCGGACCCGTTCGATGATCCCGAGGAACTTGGTGCTCCGGTAGCTGCGCCGCATCGCCTTGAGGATCCGGTCCGAACCCGACTGCAACGGCATGTGCAACTGCGGGCAGATGTTGGGGGTCTGCTCCATCGCCTCGATCACGTCGTCGGTGAACTCGGCCGGGTGCGGAGAGGTGAACCGGACCCTCTCGAGCCCGTCGATCTCCCCGCACGCGCGCAACAGGGACGCAAATGCACCACGGTCACGACCCATCTCGGGATCGGCAAACGACATTCCGTAGGCGTTGACGTTCTGGCCGAGCAGTGTCACTTCGAGCACACCTTCATCGACCAGCGCCTGCACCTCGGCGAGGACGTCGCCGGGACGGCGGTCGACCTCTTTGCCCCGCAGCGCCGGAACGATGCAGAAGGTGCAGGTGTTGTTGCATCCCACCGAGATCGACACCCAGCCCGAGTACGCCGATTCACGCTTGGCCGGCAGCGTCGACGGGAATGCCTCCAGCGCGTCGATGATCTCGACCTGCGCGGACTCATTGTGGCGCGCACGCTCCAGGAGAACCGGCAGCGAGCCGAGATTGTGCGTACCGAATACGACGTCGACCCACGGTGCCTTCTTCACCACGGTACTGCGGTCTTTCTGCGCCAGGCAACCGCCGACCGCGATCTGCATTCCGGGGCGGCTGGCCTTCACCGGGGCAAGATGGGAGAGGTTGCCGTAGAGCTTGTTGTCGGCATTCTCGCGAACCGCGCAGGTGTTGAAGACAATGAGGTCGGGTTCGGACTCGGAGTCGGCCCGGACGTATCCGGCTTCCTCCAGCAGACCGGAGATCCGTTCCGAGTCATGGACGTTCATCTGACAGCCGTAGGTGCGGACCTCATACGAACGGGCTGCGGAGATCTGGCCGGTCATTTCGTGTGATGCCTGCGGATCTGTCAACGAGATTGTCACCTTGCCCAGGGTACTTGCCATCACCGACCAGGCGAAATGACGCACGTCATCGGCATGATCCACCGTCGGCCATCAACATCCGGCCGCAACCGTTGCCGGGGTTGTGCTGCCGGACGGGGTGCCCTACCCATAGGGTCGTTACCCATGACAGCATCTTCGGAGGGTTCGAACGCAGGGCAGTCGAGCACCGCGTCCCAGACCGCCAGCGCGAACACGATGATCAGTATGAAAAAGGTGCAGAAACACTTCGGCGATCTGCATGTGCTCAAGGACGTCGACCTCGAGGTCCCCGCGGGTCAGGTCGTCGTTGTGCTCGGTCCCTCGGGCTCGGGCAAGTCGACACTGTGCCGGACGATCAATCGGCTCGAGCCGATCGACGAGGGCGAGATCTGGATCGACGGCGAGATCCTGCCGAGCGAAGGCAAGGCACTTGCCGCCCTGCGTGCCGACGTGGGAATGGTGTTCCAGTCGTTCAATCTCTTCGCCCACAAGACGATCCTCCAGAACGTCACGCTCGCCCCGATCAAAGTCCGCGGAAAGAGCAAGGCCGACGCCCAGAAGCGCGGGATGGAACTCCTCGAGCGCGTGGGTATCGCCAGCCAGAAGGACAAGTACCCGGCTCAGCTCTCCGGCGGACAGCAGCAGCGCGTGGCAATCGCACGCTCACTCGCGATGGAGCCCAAGGTGATTCTGTTCGACGAGCCCACGTCGGCACTCGACCCCGAGATGGTCAACGAAGTCCTCGACGTGATGGTCTCGCTGGCCAAGGAGGGCATGACCATGCTCGTGGTCACCCACGAGATGGGCTTTGCGCGCAAGGCCGCCGACCGGGTGATCTTCATGGCGGATGGCGCCATCGTCGAGGACGACGACCCGGAGACGTTCTTCACCCAGCCGAAGTCCGATCGCGCCCGCGACTTCCTCGGCAAGATCCTGGGCCACTGATGAGGTGGATGAAGTCTGCGCCGCGCACAGCGGCGCCACGCCCCCGACCACTGCCCGCAGTGCTCGGCCTGCTTCTCGCGGCGATTCTGGTCGCGGCCGGACTGACCGCCTGTGGCAATACGAATCCGCGCAACCTGCTCGAGTCGATCGAGAACGGATCGGTGATCGCCGGAACCAAGTTCGACCAGCCCGGACTCGGCCTGCGGCATCCCGACAAATCGTTCAGCGGATTCGACGTCGCGGTGTCGAAGTACGTGATC
This sequence comes from Williamsia sp., assembly GCF_036566845.1. Lineage (GTDB taxonomy): Bacteria > Actinomycetota > Actinomycetes > Mycobacteriales > Mycobacteriaceae > Williamsia. The sequence continues at coordinate 7,045 of NZ_DATCVM010000268.1, forward strand.
AACGACATCGCCGAGACCAACAGCTGGGACAAGCCCGACATCAAGTGGCGCGAAACCCCTTCGGCGCAGCGCGAGACGCTGATCGCCAACGGTGAGGTCGACATGATCGCGGCCACGTACTCGATCAATGCGGCACGATCCAAGAAGGTCGCCTTCGCCGGCCCCTACCTCATCAACTATCAGGGGCTGCTGGTCCGCGAGGACGACGACGACATCCAGACCCTCACCGACCTCAACAAGGGTAAGAAGCTGTGCTCGGTGACCGGCTCGACTTCCGCACAGAACGTCAAGAACCAGCTACCCAAGATCCAGCTGCAGGAGTTCGACTCGTATTCGTCGTGCGTGGAGGCCCTGCGCCGCGGCAAGGTTGATGCGCTGACCACCGACGAGGCGATCCTGGCCGGATTCTCGAACTTCTACCCCGGTGAGTTCAAGTTGGTCGACATGACCTATCCGGACGATGCGTGCGTTTCGTCGAAACTGAAGAAGGCCGGGTCACCGTTCTCCACCGAGCGCTACGGCATCGGATTGGCGAAGGATTACCCCGAAGCGGTCACCGCGGTCAACGAATCGCTCGTGCGAATGATGACCCCGCCACCAGGTGGTGGACCGTCCGCGTGGGAGCTTGCGCTGCGCGAGGCGATCGGTGACGCCGAGGTGGACGCGATGGTCGCCCGTACCGAAACCGCCGATTCGAGGTATGCGTTCACCCCCACACCGGGTGATCTCGACTTCGTCACCGCCCCGTCGGATCCGTGCCCGGAGGGATTGTCATGAGCGAACTCTGGTCCGACATCGGACCGAAACTGTGGCCCGCATTCTGGGTCACCATCCAGCTGACCTTCTACTCCGCCATCGGATCGATGATCTGGGGAACGATCCTGGCCGGGATGCGCGTGTCCCCGGTCCCGGTCATGCGGTGGTTCGGCACCTGGTACGTCAACATCGTCCGCAACACCCCGCTGACGTTGATCATCATCTTCTGTTCAGTGGGCCTATACCAGAATCTCGGCCTCGCACTGGCGCCGGAGAACGAGAATTTCGTCAAGAACAACAACTTCTGGCTCGCGGTCCTGGGGTTCGTGCTCTATACGTCGACCTTCGTCTGCGAGACCCTGCGATCGGGTTTCAACACCGTGCCGATCGGTCAGGCCGAGGCCGCCCGGTCCCTGGGTCTACCGTTCTCCAAGGTCTTCACAATCATCGTGTTGCCCCAGGCCGTCCGATCGGTCATCGCCCCGATGGGTAGCGTGTTGATCGCCCTTACCAAGAACACCACCATCGCCTCGGCGATCGGTGTCGCCGAGGCCTCGTTGCTGATGAAGGAACAGATCGAGACCCATGCTGATCAGGTGGTCTGGATCTTTGTGATCATCGCCGCCGGATTCATGGTGCTCACCCTCACCGAGGGCTTTGTCTTCGGTTACCTCGCAAAGCGATTGGCGGTCAAGCGATGAGCGGCGCAACTGTTCTGTACGACGCCCCGGGACCCAAGGCCCGCAGGCGCAACACGATGATCGCGATCGCGTTCGGAGTGATCCTGATCGCGGTGGCGGTGTACGTCCTCGTGGCCCTCGCCGACAACGGTCAGCTCACCGCCGACAAATGGGATCCGTTCATCACGGCCACCACCTGGACGACGTACCTGCTGCCCGGCCTGTGGGGAACGATCAAGGCAGCCGTGCTGTCCATCGTGTTCGCACTGATCCTCGGCGCACTCCTCGGTATCGGACGGCTGTCCGACCATCGATGGGTCCGGATCCTCAGCGGCGGCACCGTCGAGATCTTCCGGGCCATCCCGGTACTGATCCTGATGATCTTCGCCTATTACCTGTTCGCCGAATACGCCGTCTTCCCCGCCGAACAACTGGCGTTTGCCGCAGTGGTCACGGGTCTGACGCTCTACAACGGATCGGTGATCGCGGAGATCCTCCGGTCGGGTATCAACTCGCTTCCCCGGGGGCAGGTCGAGGCCGCCAATTCACTGGGCATGCGCAAATCTCAGACCATGCGCATGGTGTTGTTGCCGCAGTCGATCACCGCGATGCTTCCGGCGCTGATCTCCCAGATGGTCATCGCATTGAAAGACAGTGCCCTGGGTTACGCCATCGGCTACATCGAAGTGGTGCGCTCCGGTATTCAATCCGCGTCGTACTACGGCAACTACCTGCCCGCGCTGGTGGTTGTCGCCGTGGTGATGATCATTCTCAACTTCGGATTGTCTACGCTGGCAACCGTTGTCGAACGCCGGGTCCGAGAGGGTAAGCGCAAGGGCACGATCGGTGATGTGACCATCGAGGATGACGCGATCACCGCAGATCGTTGAGTTGAGTCTTCACCAGGTCGAACGCCAACGACGGCGCGTAGCCGCGACGAGCCAGCATCGCCACCAACCGGCGTGTGTGCTTGTCGCGGCTTTCGCGTTCCGAGACGTCCTCGGCACTCAGGCGCGACGTTTTGCGGCGAAGGAGTTCGGCGGCGCGTTCGCGTTCGGAGTTGTCATCGACCTGGCCGACGGCTTGTTCGATCACCGTGTCCACCACGCCTTTCTGGCGTAGTTCATGGCGCAGTGCGGTGCGTCCCTTGCCGCTGTGCAGGTGGCGTGAGCGCACCCACTGCTCGGCAAAATCAGCGTCGTCGAGCAAGCCGGCGCGATCGAGCCGCTCCATCACCGAATCGATCTCGGGTGGTGGAAAGTCTTTGTCTTGCAGTCGTCCTCGCAGCTCAGCCTGGCTCCGGGCCCGCACCCCGAGCAACCGGAGTGCGGCATCATATGCCGAAGCACCGGGGCTCGAGGACAACGAACGTGACGCTGGTGCTGGTTCTTCCACGAGTGCCGACGTGATCTCAGGACCCCTGACATCGGGTACCGGGTCGTCGATGGATACAGGTCGGGAGAGGATCTCCGTTGTCGCCGATCGCAGTTCAGCGATGCTGGCGCGGATATCCTCTCCCTCAGGTACGTTCACCTGTTACTGGCTCCTCAGAACTCGACCGGTGCCGGCGCCACGGTGTCTTCCTCGGTCAGTACTGCACCGATACCTAGCTTCTCTTTGATCTTCTTTTCGATTTCATCAGCGATCTCGGTGTTCTCGAGCAGGAACTTACGTGCGTTCTCCTTGCCCTGTCCGAGCTGCTCACCCTCGTAGGTGAACCATGAACCGGCCTTACGGATGAACCCGTGCAGCACACCCATGTCGATGAGCGAGCCTTCCTTGCTGATGCCGTGGCCGTACAGGATGTCGAACTCGGCCTGCTTGAACGGCGGCGCCACCTTGTTCTTGACAACCTTGACTCGGGTCCGGTTGCCGACCGCGTCGGTTCCGTCCTTGAGGGTCTCGATCCGGCGCACGTCGAGACGCACCGAGGCGTAGAACTTCAGAGCCTTACCACCGGTGGTGGTTTCCGGCGATCCGAACATGACGCCGATCTTCTCGCGCAGCTGGTTGATGAAGATCGCGGTGGTGCCCGAGTTGCTCATGGCACCGGTCATCTTGCGCAGCGCCTGGCTCATCAGACGGGCCTGCAGGCCGACGTGGCTGTCGCCCATCTCGCCTTCGATTTCCGCCCGCGGGACCAGCGCCGCCACCGAGTCGATGACCAGGATGTCGAGCGCACCCGAGCGGATCAGCATGTCGGCGATCTCGAGTGCCTGCTCACCGGTGTCGGGCTGGGACACCAGCAGTGCGTCGGTGTCGACACCCAGCCGCTGCGCGTAGTCGGGATCGAGTGCGTGCTCGGCATCGATGAAGGCTGCGATACCGCCGGCTGCCTGCGCATTGGCAACCGCGTGCAGGGCCACGGTGGTCTTACCCGAGGATTCCGGGCCGTAGATCTCGACGACACGGCCACGCGGCAACCCGCCGATACCCAGCGCGACGTCCAGCGCGATCGAGCCCGTGGGGATGGTGGCGATCGGCTGGCGGGCGTTCTCGCCGAGACGCATCACCGAACCCTTGCCGTAGTTCTTGTCGATCTGGGCCAGGGCCAGGTCGAGTGCCTTTTCGCGGTCTGGTTGGGCTGCCATTTTTTCCCCTAGTGGTCGGGCCGAGTCCTCGGCGGTGGTGCCGCCGGTGTGGCGGGAGCGAGCTTTTTTTCGCGTATTCGGCATCTCTTTGCGCACTGACGTCACGCTAGATCAGCCCTCTGACAATTCCTGGACTCGCGGTCCCGAGTCTCGACATTCCCATCGTTGCCTGCCCATCACTGTAGGCGAACATCTGTTCGAGTCAACTACCTGCGGGCGCGACACGCCGCAGCATTTGAAGAGGTGCGGATGATCTACCAGCGATTGCGGGGGACATCGAAGTCCCGGCACAGGGCCACCCACACATCACGGGGGTCGACCCCGGATTCGAGAGCCTCGGCAGCCGTCTGCCCACCGAACTCGATGAGGGCATGGTCGACAAGCATCGAATTGGCCGTGACGGTGCCGAACTCGGTGGTCAGGAGTTCGGTGAATTCGGTGAGTCGCACGACGTCAAGGCTAGCGAAGGACTTCCGGGCCCGCCGCGCGGGCACACAACACCACCGCGTCGAGGACGTCGTCCCCGCTCTCGCCGGCCCGGCGGGCAGCATTGGCAAATGAACTGTTCTGCAATATCTTTCGAGTCGCCGCCGACAGCGCGTCGACCGTCAGCGGCCGGACGACCTCCGCGCATCCCCACCGCCGCGCCCGCTGAGCCAGCTCCCACTGATCCCCACCACCCGGAACCAGCACCTGCGGCACCCCCGCCAGCATCGACTTGGCGAGCATCCCATGCCCGCCGCCGCAGATCACCAGAGCGGCCTCGGCCAGCAATTCATCCTGCCGACCGTGGCCGGCGACGGCCCAGGCGGGCAGTTCATCCACCTGCGGGGCCAGCCCGGAGACAACGGCACGGACCACGGTGCCCAGGACCTCAGGAGCCAATGCCGCGAGTGCCACCTCGATCAGGCCGCTCGAACCCGTGGCCGCCGTGGACGGCGCGATGACCACGAGGGGCGCGTCTCCGGGAGGACGTTCGAAGATCGTGTCGGTGGGTTCCCAGAGCAGCGGCCCGATCAGTTCCGCGCCGACCGGCCAATCCGGGCGTGGGACCTCCAGGGCAGGCAACGTGGCGATCAGTCTGGCAGCCGGCTCCGGCGCCCGCGGCGTCAGTCCAATCGCCGCCCGCGCCGCCTCACGTTGCCGATCACCCTGCCTGATCGACCGTGCGGTGGCCGCCCGCATCAATCCGTCGCGGATCCGCCCAGACAGTCCGGTCCCCGGTTCGAGTCCGCTGCCGATCGGCGGGAGCCCGGCCGAGGCCCGGTACAGCGGATGTGGGGAGAGTTCGATCCAGGGAATGCCGAGTGATTCGGCCGCCCATCCCCCACACACCGTGATGACGTCGCAGACCACAAGATCCGGTTCGAAGGCGGCGAGCTCGGGCACCAACTCCTGGCACATCCTGGCGGCGCGGGCACCGAGTTTCGCGCCGGCATCGCCGTCGTCGTCATCGGTCCGGGCAGCGAGTCCGGGTAACTGCCGAACCTCGAGCCCGCGAGCGGCTGCCGCCTCCGCCCACCCCGAGCCGGTGTACACCACTGCCGGGGAACCATTGCGCTGCAACAGATTCGCGAGAGCCAGCATAGGAAATGCGTGACCCGCATCCGAACCGGCCACCAGAGCCACCCGCAACTACGACTCCTCGTCGACAGGTCGGTCGCTACAGTCCGGTCTTCGTCGGACTCTTGTCAGAACTCGCCCACCTGATCACAGCGATCACGCCGATCACCAGAAGGCCGATCACCAGAATTGTCAGCAGGCCTTTCACCAGCGCCATGATCAGCCCGAAAGCCATCCACACCACCAGAACTGCCAGCAGCACCTTCCACCACATGTCATCCTCCTCGTTTGCGCTTCGTTGACATCAACGGTGCCAGCACGGCACCCCGTTTGTCACCGGAGAACCGGGAAGATGGGTGGAAGTTCAGGGACAACCCCCACCCGCCAGGTACAGGTTGGGGGCGATACCTCAGTTCGCCTGAGGCTTCTCGATGTTCAACGAGGGCGCTGCGGGATCTGCGGCGGGGGCGGCCGTGGTCTCACCGGCAGTCAGCGACTCCCCTGCCATGGAGGCCCGGATCTGTTCGAGACGCGAGTGTCCGGCCATCTGCACGCTTGCCTGCTGGACCTCCATCATGCGGCCCTGCACCGAATTACGGGACAGCTCGGCCGATCCGAGCGCGTTGGCGTAGCGACGCTCGATCTTGTCGCGAACCTGCTCGAGGTTCGGCGTGTTGCCGGGCGCTGCCAGTTCGCTCATCTGATTCAGTGAGGCCGAGACCTGCTCCTGCATCTTCGCCTGTTCCAGCTGGCTCAGCAGCTTGGTCCGCTCAGCGAGCTTGTGCTGCAACGTCATCGAGTTCTGCTCGACCGCACGCTTGGCCTGCTCGGCGGCCTGCAACGACTGATCGTGGAGTGCCTTGAGGTCTTCGACACTCTGCTCCCCGGTCACCAGCTGCGCGGCGAAAGCCTCCGCCGCGTTGGTGTATTCGGTCGCCTTGGCGGTGTCGCCGGCCGCAGTTGCCTTGTCTGCCAGGGTCAGCGCCTGCCGGGTGTTCGCCTGCAGTCGCTCGATCTCCTCGAGCTGCCGATTGAGCTTCATCTCCAGCTGGCGCTGATTGCCGATGACGGCCGCAGCCTGCTGCGACAGAGCCTGATGCTGGCGCTGCGCATCCTCGATCGCCTGCTGGATCTGAATCTTCGGGTCGGCATTCTCATCGATCTTGGCGTTTCCGAACGCCATCAAGTAACGCCATGCCTTCACAAATGGGTTAGCCATTGCCCCTGCCTTGTCTTCAGTCCGATTCCGAGCAGTCCTCGACTCAATCTATCGCCTGAACCCGCGCAGTGACACCGGCGAGCGTCAAGCAGCAGCCAGAGCCGAGGCGGGTTGCGGTATGACGACCTTCGTCTCCGTCGCAATCGAAGTGTGCGCCGACGACGGCGAAACCCGATCCAGATCGGTACGGAGCGTGTCGCGGACGTCGAGGAGCACGTCGGCGATCTCCACCTCGAGCGCGTCGCAGATCGCAGCCAGCAATTCGCTGGATGCCTCCTTTTGTCCGCGTTCGACCTCGGACAGGTAACCCAGGCTCACCCGGGCACTCGTCGAAACCTCACGCAGAGTGCGACCTTGATCCATCCGGACACGCCGCAGGCTGCCACCAAGCGCTTCCCGCAGGAGCAGTGCCATTTTGAGTCCTCCTCAACACGTCAGTCTGTCCAACGCCGTACCGTCCGATTCCGTTCCCGCACCGATCACTCGAGCCAATCGAGCAGTTCCCCGATCGACCGTGTGCACGACATTAGACGAATATCCCAGCGGTCGCCCTGCAGCGACATGCCCACAACCTTGGTGTCGAATCCGGCGTCCTCGACCGCCTGCCCCGCGCGGGCCCGGGCCAGACCGCAGAACACCGTGCCAGGCGCTTTGCCGTCCTGTGGATCCGGACCCGCCACGCCGGTCAGGGACATCCCGTAGGTCGCCCCGCACCGCATGGCCGCACCCACCGCCAGTTCTTCGGCGGTCCCGGCCGCCACCGGACCGAACCGCTCGAGCGTGTCGGCCCGGACACCCGCGAGGCCGGCCTTGAGGTCGGTGGCATAGACGATCAGTCCCCCACGAAGCACCGCACTGGCACCCGGGACTCCCGCGATCATCGCCGACAGCAGACCTGCGGTGAGGGACTCGCTGGTGGCCACGGTCTGGCCGCGGCGGGTCAATTCTGTGACCAGCTGCCTCGCCGGCTTCCCCGCCAGCGGATCAGCAGTCAACGGCCGGACCTCTCGTCCCGGCGCTCAGACCTCTCATCCCGGAGTGCCGCAGCCGCATCACGACGACGCTGTGCCCGTTTGGCGAAGGCCTGCCACACGTAGTCGAATCCGGTGACCACCGTCGCCACCACCGCGGCGGCCATCAACACGACGGCAAGCCAGTGCAGCGGGCCTGGCAGCGGCAGTATGTAGAGACCGATGGCGAAGACCTGCAGGAGTGTCTTGATCTTGCCGCCACGGCTGGCGGGGATCACGCCGTGCCGCAGAACCCAGAAACGCAGAAGCGTGATGCCCAGCTCCCGGGCGAGGATGACTCCCGTCACCCACCACGGCAACTCGCCGAGCAGCGACAACCCGATCAAAGCCGATCCGATCAGCGCCTTGTCTGCGATGGGATCGGCGAGCTTCCCGAAGTCGGTGATCAATCCGCGCTCACGTGCGATCCGGCCGTCGTAGTGGTCGGTCACCGCGGCGAGCGCGAAAACGCCCCACGCCAGGGTCCGCCACCAGGGATTGTCGCCGCCGTCGATGAACAGCACCGCGACGAAGACCGGCACCAACGCGATCCGGAAGACCGTCAGAATGTTCGCGAGGTTGAGGACTGGGACCTCTTTGCTGACCAGATCCGAGATCGGGTCCGGCTCGGCAGCGTTGACCTCTCGGCGCAAACGGTCAGCCACGTGCTACACCCTGCGGCGCCGATTCGAGATACCCAATACCCACGTGCACAAGGATAGGTTGCCCCCACTGTGGCAAAGGGCCGGGGTGCCAAGGTATTAAAGTTTCACCCATGGCATCTGACAACAGCTCGGCGGGCGAGCCCGCTGCTGCAACCGAACCGAAGGTCGTCGCGATCGTGCGCCGGGCCCGAACTTCGGACGTGCCGCGGATCAAAGCACTGATCGATCAGTACGCGGGCAAGATCCTCCTCGAGAAAAATTTGGTCACACTGTACGAAGCCGTGCAGGAGTTCTGGGTGGCCGAAGTGGACGGGTCAGTCGTCGGCTGCGGGGCCCTCCACGTTCTGTGGGCCGATCTCGGGGAAGTACGTACCGTCGCGGTCGAGCAGTCATTGGCCGGCCACGGCATCGGGCACATCCTGGTGAGCCGACTGCTGGATGTGGCACGCGACCTGCAGTTGAGCCGGGTGTTCGTGTTGACCTTCGAAACCCGGTTCTTCGGCAAACACGGGTTCGTCGAGATCGCCGGTACTCCGGTGACCGCCGAGGTGTACGAGGAGATGTGCCGGTCGTATGACGCCGGCGTCGCCGAGTTCCTCGATCTGAGCTACGTCAAACCCAACACGCTCGGCAACACCCGCATGCTGGTCACCCTGTAACCACACTCACCCACAGCCAGACCCTCCTACGAAAGAAGCCTCGTGCCAACGTTTCTCGTCGAATACACCTTCACCGCCGCCACCGCCGCCATCCGCGACGAGTCCCGTCCGGCGCATCGGGCCTGGTGTTCGAGCCTCTGCGACGAGGGCGTGCTGAAGGCGTCCGGACCGTTCCCGAACGGCCTCGGCGCACTGCTCATCTTCCAGGCCACCGACGAGGACGCGCTGAACGAGCTGATCCTGAACGACCCGTACGTGCCGGTGAACGCCATCGATGCCACCTCGGTTCGCGGATGGACTCCGGTGATCGGCTCGATCAGCGACAACTGATCGAGCCGATCGCGACTGGCTACCGGGCCGAACGCTGGTTGGTCGGGCTACTCGGGCGACTTGTCCGACGGCAGAGGCGCGGCTTTCCGCTCGTCCGACCTGGTCTTGAGCAGGCTCGCGACCGTGGTGATCACCAGTGTTCCGACGATCACCGACAACGAGACCGGAGTCGAGATCTGCGGCACGGACAGGTGTTCACCATCGTTGATGAACGGCAGGGTGTTCTCGTGCAGCGCGTGGAGCACGAGTTTGACGCCGATGAAGCCGAGGATGAACGACAGTCCGAAGGACAGGTAGACGAGTTTGTCGAGCAGGCCGCCGAGCAGGAAGTACAGCTGACGCAGACCCATCAAGGCGAAGGCGTTGGCCGTGAACACGATGTACGGCTCTTCGGTCAGACCGTAGATCGCGGGAATCGAGTCGAGGGCGAAGAGGACGTCCGTGAATCCGATGACGATCAGAACCATCAGCATCGGCGTGGCCAGCCGCTTGCCGTTCTCTCTGGTGAACAGCTTGTCGCCGTCGTAGTTGTCCGAGGTGCGCAGCACCTTCTTGACGAACTTCTGGATCCGGCTCTCGCGCTCTTCTTCCGCTTCGACCACGTGGTCTGATTCGCGTAGGAGCTTGATGGCGGTGAAGATCAGGAACGCGCCGAAGAGGTAGAACACCCAGGAGTAGGCGCTGATGGCAGCCGCACCGACCGCGATGAACGCACCGCGCATCACCAGCGCCATCACGATGCCGAGTAGCAGCACCTTCTGCTGGTACTCACGTGGGACCGCGAATTTGGCCATCACGATGACGAACACGAAGAGGTTGTCGACCGACAACGCTTTCTCCGTGACGAAGCCGGCGTAATACTCGGTGCCCGAGGTCGAACCCCATTTCCACCACACGAATCCACCGAAGATCAGTGCGATCGTGATGTAGAAGGCCGACCAGAATCCCGACTCCTTGATCGACGGCGCGTGTGGCACGCGTACGTGTGCGAAGAAGTCGAAGACGAACAACCCCAGGATCACCAGGCAGGTAACTATCCAAACTGTCGGTGAAACGTGCACCGGTGAGGCCTCCAAAATGTTGGGTAAAAGGTAAAGGCCACTTTACGCAATCAATGTGAAAACCGGGTAGACCAGACTGTCCTCCAGGTCCAGCAGGGGCTAGAAGTCGTCGGCGTCGTCTCCTGAATCTCCACCGCCACCGCCGGTGATCGAGAAGATGATGCCGGCCAGATCTTCGGGTTTGACCAGCACCTCGCGTGCTTTCGACCCCTCCGACGGCCCCACCACTCCACGGTTCTCCATCAGGTCCATCAGGCGTCCGGCCTTTGCGAAACCGACCCGGAGCTTGCGTTGGAGCATCGACGTCGATCCGAATTGGCTCGACACCACGAGCTCGATCGCCTGCAGCAGGTCGTCGAGGTCGTTACCGATGTCGCCGTCGATGTCCTTCTTGTCCGCAACCTTCTGCGCGGTGACACCCTCGGTGTAGTCGGGCTCGCTCTGGTCCTTCGCGAAGTCGACCACGGCCTGGATCTCTTCGTCCGTGATGAAGGCACCCTGCATGCGAATGGGTTTGCCGGCGCCCATCGGCAGGAACAATCCGTCACCCATGCCGATCAGTTTCTCGGCACCGGGCTGGTCGAGGATGACTCGCGAGTCTGTGAGCGACGAGGTGGCGAAGGCGAGCCGCGAGGGCACGTTGGTCTTGATCAGACCGGTGACCACGTCGACCGACGGGCGCTGGGTCGCCAGGACGAGGTGGATACCCGCGGCACGTGCCTTCTGGGTGATCCGGACGATCGATTCCTCCACTTCGCGCGGCGCCGTCATCATCAGGTCGGCGAGCTCGTCGACGATCGCGAGGATGTACGGGTACGGCTTGTAGACACGCTCGGAACCGAGCGGTGTCGTGATCTCTCCCGACTTCACCTTGGAATTGAAATCGTCGATGTGACGCACCCGGGACGACTTCATGTCCTGGTACCGCTGCTCCATCTCCTCCACCAGCCAGGCCAGCGCCGCGGCGGCCTTCTTCGGCTGGGTGATGATCGGTGTGATCAGGTGCGGAATGCCTTCGTACGGCGTGAGTTCCACCATCTTGGGGTCGATCAGGATCATCCTGACCTCGTCCGGGGTGGCGCGGGTCAGCAGCGAGACCAGCATCGAGTTCACGAAGCTCGACTTACCGGACCCGGTGGAACCGGCGACCAGAAGGTGCGGCATCTTCGCCAGGTTCGCGGCCACGAAGTCGCCTTCGATGTCCTTGCCCAGGCCAACCACCAGCGGATGCTTGTCCTTGCGGGTCGACGACGCGGTCAGCACGTCGGCCAGACGGACCATTTCCCGGTCGCTGTTGGGTACCTCGATACCCACGGCCGACTTGCCGGGGATCGGTGCCAAGAGTCGGACGTTGTCGGTTGCCGCCGCATAGGAGATGTTGCGCTGGAGTGCGGTGATCTTCTCGACCTTCACACCCGGTCCGAGTTCGACCTCGTAGCGGGTGACCGTCGGGCCACGGGTGAACCCGGTGACGGCAGCATCGATCTTGAACTGCTCGAGGACGGCCGAGATACGGTCGATCATCTCGTCGTTGGCGGCGCTCCCCAGCTTGGGCGGGTCACCTTCGATGAGCAGGCTTGCCGGTGGCAGCTTGTAGTCACCTTCGACCGCCCGGTCGACCAGCATCCCGTTTTCCGGCATGTCGTCGTCCTCGTCGGCCGGGGCCGGTGGCGGGGTCGGCTTGGCAACGGGCCGCTTGCGAACCGGCTTCGCGCCGACCGGTGGCGTCTGCAGAGCCTCTGTCACCGCGCTCGGTGCGCCGGTGTCCTCAGCGCAGTCATCGATGATCGGTTCGGTCAACGCCTCCGACGCGGTCACCGACGGTGTCGTCCGCCGGCGCACCGGCCGGCTCACGGCTTCGGTTCGAGCGGTGGGCGATGGGCCGTCCGGAGGGTAGTTGTTGTACGGATCGCCGAACGCAGTTTCGCCGTATGCGTTGTCGGCATCGAAGTTGTCGCCTTCGTAGTCGCCGTCGTTGTACTCGCCGTCTTCGTCCCACTCCCGTTCCGCGCCGAGTCCCAGATACGAACTGACCACGGCGAAGAGTTCACGCACCGTCAGGCCGGACAACAATAGAAGGCCGAATGCCATGCACAGCAAGAGAATCGGTATGGAGATCCACGCGGTCAGTCCGTCGGTGAGTGGTCCACCGACGGCGAAACCGAGGAATCCGCCGGCGTCCTGACGCTCCGACATCTGCGCCGGACCCCCCGCAAAAATGTGCCACAAACCTGCCAGCGGCAGCACGATCAGCAACCCCGCACCGATGTACCGGCCGCGGCTGCGCGGATTCGGTGCGTGCCGCATGAGCACAAACGCGCCCACGATGAGCACGAGCGGCAGCAGGACGGCCGCCGCACCGATGACGGCGCGGACCGCGGAATCGACAAATGCTCCCACCGGGCCGCCGGCGCTGAACCATATCGCCGCCACGACCACGATCGACAACGCGATCAGCAGGAGCGCGAGTCCGTCGCGGCCCTGGGTCTGCTCGTAGGTCCGGTCTCGCCCGTCGGACGACTCCCAGGAATCGTCGGATCTGTCGTTTGCCGTCTCGCCCCAGCCGTCGCCGTCGTACATGCTCTCGTCGTAGTGGGGGTCACCGCCGCGCGATCCGGTGCGGGCGACCGCCCCGACGCCCTTGGCCAGAAGACCCCAGCCCGCGCCGACGCCACTGCCGACCGTCTTGAGAACCGAACGTCGTGGCTGCGCCGACGCGGTTGCGCGGGTCGAGGTGGCCGCCGACCGGCTCGACCTCCGGTTTTCGGCGGTTGATTTCTTCGCCGTTGCCTTCTTCGCCGTTGCCGGCTTCTTGGCGGCAGCGCTCTTGGCGGACGTCGAAGCCTTCTTGGCCGGGGCCTTACGCGGGGCAGCCTTCTTGGCGGCGGGCTTTCTCCCGGTCGCAGAACTGCGACCGGGCGCGCCAGAGCGAGCAGTGGACTTGGTTGCCATGGATGCCACCTTAGTGGGCAACAGTCACACAAGCCTCATCTACAACACTTGTAACGGACTTGCGTGTCGTATTCGTGATCGTTCTCAGAACCCGCGTTTGGTTGCCTTCACCGCGGCCACCGCATCCGCGTCGCCGTGGAAATCCAAGCGGGTCTGCGCTCGTCCGAATGTGAACAGCAGCAGTTCCAGTGGATCCCCCACCACTCGAACCGACGGTCCGGTGCCCCCGGTGGCCACCTGCTCGCCTTCCGTGGTGACCAATTCAACAGTCGCGGGCGACTTGGAGATCGCTCTTTTCGCCATTGCCTTGAGGGGCGTGAGGATCGCCTTGTTCGCGGCGGGACCGATGGCTCGGGGTTCCCACTCCCCCGCCGCGCGGCGGACGTCTTCGTGGTGCACGAACAGCTCGGTGACGTTGACAAACCGATCGAGCGGCTTCATCGGCGAATACAGCGGTGGTCCGGCGGCGAACTTGGCAACCATGGAATCCCAGTCCGCCTCGGCTGCCTTGTCCTGCACGGACTTCGTGTGTCCGGCAAACGCCGAGATGAGGATGCCCGGCGCGGCATCGAGTCGATACTCACGAACGATCATGTGCGCGGTCAGATCCCGCACCGTCCACCCCTCGCAGAGCGTCGGGGCGTCGGGTCCTACCGCACGAAGGGTGGTCGCCAGGGCTGCACGTTCATCTCGAGCAATCGTCATGGCAACACCCTATGTGGCGCCGACCACCGTGGTGGCTCAGAGCGCTAGCTGCTTCCGGAGTCGCTCACCGTCATGACGGTCGGCACGATCATCGGGCGGCGCCGATACTTGTCGGCGACCCAGCGACCGACGATCCGCCGAATGGTCTGCGCGATCCGGTGAGTGTCGGTGACACCCTCGTTGGCCATCTGTTCGAGGGACTGGTCAACCAGGTTGGCAGCCTCTTTGAGGGCCGCCGGATCGTCGGAGAATCCTCGTCCCGAGACCTCCGGTGGGCTGATTGCCCTACCGGTGTCGGCGTCGATCACCACCGCGATCGCGATGAATCCACCTTCGCCGAGAACCAGCCGTTCGGACAACGTCGACTCACCGACGTCGCCGACCGAGAGGCCGTCGACGTAGACGTGACCCACCGGCACCCGGCCGGTGATGGCTGCGCGGCCGTCGACGAGGTCGACGATCACACCGTCCTCGGCGAGAACCACGGCGTCCGCCGGCACTCCGGTGGCCTCTGCCAGTGCGGCGTTGGCGCGCAGGTGGCGCCATTCGCCGTGGACCGGCATGACATTCGACGGGCGGACAGCGTTGTAGAGGTACAGCAGCTCGCCTGCGGAGGCGTGACCGGAGACGTGCACCTTCGCGCTCTGCTGCGTGACCACGGTGGCGCCGCGTCGCGCGAGCCCGTTGACCACCGCAAACACCGAATTCTCGTTGCCTGGGATCATCGATGACGCGAGCACCACCAGGTCGTCGGCGCGGATGTTGATCTGACGGTGTTCGCCGCGAGCCATCCGCGAGAGCGCGGAGAGCGGTTCGCCCTGCGAACCGGTCGAGACCAGCACCAGTTTGTTGTCGGGCAGCGCCGCGGCGGTGTCCATATCGACGACCACGCCGTCGGGCACACGCAGGTAGCCGAGTTCCTGGGCGATCTGCATGTTGCGGACCATCGAGCGTCCGACGAATGTCACCCGGCGCCCGTGGGCGTGAGCGACGTCGACGACCTGCTGGATCCGGTGCACGTGGCTGGCGAACGACGCCACGATCACACGTTGCCGCGCTTTGCCGATCACCTGATCGAGCACGCCACCGATCTCGCGTTCGGGCGTGACGAATCCGGGGACCTCGGCGTTGGTCGAGTCGACCAGGAACAGGTCGACGCCTTCGTCGCCGAGGCGGCTGAACCCGGCGAGGTCCGTGAGCCGGCCGTCGAGCGGCAGTTGGTCGAGTTTGATGTCACCGGTGTGCAGAACGACGCCGGCACCAGTGCGGATGGCCACGGCCAGTGCATCGGGGATCGAGTGGTTGACCGCGAAGTACTCGACCTCGAACGGGCCGTGCTTGGTGAACTCGCCCTCGAACACCTCGATCAGCTTCGGTCGCTGGCGGTGTTCTTTGCACTTGGCCGCGAGCAGAGCCAGCGTGAACTTCGCGCCGATCACCGGGATGTCCGACCTCAGGCGAAGCAGGAACGGCACCGCGCCGATGTGATCTTCGTGACCGTGCGTCAGGATGATCGCCTCGACATCGTCGATGCGATCCTCGATGTAGCGGAAGTCGGGCAGGATCAGGTCGACACCGGGCTGTGCGTCTTCCGGGAAGAGCACACCGCAGTCGACGATCAGCAGGCGGCCGTCGAACTCGAAAACGGTCATGTTGCGGCCGATTTCGCCGATTCCACCGAGCGCGACGATCCGCATGCCACCAGACGGGAGTTTCGGTGGGGTGGCGAGCCTGGTGGTGTTCTCGACAACTCGGGCATCGCCGCGCCGCTGCCCCGACTGGTTCTGGCCTCCGCGACGGTTCTGAGAGGTCTTCTTCTGGGGAGACCGCTTCTGTGGTGCCGCTTTCGAGGTCTGCGCAGGAGTCTTGGAGTCGGTGATGTTGTCCGCCTTCGGTTCCGCCGCAGCGGGGCTGGTTTGTGGTTTCGGCTCTGATGGTGGCCCGGCCTTGCGGCGGGACACTCTGGGGCGCCTACGCTCCGCGGAGCCCGGGGAAGTCATGAAAGCACCTTGGCCGCACGCAGATCCGCGATCAGGGTCTCGATCTGTGGCCCGTTCGCGGGGATCTGCGGAAGCCGAGGGTCGCCGACGTCCATGCCCAGGATCCGCAGCGCCGCCTTGACCATGGTCACTCCACCGAGGCGTCCCATGGCGTTGACGAGCGGGATCATCGACACGTTCAGCTCTCGGGCGCGGACGAGATCACCCTTGTTGACGGCATCGAGCATGTCCCGCAGTCGATCCGGGACCAGGTGGCCGATCACGCTGACGAAACCGGCGGCACCGATCGACAGCCACGGCAGGTTCATGCCGTCGTCGCCGGAGAGGTATTGGAGGCCGGTGTCGGCCATCAGCGACGCCGCGGAGTTCAGATCGCCCTTGGCGTCTTTGACACCCTGGATGTTGGGGTGGCGCGACAGTTCCAGGAGGGTGCGATGCTCGATCGGGATGACCGATCTCGGCGGGATGTCGTAGAGCAGCACCGGGACGTCGGTTGCGTCGGCAATGGCCGTGAAGTGCGCCACCAGACCGGCCTGAGGCGGACGTGAGTAGTACGGGGTCACCACCAGCAGGCCATGTGCGCCGATCCCTGCCGACTCCTTGGCGAACCAGACACTCTCGCGGGTGTCGTAGCTACCGGCACCCTGAACGATCCGGGCGCGGTCGCCGACCGCGTCCAGGACCACCCGAAGCAGGTCGAGCTTCTCGGTGGGTGTGGTCGTGGGCGACTCGCCTGTGGTGCCGGAGACAACGAGACCGTCGCAACCACCGGAAACAAGCCGGTCGGCAAGTTCGGCGGCTCGATCGAGATCCAGAGATCCGTCAGCGGTGAACGGGGTAACCATCGCAACACTGACAGTCCCGAAGGGGAAGCTCTGTGGTTGCGTCGCACCGGTGATCATGGTGGTTAAGGTTACCGGAGCCCAGGCCTGTCGCTTAATCCGTGGCGCATGTGTCGGCGCCGAGCCGTTTCAGCCCTCCAGAACGAACGGTGACGTGGCCACTTCGGTGCCGTCCAGCAAAGTCCCGATCTCGAAGTCCCCGAAAACCGTTGGCGCGACATCGGTGAGCTGACGCAGGCATTCGATGGCCAATTGCCGGATCTCGACATCGGCATGTTCGGTCGCGCGCATCCCGATGAAATGACGCCACGCCCGGTAGTTGCCGGTGACGACGATCTTGGTTTCGGTGGCATTGGGTAGGACCGCCCGCGCCGCCTGTCTCGCCTGTTTGCGTCGCAGGATGTTGTTGGGGACGTCGGAGAACTTGTCTTCCAATGCGGTGAGCAGCTCGGAGTACGCCTTGCGGCTGGCGTCGGTGGCCTCGATGAACAGCGCCTCGAGTTCGGCGTCGCCGCGGATCGCCGGCGGCGGCACGACGTTCGAATCATGTTCGGGCACAAAGCGTTGCGAGAGCTGCGAGTACGAGAAGTGGCGATGCCGGATCAGTTCGTGGGTGCACGACCGCGAGATCCCCGCGATGTAGAACGTCACGGTCGCGTGTTCGAGTAGCGACAGGTGCCCGACTTCCAGGATGTGGCGCAGGTACCCGGCGTTTGTCGCCGTTCGGGGATTGGGTTTGTCCCAGCTCTGGTAGCAGGCCCGGCCCGCGAACTCGACGAGCGCTTCGCCTCCGTCGACGTCAGTGCTCCACGGCACATCGGCGGGAGCGTCGAACGACGTCCTCGCCACCAGTTGCACCTTCAACGGCACCAATTCCGACACTGCAGATCCTCTTTCCTATGGGTACTGGCCTCACCGATTGTCCACCACCGAGAGGGTGGACATGCGAGCGACCTCGGAGCCCCACTCGCGCACCTGAAATGCGGATCACCGGAAAGCCGCTGATCCGATGGCTGTGGCCAGAACCGGGGCGAGATCACCCCGATCGCCGATCTCGACGCGGGTGACACCGAGCCAGAGCGCCATCGCATACAGGTCGGTAGACAGCGACTGTGCCACCACCGATGGGTCTGCCCCCGGTTCACAGAACGCTCCGAGTACCAGCAAGCGGTCGCCGGCCCTGTCTGTCTTGAGGTCGACGCGGGCCACCACCTGGTCGCCCATCAGGTACGGCAGAACGTAGTAGCCGTGCACCCGTTTGGCCTCGGGAACATAGATCTCGATGCGGTAGTGGAAGTCGAACACCCGCTCGGTCCGTGGCCGGAAGAAGATCAGCGGATCGAAGGGGCTGAGCAATGCGCTCCGGCTGACCGCTCTGGGAATCCGGGCCGCCGGGTCCAGGTAGGCGGGCTTCGACCAACCCTGCACCTGTACCTGCTGGATCTCCCCTGCCGACATCAGTTCGGCAAGCGCATCACGCGCCGGTTGGGGCTTGAGTCGGTAGTAGTCGCGGATGTCGGCTTCGGTACCCACACCCAACGCCGCCACGGAGCCACGCACCAACTCGCGGATCGCGTCCTCCCGCTCGATCTCGACAGTTGCGTGCTCCCCCACGACGTGCTCGGTGAGGTCGTAATAGCGGGTGAATCCGTTGCGACGTGTCGCTGAGAGTTCACCGGCGGCGAACATCACCTCACACAGGTGTTTGACCTGGCTCCGGTCCCACCAGGTGCCCTTCTTCGGGCGCTTTTCATGGCCCAGGTGGTCTTCGATCATGCCGCTGGTGGCCGGACCGATCTCGGCGATCGTGTCGCGGATGACCGCGCGCATGGCGGTGGCCTTCCGGTCCCCCGCCGCCTCGCGGTAGCGACCGTGCCGGAAGTCTTCCATCCGCCACCGGAACAGCGGCCAGTGTTCGATCGGCACGAGCGCGGCCTCGTGCGCCCAGTATTCGGCCAGCAAGGTCGGCCGGCGGGGACCCGGTTCCCATGCGGCTTGTTCGAGCACGGCGCGATCGTAGGCTCCGACGCGGCTGAAGATCGGCATGTAGTGGGCTCGAACCGCAACGCTCACCGAGTCCATCTGCAGCAGCCGTGTTCGCTGGAGGACCCGTCCGAGATGTTTGCGGGTCACTTCACCGGCCGGCAACCGGTCGGTGAATCCTTGTGCCGCCAAGGCAATTCGACGTGCCTGCGTGCCAGACAGCTGATCGCGTCCCGACACTACGCCCTGGCCGTGTATTTCAGGAAGCGGTACCGCAAACCGTTCTTGGATTCTTGCCACGGTTCGTCGGCCACGAGCGCCCATCGCGCGGGATCGAGTTCGGGGGCCCGGGTATCACCGTCGGGCACCTTGATGTCGATTTCGGTGACGTAGGCGGTGTCCGCCAGATCGAGTGCGGCCCGGTAGATTTCGCCACCGCCCATCACGAAGACGGTGTCATCGAGTTCGCGGCCGGCCGCGATCGCCGACCCGAGGTCCGGAAAGCTGCGAGCACCCTCGCCGAGCCAGTCACGTGTGCGGGTGATCACCAGGTTCTCCCGACCGGGCAACGGCCGAAAGCGTGGCGGCAACGAATCCCAGGTGCGGCGCCCCATCACGACCGGGTGTTTCCCGGTGACCTGGCGAAAATATCTCTGGTCTTCGGACAGCTGCCACGGCATGTCGCCGCCTCGGCCGATCACTCCGTCGGCAGACTGCGCCCAGATGAGTGCGATGGTCATCTGCTGCTAAACCGCCACCGGCGCTTTGATTCCCGGGTGGTATTTGTAGTCGACCACCTCGATGTCGTCGTACTCGTAATCGAAGATCGAGTCGCGCCTCGCCAGCAGCAGGGTCGGGTACGGGTACGGGTCACGGCCGAGTTGCTTGGTGACCTGTTCGACGTGGTTGTTGTAGATGTGGCAGTCTCCGCCGGTCCAGATGAACTCACCGACCTCGAGGCCGGCCTGCGCGGCCATCATGTGGGTGAGCAGCGCGTAGGAGGCGATGTTGAACGGGACTCCGAGGAACAGGTCTGCGCTGCGCTGGTAGAGCTGGCATGACAGTTTGCCGTCGGCGACATAGAACTGGAAGAACGCGTGGCACGGCGGCAGCGCCATCTGCGGGATCTCCCCGACGTTCCAGGCCGAGACGATGTTGCGGCGCGAGTCGGGATTTGTCCGCAGCATCTCGAGGGCCGCGCTGATCTGATCGATGTGCTCGCCCGACGGCGTCGGCCAGCTGCGCCATTGCACGCCGTAGACGGGACCGAGTTCACCGTCCGCATCTGCCCATTCGTCCCAGATGGTGACGCCGCGGTCCTGCAGCCACCGCACATTCGAGTCGCCGCGGAGGAACCACAACAATTCGTAGACGATCGACTTCAGATGGACCCGCTTGGTGGTGATCAGCGGAAACCCTTCGGACAGGTCGTAGCGCAGTTGGTGGCCGAACAGGCTCCGGGTGCCGGTGCCCGTGCGGTCTGCCTTGGGTGTCCCGGTATCGAGGACCAACCGCAGCAGGTCCTCGTAAGGGGTTTGGATGTTCACCGCGTCGCTCACGTCGCCAAGTCTAAGCGTGGGCAATACAACCGCACCGATGACCCGCCACGACGTGGTTCTTCGATGGGCCATCGAGTTTCATGACTCGATTCTGCAGTTCTGAAGACATCTGCTCGGCCGATGCCTTCAGAACTGCAGTCTGAAGATCAGTCGTCCATCAGGGACGCAGCGACTGTCGCGCCGAGTTCCCAGCAGGCTTGTAGTTCGTCTTTGACCGGCTTCCCTGAAATCACCACGTATTCGGCTGCTTTCGACCACCCCAGACCGGCGGTGATGGAGTCGACGGCGCGTTCGGCACCCTCGGACCCTTCGTTGCTGTGCAAGTACAAGCCGAATGGCCGGCCTCGGGTCGAGTCCAGTATTTGGTAGTACGCACCGTCGAACGCATGCTTCAGCGCACCGCTGATGTAACCGAGGTTGGCCGGAGTACCGAGGATGTACCCATCGGCTTCCAGCATGTCCGCCGGTGACACGGTGAGCGCTGCGCGGCGGACCACTTCGACGCCTTCGATCTCCGGATCTGTCGCCCCCGACACCACCGCCTCGAACATCGCCTGACAATGCGGCGACGGCGTGTGATGGATGATCAACAACCGCGACATCGACTCTTCCTCACCCACCGACGGCTTACGAGCCGCCGGACTCTTTTTCTTGCGCCACAGCGCGTTTCATCATCTCGCGGGCGCGCCCGCGATCGCCGGCGTAGTCGTAGGCGCGGGCGATCCGGTACGTCGACCGCCAGTTGCCCGGGTCGGCTTCCCACTCCGCTTTGACCTGGGCGAACAACTCATCGGCCGCGTCGCGTTCGATACGTCCCGAAGGACGCTTGGGCAGCGCCGAGATGTCGAGTTCTTGTCCCTCTTCGCGCATCCGACGAGCCAGCCGCTGGTGGGCGATACCCGAACGCAGCGCACCCACCACCATCCAGACACCCAGCAGCGGAAGGATCAGGACTCCGATGCCCAGGCCGATCCCGATCACATCTCCGCTTGTCATCAGGTCTATGGCCCTGGCGCCTAGCAGGAAGAAATAGAAACAGAGCACCAGGACTAGTACTCCGATCCCGATGACTATCGGCCGGGCGTCCTTCTGCTTCTCGCTCACTATGTCGGTCCCGCTCACAGATCCATCAACTCGTCGAGGCCCACGGTCAGCCCTGGACGACCAGCGATCTCGCGAACACCGAGCAGGACTCCGGGAACAAACGACGTGCGGTCGATCGAGTCGTGCCGGATCGTCAGGGTTTCGCCCTGCGTCCCGAACAGGACCTCCTGGTGCGCGACGAGGCCGGCAAGACGCACCGAGTGCACTCGCACACCGTCCACGTCGGCGCCGCGTGCACCTTCGAGTTCGGTGGTGGTGGCATCGGGGCTGACCGGGACCCCCGCTTCGGTCCGTGCCTCGGCGATGAGCCGCGCGGTCCGGTAGGCGGTGCCCGACGGGGCGTCGGCCTTGTGCGGGTGATGGAGTTCGATCACCTCGACCGAATCGAAGAATCGCGCTGCCTGCTGCGCGAATCGCATGCTCAGCACCGCGCCGATGGCGAAGTTGGGTGCGATCAGGACACCGACACCGGGGTTGGCGGAGAGCCAGCCGCGGACGGTGTCGAGACGGGCATCGTCGAAGCCCGTGGTGCCGACCACCGCATGAATCCCGTTCTCGATCAAGAACTTCAGGTTGTCCATGACCACGTCTGGATGGGTGAAGTCCACCACGACGGAGGTCGAGGTCTCGACGAATCGCGACAACGGATCGTCCTTGTCGACGCCTGCACGGAAGTCGAGGTCGGCCGCGGACTCGACGCCCGCCACAATTGCCTGGCCGACCTTGCCGCCGGAACCGAGTACGCCTACTTTGATCTGGTCAGTCACCCCGCCGAGTCTAGTCAGCTCGACCCAGGTGCGATCACGCGCCCACAACGCGGCTCGCTACTCGCGGCGCGAGTCCACCTGTGTTCGCACCCAATCGTGAAACTGCGTGATGTGATGCTCGGCCGGCACGAGTACACCGCCGCGACGATACGCCCGAGACGACATGCCCGGCTGGGTGCGTTCACACGCCTCGAAATCTTGCAGGTTCACCCGGTGGAACAGTTCGACCGAGCGGTCGAGGTCTGTGCCGGCCTCGATCACCCCTGGGTGATACAGCCAGTCGCACTCCACGATCGTCCGGTCGGCGGCCATCGGATACATGCGGTGGATGATCACGTGATCGGGTACCAGATTGATGAAAACCTGTGGGCGGACGGTGATTGCGTAGTATCGCCGATCCTGCGCGGCCCGAAGGCCGGGCAGTGTCTCCACTCCGGCAGATCCATCGACGGTGAAACCGTCGATGCCGTCTCCGAACAGCGCACCGTGGCCGACGTAGTACTGGGCGGCCAGTCCGTCGGCGAACTCGGGAAGCACCTCGGTCAGTTCTGGATGGATCGTCGCGCAGTGGTAGCACTCCATGAAGTTCTCGATGATCAGTTTCCAGTTGGCGGCAACGTCGTACCGCTCGCGCCTACCCAATGCCAGCCGGTCGATGCGGTAGTGATCGATCGCCTGGGCGTCACCGAGACGCGTGGTGACGGATCCGATCACGGAGTCCTCGAAAGATGGTGGATCGTCGGCCAGACAGACCCAGAGGTATCCGAGCCACTCCGTCGTCGCGACGGGAATCAGACCGTATGCGGTGCGGTCGATCTCGCCGAGGTCGGACAGATTGGGCGCCGCCACGAGCTTGCCGTCGAGGCCGTATGTCCAGGCGTGATACGTGCATTGCAGATTGCGGCGAACCTGCCCATGTGGCTGCGTGCAGATCAGGGCGCCGCGGTGCCGACAGCTGTTGAGAAAGGCTCTCAGTCCACCGTCGCGGCCGCGGACGACGAGAACACTCTCACGACCGACCGTGACCGTACGAAAACCTCCCGGTGACGGAAGGTCCGCGGCAAACGCCGCGCACAACCACATCTCCTCGAAGATCGAGCGTTGCTCGGCGGCGAAGTACGCCGGATCGGTGTAGGCCTGGCCGGGTAGCGTCGGCTGCAGTGCCGGTGTCCCTGGTGCCACAGGCGGCGGGCAATTCTCGACGGGTCCCACACTGTCGGGTTGTGTCAATGTCATGGGGACACCAGCCTGTCCGGGTCGAAAAGGTCGATGGGGTGCCCGGTGGCACCGTCGATCACCAGATCGGCAAGGATCTCACCGACAATCGGGACGAACTTGAACCCGTGCCCGGAGAATCCGCAGGCGACCACCACATTCGCGTGACCGGGGTGGCGGGCGACGACGAAGTTCTCGTCGGGAGTCGTCGAGTACATACACGTCGCGGCGTCGACCACGGAGCCCGACAGACCCGGCAGCAATTCGGTCACCCTGGCTTGCATTTCGGCTCTCTCTACCGGATGGACCTCCCGGTCGATCGTCTCCGGGGAACATTCGACGCCTTTGCGGAAGAACGCGACCTTTGCACCACCGCCGGGCCCGTCGATGGCAGGGAATCCATAGATCTGCTCGACGTGGTCGTTCTCGTGGATATAGATCGGCGCGCCGGCCATCGGCTCCGATCCCGCCGCCGAGCCGATCCAGTACATGACCTGGCGCTCGATTCGGATGGGCACACCGATGTCGGACAACAACACCGGCGACCAGGCACCAGGACACACCACGAGCTGGGCGGCGCGGTAGGTTCCGGCGGCGGTGATCACGCTGACCCCGTCACCGTCGTCGGCCCAGGAGATGACCGGCTCGGAGAAGTGGAGTTCGGCGCCGGCCGCCTCGGCGAGTCGCAG
The DNA here is from genome assembly GCF_036566845.1 of Williamsia sp. Classification (GTDB taxonomy): domain Bacteria; phylum Actinomycetota; class Actinomycetes; order Mycobacteriales; family Mycobacteriaceae; genus Williamsia. Next base: position 31,395 of record NZ_DATCVM010000268.1, read on the forward strand.
ATGGGCTCCCACGGTGGATTCGGGTCGCGCGAAGCCCGCCAGCCTCTCGAACAGTGCCATCTGTCCGGGTGCGGGATCGAACGCCGGAAATCGTTGGTGCACTTCGCGATCGGTGAGCACCTCGTGGTCGAGGCCCCACTGCTGCGACGACCGGAGCGAACCGGTGAAGGTGGCTGATTCGGGCGGCCCCATGTAGAGCCCGCCGGTGATCGAATAGACGTCGGTCCCGCTGTCCCGCTTCAGTTTCTCCCACAGCTCGTACGAACGGAGCAGCAGCGGCACATACGCGGGATCCTCGAAATATGACTGCCTGATAATGCGCGACCCGCCATGGCTCGAGCCCAGATCGTGCGCGGGCGTGAATCGTTCGAGTCCCAGAACCCGTTGACCCCGCGCGGCCAGATGGTAGGCGGCTGCCGAACCCATGCCGCCGAGTCCCAGGATGATGACGTCATGGTCGGCGCCTCTCCGGGTGGTCAATGGCCCACTCCGATCAGTCCCCTGATGCGTTTGCCGGCGGGGTCGATGAGGACCGGCGCGGCGACGGTGAAAGCCTTCTGGACACCGAAGTACTCGATCGTCAGTGATTGCCCCGCGGCCATATCACGTGACAACCTGGCGTACCCGATGGTGCGACCCATCGACGGCGAGTAGACGGCCGAGGTCATGTATCCGACAACCTCCTCGCCATCACGGACCGGCTCGCCTCCCAGGACCACCGAGTCCGGGGCATCGGCGATCACGGTATGGAGGCGGGAGAGAACCGGCCGCTCGATCATCGCTGCCCGACCGTGGAAGTGGTGTTTCTTGCCGACCGCGAAGTCGAGCCCCGCCTCGGACGGCGACATCTGTGCATCCATGTCCTGCCCCCACGATCGGTAACCTTTTTCCACACGCAGGATCTCGAGCGCCCCACGCCCCGCCGGCACCGCACCGACTGCATCACCTGCGGCAGCAAGGATGTCCCACAGCCCTTTCCCGTCGGCATTGCCGGTGTAGATTTCCCAGCCCAGCTCACCAACATAGGAGATCCGCAGGAGGGTCACCGGTATTCCGTCGATCATCCCCTCTGCGGCGCGGTAGTACCCGAGGGTGTCGTCGCGGAGATCGATGGAACACAGCGGCGCAACGATGTCGCGGGCCAGCGGGCCCCAGACAGCGATGCAACACGTCGACCCGGTGATGTCGGAGATGGTCACCGCTGCGGTACCGAGATGGCCTCGGAGCCAATCGATGTCCATCGGACCGTTGATCCCGAGCTGGAATCGGTTCTCGCCCAGCCGGGCCACGGTCACATCACTGCGGACACCGCCCGCGTCGTCGAGCAGCAATGCGTAGACGACGGCGCCGATCGGCCTACGTACGGTTCGAGTAAGCAGGCCGTCGAGGAAGTCTGCGGCATCGGGGCCCGCGACCTCGATGCGCATCAGGGAGGTCATGTCGTACAGGCCGGCGCGTTCCCGCGTGGCCAGCGCTTCGGCGAGGACGATCGGAGACCAATGACGGTTCGCCCAAGCATCTTTCGGATACGCCAGTGTGTCATCGACCAGCTTGGCGTTGCATTCGTACCAGGCGGGGCGCTCGAACTCGCGGGAGACGTGAAAGACCGCTCCGGCCGCGACCTGGCGATCATGAAAGGGACTGGCCGCCAGGTCACGCTGCACCGACCGGGGCTCCCGCGGATGGATGACGTCGTATACCTCGACAAACCCCTGCGCACTGGTATCTGCGATGTATTCCGGGGTCAACTGCGCCGCAGTGAACCTGGCGAGGTCACATCCCTGCAGCGGGGCGTCGGGGGCACCGCGGGTGATCCAGTGCGCCATCGTCTTCGCGACACCTGCCGAATGTGTGACCCACACCGCCTCGGCCACCCAGAATCCGGTCAGCTCCGGGTGCTCACCCATCAGGGGGCCACCGTCGGGTGTGAACGAGAAGATCCCGTTGAATCCGTTTGTCACCTCGGTACCGGCCAGCGCCGGAAGCATCCGTCGGGACTCGCACCACGCCGGAGCGAAGTCGGCAGTGGTGAACGGCAGCATCGACGGCATGTCCCCCGCAGCGGTGTCCACATAGAGGCGGTCCATGTCGACGGGCATCGGGCGATGACCGTAGTAGCCGATCCCGATCTGATCGCCGTGCTGCCGATAGTAGAGATCAGAGTCCTGATGCCGCAGGATCGGCAGCGCCGCGTCGGCGTGCCCCCGGCCGGAATCGGGATGGGACCGCAGCTCCTGTAGCGCAGTCGTTTTCGCGTACTGATGGCCCATCGGGACCAGCGGCACCGTGAGGCCGACGAGTTCCCCGAGTTGCGCTCCCCAGAAGCCGGCACAGGAGATGACAACGTCGGCGGGGTACCGGTGATCGGTTGTCCGCACGCCACTGACCATGTTTCCGCTTCGCTCGATCTCCACGACCTGCTGATCCCCGAGGAACACTGCCCCTCGTTCCGCCGCCCGCTCGATCTGCGCCTCGATCGCGGCCGGAGCGCCGGCCAGACCGTCTGTCGGCGTGTGCAATCCACCGAGAACGGCGCTGACGTCGAGGAGTGGGTGCAGTACCCCACAGTCTTCCGGACTGAGCACTCTGGCCGGGATACCGGCTGCGGCCGCCCACCCCGCCTTCCGATGCAGGTCCGCGAGCCTGGCCGCGGTCGTGGCCACCTCGAGGCCACCAACGGCGTTGTAACACAGCCGATCCGAGCTGTTGAGTGTGGTGAACTTCTCCGCGGTGTACTTGGCGAACTCGACCATGGTGCGCGACGGATTGGTCTGGAACACGAGGCCCGGCGCATGAGAGCTGGATCCGCCGGTCATGACCGGCGCCCCGACGCTCAGCGACCCCCTGTCGAGGACAGTGACGTTGCTCATGCCTCGCGCGGTCAGCTCGTCGGCCAGCGACGCGCCGACAATCCCGGCGCCGATGATCACGTATCGCGGCTGTACCACCAGAGGTCTCCAAACGTCAGGTCGTGAGTGGAGCGCATCCAGCATTTGTTGCGTATTACGCAACCTCGAAGTGCCCTACGCAACAAATGGTGAGGGGCAGCGCGCAGCGTGTCAAGCCGGATCGACCACCAGCCCTCAGCCCGGGAAGCCGATCCGCCTGCTGACTTCGAGAGCCGACTCCCGAACCCGTGCCGACAGGTCGCCCATGGCTCGCTCGGTGAGCCGGAAACTCGGGCCCGAAACACTCAGCGCCGCAACCACATCGCCGGAATGATCACGAACCGGGGCCGCGAGTGCGTTGAGCCCTTCCTCCAGCTCCTCCACCGCCATCGACCAGCCACGTGCCGCCACCACCAGCAACTGCTCACGGAGGACAGCGGGTTCGGTGATGGTGTTCGGGGTGAACCGCTCGAGGCCGGAGTCGATCACCTGCGCCAACTGCGCTTCTGCCAGCGCCGCGAGCAGCACCTTTCCGCTCGATGTCGCATGCGCCGGAGAACTCTGGCCGACCCAGGTCCGGAGTGCGATTCCCAGCGGGCCATTCGCCTCGGTGATGTTGATCGCGCGGTTGGCCTCCAAGACGGCGAGATTGACCGTCTCGCCGACGTCGTCGGCGAGCGGCTCACAGATGTCGCGGCTCTCCTTGCCGAGGTCGCGTGTTGCCATGGTCGCCCCGGCGAGGCGCACCAGGGTGAAACCCAGGCGATACTTGCCACGATCGGCGAGTTGCTCGACGAAGCCCCTCGCCTCGAGCACCGACACCAATCGCGAGACCGTCGATTTGTGCACTCCGAGGGTGTCGGCGATGTCGGACACACCGCCTTGGCCCTGACGCGCGAGAATTTCCAGCACCTGCAGAGCGCGGTCCACCGATTGGATGGATGCCGGCCGGGTCTCGTTCCCTGGATCAGTCATTGCCGTCACCCTAACGGGCCGTGCACATATGACGGCGCAACACAGGCCGGCCGGCTTGACTGATGCCGCCGCGGCTGCCACTCTGTTGCGCATAACGAATCGGCGTTGCAACATACGCAACCATTGCCAAATCTGTGAATGCCCAGAAACTCTGCGAGGCCACCATGACGACCGTTCCCCACCAGGACATCAGCCACTTCCCGGTGGCACCCGTCGACGCCCTTCCGGTGGGCGAAGTCGCGCGGGTGACTCCACCCGGACTACCACCCATCGCGGTGTTCCACACCGACGATGGCCTCTTCGCCATCGACGACACCTGCACACACCAGGACACGTCTCTCGCCGATGGCTGGGTGGAAGACTGCGCGGTCGAATGTCCACTGCACCAGGCCCGCTTCGACCTGCGGACCGGCATACCGTCCGGCCGACTCGCCAAGATCCCGGTCCGCACCCACCCCATCGTCGCGGTCGACGGTCACATCTACCTGCGCCTGTCCACTCCCAGCACCGTGTGACCGGCGCCGCCGCCGACCTGCAGACCCGTTCCGCAGCAGGCACGCCGGTCAGAAGATCGGCGCCGAACCGCGAACGTGTTCGAACACCAGGGATGTGGTTGTTCCGGCGACCTCTGGCCGCGAATTGAGCATTTCGATGAAATTCCGCAGAGTCTCGGTGTCGGCCGTCGCGACATGGAGGAGGTAATCGTCGGTGCCGGACAAGAAGAAGACATCGATCACCTCGTCCTTGCGGGCGATCTCGGCCACGAATCTCCGGATCTGCCCGCGGGCATCGGACTGCAAGCTCACCGCCACCATCGCGCGCAGCGGACGTCCCACGGCGGCCGGATCGATGTCGGCGAAGAACCCCCGCACCACCCCCATCTCGGTGAGCCGACGGATCCGTCCGTGGCAGGTGGACGCCGCAATACCCACCTCGGCGGCCAGCGCACTGTTCGGCATCCGCGCATCGACCTGCAGGAGTGCGAGCAGCCGCCGATCGATGTCGTCGAGCTCGGCCGACCGGGCCCGAATATTATTCGACTCAAGTGCCACAGCGACCTCCGATTCCGAACTATCTTCGCCAGATTCTATCAATTCGAGAATCTTTGTCACTGATCTTGTGGACATTCCGATGTTTCTTCACGCTGGTGTCAGGCCGATCAACCACTATCGAGGAGTCATCCATGCGCGTCGGCATCCCACGCGAGATCAAGAACAACGAGTTCCGAGTTGCCATCACCCCGGCGGGTGTTGCCGAACTCACCCGACGTGGCCACGAAGTGATCATCGAACACGAGGCCGGTACCGGATCAGCCATCGCCGACACCGACTTCAAGGAGGCCGGCGCACAGATTCTCGGCAGCGCCCGCGAGGTGTGGGAACAGGCGGATCTGCTGCTGAAAGTCAAAGAACCCATCGCGCCGGAATACGAACTCATGCGTGAAGGGCAGACGCTGTTCACCTACCTGCACCTCGCCGCGAGCCGTGATTGCACCGAGGCCCTGTTGCGGTCCGGAACCACCTCGATCGCCTACGAGACCGTGCAGGCAGCCGACGGTTCTCTGCCGCTGCTGGCCCCGATGAGCGAGGTCGCCGGACGCCTGGCACCCCAGGTCGGCGCCTATCACCTGATGCGTTCGGCCGGCGGCCGCGGCGTCCTCATGGGTGGCGTTCCCGGAACGGCACCAGCGGAGGTTGTTGTGATCGGCGGCGGCGTCAGCGGCGTCAACGCGGCCACCATCGCTGTCGGGATGGGCGCGGATGTCACCGTCTTCGACCTCGACATCAACAAACTGCGCGCCATCGACGCCCGTTTCAATGGACGGGTCCACACCCGGTACAGCACCAAGCTGGCCCTTGACGAGGCCGTCAAGAACGCAGACATGGTCATCGGAGCGGTACTTGTTCCCGGAGCAAAGGCACCGGTCCTCGTCTCCAATGCCCTGGTGTCACAGATGAAGCCCGGGTCAGTGCTGGTCGACATCGCAATCGATCAGGGTGGCTGCTTCGAGGACTCACGGCCGACCACCCACGACGACCCGACGTTCATGGTGCACGATTCGGTCTTCTACTGCGTCGCCAACATGCCCGGCGCGGTGGCCCGCACGTCCACGATGGCTCTCACCGGGGCCACACTCCCCCACGTGCTGCAGCTCGCCGATCTCGGATGGACCGACGCCCTGCGCCGGGATCCCGCGCTGGCCAAGGGCCTGTCCACCCACCAGGGAGACCTGCTCTGCCCGCACGTCTCCGAAGCCCTCGACATCCCGTTGGGCGTCTCACCCCTGTAGGCCCGACACCGGAGGCCCTACCGCCTCGGACCCTGCCGACGGGGACCCTGACACGTCCGGCTCGGTCCACTGTTTGACCGACATGTAGTGGGACATATTGTCCATCCGCCGCTGGACCGCCGAGACCTCCCGGACCGCCTGTCCGACGAGGCTGCGGTCCAGCGGCGAAAGGCGTTGCATGGTCAGCACATCCGTGGCCGACTCACCGCGGTCGAGCTGTGCGACCTGGTACGTCAGGCGAATCTTCTGCAGCACCTCGAACA
>NZ_DATCVM010000269.1:0-39086 GCF_036566845.1 Williamsia sp.
CGAAGGTATCGGAGTCGGCGAGTACGGTGTAGACCTCCCACTTCTCCCCTGCCGGTCCGGTCACCCACACCTTGTCCTGGGTGGCGAAGCAACACGTCGAGTTGATCTCTTCCTCGGTGAACAGGCCTTCACCGCTGAGCCTGGCGATCTCCGAATGCACCGTGTCGCTGGACTCGACCTCTACCCCGAGGTGATTGATCGTCCCGCCCTGGCCAGGGTTCTCCAACAGCACCAGTTTCAGCGGCGGCTCAGCCACCGCGAAGTTCGCATACCCCGGCTTGCGTTTGGCCGGAACAACATTGAACAGTTTCGAATAGAACTCGATCGCCTGATCAAGATCATCGACATTGAGGGCCAACTGCATACGGGACATAACTACCTCCACCTGTGAGACATACATCAAACTACCTTCGCCACCCAGAATGCCACCTTTTCGACATATGTCAATACGATGGGTAGGATCGGCGGTGACACAAGGACCGGCAACAATCACGTACCGCTGCCAAACACGCACGCCGCCAACAAGTACGACAATTCAACCGCAGAATCCGGGCGGAACGGGAAAGGAATATCCCGCCGGCACCGTTCTAGATCTGGAGGGCGAATCCGCCGCTCACGCGAAGCGTTTCGCCGGTCACACAAGAGGAGCGCACGGAGACGAGGTACAGGAGCCCATAGCACAGGTTCACGGCCGGCCGAAGTGGATTGGTCGGTTCCAGCAAAAGAGATACGCCTGTGCGGTCGCAGCGGTCAGGACCGCGAACTCGGCACCCCCCCGCAACGATGTCAGCGAACGACGTCGTAGACCTGCTTGATGATTCCGTTGCCGTACGCTTCGTGGTCGACCAAGGTCAGTTTGGTGGTGTCCTTGTCGGCCTCGCTGAACAGGCGCTTACCCGCGCCGAGCAGCAATGGGAAGACCAGCAAGTGGTACCGGTCGACCAGACCGGCGTCGGCCAGGGACCGGCCGAGGGTCGCGCTGCCGTGCACTGCGATCGGGCCGCCCTCGGTGTTCTTGAGCGCAGCCACGTCGTCCGCCGACCTCAGGATCGTTGCGGGCCAGCGTGCGTCGTCTGTTTCCAGGGTCGTCGACACCACATACCGGGGCATCGCGTTGTATTCGGCGAAGTCATCCATCGTGGGCCACACCGGGGCAAACGCCTCGTAGGAGGTCCGGCCGAGGAGCAACGCCGTGGTCTCCTGCTGTTCGGTGCCCTTGATCTCGTAAGCCGCCGGATCGAACTCGACGTCCTTGAACGTCCAGCCGGAGTTGCGGTAACCGGGCTCCCCACCCGGTGCCTCCATGACTCCGTCGAGTGAGACGAAAGCAGTGACGATCAGGGTGCGCATAACGATTCTCCTCGTACGGTCGCCGCTTCGGCCCGATGCCGAAGTGGTCTTGTTCTCACGTCGAACGAACATCACCGATATCGACAACGAGTACCCAGGTAGATCATCGGACGATCAACCGGTGTGCGTTCCCAGTTCGGCGAACAGCGCCTCGTTGAAGCCGAACGCCCGCACCGCCTCGTCGAGGAGCCGGGTCACGGCGTGCTCATCGAGCGACAATCCGTCGATGGAGGCCGCGTAGGCGTCCTTGAAGCGCTTGAGCTTCTCGATGTCGAAGACGTAGAAGCTCAAGACATCGTCGGTGAGTCCGTAGTGCAGCTTCATCCGGCTGCGGAGGATCTGTCCGCCCGAGAGGTCACCCAGGTAGCGCGTGTAGTGATGCGCCAGGAACGTGACCGGATCTGCAGCGCTGGCCCGGATCGACTTCGCATACTCCGCGGTCGACGGCAGCAGTTCGACGCCGGACACCGCAACCCCGAGCGCCTCGAGGTCCGCCGACAGCCGCGGTAGTCGGCGGAGCCGCTCGTCCATGACCACGGCCGCGACCGGATCATCGACCAGCTGATCGCACACCGATTCCAGTGCCTCGTAGATGAAGTACTGCTGCGCCGCCATCGACCGATAGGCATCGGAGTCGAGCTCGCCCTCCATGAGGTGCCCGATGAACGCGGAACCTTCGGCACGCGTGTGAGCCGCCGCCGTCGCGGCCCGCAGTCGATCCATCGTCGTGCCCGTGGCAACAGGTGTGTCCGTCATCGTGTCGTCTCCAACCACCAGTGGGCGTCACACAGGTCCGCTATCCCCGCTGTGGGCTCACCCCAGTATTTAGGTTCCCCCAGTATTTAGGTTTCCCTCAGTCCGGTACAAGTGATACCACCAGACCGCGGTGATCTGCGTCCGCGATCTCGAAAGAGTTCAGTTCCACCGCGGTGAACCCACGCGAGATCACGTGGTCGATTCCGATCACCGGCGGATAGCTGCGGTCGGTCGGATAGGTCATCTTCCACCCGGCCCCCGACTGCTCGGTGGCGTCGGCGAATCCATCGGTCAGCAGGTCGCGGAACTGCTTGTGGTCCCACGTCGAGTTGAAGTCGCCACTGACGATCACCCGATCGGTCGCGGTGGCATGGGTGATCGCGCGCAGACGCTTCATCTCCTCCACCCAGCGCCACGGTTCGTACGGGTAAGGCGGAATCGGGTGCACCGCGAACACCGTTGTGTTCGCCGCACCGGGCAGGTCGACCTCGGCCCGGAGATTGTTGAGACCGAAGTCGTTCAGCTCGGCCATCTTCCGTAGCGGATAGCGGCTGAAGATGCCCGTCCCCACGCCACCGTCGCCGGGCACGACGAACTCGTAAGGCAGCAGACTCCGCAGGTCTGTCTTCTCGATCCGCTCGAGCGCTTGCGGAGTCAGTTCCTCGACCGTGAGCAGATGTGCCTTGGCTGCCCGCACCTGTCCGACGAGTTCGGCGACGTCGGCCTCACCGAGCCTGATGTTGGACTGGACAATCACGACGCGTTCGCCGGATGGGGCATCCGCGGCGATGAACAACGGCGCCTGTGTCCAGATGCCGACCCCGAGCAGGACCACGGTCAGTGCGGTGGTGAGCCAGCGACGGGTCACGGCGAGGATGATGATCGCCGGAACACCCGCCAGGAGCAGCCACGGTACGGCGCTGGCGAATGCCGTCGAGACACGACCCTTCCCGGGATAGAAGTGCAGCCAGATCGCCGCGATCACGGCGCCGAGCAGCGCCCAGCCCAGCAGTACGGCGAACAGGTAGGCGATCTTGAACACCGCGCCCCGTCCGGCGAGGCGTTCGGAAGTCCGTCTCACCCGCCGAAGACCTTCAGCACAACAGCTTTTGCTCGTCGCGTGACCCGTAGATAGTTGTCCAGGAACACCCCTGAGTCGACATCATGCCAACCAGCGGCAAAAGCGACCGCGCGCAACGCCTTACCTGGTCCGGGAAGCTGGTCCACCGCTTTTCCGCGGACCAACACCAGCGCATTGCGCGCTTTGGTCGCGGTCAGCCAGGCCTCCTTCAGCAGCCGGACATCGTCTTCGGCCAGCAGTTCGGCCGATCCGATCGCATCCAGACACTCGAGAGTCGATGTGTTGTGCAGCGACTGGAGCCGGTGTCCGTGCCGCAACTGCAACAGCTGAACCGTCCACTCGACGTCCGCCAATCCGCCGCGGCCCAACTTGGTGTGGGTCGCCGGGTCGGCACCGCGAGGTAGCCGCTCCGAATCGACGCGCGCCTTGATCCGGCGGATCTCTTTGACAGCCTCCGCCGAGACGCCGCCCGGTGGATAGCGGACACTGTCGGCCATGTGCAGGAAAGCGATACCGAGCTCGTTGTCGCCGGCCACCTGGTGCGCACGCAACAGGGCCTGGACCTCCCACGACTGCGCCCATTGCTCGTAGTAGGCCGCATAGGCGGCCAGCGTGCGGACGACCGGACCGTTGCGTCCCTCCGGACGCAGACCCGTGTCGACCTCGAGTGGCGGATCAGCACTGGGGGTCCCGAGCAGAGAACGCACCTTGTCGGCGATGGTGTTCGCCCAGCGCACGGCATCGGAGTCGTCGACGCCTTCTTCCGGTTCGCAGACGAACAGCACGTCGGCATCGGATCCGTAGCCGAGTTCCCCGCCACCGAGCCGGCCCATCCCGATCACCGCGATCCGGGCCGGTGCCGGCGAACCACGTTCGGCGACAGAGGCACTCACCACCACCTGCAATGCGGCGTTGAGCACACCGGCCCACACCAGCGACAGCGCCCGGCAGACCTCGGGGACATCGAGCATGCCGAGGAGGTCGGCGGACGCGATCCGGGCCAGCTCTCCGCGGCGATGGGAACGCGCCACCGAGATCGCCGACTTCAGATCGCGCTGACGGATGGCCGAGGCAACCATCCCGGCGACGACGTCTTCGGAGTCGACCTCGATCAGCTTGGGGCCCTTGACACCATCGGCGTACAGGCGGATCACATCGGGCGACCGCATCAGCAACTCCGCGGCGTACACCGAGGTCCCGAGCACGGTCATCAGCCGCTCGGCCACCACACCTTCGTCGCGGAGCAGCCGCAAGAACCAGTCCCGGTCGTCGGCCGCGTCGCACAGCCGCCGGTAGTTCAGCAGTCCGGCATCGGGATCCGGTGTGCGACTGAGCCATTCGAGCAGTGTCGGCAGGAGGAGCTCCTGGATCTGCCCCTTGCGGCCGGGCGCCGAGACCAGCGCCTTCAGATGTCCGAGCGCATTCTCCGGCTTGCTGTAGCCGAGGGCGCCGAGTCGCCGGATCGCCGAATCATCCGACAACCGCAGCTCGTCCTTCTCGAAGCGGGTGACGGCCTCGAGCAACGGACGATAGAAGAGCTTCTCGTGCAACTTGCGGACCCGATAGGACTGCCGGCGAATCTCCTCACGCAACGTTCCCCCGGCGTCGAGGTCACCGGCGGGACGGATGTGTGCCGCGCGGGCCAGCCACCGCATCGCCTCGCGGTCGTCGAACTCGGGCAACGTATGCGTCCGTTTGAGCCGCTGCAACTGCAGACAATGTTCGAGCAACCGCAGAAACTCGTAGGAGGCAATGAGATTGGCACCGTCGTCACGACCGACGTAGCCACCGTCTCGCAAGACGGTCAGCGCCTCGACGGTACTCTTGACGCGCAGCGACTCGTCGACGCGTCCGTGCACCATCTGCAACAGCTGGACGGCGAACTCCACATCGCGCAATCCCCCACGGCCGAGCTTGATCTCCCGCACCCGCAGGTCCTCGGGTAGCTGCTCCTCCACCCGGCGGCGCATCGCCTGCACGTCGATGACGAAGTCCTCGCGTTCGGACGCCTCCCAGACCATCGGGCTGACGGCGTCCACATACGCGCGCCCCAACTCCATGTCACCGGTCATCGGACGCGCCTTGAGCAACGCCTGGAACTCCCAGGTCTTCGCCCAGCGCCGGTAGTAGGTCAGATGCGATTCGAGTGTCCGCGTCAGCGCACCGGCCTTGCCTTCCGGACGTAACGCGGCGTCGACCTCGAAGAAGGCCAGCGAACCCACCCTCATCATCTCGCCGGCGATCCGGCTGGTCTCACCGTCGGCCGGCTCGCTCACGAATATGACGTCGACGTCGCTGACGTAGTTCAGTTCTCGGGCGCCACATTTGCCCATCGCGACAACGGCCAGCCGGGACGTCAGCGGTTTGTCGCCACAGGTGTCGGCGATGGCCACCGCAAGCGCCGCGGTCAGAGCCGCGTCCGCGAGATCGGCCAGGAACGCGCCGACCTCGCTGAATCGGATGACCGGTTCGTTCTCGACGGTCGGTGCCAGGTCCCGCGCCGCGAGCTGCACCAGCAGGTTGCGGTAGGCCAGGCGGAGCGCGATCACTGCCTTGGGACCGGTGAGCTCGGCGCGGAACACCAGGTTGCCGTCGTCGGACCCGGTGTCGCGACCGTTGTACCCCGGCTCGGCCCGGGCACCCACCGCGTCGAGCATGAGCGTCCTGATCTCGTCCGCATCCGGAAGCGGGTCACTGGTCAGCAACAGCCGCCAGCTGCCCGCCTCGGCAACGAGATGATCACCGAGCGCGGTGGACGAACCGAGGACTGCAAACAAGCGGCCGCGAAAACTTCGATCAGTGCGCAGGAGCCGATCGATCTCGGGCCACTCCGGCCCGACGGCACTGCGCAGGCGCACCAACGCGCGCAATGCGATATCGGCACTCGGTGCGCGCGACAACGACCACAACAGGTCGATGGTTTCTTCGCCACCCCAACCGAGTGTGGCCAGGTCCGCGGGAGCTGTCGACTCGAGCAGTCCGAGCCGTCCGACACTGGGAACTCGAGATCTCGACGCAGGTGGTGTCACAGATGTAAACGGTACTGGTCGCCGTGACGGTCACACCATCAGCCCGCCCGACGGCGCAGGCCAGACGCTAGAGCGCCAGATAATTCTGCAGTTCAAACGGCGTGACCTGACTGCGGTAGTCGGTCCACTCGGCCCACTTGTTCCGCAGGAAGTACTCGAAGACGTGCTCTCCGACGGCCTCTGCGACGAGTTCGGACTTCTCCATCTTCGTCAGGGCCTCGGCCAATGAACCAGGCAACTCCTTGTAGCCCATGGCGCGACGCTCGGCCGGAGTCAACGAGAACACGTCGTCCTCGGCGTGATCCGGCAGCTCGTAGCCTTCCTTGATGCCCTTGAGCCCGGCCGCCAGCAGAACCGCGAACGTCAGGTACGGGTTGCAGGCCGAGTCGGGGCTGCGTACCTCGATCCGACGCGACGATGCCTTGTTCGGGGTGTAGAGCGGCAACCGGATGAGTGCGGAGCGGTTGGCCGCGCCCCAACTCGCCGCGGTCGGAGCTTCACCGCCGTGGATGAGGCGCTTGTAGCTGTTGACCCACTGGTTGGTGATGGCGCTGAGCTCGTCGGCGTGATGCAGGATGCCGGCGATGAACTGCTTACCGGTCTGCGAGAGCTGCATCGGGTCGTCTGGATTGTGGAAGGCGTTGGTATCGCCTTCGAAGAGGCTCATGTGCGTGTGCATCGCCGAACCGGCGTGCTGCGAGAACGGTTTCGGCATGAACGTGGCCCACACGTTCTCGGAGATCGCGACCTCCTTGACGACGTAACGGAAGGTCATCACGTTGTCGGCCATCGACAGCGCGTCCGCGTACCGCAGGTCGATCTCCTGCTGACCGGGCGCGCCCTCGTGATGCGAGAACTCGACCGAGATGCCCATCGACTCGAGCGCGTCGATCGCGTGACGGCGGAAGTTGGGGGCCGAATCATGCACGGCCTGATCGAAGTAGCCGCCGTTGTCCGCGGGAACCGGGACCGATCCGTCGAGCAATGGCGGGTTCTTCAGCAGGAAGAACTCGATCTCGGGATGGACGTAGCAACTGAAGCCCTGATCGGCCGCCTTGTTCAGCTGGCGCCGCAGGACATGCCGCGAATCAGCCCAGGACGGTTCGCCGTCGGGCATGACGATGTCGCAGAACATCCGCGCCGAGTGATGACGGCCGGCGCTGGTGGTCCACGGCAGGATCTGGAAGGTGGACGGATCGGGCTTGGCGATGGTGTCGGCTTCCGACACCCGCGAGAAGCCCTCGATCGCCGAGCCGTCGAAGCCGATGCCCTCGGCGAAAGCACCTTCGAGCTCGGCGGGCGCAATGGCAACCGACTTCAGGTACCCCAGCACGTCGGTGAACCAGAGGCGAACAAAGCGAATGTCGCGCTCTTCGAGTGTTCGGAGCACGAATTCTTTTTGGCGATCCATGACAAATGAGCCTAGAAGTGCCCTGTTAAATGCGTGTTACGGATGCGCTTCATCCAGAATACCCTGGGGATTTCGCGCCACTTTCTCAGCATCTGAGTCCCTCATCCGGCAATGTGAGATCAACCAAATACGCGATGACCGCATCGTCGACGCAATCCTTGCCCTCCAGAGACGCTGTGTGCTGGTCGCCCTCGAAGGTGATGAGCCTGGCATTCAACGACTTCGCAAGCGTGACACCGGCTTCGTAGGGCGTGGCCGGGTCGTTTGTGGTGGATACGACCACCGTCGTCGGGAGGCCCTCCACGTCGAGCTCGTGCGGTGCGCTGGTGGGCGGAACCGGCCAGAACGCGCATGCGTCGCGGACCCCGACGCCCGTGCCCCGGCCGTCGTCCGAGAACGGGGCCGCCCGGCGCCCTTCGGTGTCGAGTCGGTCGAGGGTCGCCTGATCGGTGATCGGCGGATCGTCGACGCACCGCACCGCGGTGAACACATCGGCCATGTTCGCGTAGTGGCCGTCGCTGTCGCGTCCCTCGTACATGTCGGCGAGTCGGAGCAGCGTGTCACCGTTTCCGCGGGTCAGCTGAACCAGCCCCTCGCGCAGTGGATCCCACAGGCCATCGGAGTAGAGGCCCTGGACGACTCCGGTGATCGCGTCCTCGTAGCTCAGGGTCCGCCCGAGTCCCGTCGGCGCCGGCGAGTCGATCAGCGGCCGCGCGAGTTCCTGGAAACGGGTTGTCGCCTGTACCGGGTCGTCCCCCAGCGGGCACCCGCCACCGGCTGCGCAATCCGCGGCGAACGCGTCGAAGGCGGACTGGAATCCGGCCATCTGTTTGACGGTGTCCTCCACCGGATCCGCCGCCGGATCGACGGCGCCGTCGTTGACCATCGCCCTCACCCTGGTCGGGAACTCCTCGGCATACGCCGCCCCGATCCGGGTGCCATAGGAGTACCCGAGATAGTTGAGCTCGTCGTCGCCGAGCACCGCCCGCAGCACGTCGAGATCCTTGACCACATCGGCGGTCCCCACGTGGGCGAGAAACTCCGAACCCATCTCCTGCTCACACTTGCCTGCGGTGTCCTTGGCTTCCTGTTCTTGTTCGGCGATGCCCTCCGGGGTCATGTCGGCCAGGGTCACCGCCCGCTGCTCATCGCGTTCGGCGTCTGTGAGACAACGGATTTGCGGGGTCGACCTACCGATACCGCGGGGGTCGAAGCCGATCAGATCGAATCGGTCGCCGAGCTCGAGTGCGGAGAGATCCGCCCCGCGCCCCGCCATGTACTCCACGCCCGATCCGCCCGGCCCCCCGGGATTCATCAGCAACGAACCGATCTTGTCGCCGCTCGCCCGCACCCGCAGCAGGGCGAGCCGGGCCGACTCACCGTCGGGGTTGTCGTAGTCGACGGGAACCGTGACGGTCGTACAGTCCGTGCGGTCCGCGGGATATCCGTACGCCTCCTGGTCGGCGTAGTCGTCGCACGATTCCCAGTGGAGTTGCTGGCCGTAGAAACGGTCGAGCGACGGCGTGGGCGCAACACTCGAACCGGAGGTCGCGGACTGGGCGGAACCATCGGGATCCGTACTGCACCCGGCCACAGCCACAACTGCCACCGCGATGGCGGTCATACCGCGCAGGATTCGCGGGCCGCCGCGGCTTCGCCTCTTCACCAGGCACATCGTGCCACGGGGCGGCTCCACACCGGACGACCTATCGGCCGGCCTCCGCGCCGAAGGGGTGCCGCAGCTGTGACAAATTGCACACCACCAGGCGTTTCCCTGGTCGACCCGCAGTGCCACACTGGTGGGGTCATCCACCCACCCGGGTACCTGCGGATGCAGGACTCGAGGCACGAAAGAGACAATGATGTCCGAAACCTCGGTATATGGCGCTGCGCCCTCGGAAACTTCCGCCGCAGCTGATCCTTCTTCTCCCCGTCGCCGCGCAACCCGCGTGCACCACCTCGCCCAGATGAAATCTGAAGGCGAGAAATGGTCGATGCTCACCGCCTACGACTACTCCAGCGCGCGCATCTTCGACGACGCACAGATCCCCGTCCTGCTCGTCGGCGACTCGGCGGCAAACGTGGTGTACGGCTACGACACCACCATCCCGGTCAGCATCGACGAACTGCTCCCGCTGGTCCGCGGTGTCGTGAAGGGTGCCCCACACGCGCTGGTCGTGGCCGACCTCCCCTTCGGCAGTTACGAGGCCGGCTCGCAGCAGGCCCTCGAATCGTCCATCCGTTTCTTCAAGGAGGGCGGCGCGCACGCCGTGAAGCTCGAGGGCGGTGAACGCGTCGCCGATCAGATCGCGACGCTGACCGCGGCCGGCATCCCGGTCATGGCCCACATCGGCTTCACTCCGCAGAGCGTCAACGGACTCGGCGGATTCCGCGTCCAGGGCCGTGGCGATGGCGCCGATCAGCTCATCGCCGACGCGATCGCCGTCCAGGAGGCCGGCGCATTCGCCGTCGTGATGGAGATGGTCCCCGCCGACCTCGCCGGACAGATCACCCGCAAGCTCACCATCCCGACCATCGGTATCGGCGCCGGCCACGAGACCGACGCCCAGGTCCTCGTGTGGCAGGACATGGCCGGTTTCACACACGGCAAGACCGCCAAGTTCGTCAAGCGCTATGCCGATGTCGGTGGCGAATTGCGCCGTGCAGCAGAGCAGTACGCAGACGAGGTCCGGCGCGGCCAGTTCCCCGGCCCCGAGCACTCCTACTGACCCTCCCAGGGGCCGATGTCGCCGCCCAAGCTGTCCCGACCCGCATAGGGTGGAGTCATGCGCGACTTCTACCCTCGGATCGAGCCCTACGCCACGGGACATCTCGATGTCGGTGACGGACAACAGATCTACTGGGAACAGAGCGGTAACCGCGAGGGCAAGCCGGCGATCTTCGTCCACGGCGGTCCGGGTGGTGGCACGGCCCCGCTCCAGCGGCAGTTCTTCAACCCGGACGCCTACCGCATCATCCTGTTCGACCAGCGGGGCTGCGGACAGTCCACCCCGCACATCGCGGACGGCGCCGACCTGTCGGTCAACACCACCGAACACCTGATCGCCGACATGGAGTTGCTGCGCGAGCAGTTCGGGATCGAGCAGTGGCAGGTGTTCGGTGGTTCCTGGGGTTCCACACTGGGGCTGGCCTACGCGCAGCGTCATCCGGAGCGGGTCACCGAGCTGGTTCTGCGTGGCATCTTCCTGCTCCGCCGCAGCGAGATCGACTGGTACTACAACGGCGGCGCGGCGAACATCTATCCGGATCGGTGGGAGGGCTACCTCGAGCCCATCCCCGAGTCGGAACGCGACGGGGATCTGGTGGCGGCGTATCACCGTCTGCTGACGGGCGACGACCACGAGCAGGCGGTCCGGGCCGCGCTTGCGTGGACCACGTGGGAACAGACCACCAGCCACCTGCTCCCGAAACCCGACGACGACAAGGTCGACGACCCGGCACGGTTCGCCCTCGCGTTCGCCGGCATCGAGAACCACTACTTCATGAACGGTGGATTCCTCGACGACGGCCAGCTCCTCGACAACGCCCACCTGATCGCCGACATCCCCGGCGTCATCGTGCAGGGCCGGTACGACGTGGTGTGCCCCGCCCGCAGCGCGTGGGATCTGCATCGGGCCTGGCCGGCCGGGCAGCTACACATCGTTGCCGATGCCGGGCATGCGTCATTCGAACCCGGCATCCGGCATCATCTGATCGAGGCAACCGACCGTTTTGCCGGAGTCGGCGAGTCATGTGAAAGGGACCACCAGCGATGAGCGCCACGGAGACCACAGCCACGGAGACCACCGAAGTCGAGCTCAAATACGACCTCGACGACCACACATCAGTCCCCGATTTGACGGTGCTGAAAGCGGTGCACTCGGTGTCGGGTCCGGTGATCGAACATCTCGACGCGACCTATTACGACACCGATGCACTCGATCTGGCCGGCAACAAGATCACACTGCGACGGCGTGAGGGCGGCCACGACGAGGGCTGGCACCTCAAGCGGCCACCGATCGGCGAGGGCATCGGCCGCCGAGAGATGCACGTGCCGTTGGAGCACGCCGCTGACCCGTTCTCCGAAGTTGTTGTCCCGTCCGACCTCACCGACCATGTGCAGGTCCACGTCCGAGGGCGGCGACTGTCCCCGATCGCGACCATCTCCACGGTTCGCCGCATCACCGAATTGCACGATTCGGACGGGCAGGTGCTCGCCGTGCTGTGCGAGGACACCGTGTCCACCCAATCGCTGTTGTCCCACGGTCACGCGCAGTCGTGGAACGAGTGGGAGCTGGAACTGGTGACCGGCGACGTGAAGCTGCTCGAAGCCGCCGACGAGCTGTTGCGGTCGCAGGGCGCCCGCACTGCGACGAGCGCGTCAAAGCTCGCCCGGGCGATCGGTCCCACACCCACCTCCGCCGACGCGGGCAGCGGGGTCTCACGCGGCGGCAAGAAATCGTCGGGCAAGAAGCTCTCGGCACTCGAGCTCGTGATCGCCGAACTCGCCGCTCACCGTGACCATCTCGTCGCGCAGGACCCGCTGGTCCGGATCAGCGCTCCGGATTCGGTGCACCAGATGCGGGTGGCAACCCGGCGCGCCCGCAGCGTCCTGAGGTCGTTCCCCGAGGTGCTGCACGGCGACGTGATCGGCCATCTCGAAGGCGAATTGAAGTATCTGGCAGGCATTCTCGGCGACGCGCGCGACGCCGAGGTACAGCTCGAGCGGAACCGAGGTCTGCTCTCGGCCGAATCCGCGCCGCCGACCATCGTCACCGCGCTGATCGACGACCAGATCAAGACCTGTGAGTCGACCGTCGAATTCGTGCTCGAGTACCTGAAATCGGCTCGATACTTCGAGTTGCTCAACGAGCTGGACCGGACCGTCGCCGAACCGCAACCCGGCCCCGACGCCGATCTGACGGCGACCAAGGCCCTCGACCAGGCCGTGGCCCGCAGCGCCGAGCGGGTCCGCAAGGCGCAACGCAAACTCAAGACCCTGGCGGTTGAATCCCCGGAGTGGATCGAGCAGTTGCACACCATCCGCAAGCGGGCAAAACAGTTGCGGTACACCACCGACTCCGCTGACCGGCTCGGTACCAAGAAGCACAAGAAGATCGCCAAGCAGGCCAAACAAGAGCAGGCGGCGCTCGGCGATTTCCACGACGCCGAGGTGAGCCGGGAGCATCTGGCCCAGCTGGCGTCGGGCTCGGGCATCTCCACGGCGGATGCATTTGTCTACGGACGCCTCGACGCCCGCGAACAATTTGCCGCGGCCACCGCGATGCGCGCGTACCGAAAGGCTAAGTCTCTGCTGTGAACAAGAGTTTCGGCGCCTGCGCGTCGGCGGCGGTGAGGGTCACCTGCACCTGATGACCCTCGGGTGGATCGCCGGTGCAGGTGGCGAACACCGCCGGATCGGCGATGAAGATCTGCGCGGGCCGCTTGCCGCGGGCAGCGTGCAGCACGGTCGCAGTGAAAGTCTCACCGACCCGGTCGGCGAGCAGGATCGCCTCGGCCATGTCCAGGCTCGCCCGATCAGCTTTGCTCGCAACCGAACTCGAGCTCTTCATCACCTCCGGCAAAGTGGGCAACGCGTCGCACACCCAGTCGGGCACCGGCCGTCCCGCGGTCAGCGACAGGCAGGTCTCGGTGGCAAAGCGGTCCGCCAGCCGCCGGAGCGGCGCGGTGACGTGGGCGTAGACGCCGGCGATCCCACCATGGGTGGTCACCGCATCGTCCGGGATCGCACCCAACATCGGGAGGTAGTCGCTCCCCCGCAGCAAGGTGGTCGCATCCGACATCACCGCGAGGGTGAGGGGCGACTGCGGATCCAGGCCGGCCAGGAACGCGCCCGGCGAAACATTCTGCGGCCAGGGAACATTCAGTGCGTTCGCGGCGGCCCGGAACACCTCCACCGCATCGTCGGTGGCAGAGGGCAAGGTGCGCAGCAACCCGACCTTGTTGTCCAGCATCATCTGCCCGGCGCACATGCCCGTCAGCAACGACACCTGCGAGTTCCACATGTCGGCCCTGGTTCGCGGTTGCACCACCAACTGCCAGGCACCGTTGCCGTCGCGCATCACATCCTGTTCGGGCAGTCCCAGTTCCACTGCGCCCCGTTCGATCGCGAGCCGCTGCCGCAGCTCTCCGAAATCCGGGAGCGCCTCGATGGACGGATGCAGTCGTCCCGCGTCGGCATCGGCCTGCACCGCTTCGTAGTCCAGCCGGGCCACCGACCGCACCAGCGCCCGGCGAACGTCCACCGACGTCGGATGGCCCGCGGCGTCGACCGCGATCCGCCACAGCACCGCCGGGCGGATCTGATCAGGGAGCAACGAGCCGCTGTCCTCCGACAGCGCCCGCGGATGCAGCGGGACGTTACCGTCCGGGAAGTAGATGGTCTGACCCCGACGACGGGTCTCGAGGTCGAGGGGTCCGCCGGGCCGCACCAGCGCGGCGACATCGGCGATCGCGTAGTGCACCACGAAGCCCTCGCCGTCCCGGGCGATGTGGACGGCTTGGTCGAGGTCCACGGAACCGGGCGGATCGATGGTCACCAGCGGCAGGTCGGTCCGGTCGTCGCGATGGGCGGCGCAACGATCCGCGGCGACCTCCGCTTCGGCCGCGGCAGCGGCCCCGAAATCTTCCGACAAACCCAGGTCGGTGCGGATGGCACCAAAATCTATGTCTGCGGCGCGAAGTATCCGTTGCACCGCACCAACACTAGCGGGCGGCGGGCTCGGCGCCGGAGAATCGGCGCCTGCAGGCGGGGCGAACGAGCCGGCCTGTAAGCCGGATCCTGTACCGACCAGAAGGTCGGCAGCGGCCATCCATCTGGGCACACCGTCGCCGGGTACCTCGAGCGGTCCACCCGCAGGCTCGGGCGAGCAGCCCTCGAACACCTGCGCAGCCGCACCAGTTGCCTGGTGCGACCTTCGACCTTGCTCCGGGTGGGGTTTACCGAGCCATCACGGTCACCCGTGATGCTGGTGCGCTCTTACCGCACCGTTTCACCCTCACCGGCTTGCGCCGGCGGTCTGTTTTCTGTGGCACTGTCCCGCGAGTCACCTCGGGTTGCTGTTGGCAACCACCCTGCTCTGTGGAGTCCGGACTTTCCTCGATCACGGGCGCACCGCACAAGCGATTGTCCCCGCGACCGCAGCCGCCCAGCCGGCTCGTTCGCATCATCACTGTACGTTCTCCGGTCCCGGATCCATGCATTGCTGCCCGATGCCGGATCGGGTGCCCGGTGCCGGATTGGTGCGTGGTCCGGGATATGCCGCAACATTGCGACGTGGATGTTGTCGCGGTGGTTCTGATGGTGGCCGCACTGGGACTGGCCGTCTGGCGACCGCGAGGCCTGTCAGAGGCCGCGGTCGCGGTCCCCGCGGCGGTTGCGGCTGTTGTCCTCGGAGTGGTCGAACCCGACCGCGCATGGGACGAGCTGCGAGAGTTGTCGTCGACCGTGCTGTTCCTGGCGGCGCTGCTGGTGATCTCCTTCGCCTGTTCCGCCCTCGGCGTCTTCGACTGGGTGGCCCGGCTGATCGCCCACCGGGCGGCGTCGCCCGGTGGCGCAGGTCACCCGACCGGGCACCGGTTGTTCGGCCTGGTGTTCGCCGCAGCAGCGATCACCACTGCCGCACTCAGCCTCGATGCCACCGTCCTGCTGCTGACCCCGGTGTTGTTGTCGATGACGTCGGCGCTGCGGGTGCCGGCCCGTCCGCACAGTTACGCGACCGTAACGCTTGCCAATTCGGCGTCGACACTGATGCCTGTCTCCAACCTCACCAATCTCCTCGCCTTTGCCGCGACCGGCCTGGGTTTTGTCGAGTTCACCGCCTTGATGGCGCTGCCCTGGCTGGTGACGCTCATCGTCGAGTTCGGATTGTTCTGCTGGTACTTTCGTACCGATCTGGCGGTGGCACCGGGCCCCGACGTTCTCGACGAACCCGGCCCGGCGCCGCGCGCCCCGCTCATCGTCCTCGCCGCGACGCTGGCCGCGTTCGGCGTGAGTTCCCTCGTCGGTATCGAGCCGGTGTGGTGTGCGGTGGCCGGCGCGGTCGCGATGGCGTCCCTGGCGTGGCGAGGCCGGACGTGCGGCGTCCGAGCCCTCGCCATGTCGGCGCAACCCGGTTTCCTGCTGTTCGTGTGCGCACTGGGTGTGCTGGTGGCCGGCATCTCCGATGGTGCGATCGGAGGTCGGCTCGCCGATCTGCTGCCCGACGGGACCGGGCTGCTCGATCTGCTCATCGTCGCCGGCGTCGCGGCCATCGCCGCGAACGTGATCAACAACATCCCGGCCACCCTGCTGATGCTCGCGGCACTGGGCGGCGGCGCACCGGCCGCTCTGATCCTGGCGATGCTGCTCGGGGTCAACATCGGCCCGAGCCTGACCTACCTGGGATCGCTGGCAAACCTGTTGTGGCGCAATCTCGTCAGCAAGCAGGGCCACCCGGTCAAGGTCGCCGAGTTCACCGCGGTGGGTCTGGTGACCGTTCCGCTGACCCTGGTGTCCTCCGTGGTCGCACTGTGGCTCGTCACGTAGCCGACTCCTCCTCCCCCGCGATCAGGTCTTCCCGGACCGAGCGCAGCGCCGCGATCAGGTCGTTGACGATCTCCGACTGACCGGAGGGCGCCCGGACCACCGCCGACACCGGAACCCGCAGTGCGCGTTCGGTATCCCGGGTGAAGGCGATCCCCGCCAGCGGTGTGCGTTCGTAAAGCACCGTCCACTCCTCGGGGTGGTTGAGCAATTCCATGGTCGCGGTGTGGTCCACCGGCAGCGGCGGGGCCTGACGTGGGCGGTCGAGCCCGTGGCGGTCGAATGCGTCGCGGATCACGTTGTGCAACAACACCTGATCACGTGCAGACGGCAGCAGCAGCGGATACTCGCCCAGTTCGGCCAGTCCCACTTCCGCAGCGCCGGCCAGCGGATGCCGCTGCGACATCGCCACCACCAGGTCGTCGACCCAGAGGGGTTCGATCGCCAGCCCCGGCCGTTCCAGGCCACCACGGATCAGTGCGAGGTCGACGTCGCCGCCCAGTACCGCGTCGATCCGCTGATCGAAGCTCTTGATGATGAACTCGATCTCGACGTCGAGATGTTCGGTGCGCAGCTTGGCGATGGCGGCCAGGGACTGCTGAGCAAATGACATGTTGGCTGCCATACGTACCCGCCCACCCGGTGTGCGCGCGGTCGCCGTGATCATCGATTCCAGCCGGATCATCTGCTGAGCCAGTGGCAGCACCTGCGCGCCGAGGTCTGTCAGACGCACGGTCCGGGTCGATCTGGCGATCAGCTTCGAGCCCAGCTCGTGCTCGAGCCGGGCCACCTGGTGACTGATCGCCGATTGCGAGATGAAGCAGCGAGCCGCGGCCCGACTGAAGCTCAGCTCTTCGGCGACGGCCACGAAGTACGTCAACTGGCGAAGTTCCATGCGACCAGCTTATATGAGCGATCCAGATAAGTTCTATCTTCAGAATGGGTTTGATCTTGGCCTGAAGTGGGATTATATCTTTAGTTAATTGCGATATACATGAAAAGCAGTTGTCACCAAGAGATAAAAGGATCATGAACACCATGCCCACACCGCACAGCGTTCCCACACACCTCGAGGCCGACGTGGCCATCGTGGGTTCGGGATTCGGTGGACTCACGGCCGCCCAGCGGCTGGCCAAGACCGGACTGCGCGTCGTGTTGATATCCAGCACTCCCGAACATCTCTTCCAGCCGCTGCTCTACCAGGTCGCGACGGGCGTTCTGTCCAGCGAAGAGATCGCACCCGACATCGCGAACATCCTGAAGAAGCACAAGAACGTCGAGGTCCGGCTCGGCACGGTGTCCGACGTCGATCCCGACGCCGGGGTCTTGCACTTCCGTAACGACACCGGCACCGAGACCGTGCGATTCCGCTATCTGATCGCCGCCACCGGCGCGACGCAGTCGTACTTCGGGCGCAACGAGTTCGCGCAGTACTCCTATGCACTCAAGACGATCGACGACGCAACCCGGCTGCGGACCCAGATCCGCCAGAACTTCGAGGCGGCCGCGCAGACCACCGACGACGACCTTCGTCGCCGACTGCTGAGCTTTGTGATCGTCGGAGCCGGACCCACCGGTGTCGAGGTCGCCGGCCAGATCCGGGAACTGGCAACCCGCTACTACAAGCGGGACGACGTCTCGGTCTACCTCGTCGAGGGCGCCGGCGACGCACTGCCCGTCTACGGCGGTTCGCTGTCGGCCTACGCCAGGAAGTCGCTCGAGGCGGGCGGTGTGGAGCTCCTGCTCAATTCGCTTGTCACCGACATGG
The DNA here is from genome assembly GCF_036566845.1 of Williamsia sp. Lineage (GTDB taxonomy): Bacteria > Actinomycetota > Actinomycetes > Mycobacteriales > Mycobacteriaceae > Williamsia. The sequence goes on from NZ_DATCVM010000269.1 coordinate 17,941, forward strand.
ATTCCGACGGTGTCACCGTCAAGATCGGCGCGGGCGCGGCCATCCGAAAGATCGCGGCCGACACCATCATCTGGTCGGCGGGCGTGCAGGCCAGCGGTTTCACCGCCATCCTGGCAGAGGCGACCGGCGCGGACACCGATCGTGCGGGACGGATTCTCATCAACAACGACCTCACCGTGGGCGGCTACGCCAATGTGTACGCGATCGGCGACATGACCTCACTGAACGGTTACCCGGGCCAGAGCCCGGTCGCCATGCAGGAGGCCCGTCACGCGGCCGACGTCATCAGCCGAAAGAAGCTGCCGGGCACCGCGTTCACGTACCGCGACAAGGGCAGCATGTCTGTCATCAGTCGTTTCAGCGCGGTGGTTGCCGTCAACGAGAAGATCCGCTTCCGTGGAATGTTCGCGTGGATCACGTGGCTGGCGGTCCACCTGTTCTATCTGATCGGTTTCCGAAACCGCTTCGCCGCCATCGCATCGTGGCTCTACGCGTTCATCGGGAGCAACCGGCCGGGATTCGAACAGGCCGACCGCGACGCGGTCCTCCCCGAGGAACAATCGCGCGCGAGCTGATCACGGGCCGCAGGGTCCCGCTCACATCGAGCGGGCCCTTCAGCCCGTTCACCGGGCCCTTGAACCCCCTGACCGGGACCCCAAACCCGTTGACCGGGACCTTCTTTCGAACGAGTGGGCTTGTTGTCCCGACCGTTCAGGACACAGCGGCACGCTCGACGGACGCAAGGGCACGCTCGACGGACGGAAGGGCACGGTCGGCGGGTCAGATCTCGCCCAGGTGGTTTGTGTCGTTGACCAGCCGTACCGATGCGCCGCCGTCGGGATAGAACTCGGCAATGCTGAGCGACGCCAGGTCGAGGTGCAACCGGTAGAGAATCGACGATCCCGCACCGAGTGCCGCTCGCAGGAGCACCTTGATGGGCGTCACGTGAGACACCACCAGTACTTCACCGGCGCCGTACTGGTCGACGATCTCCGCTTGCGCCTTCAGGATTCGCTTGGTGGCGGTGTCAAAACTCTCGCCCCCTGGCGGAGCGATACCGGTGTCGCCGATCCACGCCTTGTGTTGTTCGGGATCTCGCTGTGCGGCCTCGGTGAACGTCAGCCCTTCCCAGTCACCGAAGTCGGTTTCGATCAGACCATCGTGCACGACAACCGACACACCCAGCGCCGACGCAGCCGCCTCCGCCGTGTCGCGGGCCCGGCCCAGCGGTGATGAGATCACCGCCGAGATCCCCGGCGCGCCCGATGCGGTGCGGGCGCGGGCCGACAATCGCTTGGCCGCGCGGGCCGCCTGATCCCGTCCCAGTTCGGTCAGCTCCGGATTGCCGCGCCCCGAGTACCGTCGTTCGATCGACAACGGTGTCTGTCCGTGTCGCAGCAACAACATCCGGGTCGGGGCACCCTGCGCACCATTCCAGCCCGGTGCGCTGACCGGCTTGGCGGCTGGTTCCGCCACTGGTTCGGCGGCCGCCGCCACCGGTTCCCCGGAGGCCGCCGCGTCCATGGCCTCATTGGCCAGCCGGTCCGCATGGGAGTTCTGATTCCGCGGGATCCAGGTGTAATCGACGCGGGAGAAGCCGGATGCGATCGACTTCGCCTGTGCCGCCAGCGGAATCATGTCCGGATGCTTGATCTTCCAGCGCCCCGACATCTGCTCGACCACGAGCTTCGAATCCATCCGGACGGACACCTCGTCGGCGCCGACCTCCTCTGCCGCTGACAGCCCGGCGATCAGACCGCGGTACTCGGCGACGTTGTTGGTCGCGATCCCCAGCGCCTCTTTGCGTTCCGCCAGAACCGACGACCGGTCGGCGTCGAACACCACGGCGCCATAACCGGCCGGTCCGGGGTTACCCCGGCTGCCGCCATCGGCCTCGACGATCACCTTCACGAAGAAGCCAATCCCGATTCGTGGGTGCGCACCAGGATGGCGCCGCATTCATCACAGCGGATCACGTCGTCCGTCGGGGTGGCGTTGATCCGGCTGAGCAGACCACGGTCGAGTTCCATCCGGCAGGCACCACAGCGCGCGGCCCGGAGCAATCCGGCACCGACGCGGCCGGCCTTGACCTGCCTGTCGTAGATGGCCATCAGGTCGGCGTTGACGTTGGCCATGATCGCCGCGCGCTTCTCACGGACGGCGGCCTCGTCCTGAGCGAGCTTCTCCAACGCCGCATCGCGTCGAGTGGCCACCTCGTCGATCTGGCGCTGGGTGTGGTTGGTCATGGCGGAGGCCCGCTGTTCATCGGCGTCGACGGCCTCCTGCTGTTCCATCACGTCGAGCAATTCGTCTTCGAGCAGTCCGCGACGGCGGATCAGCCCGGTGACCTCGTGCTCCAATTCGCTCAGCTGCTTGGAAGGCAGTGTGCCCGCGGCCAACTGCTGGTTGTCCTTCTCCTCACGCATCGACATCGACGTGATCTCGTTGTCGAGCCGCCGTGCCTCCCGCTGCAGGTCCTCGGCGGCGATCTGGGCGCGCACGGCCTCGTCCCGCTGCGTGCTCAGCTGTTCTTCGAGCTGGACCAGTTCGGCGAGTTCGGGCAACGTGGACCGCCGGTGTTCGATTCGATGCAACTCCGCATCGACATCGGCAATGTCCAACATCAATCGCTGGTCGGCCGGATCTGCTTTCACCAGTGTTCCTTCATTCCTCTACTAATGTCCGGTCCCGCGGGCCAGATCAACAAGCCGTTCGGCGCCCGCAGGCGCCGGTGATGACATTTTTGCAACCGTACGCGGTACTGCACGTCAGTGGCCGCTCCGGTGAATTGTCCACGGATCTGTCGGCTGGGAGAACACCGCGGTGACCAGCCCGGGTACGGCGCCGGCCAGCAGGTCCGCGGCCTGCCGGCACCACGGGAACTCCGTGCTCCAGTGGCCGGCGTCGATCAGGGCCGGACCGCCACCGCGCAGGTGCTCGTCCACCGGGTGATGCCGCAGGTCTCCGGTGACGTAGACGTCGGCACCCACCGATCGCGCGGTGGCCAGCATCGAATCACCGGCGCCGCCGCAGACCGCAACGGTCCTGATGGTCATCTCCGGCTCACCGGCCGCCCGGATCCCCACGGCCGAGGCGGGCAGCGCGCGGGCCACCCGCGTCGTGAACTCCGCCAGAGTCATCGGTTCGGGGAGTTCCCCGACTCGCCCCAACCCCTCGTCCCCACGTGCGGGCGCCAACTCGATCAGATCGAAGGCCGGCTCTTCATAGGGATGCGCGGTCCGCAGGGCCGTCAGGACCCGTGAGCGGACCCGGCGGTGAGCGACCATCTCGACGCGATCCTCCGCGACCCGGCTCACTTCTCCGCGTCGCCCGATCGCAGGTTCGGCGGCGGTCCCCGGCAGGAACTGGCCGATGCCGGACGTGCTCCAGCAGCAGTGGCTGTATTCACCGATCTCACCGGCACCCGCGTCGAACATCGCCTCACGGACGGCGGCCGCATCGTCGGCCGGAACGAACACCGACCACTTGTCCATCGCTTGGGCGGGTTTGGGGTCGAGCGGTCGAGTGTCGGTGAGTCCCAGCAACGCACCCAACGCGTCGGAAACACCGGGGTTCGCCGAGTCGGCGTTGGTGTGCGCCGTGTAGAGCGCGCATCCGCCCTTGATCAGGCGATGGACCAGGCGTCCCTTCGGGGTGTGGGTGCCGACGGTGTCGACACCACGCAACAGCAACGGGTGATGGGCGACAACAAGATCCACACCGGATTCCAGAGCCTGCTCGACAACGGCATCGGTCACGTCGACACAGCACAGCACCGAGGTGACGCCGTCGTCCGGATCACCGCAGACCAGGCCCACCGAGTCCCAGCTCTCCGCCAGCCGGATCGGATATGCGCGCTCGATGATCGCGATCACCTCGGCCAATGTCGTCATCTCAACACCTTTCCGAATGCGTCGACCAATCCGTCGACGGTCTGGGGGTCCCGGACCGCAAGCCGCAGGTGGTCCGCGTCCATTCCGACGAAGTTGGCGCAACTGCGCACCGCATATCCATGCGCCCGCAGCGCCGCCTTGACGGCGGTTCCGTCGGCCACCGAGATCGTCACAAACGACGCCGATGGCTGCCCGACCACCACGATGCCCGCGGCGGTGAGCGCGTTGATCATCCAATCCCGTTGCTCGACAACCGACATCGCCTCGGCACGGGCATACTCGGCGGCCACCTCACCCGCGCAGAGTTCGAGTGCGGCGAGCTGCAACGTGCCCAACGGCCAGTGTGGACGCCGACGACCGAGGCGCGCGAGAAGCTCAGGGGAACCGAGGATGTACCCGGCTCGCAGACCAGCCAGCGCAAAGGTCTTGGTGATGCTGCGCAGCACCAGAATGTCGTCGGCGCGGACGGCGGCCAGGCTCTCCGGCTCCCCCGGCACCACGTCGGCAAACGCCTCATCGACGACGATCACGCGACCGGGGCGACGCAGCGCCTCGATGGTCTGCCGCGGGTGTAGCACCGACGTCGGGTTGGTGGGATTGCCGAGGACCACAAGATCCGCGTCCTCGGGCACCAGTTCCGGAACCAGCGTCCAGGGCGGCGGCAAGACCACCTGATCGATGGCGATCCCGGCGGCTCGCAGGGCCCGCTCCGGTTCGGTGAACGACGGCTGGATGAGCGCGGCCCGGCGGGGCGCCAACTCGGGCAACAACGCAAAACCCTCGGCCGCTCCGGCCAGCACCATCACCTCGGACGGATCCCGGTCGTGGCGCCGCGCAATCGCCTCCACCGCACGCTGCTGATCTCCGGCGCCGGGATAGGCGGCCAGGTCGCCGAGTCGTCGCGCGAGCGCGTCGAGAACAAAGGCCGGGGTGCCGCCGCGGACATTGACCGCAAAATCGATCAACCCGGGTTCGGCGTCGGCGTCGCCGTGACGGCCCAAGTCGGTCAACACCGGTTCGGCCGGCACGGGGTCTCGTATCTCCGATTTCACAGTTGTCGAGCCTACGGGCAGGATGGACCCGTGAGTTCGATCAACAGACCAGACCTTCCCGACCCCGCCGATCCCGCGACCATTCTCCTGTTCGACCTCGACGGAACGATCACCGATTCGTTCGACGGCATCGAGAAGAGCTTCCGGCATGCACTCGCCGCGGTCGGAGCTCCCGAGCCCGATCCGGCGCTGGTCGCCGGGCTGGCCGGTCCACCGATGATCGACAGCCTGCGCGGGTTGAGCCTCGATAATGCGGACGTCGAGACGGCGATGAGTGCGTACCGGGAGCGCTACGTCGACCTCGGCTGGCTGGAGAACTCGGTCTTCGACGGCATGGCCGAACTGCTGGCAGACCTGACCAGCGCCGGTCGTCCGATGGCGGTTGCGACGTCGAAGAGCCAGACCACCGCTCGCCGGATCCTCGAGCACTTCGGCCTCGACTCGCATTTCCGGTACATAGCCGGTGCCTCCGACGACGGCAGCCGGCGCAGCAAGTCCGATGTGATCGCCCACGCCCTGGACTCGCTGGGGATCACCGATGTCTCCGACCACCCTGTGGTGATGATCGGCGACCGGTCCCACGACGTGCACGGTTCGGCACAGTTCGGGATTCCGGCGATCTTTGTCGACTGGGGTTATGCGGTCGGCGACGAGGGTGCCGACGCGGCCTGGACCGCGGACTCCGTGGCGCGATTGCGAGAATTGATCCATGGCTGAGCCCCTGCACGTCACGTTTGTCTGCACCGGAAACATCTGCCGGTCGCCGATGGGCCAGAACATCTTTCGGCACGCGCTCACCGAAGCCGGTCTCGACGGCAGCGTTCGGGTGACCAGCGCGGGCACCGGCGGCTGGCACATCGGCGATCCCGCCGACACCCGCGCCCGCACCGCACTGACGTCCGCCGGTTACGACGACGAGCACATCGCCGCAAAGGTCGGGCCCGAACATCTCGATGCCGATCTGCTGATCGCGATGGACACCGGTCACGAGGCCGCTCTCCGCAAGCTGGGTGCCGGTGACCGGACCCGGTTGCTGCGCAGCTTCGATCCCGATGCGGACGGCAGCGACGTCGCCGATCCGTACTTCGGATCCGACGACGGCTTCGTCGAGGTACGCACCCAGATCGAGGCCGCGATGCCCCAACTCCTCGACTGGGTGCGCAGCCGCATCTGACGTCAGACGGTGACCGGACCTCAGGTGACGGTTCTTCTCAGGTGAGGGCGGGCGAGATCAGCCCGTGGATGAACCTCATCTTCTCCAGCACCTTTTCCGGCAGCACAAACGGATACAGGTCCTGATGTCCCATCGACCTGTTGATCTGGTTCAGTGCCCACGTCAGCGGTAGCCACAGATCGATGATCTGATCGAACCCGACATCTCCGACGAGCACGCTGTCGAGCGTCGCGCCCGACGGTGCCATCGCAAAGGCCGCCGCGGTGTCGAGGGTGTCGCGGATGTGGAGATAGTGGGCGAAGGTCTCTGCCCAGTCCTCGGCCGGATGCATCGTCGCATAGGACGAGACGTAGTCCTCCTTCCAGTCGTCGGGCGGACCCTCGCTGTAGTGACGGTCCAGTGCCGCCTGATAGTCGTCATCGGGGTTGCCGAACAGTTGCTCGAACCGCGGACGCGACTCCCCGGTGCCGACCAGCACCATTTGGTAGTAGTGCCCGATCTCGTGCCGGAAGTGGCCGATCAGCGTCCGGTACGGCTCGTCCATCGACACCCGCAACTGTTCGCGGTGGACGTCGTCACCCTCGGCCAGGTCCAGGGTGACCACACCGTCGGCATGGCCGGTGATCACCGACTCCTTCGCGCTGGAGAGCAGATCGAAGGCCAGTCCGGTCTGCGGATCGACGTCGCGGCCCTCGATCGGCAGACCCAGTTCGCTCAGCTCCAGGATCACCCGGCGCTTGTCGGTTTCTGCGGCCCCGAACACCGCGATTGCTTCGCTGTCCTCATCGGCCGGACGGGTCCGGGTCAGGCGGCACGATTCACACAGCGTCGACGGGTTCGGTTCACCGTCCGGTGTCGTCGCGCCGGCTTCCACCGGCGAGACCAGCCAGTTGCACGAGATCAGCCCGAAGTTCGCGCACCGCACCAGGACGTCGCCGTCGGTTTCGGTGCTTCCGGTCTCGTCGAGTGTGAACATCGTGCGGGATGGCAGATGAAAACCGAGCGGGCTCTTGCAGCTCAGGCACAGCGTGTTCTCGAAGGACAATTTCTGACCACATTTGCGACAGACCAGGTCTCGCATACGAGCCTCTCCGCTCGAAGATTTCGGCGGCAGCTCGTCTGCACCGCCCGCACGTGGCGAGAAATAACATGCCACTAGGCAAGAGTAGCCACGGGAACGCGGTGCGGCCGGGTTCTGCACCGGCCGGGGATTCTGCACCGGGCGGGGAGGCGAGGGCCACATCGGCGTGCTCGGTACCGTATAGGGGTGCGCACGCTTCGTGGATTCCTCCGGCCCGGCTGGCTTCTGCTGGCCGTTGTGGTGGTCGGGTTCGCGGTGGCGTGCTTCTGGGTCCTGGCCCCCTGGCAACTCGGCAAGAATTCGAACAACGAGCATCAGAACGATCTGCTCCGCAAGGCCGAGACAACGCAGCCGGTTGCGATCACCGACCTCTACGCCGACGGACAGCCGATCGATGATTCGGACTGGCGCAAGGTCCTGGTCACCGGCACCTATCTGCCGGACAAGGAGGCGGTGGTGCGCTTGCGCCACGTCGACGAAGGTTCCCCGGCCTACGAGGTCCTGACACCTTTCGCCGCCACCGACGGGAACACCTATCTCGTCGATCGTGGGTATGTGAAGCCCGTCCAGGGCACGGCGTTGCCGCCCGTGGCATCACCGCCGACCGATGAGGTCACGATCGAAGCCCGGATCCGCGCGGCCGAGGGCACCAGCCCCGGACGCGGGCCGGTGGTCGATGCCGGTGCCCTGCAGGTGTATTCGATCGACCCTGCCGTCCTGGGCACCACCCTCGATCTCCCCCTCGCCGGCGGCTATCTCCAACTCGACGAAGACCAGCCCGGTGGCCTCGGGGCGATGAGCCTGCCCCAACTCGATTCGGGACCGTACCTGTCGTACGGCCTGCAGTGGATTGCGTTCGGTGTGATGGCCCCGTTGGGACTGGGCTATTTCGCGTGGTCGGAGTTCAAGCAGCGCCGCGCCGCCAAGGAGGGGGCACCGGTGAAGAAGCCTCGGGAACGCGGGCGCGAGACCCGCGACGCGCTGGCCGCGTCATCGACCGGTGGGACCGGTTCAGATGTTCGCGGCGGCGTGATCGGTTCGGGTCCGGCGGCCGATCAGGGCAGCGGCGACAAGTTGTCCGACCGCTACGGTCGCTAGCGCTCCCACCTGCACCCGACGCGACAATCGCGCCGCCCGACGTACGTCGGCCGCGGTGGGCGCCGGCCCCCGCCCGAGCACCGGCCGCTGCTCGGTGCGGTGCGGGTAAACGGTCACACCGCCCAGGGACACACCGAGCGCCCCGGCAAACGATGCCTCCACCACACCCGCGTTGGGGCTCGGGTGAGCCGAGGCATCACGCCGGATCGCGGTCACCGCGTGTGTCCGATTCGGTCCGATCGCCACCACCAAGGCGGCGGTCAGACGCGCCGGCAGAAGATTCGCGGCATCGTCGAGTCGCGCGCTCGCCCATCCGAAGTTCTCGTATCGCTTGTTGCGGTACCCGACCATCGCATCGAGCGTGTTGATCATCCGGTAGGCCAGCAGGCCGGGAACGCCGGCCACGGCGCCCCACACCAGCGGCGCCACCGCCGAATCGGATGTGTTCTCCGCCACTGATTCCAGGGCGGCGCGCGCCATGCCGGATTCGTCGAGGCTGTTCGGATCGCGGCCACACAGGCTCGGGATCAAGGCTCGCGCGGCGTCGGTGTCACCGGCCTCGAGTCCATCGGCCAATCGATCTCCGACGTCCGCCAGCGACGATCCGCCCAGTACAACCCAGGTGGCCAGCGCCACCCCGACAACGCCACCACGCCGGCCGACGATTCCGGCGCCGATCACGGTGCTCAGGCAGACCGCGGTGTAGGCGGTGCCCGCCAGTCGCGAATCGCGGTACAGGACCTTCTCGAGCCTGCCCGCAGAAATCCCCATCCCGGCCACCGGATGCAATCGCCGCGGATCGCCGAACCTACGATCGAGGAGATAGCCGATCGCCAACCCTGCTGCCCGGTGGGCACCCGATGAGTTCACCGGCCACATCCTAGTGTCGCGACTCGAGGCACCAGATCCACCGGGTCGGCCCTCGACAACCCGTGAGGGTACCCTTAGCACCGCCCGGTGCCGCTTCAACGGAGCAGCGGCGCCAGGCGTTCGCAGAGCACGCACCCCGCGCAGACCTCGGAGAGCACAACCAAGCCATGAAGACATCCAATCTGCCCGATGACGCCCAATTCACCGGAGACGAGCGGCTGTGGTTGTCAGGCTTCCTCGCGGGGTTCGACACCGGCGCCGGTGCCGGGACCGCCCTCGCGACCCGGGAAGACGTCCTGAGCCGCGCTCTGAGCAAGCTCCGCGAACTCGACACCACCACCGAGGCGCCGGAGATCCTGCACGCCGACACCGCCACGGCGACGGTCACCACCGATACCCCCGGTCCCGTCCCGGCGACCAAACCGAAACGCTCGCCCTGGACCCGCAAGAATCCGTATGGCGCCACTTTGGTCGCCAATCGCCCACTGCGCGGAGCAGATTCCCGCAAGGATGTCCGTCACGTGGTCTTCGACCTCGGCGACAGCGACATCGACTACGAGGCCGGAGACGGACTCGGCATCAAGCCGGTCAACGATCCCGATCTCGTCACGGCGATCATCGAGCGGATCGGCGCCGAACCCGACGAGACCGTCACGACCCGGGCCGGTGAGTCGACTCTGATCGACCTCCTCACCCATGAATACGAGATCTCCCTGCCGACGCGTGAACTGATCAACCACATGGCCGATCGCTCAGGCGACGCCGAACTCGTCCACATCCTGTCGACGGAGGAACGCGAAGCCCTCGAAGGCTGGCTGTGGGGCAAGGACGTCCTCGACCTCCTCGACCTCGAACCCACCCTGCGGATGTCGGCCACCGAACTCATCGAACTGCTGCGGCCCCTCACCCACCGCGTCTACTCGATCTCGTCGAGTCCTCTGACCCATCGCGGGATGGTCCACCTGACGGTGGCCGCCGTCCGCCATCGCTCGGCTCAGCGCGATCGGCGCGGACAATGCTCGACCTTCCTGGCCGACAGGATGAGGGCCGGCGGCACCGCCGGCATCTTCCTGTCGAAGAACAAGTCGTTCCGGTTGCCGACCGACGACTCGACCCCGGTCATCATGATCGGACCCGGTACCGGTGTGGCACCTTTCCGGTCGTTCCTCTACGAACGCAAGGCCCGCGGCGCCGCCGGCCGCAACTGGCTGTTCTTCGGTGATCACCACCGGGCCACCGACTTCATGTACGAGGACGAGATCGTCCAGTTCCAGCGGGACGGCATCCTCACCCGCGTCGACCTCGCGTTCTCCCGCGACCAGGAACACAAGATCTACGTACAGGACCGCATGCGCGAACACGGCGATCAGTTGTTCGACTGGCTGTCCGACGGCGCTCACCTCTACGTCTGCGGCGACGCGTCGCAGATGGCCAAGGACGTCGACGCCGCACTACATGACGTCGTGGCCGAACACGGTGGCCTCGACCCCGATGCCGCCGAAGACTACGTGAACACCCTCAAACGTGAAAAGCGTTATCTGCGTGACGTGTACTGACCCCGATGGGATGTACTGACAGCAATGGCCAGATCACGGAAGAACGCGCGGACGCACAGCACCAGGGCGACGCGGGCCCGCGAGGACAACGGACCGAAGCCCGGTGTCTATCCCATCGACACCGGTACCTGCGAACTGGTCCGTGATCATCTGACCGACGGTTGGATGATCACCGTCAACGGTGCTCAGAGTTCACACATCAACCTCGCCGATCCGACGGCCCTCGATTTCGAATACATGCAGTGGATGGCCGAGTTGATCGGTGACCACTGGCCGCCGACCGAGCGGCTTCGTGCGTTGCACCTGGGCGCCGGGGCATGTTCGATGGCCCGGTATCTCGCGGCCACCTATCCGGATGCACGGCAGGTCGCCGTCGACATCGACAAGCGACTCACCGAACTGGTCCGCGAGTGGTTCAACCTGCCCCGTGCCCCACTCCTGCGGCTGCGCGCCGGCGACGCACGGGAGGTCACCGAAACGCTCACCGACAGCACCCGGGACCTGATCATCCGTGACGTGTTCTCCGGAGTGCTCACCCCACCGGCGCTGACCACCCAGGAGTTCGTGACACAGGTACGCCGCGTGCTGGCGCCCGGGGGAATCTACATGGTGAACTGCGGCGACACCCGCGATCTGACGCTGGCCCGGGCCGAAGCCGCCACGATCGGCACCTTTTTCGAGCACATGGTCATCATCGCCGATCCGGCGATGCTCAAGGGCCGCCGCTACGGGAACATCGTCATCGCCGGCAGCGACGTGCCGATCGGCGGGTCCCCGGCACTGACCCGCGCACTTCTCGGTGGCGGTGTGCCGGCACAGATCTGGGACACCACCCGGGTCCGGGAGTTCGCCGCGGCAGGCAAGGTCCTGCGCGACCCGGCAGCGTCCGGCAACGCAGTGATCACCGAGTAGCTCTGGGATCACCGAGTAGCACTGGGATCACACTGACTCCATCGGGTGTGCCCTTCGGCGCGGAGGTCTACCGTTGTTGGTGTGCTTCCCGTGATCGACCTGGCCGAACTCGAAACACCCGAAGGCCGCGGACAACTTCGGGCCGTCACCCACGAAGTCGGTTTCTTCTATCTCGTGGGCCACGGCGTGGACCCGCAACTCATCAACCGGGTGCAGGCCACCGCCCATGCCTTCTTTGCGTTACCCGATGAGGACAAGCTGTCGATCTCCATGATCAACAGCCCCCACTTCCGCGGCTACAACCGCCTCGGCGGGGAGTTCACCAACGGTGAGATCGACTGGCGCGAGCAGATCGACATCGGGCCCGACCGCGCCCCCATCGCGCACGCCTCCGGATACATGCGCCTCCAGGGTCCCAATCAGTGGCCCACCGCGCTGCCCGAATTGCGTTCGGCGATCACCGATTACGACGCCGCGCTCTCAGGGGTCTCACTCCGGCTGCTGCGTAACTGGGCAGCGGGCCTCTCGGCCGACCCACACCTGTTCGACGACACGTTCGCCCACGCGCCGGCCACATTGATCAAACTGGTGCGCTATCCGGCTCGGCCCGCCGCCGCGGTGGCGGGCGACCAAGGGGTTGGCGCACACAAGGATTCAGGTGTCCTCACCTTGCTCCTGATCGAGGAGGGATCCTCGGGACTGCAGGTCGAGGCGTCCGACGGGAGCTGGATCGACGCGCCGCCTCTGCCCGGGGCGTTTGTGGTCAACATCGGCGAGATGCTCGAAGTGGCAACACACGGCTATCTGCGGGCCACCAGACATCGGGTCCTGACACCACCCGGAGCGCGGGAGCGACTGTCGATTCCCTATTTCTTCAGTCCTGCCCTGGACGCGGTCATCCCCACCATCGATCTGCCCGCCGAGCTCGCGACCAATGCCCGCGGCGTAGAACAGGATCCGGCAAATCCCCTGTATTCGACCTACGGCGAGAACACCTGGAAGAGCCGCACGCGTGCCCATCCTGACGTGCATGCGCGGTGGTATCCGGATGAGTCCCGGGTTGTCGGCGGGCGCGACCGCATCGAGCACTGAATCATCCGGTACTGATCCATCCAGCACTGATTGGTGGCGTCACCTGAATACCAACCCGGGGGTTGACTTGGACACTTACTATCCGTCTAAACTACGATAGAACTCATCCCAGTTAAGGAGTGCGGTATGAAGATCGTCATTTTCGGCAAGGGACTCATCGGAGGTCAGCTCGCGGAACGACTCGACCGATCCGGGCACGATGTGGCCGCCCTCGGGCGCGAAGACGGTATCGACAGCACCACCGGCACCGGGATCGCCGCGGCGGTCAAGGGTGCCGACGTGGTTGTGGATCTCACCAATTCGCCGTCATGGGAAGACAACGACGTCCTGGCGTTCTTCCGGAACTCGACCGAACACCTGCTGACGGCCGAAGAAGCCGCAGGGGTCGGGCATCACGTGATCTTGTCCATCGTGGGTGCCGACAGGCTCCCCGACTCCGGGTACATGCGCGCCAAGGTGGCCCAAGAGGATCTGGTCAAAGCCGGGCCGATCCCCTACTCGATCGTGCGCTCCACCCAGTTCTTCGAGTTCATCGCCGGAATCGCCGACGCCGGCACACAGGATGACACCGTGCACGCAACGCCCGCACACCTGCAACCGATCGCCTCGGGCGACGTCGTCACTCATCTTGCCGAGATCGTCGTCGGTACCCCGCTGGGCGGGACAGTCGAGATCGCCGGACCCGAGCCCCTCGGCATCGATGAACTGGTCCGGCGACTGTTCTCATCGACCGGAGATCCGCGAACGGTCATCAGCGAAATCGAGGCGGGATACTTCGGAGCCAAGCTGGACAACTCGGCGATCACCCCGACGCCGGGTGCGAACGCGTGGATCGCACCGACCACATTCGATGAATGGTTGCGCGCTTCGCGTGGTTAGAGTTGGCGCCATGAAGCTCTCCGGTGGCGTCGAGTGGTCGCTCCACTGCTGCGTGGTGCTCAGCCAGGCCGAGGGTCCCGTACCCACAGCCCGTCTGGCAGAACTTCATGGCGTCTCGAGGACCTACCTCGCCAAACACCTGCAGTCGCTGGCGCGTGCAGGTCTGGTGCATCCGACCGAAGGTCGCGACGGTGGTTATCTCCTGACCCGGGCAGCATCAGAGATCACCGTCCTCGACGTCGTGCAGGCGGTGGACGGCCCCGAACCTGCATTCCGGTGCACCGAAATCCGCCAACAGGGCCTACTCGCCGCCCCACCGGAGCAGTGCCGCGCCGCGTGCGGCATCGCGAAGGTCATGGCCACCGCCGAGAAGGCATGGCGCAGTGAACTTTCCGCGGTGACCATCAGCGACCTCGCAGCGACACTGGACCTGACCGCCCTGCGGGACAAGCTGACCGCGTCGTGACCGGTCATTGCAGCTGCCACGCCAGCGCAGCGCCGAGTGCGCCGGTGCCGTTGACCGCCCAGTGGAACGCCATGGGCGCCAACAGGCTGTCGCTGCGACGTCGTAGCCAGATGAAGATCAGGCCGGATACACCCGTGACGATCACTGCGCCTGCGACCCCGGCGATCTGAGCGAACAGCCCCGACCCCAGCAGGTCTGTCAGGCCGTCGTTGCCCGCGGTCAGGCCCAGCGACGACGACACGTGCCACAACCCGAACAATCCGGCCCCGGCCAGATAGACAACCCTCACCGACGCCACCCGCACCAGGGCGGCGTTGAGCACTCCGCGGAACAGCAGTTCTTCCGGGATCACGGTCTGCAGCGGAATGATCACCAAAGCACCCCACAGTGCGACCGACACCGAGTCGTAGTGGTCCGACAAATACAGTGATCGGGTCCAGGGCAACAGCGCGCCACCGATCGCGATGACCGCGACGGGGATCAGGATCGCCGCGGCCCACCGCAGACCTTTGCGATGCTGACTGCGGGCCAGACCCAGTTCGTCCCAGCCGAAGCCGCGCCATCGGGCGTAGATCAGCAGTCCGATCGCGCCGAGTGGGACGAACAGCGTGATCGCGTGGTCGAACGTGAAGTGGGAAAGCACATTGATCAGTGCGAGAACACCGACGACAACCGCTACATCACGCATTCGCGAAACTCTATCCGGCCGGGCCGGTGGCGGTTCGGTTGCTGCGCGGATTCGATTGTCGGAGGCGGGCATTAAGGTGCCTCGCATAGCCGATCTGCTCAGAAGGAGGCCACGATGCGCCTGCAGTCCGATCCCGTCGACTTCGCCCATCGCGCGATCGCCAAGCGGTATTGGACGGTCACCGCCGTCCGAGCCAACGTCGCCGCCGGGTTCCCGTCTCTCGCGTACACCACCGGGCTGACCTCCCTCGGTCATTCCGAGTTGATCATCTACGGCCTCGATCCGGGTGTGGCCGGGTCGATCCTCAACACCGTCGGCCACCGGATCTCGCGGGGCGGGGGCACACTCACCGCGGGTGAGCGTCTGTCCGGTTTCATCGACGACGATCTTGATCTCATGGTGATCGAGGCCCTGACCACCACCGATCTCCGCGTTGCCCGGGCGGTGTACGGCGAGGTCTCGGCGTGGCAGTTGGTCTGGCCCGATGCCACCGGCGAATACCCCTGGAGCACCCACTACGGAATGGCCCGCACCGCACAACCGCTCGCCGGTCTACCCGCTGCCTGAGATCTGCCGGAACTGTAGATAATGGGCCAATGGTCTCCCTGACGCGTGGCGCCAACATCTCCATCGATGCCGGCCCGTTGACCGTTGTGGTGTCGGGAGCGCAACCCGGCATGGTCGACGTGATGGCCTTCCAGTTGGCCGGCAATCGCAAGACCCGCAACGACAACGACTTCGTCTTCTTCAATCAGCCGACGTCACCCGAGGGCGCGGTGGCGCTGACAGGCCCGACCACCCTCGCCATAGACCTGTCCACGATTCCCGCCGACGTCGACACGATCGCCATCGCGGTCGCGTGTGATGACGGCTTCACCGCCGCACTGTCGTCGCTGCCGCGACTCGGCGCCACCGTCAGCGGCGCCGGCATCACCGTGGATCTTCCCGCCGGCGGGCTCACCACCGAGCGGGCTGCGGTACTCGGCGAGATCTACCGGCGCAACGGTCAATGGAAGGTCCGGAACGTCAGCGCCGGTTGGGACCGCGGTTTCGCCGATCTGGTCCGGGAACACGGCGTGAGCGTCGACGACAAGCCGGCGGAATCCGCGCCCCCGGCAACCAAGCCCACGGCGTCCGAACCCGTCGTCAGAAACGTTGCCGGAGAAGAAAAGCTCTCCCTCGAGAAGCGCCAACGCCTCGATATGCGCAAACGTGAAGTCCACAAAGTGTTGCTCACCAAGAACGCCGCCGGTGTCCGGGCCCGGGTCATCATCGCCATCGACAAGACCGGCAGCATGGCCAAGCAGTATTCAAAGAAGGTGATCCACCGCGTCGTCGAACGGATGCTGGCGGTGGCCACCCAGATCGACGACGACGGGCAACTCGAGCCCTACATGTATGCCAAGTCCTACCTGCGCGTGCCGGACATCAGTGTCGGCAACATCGAGACCTGGACCGAGGACTACCTCCACATCTACGGCAGACACGGCGGGTTCGACTACGGCTCGATCGGCGCCACCAACGACGAACTCCCGATCATGAACGAGATCCTGAGCTCGGTGACCCCGGGTCACCCGGTCCTGGTTCTGTTCTTCACCGACGGCGGATTCCGGCAGAAGCGTCCGATCAGCGAACTGATGCGCACGGCATCGAGCGCTCCGGTCTTCTGGCAGTTCGTCGGCATCGGAAAAGCCAACTACGGCCTGCTCGAACAGCTCGACGAAATGGACGGACGGGTTGTCGACAACGCCGGCTTCTTTGCCCTCGACGACATCGACAAGGTGTCGGACGACGAGCTCTACCAACGTCTGCTCTCCGAGTTCCCCGATTGGCTCCGCGCCGCGCGAGCGGCGAACATCCTGACCTGAACACCCGAAAGTGGTGGGTTTTGGCGAGGCCCACCTGGGCTTTTGCTCGCCAAGACCCACCACTTTCGGGTGTTCAGGTCAGGCGCGGGAGGCGGCGCCCATCGCCCGGATGCCCACGGCGAGGCCGGCGGCGGCCGTCAGCACTGCGGCCAGTGCGCCGGCTCCGATCAGCGACATGTCGAAATCGCCCACGAACAGTGCGCGTTCGGCTTCGACGACGTAGTGCAACGGATTGATGTTGACCAGGAATTGCATCCACCCGGGCGCGTCTTCGAGTGGCAGCATCGTTCCCGACAGGATCAGCAGCGGGAACATCAGGGTCTGCTGCACGGTCCAGAACACCCAATCCTGGTCGCGGACAGCCAATGCCAGGCTGTAGGACAGCGACCCCAGTCCGACACCGAACACGGCGAGGATCATGATCCCGATCACCGCTCCCCCGATGTTGATGTCGAACCCCAGCGACAATCCGATCAGCAGGATGATCACGGACTGCGCCGCCAGTGGAACCATCTCTTTCAGCGCCCGGCCGAGCAACAGCGAACTGCGCCTCAACGGGGTCACCAGCATTCGCTCATGGCTTCCGGTGTGCATCTCATCCATCAGGTTGGCGCCGGTCATCGAGGTGCCGAAGATCGCGATCATCGCGAGAACCCCGGGTATGAACCAATTCCAGACGTTGCCCGAATCCGTCGCGCCGGGAACATCTTTGAGAAGAGGACCGAATAGGGCCAGCAAGATCAGTGGTTGCACCAGGCTGAAGATCACCGTGAACGGGTCTCGGATGGTGGGCCGCAACTCGCGGACCAGGACGATGGAGCTGTCTCGAACAATCGTGGATGTCATCGTGAATCTCCTTGAAAGGCAGTTGGCCCAGAAGCTTTGGGATCGGATGGCTTGATTCAGGCGGCCGCGGATTCGCGGAGGCTGCGCCCGGTCAGTGACAGGAAGACGTCGTCCAGCGTGGGACGGGAAGCCTGCGCGGTCCGGATGGTGATCGCGCGCTCGGTCGCCGCGGCGATCAACTTCGGCAGCATCACATCGGCGCGCTCCACCTGCAGACCGACGGTCAACGAGTCGACTGCCACATCGCGGGTCTCTGCAAAACCTGTTGCCAGCCGCGCCAATTCGTCCGCGTCCGCGGTCCGCTCCACGGTGAACTCGATGCGATCGCCGGCCAGCGTGTCCTTGAGTGCCGCTGCGGAATCATCGGCGATCACGGTGCCCTTGTCGATGACAACCACCCGTTCTGCCATCGCATCGGCTTCCTCGAGATAATGCGTGGTGAGCACGATGGTGGCTCCGGTTTCGGCGCGCAAGCGCCCGATGTGCGTCCACAGGTTGGCCCGGCTCTGGGGGTCCATGCCCGTGGTGGGTTCGTCGAGGAAGATCACCGGCGGACGATGGACGATCCCGAGCGCGATGTCGAGGCGGCGACGCTGGCCACCGGACAGCGTGCTGACCCTCCGGTTCTCCATCCCCGTCAGATCCAGCGCCGCGATCAATTCATCTGCGCGGGCCGAACTCTCGGACTTCTTGATGCCGTAACACAGCCCCTGGGTCACGAGTTCTTCGCGGACGCGCTGGTTGTTGCCGCCGCCGTTGCCCTGGCCCACGTAACCGATCTGCCGGCGCACCGCGTCCGGGTCGTCCGCGATGTTGTGACCCGCAAGCCAGGCGGAACCCGACGTGGGCTGCAACAGAGTGGTGATCATCCGCAGAGTTGTCGACTTTCCGGCTCCATTGGGACCGAGCAGCGCCAGCAACTCCCCTTCGGCCACAGACAGGTCGATACCCTTGACCGCTTCGACCGTGTTCTTGCCCTGCTTGAACGTTTTCGTGAGTGCCGCGACCTCGATCGCCGGTGCCGACGTGCGTGCGCTGATTGTCATCATTTCCCTCCAGAAGTTGCCCCTGAACTGCATTGACACCAAGCTACGACCTAATGAGGACAGTCCCGGTCCGCAATATCTGGCAGGGTGAAAGCCATGTTGGACACGTCAGCGCGCCTGCTCCGCCTACTGAGCCTGTTGCAAACCCGGAAGGAATGGTCGGGTGCCGATCTCGCCGAGCGCCTGAACATCACCACCCGCACGGTGCGCCGCGACGTCGACCGACTCCGCGAACTCGGGTATCCGGTGGACGGAACGGTCGGCGTCGGCGGCGGCTATCAACTCGGCGCCGGCGCCGAGATGCCTCCGCTACTCCTCGACGATCAGGAAGTCCTCGCGGTGGCGCTCGGTCTCGGAGCCGGCGCCACCGCGTCGGTTGCCGGACTGGAGGAAGCCGGCGTCCGGGCGATGTCGAAGCTGCGGCAGGTGATGCCTTCCCGGCTCCGCCACCGACTCGATTCCCTCCAGGTCGATGCCACCCCGACGCGGGTACCGGCATCGCAAGTCGATGCGGCTGTGCTGTCCGACGTGGCTGCGGTCTGCCATCGCCATGAACGATTGCGATTCGACTACCGAGCCCGCGACGGCGCCGAGAGCCGTCGCGAGGTCGAGCCATATCGACTGGTGCGCAGCGGCTTACGTTGGTATCTCCTCGCGTGGGACCTCAGCCGCGACGACTGGCGCTCGTTCCGCGTCGACCGCCTCACCCCCAAGATCCCGACCGGTCCCAGGTTCACCCCACGAGACCTGCCCGAAGGCGATGCAGCGGCGTTTGTCGCTCGCAGCATCGGTTCGGTGTACCGGCAGGCCACCGCTCGGGTGCGGATCCACAGCCCGCTCGAACAGGTCGCGGAGATGGTCGACTCCGCGTGGGGCGAAGTCGAATCGGGTGACGTGAACAGCTGCGAGGTGGCGCTTTTCGGCCAGTCGCTGACATCGATTGCGCGGTGGCTATACGCCTTCGACGCCGACTTCACCGTCATCTCACCCGCCGAACTGCGCGACGAATGCCGCGATGTCGCCGACTACCACCTCAAAGTTGCCGAGCGCTACCGCAATGCTTGATCAGGGCTCGCCCGCGGATTGCCCGGCGACGGCTCCGGCTTTGCCGCCGCCAGCAACCCTTTCAGTTCTGCGAGCTCACTTCGTAGCAGGTCCAATTGCTCCGCGGTCGCCAGCTGATTCGCCGTGTCTTCTTCGGCAACCCGCTGAACAATCCACGATGCCAACGTCGCGGTGACCACACCGATCAGGCTGATGCCGCCGAGCATCAACAGCACCGCAATCATTCGTCCGGTTGCCGATACCGGCGCGTAGTCGCCGTATCCGACCGTTGTCACCGTGGTGATCGACCACCACAACGCCTCGCCGAACGTCTTGATCCCCGAGTCTGGTTGTGGCCGTTCGGCTTCCAGGATCGCCAGCGATGCCACGTAAACGAGCAGGATCGCGCTGGCAACCGTGTAGACAATCACGCGTCCGCGAGTGATGGCGCCGACCACGTTATGGAACACACCGATCACGATGACCAGGCGAAGCAGTCGAAGCGGCCGCAGAATCGGCAGCGCAACAATCGCGAGGTCGAGGAGGTGCCGGGAAAACCACCGAAGCCGCTGCGTGGACAACATCAACCGGCACACATAGTCGACTGCAAACAACAGCCATGTCACCGCGACCACCGCAATGAGCACAGTTTCGGAATCGCCCTCCGGGCGCGCCAGAACCTGCAACGAGTAAGCGACCAGGAAGATCACCGCGACAGCTGCCAGCGGCCATTCGGTGCGTTTCTCCCACAATCCGAGTCTGTCGATCGGTTCGTCCGCAATCTCCATCACGAAGGCAAGACAACCACCTTCGGCGGACGGAGAGAAGTTACGGTGTGTCATGGCGACGCACGTGTATTCATCGCATCTCATCTGGGACGGGTCCACCGGAGTCGGTTACCGGGCATATTCGCGTGATCATCAGGCGGTGACACCACCAGCTGCCGACGAGCTCCGGTTGAGTGCCGATCCACATTTCCGCGGCAACGAACAACTCATGAATCCTGAACAACTCGTTGTGCTGGCGGCGAGCTCATGTCAATTGTTGTCATTCCTCGCCGTGGCCGCTCGTGCCGGAGTCGATGTCCTTGGCTACGAAGACGATGCGTGCGGGGCGATGGACGACACCGACTCACCGATTCGCATCGGAACCATCGATCTGTCCCCTGCCGTCCGGGTGGCCACCGGTACGGACCCCGACAAAGTCCTGGCCCTCATCGAGCAAGCCCACAACGAGTGCTATATCGCCAATTCGCTGAATACGGTGGTGACGGTCACCGCCACCGTCCACACCCGATGATGTGCCCGAATCGGGTTATATTCGGTCGGTGACCAACACAGGCTCCTCGAAAAACGACGCTCTCACCCGAAATCTGCTCGTGATCGTCGAAATAGTCTCAATTCTCTTGACCGCCCTCGCGATCTACGACATCGCCCGCGGCGAGGACAACTTCAGCTCGTGGGTGGCCATCATCTGCTGGCCCATCGTTGCGATCTTCAACGGCATCCGGCTCTACAAGTTGCTCCAGAAGAACTGACCTGACCCCGAACACCGAACCAAACCCGAAACGGCGGCCGTGGA
>NZ_DATCVM010000270.1:0-65750 GCF_036566845.1 Williamsia sp.
CGCCACGTTTCCCAGTGCACTGCCCGATGTACACAAAAGGATCCGAGTCACCGCCAGCTGATGACATTTCGCGGGCAAAATATGTGAGGCATCAAGTCCGGTTTCGCGGGCAGTTTGACATGAGGCATTACGGAGTTCCAGCTAAACCGTTTGCTGGAGATCCGCCTCCCCAAGACATATGGCAGCGAGCTCATCGAGCGACAAGGGAAGCACTCGCGCGAGGGCCACAATCGTCGTGAATGCGGGTGTCGCCAGACGTCCGGTTTCGATCTTTCGAAGGGTCTCCGGGGAGATTCCAGCCGCCTGCGCGACATCGGCGAGTGTGCGATCACCACGAGCCTGTCGAAGCTGACGGCCAAGCCGCCTGCCGACGGCCAACTGTTCCGGAGTCAGAGGGAGACGCACCATTCGCACAGTCTAGCGCCCCTGCGGTATGAAAATACCCCCCATCCTCTATGGTGGTATTTTAATACCGGAATTGCCCAGATGAGGAGAACCACTTGTGCTGGAACTGAAGACACCACGCGAAGTAGCAGCGATGGGCGTAACAGGCACGTTCATCGCCGAATCGCTCGACGATCTCGAACACCGCGCCCACCCGGGCGTGAACCTACTCGACCTGGAAATGCGCGCCCGCGAGCTGATCGCCCAGCGCGGGGCCACGTCATGTTATTGGGACTATGCACCGTCATTCGGACGCGGTCCGTTCCGCAACGTCATCTGCCTCTCGGTCAACGATGCTGTCCTGCACGGGCTTCCACACGACTACGAATTGGCGGATGGGGACGTGCTGACCATGGACATCGCGGTTTCCATCGACGGGTGGGTCGCCGACTGCGCGCGCACCATCATCGTCGGCGCACCACGCTCCGAGGATGAACGACTCATCGCGGCCACCGAACAAGCGCTGGCAGCAGGAATTGCCGCCGCACTGCCCGGCAACCGGCTCGGCGACATCTCGGCAGCGATCGGGGCGGTGGCAGCCGAGTACGGGTACCCCGTCAACACCGAGTTCGGCGGACACGGGCTCGGGCGAACCATGCATGAAGATCCACACGTGTCCAACACCGGTCGCGCCAACCGCGGACTCAAGCTGCGCCCGGGGCTGACCCTCGCCCTCGAACCATGGTTCGCCGCAGGCACGGACAAGATCGTCTATGACCCCGACGGTTGGACCATCCGCTCTGCCGACGGATCACGTACCGCACACAGCGAACACACGATCGCGATCACCGACGAACAGCCACTGGTGCTGACTCGACTGTCACAGCCCGCTGCCGTCAGTTAGACCACCGTCGAACCGTGGACCTCAGCGCCGAATTACCATAATCCATCAACCGATTTCGGTCAGTCCAGCGTGACGGTCACGGTGACCGATCCGGAGTCACCGCGGTGGGTGACGGCGTGTCCGGTCCGGTCGCCGCCCGGCAGCGCCAGGGTGACCGGACCACCTTCGCCGAGGAAGTTGCGCCACCAGTTCTTCTTGTCGGGCAACGCCACCATGATGACAACCTTGTCGCCGGTGCGCTTGTAACTCACCGGCAGCCGAAACGACTTCCCGGATTTGCGGCCGGTGTAGCTGATCACCACCATCGAACCACCGGCGAGTTTGCCCAGGCCCGGGATCGCGATCGCCGCCACAACAACCTTGTTGACTGCTGCTGCGACCTTCTGAAATGTGTTCATCGTGTGGCTCCTTCGTGTCTGCTACTCACCAATGCCTGGACTGATCCCGCGCGTTCGCGCACGTGATGCACAGCCGGGCCGCGGGCAGCACCTCGAGGCGAGCCGGCCCGATCTGCGTTCCACAGCGCTCGCAGATCCCGTATGTACCAAGCGCGATCCGCTCGAGCGCGATGTCGATCTCGACCACTTTGACCTGAGATCTCTCGATCTGGGCGACGAGCTGTCCCCGTTCGAATGCCAGCGTCGACCCCTCCGGATCATGCTCGTCGTCGGCGGTTGCCTCCGCCGCCGCATCGACAACGGATGCCAGTCTCGCCGACATCTGGTCGATCAATTCGATTGCCTCGGCTCGCGCGATGTCCAGCGACCCCCTGGCGTTGTCGGGGTCCATCGGATCAGCGGTACGGTGCCGCGGCGGCTGCCAATTCGTCAAGCCGGCGCATCGTCTCGTTCTCCGGAGCTGTCTTCAGGAGGAACGTCACCCGTTCGACGTCGGCACGCGCGTACCCGTCGAGAGCCGCGGCAGACTTTCCGGCCGCAAAGATGGTGAACGGAACGTCGGTCCGGCCGCGCTGTTCCAGCATCGCACGCACCCCGATGAGTTCATCCGCGCTGATGTGGCCTCGCGGAAGCCATCCGTCGCCGTATTCGACCAGCCGTGTCAGCGCCGCAGAGCTCTCACCACCGACGTAGATCGGCGGATGCGGTGATTGGACCGGCTTCGGCCACGAGAAGATCGGATCGAAGTCGACGTGCTCCCCGTGGAACTCGGCCTGCTCCTGTGTCCAGATGGCCTTCAGGGCGGCGAGTTGCTCATTCATGAGTGCGCCCCGTGTCCGCGGATCGGTCCCGTGGTTGCGCATCTCCTCCCGGTTCCACCCGACTCCGACACCGAAGGCGACCCGTCCGCCGGAGAGCAGATCAAGCGTCGCAACCTCTTTCGCGGTATGGATCAGGTCTCGTTGCGCCAGTAGTGTGATTCCGGTCCCCAGCAGCAACCGCGAGGTGACACCCGCTGCGGCAGTCAGCGCAATGAACGGATCCAGAGTCCGGTAGTAGACCCGCGGCAGGTCACCGCCACCGGGATAAGGCGACTCACGGTTCACCGGGATGTGAGAGTGCTCGGCCAAGAACAGTGAATCGAAACCGCGCTCTTCCAGTGCCTTGCCCAGCACATCGGGGCGAACTCCCTCGTCGGTGACAAATGTCGAGATGCCGAAGTCCATGTATGCCATGGAATCACATACACAGTCGGCCCACCGTCGGTCCCCGACAACCGGCAACCTCCACACGCTCCGACCATGCGGCTCTGGTCCCGGGACTGGATGGACGCCCCCGCAAATCCGCCGAGTTCGGGAGCCAGAGAACGTGGCTACGCTGGAGAGCATGGCAGGCGATCTGCACACATCTGCGCATCCGGTCGACGACTGGAGCGATGAGCGGCGCAAAGACACACTTCGATCAACTCGCCTGGGTCACAATTGGATTCATTTCGGCGGTCTGCGGCGTTCGATGGTCCGTATCGGTTTTGTCGTGTTGGCGGTGATGATCCTGTGTTCCCAGTATTGGGCGCACGACGTCGCACCCGAGCGCGAGCGTCTGGCGACGACCCAGCCTCAGATACATCACATCTTCGACGCCGCCGATCCAGCCGACAGCGATACCGCAGTCGTCGACCTCGTCGGCCTGGGCAATCTTGATGCCAGCAGAACCGCGCGGTCACTTCCCGCCCTGTCCGGTATCGGCCAGGTGTGGGCAGTGCAATACGACAACGCCGGTATCGACACCGCGGTGATCAGCCGGATCGTGACCACCTACGCACTGTCGCTGGGCATCGACGAGATCGTCCTGATCGGGCACAGCATGGGTGGCATCATCGCGCTCGAAGTCGCCACGCACATCGTCGATGAGACCGACGTCCAACTGCGAGCGGTGATCCTCGACTGCACACCGATCAATCTGCACGCCGTCCGGGCACAAAGTCGCGATGCCGGTGAGGACCTGCTCCGCTGGATGGGTTGGCTGCCCGGTGCCAGAGAGAGCCGCGGCCTGCGCCTGGTTGTCGAAATGGCGGCGCGTAAAGACCGCTTCCTCGTCACCGACGATGAAGCGCATCCGGTGTTCGACCCGGGAGCGTTCATCACCACAGCTCGCGGGGTACTTCGACAGAAGATCTTCAATCCGAACAGCGCCAGCAATGGCCTGATCCAGTCCCAGTTCCGCGCCATCGTCGCCTCCGGCGCCACCGACGATCTCGCGGCGATCGACGACGCCGCGGACAAGCGTCCGTTTCCCGCCATCGTGTTCATGCGCCCGGACTTCGGTACCGACGACCCGGTGGTCGACGTCAACTACTCGCAGGAGCTTCTGTTCGCGGAGACGGGTGGGCCACACGGACGGCTGCTCGTGGTGCGGATGCCGAGTACCGGGCATGCCAATCCGATGCAGCAGCCCGAGGCATATAACGCCGCGATCATCGATCAGGTGATCCCGTACTTTCGGCAGCTCGAGATCGAGGCAAGCGGAACGGCCGCCGCCGGCGCCGCGGTCCGGGCCTCGGACCAGCCCCGATGACGCGCTACGCCTCCCCTGGTCAGCGGGCGTCGTCGTCGGCGGCCTCTTCGCCGGGTTGAGCCGCGGCATCTGGTGTGCCCATCCACGCATCGATCGACAAGCCGATGACACCCAGCGAGAACAGGCAGACCGAGATCGCGATCATGCCGGCGCTGCCGTTCCCGGCCAGTGCGTCACCGACGATGACGACGGCAGCGGTGGCCGGCATGACTCCCACGATCGTGGCCACCAGATACGGAACGAATTTGATGGATGACAGTGCGGCGATGTAGTTGGTGGCGGTGAACGGAAACGGGACGATCAACCGGAGCGAGCCGACCGCAAGCCAGCCGCGGCGTTCCATCCGGCGTTCGATCGAACGGGCCACCGGAGACCGCAAATAGGGTTTGATCCGTTCGCGCCCGAAGCGGCGGACCAGGACAAAGGCCACGACCGCCGCGAACGTTGTCGCCAGCATCGAGCCGATGAACCCGGTGGCCGATCCGAAGAGCAACCCCGCGGACACGCTGAATGCCGACCGAGGCGCCGGGAAAACCGTGACCACTGCGTAGCTGAGGAAGAACAGTGCGGTGAAGAAGAAGCCGAGCGAGTCTGCCCACTCGCGGAGGCGTTCCACCGATGGGAGCGGGACCAGATAGGCGGCAATCGCGAGCGCAACCAGAACCATTGCCGCAACAACGGCCCGAACCACCACGGACTGCTGTGTCCGGCCGTCAGAGATCACTGGCCCAAGCGTAGCGAGATGTGCTCACGCTCAGAGGAATCGGCGTCAGACTTCACCGAATATTCTGCGGCGGTTCACTCAGATCGCGGTGACCTCCACCGTGGCCGGTTTGGCAGCGGATCGCACCAAAGTCGCCGCGAGAACGAGCAGAACCGAGATGACACCGCCGACGAGGAACGCCGCGTGGATCCCGTCCGCGTTCGCGATGACAGCGGAGTTCCCGTCATCGGACGACGATTCGATTCCCCGGGTCATCAAGGTGATGAACAGCGCGGTGCCCGCGGCGCCGGCAACCTGCTGGATCGTGCTGACGGTTGCGCTGCCGTGCGAGTACAGCTCGCGCGGCAACGAGCCCAGTGCCGAGGTCATCAACGGGGTGAGCGCGAATGCGATGCCGGCGCTCAAGATCACGTGAGCGGTGATGACCATGTACAAGGCGGAATCGGCGTCGAGTGTGGCCAGCAGCCACGTGCCGACACTCATGGCGATCGTGCCGGGCAACACCAGGGGTCGCGCGCCCCACCGATCGAAGAGTGCACCCACGAGCGGTCCGAGCAGGCCCATCACGAGTCCGCCCGGAAGCAAGACCAGGCCGGTGGTCAGGACGCTCTTGTCCAGAACGTACTGCAGGTACAGGGGCAACAGGATCAGCGCGCCGAACAGGGTGAGCATCAGCCCGCCCATCAGCAACACCGCCAACCTGAACTGGGCGATCTTGAAGGTCCGCAGATCCAGCAGAGCCCGGCCACGCTCCACGAGTTTCATCTGCCGCACCACGAACAGGCCCAGCGAGACCACACCGACAACCAGCGGAATCCACGGCGGCACCGGGGTGTCTCCGGTCGAGGACTCTCCGATGCTGCTGAGCCCGTATACGATTCCGCCGAAGCCCAGGGCCGACAACGGGATCGAGATGACGTCCAGGTGCGTCGGGTGTCGCTCTGCCACATCGCGCACGAGGATGCCGCCCAGGATCAATGCCACAACCGCGACCGGCAAGACGATCCAGAACATCGCCCGCCAGCTGAACGACTCGAGGATCAGGCCGGACACGGTGGGTCCGATGGCGGGTGCCACCGAGATCACCACGGAGACCAGCCCCATGACACGGCCGCGCGAATGCTCGGGCACCACATTCAAGATGGTCGTCATCAGCAACGGGATCATCATCGCGGTGCCGACCGCCTGGATCACCCGGGCCAGCATCAAGACCTCGAAGCCCGGCGCGATCGCAGCGAGGAAGGTGCCCATGGTGAACGACGACATGGCCGCGACGTACACCCAGCGGATGCTGAATTGCTGAAGGATGAAGCCGGTGGTGGGGATGACAATCGCCATCGTCAGCAAGAAGCCACTGGTCAACCACTGCGCAGTGGCCGCCGAGATGTCGAGGTCATGCATCAGCGTCGGCAGGGCGACACCCAGGATGGTCTCGTTGAGGATGACCACAAAGGCCGCGATGAGCAGCAGCGTAATCAGGAGAGCACTGCCTGCCGGGCTCTGGCCACGACGGTCGGCTCTGACGCCGACATCCACACTTTCGGTCACGATCACATCCACTCCGGTAGCAGCTGAACAACCAGCGAAGCATAACCCAAATGGCAGTGACTGCCAGTTTGACACCAAGTGACGTAGAGTCGCGGCCATGCCAGCCTCCCCAACCGGCATCGCAGTCGATCTAAGGACCCGGCGCCGCAACGAGACGCGACTCGAGGTCCAGAGGGCAGCTCTCGACCTGTTCGAACGACACGGGTTCGAAGAGACGACGGTGGACGAGATCGCCCGGACCGCCGGAATCTCCCCGCGAACGTACTTTCGCTACTTCGCCACCAAGGAGGAGTCCATCCTCGGCGACACGCACGGATTCGATGAGGCGACGCACACCTGCCTGACCGCGGCCTGCGCCACCGAGGAGTCGCTCGCCGCGTTTTCCCTGGCGGACATAGAGGAGGCCTTTCGGGGCACCATCATCAGGTTTCGGCGCGACCAGAGCGAGGTCGCCGCCACGGTGCTGCGGATTCGAAAACTGGTCTGCACCAACCCCGCCCTCGCCAAGGCCGCACCCGGACGCTACGCCGAGAACACCCGGCGATGGCTGGCCCTGGTCAACGAAACATGCTCGGCGACAACACGTTCACGCGTCCGGATGATCCTCGAGGTCGCGCAGCTGACCATCCACTGCGCTTTCGACGAATGGGTCAACGCGTGCGCATCGGATCTACCCGACGCCGATCTGCTGACGATCTACGACTCGGTGTGCGCGCGCGTCCGCGATCTCTGAACTCGTCCGCAATCCCTGAACCCGATGATGTTTTGGCGCGCGACCAGGGGGTATCCCCGAGCGTATGAGCGAGCATCCACGCCAGAAGATCCCCTACCCCGGTTCCACCGGCGACATGATCGACCAGCCACACGACGAAATGGCGTCGTACGAGGGCCGTGGCCTTCTCAAAGGCAAGAAAGCCCTGATCACCGGCGGCGACTCGGGCATCGGTCGTGCAGTGGCCATCGCCTACGCCAAAGAAGGTGCCGATGTCGCCATCGCGTATCTGTCAGAAACCGCCGACGCCGAACACACCCGGACGAAAGTGGAAGAAGCCGGCGCCCAGTGCCGAATCTATCCCGGTGATCTCGCCGATCCCGAGCACTGTGCCGAGGTGGTGGAACGCGCCGTCGCAGATCTCGGAGGGGTGGACATTCTGGTGAACAACGTCGCATACCAGCAGGTGGTCGACGACTTCGCAGACATCACGCCGCAGCAGTGGCAGCGAACGTTCGACGTGAACATCAACAGCTTCTTCCACGTCACCCACGCAGCGCTGAAACATCTGCGCCCCGGATCGTCCATCATCAACACCGGATCCATCAACGGCCTGCGTGGCAACAAAACGCTCATCGACTATTCGGTCACCAAGGGAGCGGTGATCGCGCTGACGTACTCACTGGCGCAGAGCCTGCTCGACCGCGGGATCCGCGTCAATTGCGTCTCCCCCGGACCGGTGTGGACTCCGCTGATTCCGGCGACAATGCCCGCAGACAAGGTGGCCGATTTTGGTGAGCAGGTGCCGTACGGCCGAGCAGCTCAACCAGATGAGATAGCACCGTCGTACGTATTCTTCGCCTCGGAAACCATGTCGTCCTACTACAGCGGCGAAGTACTCGCCCCCATCGGCGGAGAGACCCTGCCCGGCTGACAACGCCGGTTCCCATCGCAGTAGAACCCGCAGACGAAAGGACCGAATTGATGATCGAGGTCGAACGCAAGACGTCCGCCACTCCGGCTCAGCTGTGGTCCGTGTTGTCCAACGGCTGGCTCTACAGCTCATGGGTGGTGGGCGCCTCGCGGATCCGGAACGTGGACCGGGATTGGCCACAGGCGGGATCGAAGATCGAGCACTCGGTGGGTCTGTGGCCGGCCCTGATCGACGACCAGACGAAGTCGCTGGAGTCCTCGGCCGGATTGCTCGTACTGTCGGCCCGCGCGTTGCCCGCCGGCACCGCGAGAGTGCGGCTGCGCGTCGAAAAAGACGGCGACGGGTCGCTGGTCACGATGGACGAGACCGCCGAATCCGTACCTCTCCGGTGGATTCCCGACAACATCCAGCGGCTGACCGTGGCACCACGACTCGAGGAATGCCTGAAACGTCTGACCATGATCGCCGAGAACAACGGCAGCTGAGCTGTGAGCCCGTCGAAACTCCTTCTGCGGCACGCTTATTCGGTCGACGCCATCTGAATCGGAGCCGCGGCCAACACCACACCGTGAGTTCCCACCGTTCGGCGATTGATGATGGTCGGAGGGTTGCGCGCGGTGGTGAACGCTGCAAGGATGGTTTGAGGTTAAGGACTAGCCGCGTGTCGCGTAGGCAGTTCTCTGATCCGCCTACGCTCCCGACTCCGGTAAAGGGGAGCGATCTTGACCATCGACGAAGACGCCGCACGTACAAGTATTCTGGCCCAGGACTGGACGCCGTTCGCGATCTCGACCGCCAAACGGAAAACCGTCACCATTCTGTCGGTGTGCGGCGAGATCGATCTGCTGACGATCTGCCCTCTCCGGCAGGCCATCGACAACGCCTTTGATGACGACCCGGCCAATCTCCTCGTAGACCTGACCCGCACCACATTCCTGGCGTCGGTCGGACTGAAGGCGCTCGAACAAGCCCGGGCCAGAGCGGAGTCAACCAGCGCCATGTTTGCAGTAGCGACGGCACAGGCTGCGACATCCTGCCCGATCACCGCCCTGCACCTCGAGCAGGTACTCGACCTGCACGCCACCGTGGACGAGGTGATCGAGATGTGGAGTCGACCCGATGTCCGTTGGCCGGCTCCGAGCCCGCTCGATGCGTGGTGGATCGAAGTGATGTCCACGGAAGCACCGAACGTCGTCCGCGTCTCCTCACCGAGGATCGGCAGAAACCGGTTGTCGCAGGATTGATCTCGCCCTGCGCGGGGTACGTTGACATCTGTGTCCGAAGTCACTGGTGAACCACTGCCCGCCCGTCGACGCCCGGAAGGTGTCGATGACGACACCGTGGCGGCTGTCGGCAAACTGTCCGAGGCCCTGGAATGCCTCGAACGTGCCCGAGGCCATCTGTACTCGTTCCACCAGCTGATGGGACATACCGACCTACTCCTCGGCGACGCCACCGACGACCTGCGCGCGGCCGGACACGGCGCCATCGCCGACCGGCTCGACGAAGACCTGGTGGGCCGGAACGTCATCGACGGGCGATGGACATTCCAGATCGTCGAAGAGTTCGACGACACCTACTGGTCGGTGTTCCGCGATCACGAACGGCAAGTCCGTGACGAGCTGGAAGGCGGAGTCCGCCACGTCTTCGAGGCCGAGATGAAGGAACGTAGAAGGACACACGGCCGCCGTCACCACGAATCGAGCCCCGGGGTCTCCGACTGAGAGGCCGGGTGACTGACGAGCCTCAGATGTGGCGTCCGCCGGTGACTTCGGCGACGGTGCCGGTCATGTACGACGACATCGAGGAGGCATAGAACAGCGCCACCGAGGCGATCTCGTCCGGTTCGCCGGCGCGTCCCATCGGGATCTCCGTCATCTTCGAATCCCACGCCTTCTGCGGCATGGCCTCGGTCATCGCGGTGCGGATCAGGCCCGGCTGGATCACATTGACCCGAACACCGAGGTGCGCAACCTCTTTGGCTGCTGCTTTCGACAAACCGACGATTCCGGCTTTGGCCGCCGAGTAGTTCGTCTGTCCCAGCATCCCGACCTTGCCCGAAATCGATGACATGTTGATGATCGATCCGCCACCGCTGCCGCGCATGATGCCCGACGCCAGGCGGGTTCCGATCCAGCATCCCTTCAGATGGACCTCTATCACGTCATCGAACTGCTGCTCGGTCATCTTCCGCATAGTGGCGTCACGCGTGATTCCGGCGTTGTTCACCATCACATCGAGAGAACCGAACGTGTCGGTCGCCGCAGCCAGGAGCGCTGCCACGTCGTCGGCGGAGGTCACATTGCAACGCACACCGATCGATTCGGTCGGCAACGACGCCGCAGCCTCTTTGGCCTTGGCCTCGTCGAGATCACCGATCACGATGCGGGCACCGTTCTCGGCGAGCGTGCGGGCGATGGCCAGGCCGATGCCCTGGGCTGCTCCGGTGATGACGGCAGTGCGGTTGGCGAGCATGGTGTCCTTTCGATGGGGGTTTGCGATGTTCAGCGAGGAGCTTGGAGCGCAGCACCGCGGGCGATCAGGCTCGCCGCGCCGTCGTCGGTGAGACCGGCCTCGACGAGCAACGCATGAGTGTGTTGCCCCAGGGCCGGCACGTCACCCATCGGTGCCTCGAAGTCGTCAAACGTGGCCGGCGGCAGCAACGCGTCGACCTGTGCGTGTTCGGTCCCGATCGTGCGCCACCGGTTGCGCGCGGCGAGTTGAGGGTGATCGATCACCTGATCGAGCCCTTTGATCTGTGCGGCCGGGATGCCCGCGGCCTCGAGTGCGGCGTCGAGGTCTGCGGTGGTACGGGGCCGGGTACGGGCGCTCACCTCCGCGTCGCATTCGGCACGATTGGCGACGCGTGCCATGTTTGTGAGAAAGCGCGGGTCGTCCGCCAGTTCCGGCGCGCCCAGCACGTTGGTAACCAGGGCTCGCCAGCCGCGATCGGACTGCACCCCGATCAGAATCTGTCCATCGCTGGTCGGGAATGCATCGTAGGGGGAAATCGAGATGTGGCTCAGTCCCATTCGCGGCGGGGGCGTGCCCTTGTACATCTGCGTGTACATGGCGTGACCCATCCATTCGACGGTCGATTCGAGCATCGACACGTCGACCACCGCGCCTTCCCCGGTGGTGGCCCGGCGCAGCAGGGCCGCGAGAACTGCTTGCGCACAATACATTCCGGATGCGATGTCGGCCGTTGGTATCCCGGTCTTCACCGCAGTGTCCGGTGTGCCGGTGACCGAGATGAGCCCGGCCTCGGCCTGGATGAGCATGTCGTAGGCTTTCCGCTGTTCGAGCGGACCACCTGCACCGAACCCGGAGAGGTTCACCACCACCAGTTCTCGATGCCATTCTCGGAGATCTCCGGCACCGAGCCCGAGTCGCTCTGCCGCACCGGGTGCCAGATTCTGGACGAAGACGTCGGCCTGCGCAATCAGCCGACGTACGACGTCGATGCCCTCAGCGCTCTTCAGGTCGACGGCAATCGATTCCTTGCCACGATTGAGCCAGACGAAATGCGCGCCCGTACCTTCGACGAGATGGTCATAGCTGCGAGCCAGATCTCCGTCCAACCGCTCGACCTTGATCACGCGGGCACCCAGATCGGCGAGATTGCGCGTGGCCAGTGGCGCCGCCACCGCCTGCTCGACGGACACGATGGTGAATCCCGCGAGCGGCAGGGTCACGACGACAACCTCTTCTTCTCGGCCCGGATCAAGCCGCCACCGATGACCAGTTTCTGAATTTCACTGGTTCCCTCGTACAAGCGGAGCAAACGGACGTCCCGATAGATCCGTTCCACCGGCACGTCCCGCATGTATCCGGACCCGCCGTGGATCTGAACGGCCAGATCGGCGACCTTGCCGACCATCTCCGTGCAGAACAGCTTTGCCGCAGACGGAGCGATCCGGCGATCGGTTTCGGTCACCCAGGCCCGCGCGGCATCGCGCACAAGCGCGCGGCCCGCCATCACACCGGTGAACTGCTCGGCAAGCATTGCCTGCACGAGTTGGAAATCACCGATCGCGGTACCACCCTGCGTGGCGGATGCCGCAAACGCAACAGATTCATCGAGTGCCCGCTGGGCCTGGCCGACCGCGAGGGCCGCGATGTGCACCCGCCCACGCGCGAGTGAGGTCATCGCGGCGCGGTATCCGACATCGGCGTTGCCACCGACCAGTGCCTCGGGACCGACGCGGACGCCATCGAAGCTGACCTCGGCCGTGGACGCACCCTCTTGCCCCATCTTTGCGTCCTTCGGACCGACCTCGATCCCTTCCACTGTCGCCGGGAGCAGGAAGACGGCGATGCCGTTGCCGGTTTCCGGAGCCGGCGAGATCCGGGCAAAGACCACAAACAGATCGGCGTTCGGCGCGTTGGTGATGAATCGCTTGCCGCCGTCGATGATCCAGCCGTCACCGTCTGCGCGCCCTGTCGTCTTCAGGCCGGCCGGATTGGAACCCGCGCCGGGTTCGGTGAGCGCGAACGATGCGACAACATCACCGGAAGCGATGCCCGGCAACCACCGTGAGCGCTGCTCGTCGGTTCCGAAACCGACCAGAACCTGACCGGCGATGCCGTTGTTGGTACCGAACATCGAACGGAGCGCCAACGAGGTGTAGCCGAGTTCCATCGCGAGTTCGACGTCCTGGATCAGGTTGAGCCCCAGCCCGTCCCACTCCTGGGGAATCGCGTAGCCGAACAGACCCATTTCCGCGGCCTGGTTTCGCAGGTCATCGGGTATCGAGTCGGTGTTCGCGATCTCGAGTTCGCGGGGCACCACCCGGGTCCGCACGAACTGGCTGACCTGCTTGAGGATATCGGCAAAGACGTCGTCGGGTACGTCCGGATTGAGCGTGTCCATGACGAACACTATTGCGCCATTATTACGATCGGTCCAATACTCAATACAACGATCTGTAATACAATTATCGCAATAATTGACCGAGGAGGCGTCTCCGCCGTATGGACGTGGCATACCTACGCGCGTTCCTGGCTGTTGCGGACGAACTGCATTTCGGGCGAGCCGCCGCCAGACTCGACATGGCTCAGCCCGCACTGAGCCGGATCATCAAACAACTCGAGCGGAACCTCGGAACGTCCCTGTTCGTGCGCAACACCCGTTCGGTCAGGTTGACCGTCAGCGGGCAGGCGCTGATCGGTCCGGCGACCGAGGTGTTGCAGGCGGTGCAACGAGCCGGCGACGCGGTGCGCGGAGCCGACGACGGGGACATCGGTGTGGTGCGCATCGCGTTTGCCGGTGTGTCGACGCACCGGTTGGTGGCCCGATTGGCCCGCGAGGTCCGCTCCCGTCGTCCGGGCATCGCATTGGAACTGTCCAGCCAGAACTTCGCGCAACCGTCGATGGCGAAACTCCTCAGCGGCGAGACCGACATCAACTTCGGTCGGTGGGATGTCATCCCAGCGGAGGTCTCGGCGCTCGTGGTGATGACCGACTCCCTGGTGGTGGCGGTACCCGACACCCATCGAATTGCCGCAGCCCGTCAGATCTCGATCGCCGCGCTGGCGGATGACAACTTCATCTCGCTGCCACAGCTCGAGGGTTCGGTGCTCCCCGATCGGCTACGTCGCCTTGCCCGCGATGCGGGTTTTGTCGCGACGATCGGACAGATCGCCCCTGACACCCAGACCGCACTCGCACTGGTCTCCGCCGAGGTCGGCGCGCATCTCACACTGGCGTCGGTGGCCCGGAACACCAGCGACCCACAGGTCGTGTTCATCCCGATCACCGAGTCGGTCCCTGATGTCGATTTGCGGGCCGCCTGGCGCACCGACGACACCAACCCGGCGCTGCAGACGGTGCTCGACGAACTCACGCGCCTCGATCCGGCGGTGGTCACCAGCTGACCTGCGCCGCGGATCAGATCACTTCGGGCTTCAGGTACGAGACGATCGCGTTGGTGATCCCGCGCCGGGCGAGTTCGAGGTCCGTATAGGTGCCGAGTTGCTTCTCCGACACGATGCCCCGCATGGCGCCGGGTATGAAGGCCGCCACTTCGGCCACCCGTTCGGGATCGACGTCGAGTCCGGCGAACGCGCGCCGGCAGGTGTCCAGCCAGGCCCGACCCCACGATTCGAATTCCGAAGCGGTACGCGGATACAGGCGTTCGAGCTCGTCGCGGTCGCGTGGCAGGGCAGCCCGCAGGTTCTCGATCGCCCGGGAGTCCCCGACGGTCAGACCCTCGTACATGTTGTCGACGATGGCACCGACCCGCACCTGCAGGGTGGCGTCGGCCGGCGCGCTGACCGGCAGGTCACCCCGGCGCTCTGCCATCCGTTGCAGGACCGCGGCCCACAGTCCGTCGATGTCTCCGAACTGGTACTTCACCGCACCCCAGGTCGCGCCGATCTCCTTGGCGATCCGGTTCCCGGACACCGCCGCGGGGTCACCCGTCGCCAACGAGCGCACTGCGGTGTCCAACATCGATTCTCGAGTGGCCAGGCCGCGCTTGTTGCTGCGCCTGCCCAACACTCCCGGTTCGCTCACCCGCGCAACTCTATCCGCAACACCTGTTCGCGCCAGTTTTCACACAACCCTCTATTCTTTTTTTCACAGAGCCCACTACGATTCTGCAGAGATCGTGTCGGGCGACTCCTGGACGAAGGGATGCCAAGTGGCCAGAACTCCGCTGCCGATGAAACCCACCGGCTGGTTTCAGGTGGCGTGGTCCGCCGAGATCGGCGTCGGCGAGGTCCACAAGATGAAGTACTTCGACACCGAGATGGTCGCGTGGCGATCGGCCTCCGGCGAGGTCTCGGCGATGGACGCCTACTGCGAGCATCTCGGCGCCCACCTCGGTTACGGCGGACACGTCGAAGGCGATCGCATCGTCTGCCCGTTCCACGGCTGGGAGTGGAACAGTCAGGGCCGCAACGTCTGTATCCCCTACGAGAAGCGCCCGAACAAGGGCCGTCGGATCCGGACCTATCCGGTGGCCGAACTCAACGAATCGATTTTCATCTGGCACGACGTGGACGGCACCCCGCCGTACTTCGACGTTCCGGATGTCCTGGCCGGCTTCGATGACAACTGCACCGCCGCCGACTACTACCCCTCCTATCCACAGGCCACCCTGTTCCGCCCAAGCCTGGAATTGCATCCGCAGTACGTCATGGAGAACGGCGTCGACTTCGCACATTTCAAGTTCGTCCACAAGGTCCCGTTCATGCCGGACATCACCCGGCACGATTTCTCCGCACCGACCTCGTACGTCGACTTCACCATCGCCTTCGACGAGAACACCAAGGCCGAGGACGTCAACAGTGGCGTGCAGGCGATCAACGCCGGGCTCGGGGTCGCCGCGACCAAGAGCTGGGGAATGATCGACAACCGCACGCTCACTGCCGTGACACCCGTCGACGACCTCACCTCGGATATCCGGTTCAGTGTCTGGATCGGCCGCAAACCGGGCGATGACCGTACCGAGATCCCTTCCGGGGCAATGCTCATCGCCGATGCGGTGATCGAGCAGTTCGTCGCCGACATCCACATCTGGTCTCACCAGCGTTACTCCGACCCACCGGCGTTGTCCCGCGGCGAATACGAAGGTTTCACCCAACTGCGGCAGTGGGCCACGCAGTTCTATCCCTCGAAAGGTCTCCAGTGAGTACACCCAAGGCTGATCCGATTCGCGTCTTCCAGGTGGCGACGGGCAATCTCGGCACCGAGATGATCAAGCGGATCGGCGAGCACCCGGACCTCGAACTGATCGGATTGCACTGCTACACAACGGAAAAGGTCGGGAGGGACGCCGGCGAGATCGTCGGCCTCGGCCCGATCGGCGTGACGGCCACCGGAACCATCGAGGAGATCATCGAGGCCCGACCCGACGTCCTCACCTTCCACGGGGTGTTTCCCGACGAGACGCTCTACGAAAAGGTCCTCGAAGCCGGGATCAACATCGTCACCACCGCCGACTGGATCACCGGCCACCATCGCAACGAGAACCATCCCCATCCGTCGGGCCGCAAGGTGTCCGACGTCCTGCAGGACGCGTGTCTACGCGGGGGGTCGACGTTCTACGGCACCGGCATGAATCCCGGTCTCAATCAGATTCTCGCCGTTGTGCACAGCGCCGACGTCTCCGAGATCGAGAACGTCACCGTGATCGAATCGGTCGACGTCTCCTGCCATCACTCGGTCGATACCTGGATAGAGGTCGGTTACGGCAAACCGGTCGATGACCCGTCCATCCCGGGGTCCCTCGAGAAGTACACGCGGGTGTTCGCCGACAGCGTCTACCTCATGGCCGACTGCTTCGGCCTCGAACTCGACGAGGTGACGTTCTCCTACGAGTTGGGCGCCTGCACCGAGGACATCGACCTCGGTTGGTATCAGCTGCCCAAGGGTTCGCTGGGCGCCAACTACATCAAGTATCAGGGCATGATCGACGGCGTTCCGCGCATCGAGTCGCACCTCGAATGGCAGATGACCCCGCACACCAGCCCGGCATGGAAGATCAAGGGCTGCTACATCACCCAGATCTCCGGCGACCCGAACATCTACAGCAAACACATGATCTTCCCGAAACCCGGTGTGAAACTCGACAATCCGGAAGATTTCGCATCGATCGGCATGACCGTCACCGGACTTCCCGCACTCAATGCGATCCGCAGCGTCGTCGAAGCACGACCGGGCATCATCACCAGCGCGGACATTCCGCTCCGAGGTTTCGCGGGCCGGTTCAAGCTCTAGCCCAATCGACCCGCTTCCGGTGAGGTCTATACCGGCTGGCCGATGGTCTTCACCTCGAGGTACTCCTTGAAACCGAAATCACCATTACGCCTGCCCAACCCGCTCTGTTTGGTTCCGCCGAAGGGGCTGGTGACACCGAAGAACGACTTGCTGTTCACGGTGACGCTGCCGGTCCGCAATCGCTGCGCGATCCGCAGCGCCCGGTCGTTGTCGGCGCTGCTGACCTCACCGGACAACCCGTAGATCGAATTGTTGGCGATGGCGATCGCTTCCTCGTCGGTGTCGTACGGGATCACGGTCAGGACCGGACCGAAGATTTCTTCCTGCGCCACCTGCGAATCGGGATCGACATCGGCGAGCAACGTCGGTTGGACGTAGTACCCGGTCGGCAGATCCTCCGGGATGCCGCCACCGGTGACCACCCTGGCGCCTGAGTCGATGCCCGACCGGATCAGGCCGAGAACTTTGTCCCGTTGCATTTCACTGATCTGCGGTCCTTGCATGATGCCTTCCTGCCAAGGATCACCCATCGGGATGTTCTGCATCGTCGCCGCGAGAATCGCCAGGCCCTCTTCGTAACGGCTACGCGGCAGCAGGATCCGGCTGGGCAGGATGCAACTCTGTCCCGACATCGCACAGGCCATCATCGCCGCCATCGGCAGAGCGGCGCTGAAATCGGCATCGTCGCAGACGATGTGGGCGGATTTGCCACCCAATTCCATCAACGATTTCTTCACCGTCGAGGCGCCGGCCGCGAGGATCGCCCGCCCGGTGGCGGTGGACCCGGTGAACGTGATCATGTCGACGCGAGGATCGGCGGACAACGCCGCGCCCACCTCGTTGGCGTTCGATACCACCACATTGAACACCCCGGCCGGGATATCGGTCTCTTCGGCGACGATCCGGCCGAGTTCGGTACCTGACCACGGCGTCAGCTGAGCGGGTTTGAGCACCACGGTGTTCCCGGCCATGAGGGGTGCCACCGTCTCGGCAATGTTCAGGTAGAACGGCACATTCCACGGTGTGATCGCGCCGACGACACCTACCGGGTCGTAGTGGATCAGGTGCCGCGCCTGCCCCATCACCGTCTCGTGGACACCTGTGTCCTCGAGATAGTTGAACGCACGACCGTACTCCGCCCAGTGCTTGACCTCGCCGATCGGGGAATCGACCTGGCTGCCGGTCATGCTGACCGGACAACCCACCTCGGTCACCACGATCCGGCGAATCCGTTCCTTGTTGCGTTCGAGTGCGTCGTACAGCTGCGTGATGCACTGGTACCGGAACTCGACATTGTGGGACCAGTCGGTCTCGTCGAAGGCCCGACGGGCAGCACCCACCGCACGTTCCATATCGGCGACGGTACCGTCTGTCGCCTGGCCCGCCACCTGCTCCGAACCCGGATGTATGACATCGAAGAGCGCGCCGCTGGCGGTGTGCTGCAACTCCCCGTCGATCAGCATGCGTTGATCGCCGGCCAGCAGTCCGGTCTCGACCTGAACATCAGTCATCGTTATCTCCTTGCAGCAGAACATGTCCGGGGATCATGGAACGCAGAACACGGGGTCGCGCCGCGGGCAACGGTACTCCGATCACCACCGCGCGGGTGCCGGAATGTCCAATTTGAGGGGCCGTTCGTACGACAGGTCGCTCCGATCTCGCGTGCCCACGAGATACCCCTTCTCGGTGAAGAACGACGACTTGAGTACGCGCGCATCGCCCAGGAACATCGCTTCCACGGTCGACCGTCGAATAGCGATACGCCACTGCCCATCTCGACGCTCCAACCGATCGAGGTAACGACCACTGATGAACTGCGCCGTGGTGCCGTCATTGCCGATCAGGACCACGAGCACGTAACTCTCGGTATGTGCGGTGTCGCCATCGATGTCGCACGAGTGCGTGGTGATGTTGTGGGTGTGCACTTTCGACGTCGCGGCATGCACCTCGTTGGCCCACTCACCGTATTCGGGGCCCTGATTGGACGCGTACCCGTGCTCGTCGACGGCGTCATCGTGATAGGCAGCGGTGATCAGGTCGACGTCATGGCGATCGCATCCGCGCGCGTGCCGGGCCACGCAGTCCAGGATCTCAATCCGGTCCTTCAGGTAGCGAACATCTGCCTGCAATTGCTCCAGAGTCGAATCGAGCGTCAAGTGTTCCTCCGTTTCGCGGTACATCCAGTCCTGATACCACTATACAATCGTACAGCACGCCGAGGATGCGAAAATAGCAGGACTTTCGAGAAGAGGTTGTGAAGATGCCACCATCGACCCGGCGCGTAGGCGCAGAAACGTCGAAGACCAGGGACGTCATCCTCGACACCGTCGAGAAGATCATGGTCACCGACGGATATCCGAACGTCACGTACCGCGTGGTCGCCGCGAAAGCGGGCGTGACATCCAGCCTCGTCCAGTACTACTTCCCCACCCTGGACAGCATTTTTCTCGCCGCCATCCGACGGCGCACAGAACAGAACGAGAAACGCCTCGCGGAGGCATTGCAGGCACGCCCCGACGAACCGCTACACGTCATGTGGGAGTTCAGCTGGGCCGAGGCCAAGGGCGCCATGGTCACCGAGTTCATGGCGCTGGGTAACCACCGGCCCGCCATCGGAGCCGAGATCGCTCAGGTCACCGCACGGATCCGGCAGATCCAGCTCGACGTCCTGGCCGAGCGGTCGTCAATCACAGGCACTACCGAGTTCCCTCTGGATGCCGGCGGATTGGTGACCCTCATCTCCGGCATCCCGAAGATGCTCAACCTGGAGAAGGGAGCCGGAATCACCGACGCCCACAAAGAGGTTGTCGCCTCCTTCGAGACGTTCATCAATTCGATTGAACCATCGCCATCCACCGGCCGGCGAAAGGGCGCGGCACGCGGTCGAAGTTGACCGGCCGCGCCCGCCACACCATCAGGTGGTTCGATGAATCCAGGTACCGCACAGACCGATACGGCCGGACGCGTGGCGGTGGTCACCGGCGGAGGATCAGGATTGGGGAATCGATCTGCCACCATCTGGCCGCCAGGGTCACCAGGTGGCCGTCCTCGATCGCGACACCGTCGCCGCGCACCCGGTCGCCACCGACGTGCGGGCGGAGGGTGCCAAGGCGCTGGCTGTGGCCGTGGATGTCTCGGACCAAGCATCCGTCAACGCCGCATTCGACACGGCCCGAAAGGAACTCGGATCTGTTGGGATCTTGGTGACCACCGAGGGAGTCTCCGGATTCACCCCGCTCGATGACACCACACCCGATGAATGGAACCACTACATCGCGGTGAACCTGACATCTCTCGGGTGATCCCATCGGGCGGGTCGGAAACAGTGACGACATCGGCGCAACGTGCGCGTTTCTGTGCTCCGATGCAGCTGCCTATATGACCGGTCAGGTGATAGCTGTCAACGGCGGGGCCTTGAGGTCGGGATAGCAGATTCGCCCACAAAAGACCCCCAACCGCAATACGCTTGTACAGTATTGAGCCGGCCCCGGCGGCCGGCCACACCCAGCGGAAGGGCAAGGGCGTGAACAAAGACGACATGATCCTGATCAGCATCGACGACCACATCATCGAGCCACCCGACATGTTCGACAACCATCTGCCGGCGAAATACAAAGCCGATGCACCGCGACTTGTCCACAATCCCGACGGCAGTGATACGTGGCAATTCCGCGAGACCGTTGTTCCCAACGTCGCATTGAACGCGGT
Source organism: Williamsia sp. (assembly GCF_036566845.1). Classification (GTDB taxonomy): domain Bacteria; phylum Actinomycetota; class Actinomycetes; order Mycobacteriales; family Mycobacteriaceae; genus Williamsia. Next base: position 20,612 of record NZ_DATCVM010000270.1, read on the forward strand.
CGCCGGACGTCCGAAGGAAGAGTACGGCCTCGAACCGCAGGGCCTCGATGAGATTCGTCCCGGCTGTTACGACGCGGCCGAGCGGGTCAAGGACATGAACGCCGGAGGTGTGCTTGCGACGATGAACTTTCCGTCGTTCCCCGGGTTCGCCGCCCGCCTGTTCGCCACCGACGACGCCGACTTCTCCCTGGCTTTGGTCCAGGCATACAACGATTGGCACATCGAGGAATGGTGCGGCGCACATCCGGGGAGGTTCATTCCGATGGCGTTGCCGGCGATCTGGGATGCAGAACTGTGCGCCCAGGAGGTTCGGCGGGTGTCGAAGAAGGGCGTGCACTCGCTCACCTTCACCGAGAACCCGTCGGCGTTGGGCTATCCGAGCTTTCACAGCGACCACTGGAATCCGCTCTGGAAAGCGCTGGTCGAGACCAACACGGTGATGAACGTCCACATCGGCTCGTCCGGGCGGCTGTCGATTCCCTCTCCGGACAGTCCGATGGATGTGCTGATCACGCTGCAGCCGATGAACATCGTGCAAGCCGCCGCAGACCTGCTGTGGTCGAAGCCGATCAAGGAGTTTCCCGATCTGAAGATCGCGTTGTCCGAAGGTGGCACCGGTTGGATCCCCTACTTCCTGGAACGGATCGATCGCACCTACGACATGCACTCGACGTGGACCAACCAGGACTTCAAGGGCAAACTCCCCTCCGAAGTCTTTCGCGAGCACTTCCTGACCTGCTTCATCTCCGACCCGGTCGGAGTCCAGCTGCGCAACGAGATCGGTATCGACAACATCTGCTGGGAGATGGACTACCCGCACAGCGACTCGATGTGGCCGAACGCTCCGGAGGAACTAGAGGGCGTGTTCGGCAAATACAACGTCACCGACACCGAGATCAACAAGATGACCCACGAAAACGCGATGCGGTGGTACTCGTTTGATCCGTTCAACCATGTACCCCGGGAGGAGGCCACCGTCGGGGCTCTACGCAAAGCCGCCGAAGGACACGACGTCAGCACCCATGCGTGGAGTACCCGCGAGAAGTCCGGCACCAGCTTTGCCGATTTTGCCGCAAAGGCGAAAGAGATTTCAGGCGCCAAGGATTGACCGTCACGGCTGCGGAGGGAGCGCGAGGCGCACTTCCGCCGACACCGTGGTGACTCCGTCCACCTCGATCGCACCGCTCGCCTGACGCCCTGCCGGATCGGTCAGCGATCCCGAGATGTGCAGTTCGGTGAACAGTGGTGTCGGCCGGTGGTAACGCACCGACAGCTCCTGTACGGCCGTCGGTTTGCCGTCCACCGCGCCGGCGATTGAAAGAACATGACTGAGTGTCAGCGCCGACATACCGCCGTGCACCAACCCCTTGGGGCCTTGATGCACAAGCCCGAGAACTCCTGTCGCCGAGGCGGTTCCGTTGTCGACCTCGAGGTCCAGCGGCGGTGCGATCGCATTTCCTCTGCCCGACACCGGGTCTTGTTCACCTGCTGTGACACCGGATGTGACGATCAGCGCCGTGATCCGATCGAGTTGTTCGGCCACCGAGACCAGGGCGGGGTCATCGGTGTCGACGCGCAGCAGCAGATCAGCGAGCCGGCGCAGTCCATCGGCCGCTGATTCGAGGTCGTGATCGCCACTATGCATCTGTCATCCGATTTCTCGAGGAGATGAACAGCGATCATCGCGACCGCATGGATCCGTCCGGCGATCTCGGAGGGATCCACCTGATGACCACCTCTGACCAGCGCAGCTGTGGCCCGTCGCACCGACTCCACCGAACGCTACCCGGCTGCCAGGTCACGGAGCAGGTCGCGGCTACGGCGCATCGACCCACGGGGATCGGAACCCACCGGAGTGATCGCCGCCCAGACATCGGTGGCACCGGCGTCGATGAGGTTCTGCAGCTGGGCGCGCACCGACTCCTCATTGCCGACGATGGCGATGTCAGCCGCGTCCGTCGCACCACCGGCACTGATGACGCGCTGATAGTTGGGCATCCCGGCATACATACCCGACGTTGCGGCAACCGCGGCCCGCGCTTGCGCGACATCATCATGAACTGCCACCGGCAATCCGGCCACGATCCGAGGCGCCGGCCTACCGGCACCCGATGCCGCAGCCCCGATCGCGGGCGCGATCTGGGATTCGATGACCTTCGCCGAAGCCATCCAGAGAACGGTTCCATCAGCGAATTGTCCTGCCACACGCAGCATCCGGGGAGACATCGCAGAAAGGAGCACCGGCACGTGATGTTTGACCGTTGTCATCCGGCCCGCACTCTTTGCAGACCAGTCATGTCCCCGGAAATCCACATCCTTGCCGCGAAGCAACGAGGTGATGATCTCGATGTATTCCTCGGTGTTCCGTCCGGGACGCTCATACGACAATCCGTACACGTCCTCGATGAGAGGGCCATGGGAAGGCCCCAACCCGAGAGTGAAACCGGGACGGCCCATCGCTTCGGCGACCGCGGCCGCCCGGTTGGCCTGCAGGATCGGATGAACCGGATAGGTTTGCAGGACAGCAGTGCCCAACTCGATGCGCGTGGTGGCACGACCGGCAACCGCCAGCGCCGCGAGCGGATCGCCCCCGACCGTACTGGCGTACCAGAGAGACGAGAAGCCGTCAGCCTCTGCGCGCTCGGCCTGCGCCACGATCTTGTCGGTGGACGAGGCGCCGCCCGTCAATCCAATTCGCATCGCTTCGACCTGTCCTTCGTATGTATGGTTACCTCAGGAGACTATACGACTGTATTGCATCTCTTACCTGAACCGTGAGGAGCCACCATGTTCGAGACCGCCACCCCGATCACACCTTCGATCGGCATCGAGGTCAGCGGGGTATCCGGCGAACAATTGGCCAATCCCGACGCGGCACAGTGGTGCCGATCGGCGCTCGATCGCCACGGCGTGGTGCTTTTCCGGGAGTGCCATATCGACGACGGCGATCTGGTGACACTGAGCCGCTTGCTCGGTGATGTTGTCGTACCCCCGATGGGCGGCGACAAAGTCCATCCAGAGGTGTCGGCGATCAGCCTCGACCCGGCGGAAACCGTACTGGCCTCGTACAACACCGGCACGTTCCATTGGCACATAGACGGCGCAACCGACGCGATCCCCCAACTGGGCACGCTGCTGACGGCACTCGAGGTCTCCACCGAGGGTGGCGACACCGAATTCGCCAACACCTACGCCGCCTATGACGCTCTGCCCGACGAGGAGAAGGCGGAGCTCGTAGGCCTGCAAGTGGTCCATAGCTTCGCCACGGCCCAATCCTTGGCTCATCCGAATGCCACCGACAAGCAGAAGGCGGCGTGGGCCAAGGTCCCCACCCGGGTCCACCCTCTGGTGTGGACCCGTCGCACCGGGCGCAAGTCCCTCCTGATCGGCGCCACGGCCGGAGAAATTGTCGGCATGGAGCCACAGGAGGGTCGGGCTTTGATCGCTCGCCTTCTCGAATGGTCCACCCAACCGCGCTTTGCACTGCGTCATCACTGGCACCGCGGCGACCTGGTGCTGTGGGACAACACCGGCATGCTTCATCGCGCGATTCCTTACACCGCCACCTCACGCCGGCTCATGCATCGGACCACCCTCACCGGCGAGGAAGCCGTCGCCTGACTCCTCCCGGGTAGATTCGGGGACATGTGCGGCAAAGCGATGTGGCAGTGACCGACGTTTCGACCGGGGACGCTCCATCGGAGCTGTTTCCCCGACTACTCCCCTGGATCCTCGGCATCTGCGGTGTCGTCGGACTGGTCGCCTCATTCACGCTGACGGTTGAGAAGTTCGAGCTGGCTTCCAACCCCGATTACGTACCCAGCTGCAGTATCAGCCCGGTCCTGAACTGTGGATCGATCATGGACACCGATCAGGCGGCCGTCTTCGGATTCCCGAACTCACTGCTGGGCATCACCGGCTTCGCCGCGCTGCTGACCATCGCAGTCATGATGGGACGCAAGACTTCTGCGCTGATCATGCTCGGCATGCAGGTCGGACTCACCGCGGGTGTCGCCTTCATCGGGTGGCTGATCTTCCAGAGCCTTTACCGCATCGACGCCCTGTGCCCCTATTGCATGGTCGTCTGGGTCGTCACCATCGTCGCCTTCTGGTACGTGACGCTGCGCAATGCCGATGACTACATCACCGGCGGCACGCCCCGAAAGATCCTCAACGGGGTGCTCGGCATCCACTCCCTCATCCCGGTCGTGGTGATGCTCGCGATCGTCGGCCTGATCCTCGAGCACTTCTGGTGGTATTGGTCGACGCTCGTCTGACATTGCGCACCCGCCTGCCCGCGGCTCGGGGCCCCGACCGCACACTGAGACCGCCCGGACCTGCACTTCAAGCTGGTCGATGACATTTGATCCATAGTGGTAAAGCCGTTATGCTCGATACTGATCTGGGTCGGGCAAGCCTTAGGAGGCCGGCATCATGCACACCACAGATAGTTCTTCCCATCACCTGATCACCGCGTCTGAGGTACGCAAGGCCGCATTCGGCAAACCACCGCTCGGCAGACGCGGCTACAACGAAGACGACGTGGACAACTTTCTCGACCAGGTCGAGGAAACCCTCCGCGAGTTGCACAATCGCCTCTCACGGTACGAACACCCCAACCCCTGACCGTCTCCTCATCAGCCTGCAATCCGCCGGTCGAAAGTGAAGTCGGAGTGCATGATTCGGCGGTCTGACGACCACGCACCGCGCGATCCAGAGTCGACATCGAGCGGGCTCAGTGAGCGAACGCCACCTTCAATCCGACGATCACCAAAGCGATTCCACCGAAGATGATCGCCGTCCAGTGCGTCCTCGACGTCACCCGCTCGTGACGGATGCGCTCGATCACGTAGCTGATCGACGCGATGCGAAGAACCATGAACAGCTCGGCGACCAACTGTGCGGTTCTGGGTTCGAACAGGCCGACCCAGGCGAGCGCCAAGATCAGGCTCGGGACCACCGCAGCGGACAGGATGGGGAGACTGTCCCGCAACTCACTGAGCCGGATCTCCCGGTCGGCCACGGTGTCGTCGCGCACAGCCCGTCCGACGAGTTCAGCAAAATAGTGTGCGATGAAGGTTGTCACCGCCGCACCCCAGATGACCGCGATACCGAACCGATCATGCGAATGCGTCACCGGGATCAAGGCAGCGAGAACCAGGATATTGCCGTAGATCAGAGCGCTGATCCGGCTCGACATGTCCTCCGGCGACAGCTTGTCGCCGCCCACGAAGGGCACACGATTGATCAGTCGCAGAAATCTTTGCTCCATAGCGACAAAGCATGGCATACAGCAGGGGTCACCATCTGGGTACAGACACAGCCCTCACGGCCGCGGCGCCCTGGATATCGCCGTGTCCGGACTGCGACGCGCTGGTCGATCCGCGGTGGTATCGGCAGTTCCGGGGAATCGAGAATGCCTGTCGCGGCGGGGTTTTGTGGGCCCTCCGCTGCGCATCCAGGATCGCCCGCGCATGTTCAGTCGGCGTGACACCACGGGCCCGCGCCAGACGCATCAAGGTCAACCGTGCCTCATCGATATCCGAGTCCCTGACCTGGGCGATGATTCCGACCGCCGTCGCGACCAGAGTCGTTCCTTCCAGCACGTCGTCCACGGTGTCATCGATACGCCCGGACAGTCCTTCACTCGATCCTGCCGGCAACGCCAACGACCTGAGATCGGCGAAGACGTGACCGGCCTACACGCGCGCGATCGGCGACGATTTGCAAGATGGTCGGAATATCGTTGTCAGACCAGTTGCTCCGGACGGTCGTCCCGGCCTCGGCTGCCCATGCCACCGCCGCCTGGTACTGCGTTCCGGTCAGCGCCCCTGGCGTCGCGCGGCACAACTGCGCCACCGGTGAAGACTGAACGGCCCAAGCGCTTTCCGCTCCGCGAAGAAGTCTCGCGGGACTGCCTGTGCCCGTCATCCCGCTCGTCGTTCACCGCGACTCCGTCAGCATCACTCACAACGGTAGTTGACCGAGCCGACCCGTTCCAGCGCGGAACGAGCCGTTGAGCACCGTAGCCGGGTTCTCGGCCTCACTGTTCACGCACCGCGACCCGTTCCGAGCCAGTAGGGTTGGTCCCGGATCCGGAATGTCTGTCTGGCAGGCCTCCGGTGCGGTAGCTTGCTGTCGGCGGTTGCTATTCGGACGTCGAACGCCGGGGAGGCAGCGATGTCAACAACAGACAAGGCAAGCAGCGACGCCCGTATCCACGTGGTCCTTGCCGAATTGGCACGCAATCTGCATTCGAAGGCCCACCTCGGGCCGAACGCTGTCCTGGCAGACATCACGGCGTCGGCGTTGGAAGTGATCGACGGAGTCCACTCAGCGGGTATCACTCTGACCAAGGGACGAAAAGTGATCCAGACCTTGGCACCAACGGACGACATCGCGAGACGATTCGATGAGTTGCAACACCAGACGACCCAAGGTCCTGGTCTGGACGCGGCATGGCAGCACCGCACAGTGCGCGTTCCCGATCTGCTGACCGACGACCGGTGGCCGCTGTTCACCGCCGCCCTTCGCGAGCAATCACCGGTGCGGTCATCCGTGTCTTACGCGTTGTTCCCGAATTCTGGCGGTACGGGCGCACTCAATGTGTGCTCGACCCAACCGTTTTCCATCACCGATGACGCGGTGGAAGCCGGATACGCATTGGCCGCGCACGCCGCGCTCATCCTCGAGGTCGCGCGCAAAGAGGAGCAGTTTCAGAGCGCCCTGGCATCGCGTGATGTCATCGGCCAGGCCAAAGGCATGCTCATGGAACGATTCAATGTCGATGCCGAGCAGGCCTTCATCTTGTTGACGAAGTTGTCCCACGAATCGAATGTCACTGTTGTCGAGATCTGTAGACAACTGACCAGTGCGAAACCCGAAACCGACTGATACTTTCGGACGTATCCGCGTGGTGGACTGCTGGACTCACTCTGGCCAGAGTGGCCGAGCCGATGTGGACGTCCATCCGGATTTCATCCGTAACAGGTGAGGACTTCCCGTCACACGCGACGCACACTCGAACCAGTACCACTCCGCTGTGAGCACCATTCAAACTCCGAACGAAAGACCCAACATGACCGAACTCGACTTTGATGACCTCGGCCCAGTTGACTATTTGGTCATCGAGTTCCCGGCCGACCGAATTCCCGACGGCTCAGCGCTCCCGCTGCTCGTCGACCTCGTGGAGCGCGACGTGATCCGGGTCCTGGATCTGACGTTCGTGCGGAAAGAACTCGACGGATCTGTCAGTGGTGTCGCCATCGAGGACTTCGGGCTGACCGGCGACTTCGACGTCACCCTCTTCGCCGAGGCGACCTCGGGGCTCATTGACCGCACCGACCTCGACGAGGCGGCGTCTGTCCTCGAACCCGGCTGTTCCGGCGCCGTCCTGATCTACGAAAACCATTGGGCCGCACCCTTTGCCTCCAAGCTCAGGCACAACGGAGCGCAGCTGGTCGCCACCGGCCGCATCCCCACCCAAGCCATTCTGGCTTCCCTCGACGCACTCGATGCCGAATTGAAAGGCTAGGAATCCCCCATGCCAGGACTACTTCGCGGGGTCGCCCGCACCGCCGTCATCGCCGGAACCGCCACTTCGGTGTCCAATCGGGTATCGCGACGACAAGGTCAGCGTTGGTCGCAACAGGCGCAGGAGCAGGCTCCTCAACAACAGGCTCCGCAGCAGGCCCAATACGCGCCGCCACCGGCTCCCGCCGCACCTCCGGTCGATCGGATCGGAGCGCTCAAACAACTCGGCGAACTCAAGGCCCAGGGAATCCTCACCGACGCAGAGTTCGAAGCCGAAAAGGCAAAGATTCTGGCGAGCTGATCGTCAGGCGCCACCCGGCCGGCGTTCATCGTCGGCCGGGTGCGCCTTCACCGCGCCACACGAAATGCATGTACTCCGTCAACACGGCGAAGTCCGCGGCGTCGAGCGCCGTGCCCGCGCCGGCTCTCCTCCGCAGCAACTTGTTGTAGTCCTCGACGGCCGCGGCCTGTTGTTCAGGATTCCAACTCGGCCAGGGCCGTTGGGCTTTGTGCGCTGATCGCCAGTTGTAGGCGCCACTGCGGTCCCCGCCACGCGCGGCTGCCCGAACCTGGGCCAGCAGACTTCGCGGGATGTAGGCCAAACCGCCGTGCTGGTACTGCCAGACATGTGCCATCTCATGGATGAGAGTGTGTTTGCCGCGTTCGGTCAGTTCCATTCCGTCACCGCGGAAGTGGCCCCATCCCGCCTTGAGGTGAATCGTGGTGCCCAGGGTGACCGCTGAACCGATCGTGAACACGCTGCCGCGGGTGATGTGTACGCCGGCGTAATCGACACTGTCGACGAAAACATCACGCGCGTAGTCGATCTCATCAGCGGTCAGGGCCCGCTTGCCGGTTCGCGCAGACAGAGAACGGCCGCGCCAGATCTGTGATACACGCCTGCCCAGACGGCGTGAGCGGGTACACATGTGCTACTCCTACATGGTCGGCGTGACTGGCGTCGTGGGACGAAGAGAGGTGGTCATGCAGCTCGCAGGTGTAGGCATTTGGAGTTCTCAACTACGTTACGGCGATCCCGCCGTGTCCGTCGAGGCGGCGGCCGAACTCGAAGAGCTGGGATTCACAGCACTCTGGATTCCCGATGTCGGCGGTCCGGTGTTCGACGCATTGAGCAGTCTCCTCCAGGCCACCGAACAGACCGTGATCGCCACCGGCATCCTCAACCTCTGGATGCATGAACCGGCCGATGTCGCCGCGAACTACAACAAGTTGGTCGCCGAGCACGGCGATCGCATCCTGCTCGGCATCGGTGTCAGCCATGCGCCGCTGATCGATGCGGGTGAACCCGGGCGGTACAGCAAGCCCCTCGCCTCGACACGGGCATATCTCGAAGCCATCGACGCCGCAGACCAACCGGTGCCCGTCGAACGACGAGTACTCGCCGCGTTGGGACCGAAGATGCTGCAACTGTCCGCCACGCGGGCCAACGGGTCACACCCCTACCTGGTCACACCGGAGTTCACCGCGCAGGCGAGAACTGCGCTCGGCGATGGTCCGCTCCTGCTCCCCGAGCAGACCGCCATCCTGACCACCGATCGCGACGAGGCCCGGGCCATCGGAACCGATTGGCTGCGCAGCTACCTCGGACTACCGAACTACGCAAACAACATCTTGCGATCAGGATTCACGCAAGAAGACATCGACACGGTCAGCGACAAGCTCTTCGACTCGATCATCGCCTGGGGTGACGAAGACGCGATCCTTCGCAGAGTCGGGGAACATCAGGCCGCCGGCGCCGACCATGTGTGCATCCAAGTACTTGGCGCCGACCCCAACGAACATCCTCGCCGGCAGTGGCGTCGCCTGGCCGCAGCCTTGAAATAGCACCACAGGGTGTAGCTCTCCACAGGACTTCGACATCGGCGGCGCCGGTGTCGAAGTCCCCCAGAATCTCGACTTCTCACGCGAATACCCCGGATCTCGGCAACAATCATCTTGCCGGGCAACAGAGCCGGCCCCCAGTACAGCCGGCACTGGCACGAGGGAGGACGTGGTGGGAAAGAAGTCGAAGCACAAGCACTCTCACCCCGAGATCACGCGCCCTGACGACCAGCAGTCCGCACCGGCGGACAAGATGAAGTACAAAGAATACCGTCGGCTGATCGAGCCACTGCACGCCGAACTCGTTGCGCTGCAAGAGTGGGTGAAAGCATCCGGCGCGAAGATCTGCATCGTGTTCGAAGGCCGCGACACCGCAGGCAAGGGCGGCGTCATCAAGGCGATCACCGAACGCGTCAGCCCTCGGGTGTTCCGGGTCGTCGCCCTGCCCGCCCCGAACGAGCGTGAGAAATCGCAGATGTACGTGCAGCGGTATCTGACTCACCTCCCGGCAGCCGGGGAGGTCGTCATCTTCGACCGCAGTTGGTACAACCGTGCCGGGGTAGAACGCGTGATGGGGTTCTGCACCGTCGAAGAGTCGCAGCGCTTCCTCGAACTCACGCCGGCCGTCGAGCGCGCGATCGTCGATTCGGGGTGTCTGCTCCTCAAGTACTGGCTCGAAGTGAGCGAAGAACAGCAGACACTGCGTCTGCAGAGCCGGATCGAAGACCCGAGGAAGATCTGGAAGCTCTCAGAACTGGATCTTAAATCGTACAGCCGTTGGTACGACTATTCACGCGCCCGCGATGAGATGTTCCATCTCACCGACACTGGTTGGGCGCCCTGGTATGTCGTGACCACCGACGACAAGAAGCGTGGGCGTCTCAACATCATCACGCACCTGCTCAGCCAAGTCCCGTACGAACCTCTCCATCGGCCCGACGTGACGCTGCCCGAGCGGCAGCCGCCCGGTGACTACAAGCCGTCAACCCAACCACTGCATTGGATTCCGACACCGTACTGAGGTTCCGTGGCCGCGAAAGGACATGCCGTCGATGACAACGATCGAACCCACGCCTGATGGTTCTCATATCCGACGCATCGCCGGGCAGGTGACCACCGACTGGTATGCCCAGAACAGCGATTCCGTGGTGTCCGCGCTGGCCTCCGATCGACAACTCGGTCTGCGGGTCGGCGAGGTCGAGGAACGCCGGCGACGCTACGGCCCCAACGAAATAGCATCCGAACCCGCACCGTCGCTGTGGTCGATAGCGCTCCAGCAGCTCAAGGACCCGATGAACCTGATGCTGGTCGCGGTGGCCGTGGTCAGCATCGTGATCGACGAGATCCCGACGGCGCTTGTGGTGGCAGTCCTCGTCGGGCTCAACATCGTGCTGGGCACACGGCAGGAGATGAAGGCACGCGCCAGCGTGGACGCATTGGCGAAGATGCAGACACCTCAGGCCCGGGTCATCCGCGACGCCACACTGATCCAGCTCGACGCCACCGAACTGGTGCCGGGCGACATCGTGCAACTCGAGGCAGGCGACATCGTGCCCGCCGATGGCCGGTTGCTCGCGACGGCCACCCTGGAGACACAGGAGGCAGCCCTGACGGGTGAGAGCGCGCCCGTCGCGAAGGATCCCGAAACGATTGCCGGGGCAGAGGTCTCCCTCGGCGACCGCAGCAACATGGTCTTCCAGAACACCTCCGTCACCCGTGGGACGGCCACCATCGTGGTCACGGAGACGGGTATGCACACCCAGATGGGCCAGATCGCATCGATGCTCTCGGCGGTTGCGCCGAGCAAATCTCCGCTCCAGCGCGAATTGGACTCGCTCACCAAACTTCTCGGCATCATCGCATGGGTGGCGGTCGCGATCATCGTGGTCATCGGGGTGATTCGCGGTCAAGACGTGACAACGCTTCTGCTGCTGGGGATTTCGATGGGCGTCTCCGCGATACCCACCGGTCTGCCGACGTTTGTCCAAGCGATGCTTGCCTACGGTGCGAAGCAACTGGCCGAGGCGAAGGCCATCGTGAAGAACCTCACCGATGTCGAAACGCTCGGCGCCACCAGTGTGATCAACTCGGACAAGACCGGCACACTGACGATGAACCAGATGACCGTCCGGTCGCTGTACTTCCACGGTCGCTGGTACCTCGTCGAGGGTGAAGGATACGCGAAGTCCGGGAAGATCACCCAGGTCGCGGGCGAAGAAATCCCCGACTTCACGTTGCTCGCATACGGTTTGTGCCTCGACAGCGACGCGACCGTCTCGGCCACCGGAGACGTGGTCGGCGACCCGACCGAGGCCGCACTCGTGGTGCTCGCGGCGAAGGTCGGCGTCGATGCCCCACTGACCCGGCGGACCTATCCGCGCGTCGCCGCGGTTCCGTTCGACTCCGCATACAAGTTCATGGCGACGTTCCACAACGTCCCGGTCGACGGGACCACCGAGTTCGTGGAATTGGTCAAGGGCGGACCCGACGTGGTCCTGGCCCGCTGCACCTCCGCGTTCCTGCCGGGACGGCAACTGGTCCCCATCGAACAGGTCATGGAGGAGCTGACCGAAGCGAATCGGAGCATGTCCGAGAAGGGACTTCGGGTCCTGGCGTTCGCGGTCCGGCGCCTCGAGGGACACGAGCAGGCCGTTCATGCCGACCCCATGTCGTTTGTGGAGGACCTCACCTTCGTCGGCATGGTCGGCATCATCGACCCGCTCCGGCCCGAAGCCATCGAGTCGGTGCGCATCGCCCATCAGGCCGGTATCGACGTCCGGATGATCACCGGTGATCATGCGATCACCGCGTCGGCCATCGGCGCCGAGCTCGGACTCGGACCCGGCGCGATCAGCGGTGCGGAACTGCAGGCCATGTCCGACGACGATCTGTCTGCGGCCCTTCCGAACCTGCATGTGTTCGGCCGGGTCACGCCACAGGACAAATTGCGTCTGGCCGACGTCATGCAGCGGGGCGGTGACGTCGTCGCGATGACCGGAGACGCCGTCAATGATGCTGCCGCGCTGAAGAAAGCCGACATCGGCGTCGCGATGGGTTCGGGTAGCGAGGTGACCAAACAGGCCGGAAAGATGGTCCTAACCGACGACAACTTCGGCACTCTCATCACCGCGATCCGCCTGGGCCGCAACATTTACGAGAAGATCGTGTCGTACATCCGCTACCAGATGTCGAAACTGTTCTCGCTCGTGATCCTGTTCCTCGTCGCCAGCATCTTCAACATCAACGACGGTGTCGCGCTCACCCCACTGATGGTGCTCTTCCAGCACTTCTTCATCACATTGTTCCCGGTCGCCGTCATCATGGTCGATCCGCCGTCGCCGGGTCTGATGAACAAACCACCGCGCGACCCGAAGATGCCGATCGCCAATCGGCCGGCGCTGGTGCAGTGGCTGGCATACGGCATCCTGCAGTTCGCGGTCACGCTCGCCGCGATGCTCCTCGCCCCCGGTGAGATGAGTTCGACCGAGGCGAACGTCCCGATGACAACCGCGTTCGTGGTCATGTCGATCGGATCGATCTTCGCCGGCCTCGTGATGCGGCGAGACCCGGAATCCGGTCTTGTACAACCGGTTCTCGGTGCGCTGAAGATCCTGTCGGTCCCGATCATCGTGACGGTGTTCGCGGTCCAGGCCGGAGTCCTTCAAGACCTCCTGATGACAACGTCGTTGACCGGCGGCCAGTGGCTCGCGTGCATCGGCTGGTCACTGATCATCCCGGTCGTGGTCGAAGTCGAGAAGGTCGTGCGGCGGCGACGCACCCTGATCTCGTCGCCACCGGCCCCGATGACCGCCCCGGCCACTGTCGACCCCCTGCGAGCTCGGTGATCGTCCACCTGACCCGCATGAGGTGATAGCAACAATCCACTTGATCTGGTGGCTTTGGGGCAATGGCTACCCGGCGACGAATCCTGGGAGACGCTGCGTGTCCTCCACGACCGAGAAGTGCGATGCGTCGCCCTTGATGACGCGGCTGGACTTGCCATGGACGTCGACGGGGATGTCGCCGGCCAGCGTCACGCGGTGCACGCTCCGGGCCTGGTTGCCGTAGTCGGAGATGCCGTAGTGCTGTGTCGAACGGTTGTCCCAGATCGCCAGGTCACCCTTCTCCCATGCCCAGCGAACGGTGTTCTCGAGCTTGGTGATCCGGGTCTGAAGCAGCTGGAAGAGCGCGGTCGTCTCTGATGGCTTGAGACCGACGAACTCCTTGACGAAATGGCCGAGCAGTAGCGTCTTCGCCCCGGTTTCGGGGTGCACGCGGACCACCGGATGTTCGGTTTCGTAGATCTCGCGGGTGAACTCCCCGTAGTTCGCTGCACCGTTGGCGGAGGTATTGGTTTTCTGGTAGGCCTCCGCGTAGTCGTACGCATTGGTGTGAACGGCCCGCAGGTTCTCGACGAGATGGACCAGAGAGCCCGGGAGCTGGTTGTAGGCCGCTGTCGTCGACGCCCAGGTGGTCGCGCCGCCGTACTCGGGGATGGTGGTGGCACGAAGGATCGATGCCTTCGGGATGCGATCGATGAAGGTCACGCCGAGAGATCGCCCGAGAGGCGGACACCCTCGATTCGGGCACCGATGTGTTCGCCCACTTTGTGCACGGTGATCCCACCGGCAGCGTAGATTTCCTCGGCGCTCACGCCTGCGGCGCGCTGATCGAACTCCGCTACTGCGGTCATGATTGGTCCTTTCCTGGTTGCCTTCCGAAGACGAACCTAATGCCACTCCATTAATTTGGCCTCGTATAGACTCCCATTGCGTCCATCTATTGAATTGCCGCAATCGACTTGGTAATGACGGGCAGAGGTGTCAGATCGGACCGCCGCGACGCTAGGTTTGTCCGGTGGCCACCAGTAGAGCGCGGTACGCGTCGGGCGAACTGACCAGAACCAGGTTGATCGAGAGCGCCGAGCGTCTGTTCGCCGAGCGTGGGTACAACGCCGTATCCCTCAACGACATTCGCCAGGCCGCCGATCAACACAACGCCTCGGCGATCAGCTATCACTTCGGATCCAAGGCCAATCTCCTGCAAGCCGTCTTCGAACATCGGCTGCCGTCGATCAACGCCGACCGAAACGAGGTTGTAGCCACGCTGTACCGGGACGCAACGCCCCCGACAACCCGCGCGGCGCTCTGGGCAACGGTGCGACCCCTGGCCAACACCCTTGGCGGCGGCAATCACTACGTGGGTGTTCTCGACCAGCTGCTGACGGCCGGCCTGTTGACCGAGCACTTCATGGCCATCGACGCGAGCGTCAACGAGAGCGGCCGCGTGGTGGTCGAGGCACTGCGAACGTCGGTTGCACATCTGCCCCCGGAGGCGGCCGAGTTGCGCCTCGAACTCGTGTTCAAGAGCATGCTGCGCCATCTCGCCGACCTCGGGCGCAAGGGGCTGGCTCCGACAACTGCAGAGCTGACCGCCGCGATCGACGCCTGGGAAGGGCTGCTGCTCGCCCCCGTTTCATCACCAGGAGTCTGACCGCAGCCCGTCGGCTATGACGGGAGCCAGGCCCCGTGCAGCCCGCGGGCAACCGGATGGGCAGCGTGACGGTGGCGATCGGGCCTGAACCCGGCTGCCACCCACCACTAAGCTCGGCTGCATGACAGTGCGGGCGGGTGTGGTTGTGACCGGAACCGAAGTTCTCAGCGGTCGGATCACCGATCGGAACGGTCCATGGGTCGCCCAGCGTCTCCTCGACCTGGGTGTGGACATCGCACACATCACCGTCTGCGGCGATCGCCCCGACGACCTGACCGCCCAGCTCCGGTTCCTCGCCGATCAGCACGTCGACCTCATCGTCACCACCGGGGGTCTCGGTCCGACTGCCGACGATCTCACCGTCGCGACGGTTGCCGACTTCTGCGGCCGCGAGCTCCATCTCGACGCCGCCCTCGAAGTACACATCGGCGGCATCATCGCGCGCTGGCGCGGACGGGTGTCCGCCGACCCCGACCCCGCGCCCCTGCAAGCGGGCATACGGAAGCAAGCGATGGTTCCCGAAGGCGCTCAATCGATTCCGCCGACGGGAACCGCGCCGGGCGTGGCGATTGCGGCCGGGCAGCTGCCTGCGATCCTGGTGCTGCCGGGACCACCGGGCGAACTGCAAGCAATGTGGCCCGCAGCCCTCGAGACCGCGGCGGTGGCCGCCGTGATGGCCCGTCGATCGGTGTTCGGGCAGTCGACCATCCGTGCGTACGGCCTCTCCGAAGCCGATCTCGCCGCGACGTTGCGCCGAGCAGAACAACAGATCGCCGGGTTCGCAGCCCTGGAGATCACCACCTGCCTGCAGCTCGGAGAACTTGAGATGGTGACCCGGTATCCCGAGTCGTCAGCCGACGCCTACCACCGGCTCGCGGCGTTGGTCACGGAACATCATGGCGCTCAGATCTTCTCGACTGACGGCTCGACCATCGACGACCTGATCGCCGGCAGGCTGACCGGCCGCCGGATCGCCACAGCCGAATCGTGCACCGGGGGCAAGATCGCCGCCCGCCTCACCGACCGCGCCGGATCGTCGGCGTACCTCGTCGGCGCCGTCGTGGCCTACGCCAACGAACTGAAGATCGGCCTACTCGATGTCCCGGCGGACCTGATCGCCGAGCACGGCGCGGTCAGCGAAGAGGTGGCCGCACGGATGGCAGAAGGGGCGGTCGGCCGCCTCGGCGCCGATACCGCGGTGTCCACCACCGGGATCGCGGGCCCCGGCGGTGGCACCGACCTCAAACCGGTGGGCACCGTGTGCTTCGCCGTCGCGATCGCGGGTCGCCCGACGGTGACACGGACGCGTCGGCTGCCCGGCGACCGGGCGAACATCCGCGCCCTCGCCGTCACCTATGCCATGCACATGCTCGCCGAGACACTGACCGCACCGAACCCGGCCTAGCCGCGTCGCGGACCTCGGGTGACCCACCACCGGATCACTTGGCCCAGTCGTCGACCCAGTCCGATCCTTCCGAGATCGCGGCCATCGTGCTCTGCCCGTCCAGGGCCTCGCGGATGATGTCCGCGTGCCCGCAGTGGTGGGCCGTCTCCCGCAGCAGATGCAACGCCATCTTGCGGACCGACCACCATTCCCGCTCGGGCTGCCAAGGCGCCGTCGGCTGCGGGATCTGCTCGTCGAGGCTGCCGACGTCCGCGATCACCCGGTCGTAGTCCGCGGTGGCACGGTCGTATTCGTCGAGCCAGTATTCGAGTGTCTCGTCGTCGCCGAGTACGTAGGCGCCGGCAGCCTCACTCATGTCGAACTCGGCATTCTCATCGCGCTCGAGAATCGTCTTCGCGTTGCCGCGCTCGCCCTGGGCGAGGTGTTTGATGAGTCCGCCGATTGTGAGTTCGCTAATTGTGCCCCGGGCGCGGGCCTGATCTTCGCTGAGGTTGCGAGCGGTGACCTTCAGCAGCGCTCGCTGATCCGCGAGCAGCGTGAGAATGTCGGCCTTTTCGCCGGTGACAGGGACGGAGAGGGCAACGGGAGTGTAGGTGCCGGCCATGATGTGTCCTTTCGGGGCTGATGATCAACAACGCGAACGCTAGGCGGAATCGAGGACAGTTCCGGTCCTAATAGCGATGTCGTGAGCAAAAAAGGTGATCCGAGCGGAAGGTGGCACGCACTGTGACACAGACCACCCGAGCGCTCGGTTGCCGGTTGCCACGCAGCAGGATGGGGTCGACTGCGATACTGGTGTCGCAGAAGCAACCCACAAAGTTGCGCGACGGAATTGGAGACGAAGCGAAAAATGAACGCGAAGCAGCCGACCATCATTTACACACTTACCGACGAGGCACCAATGCTTGCGACACATGCATTCTTGCCGGTCGTGCGTGCATTCGCCGGTGCGGCAGACATCAATGTCGAATCAAGTGACATCTCCGTGGCCAGCCGCATCCTTGCAGAGTTTCCCGACTACCTCACCGAGGACCAGCGCGTCCCGGACAATCTCGCCGAGCTGGGCCGTCTGACGCAACTTCCCGAGACCAACATCATCAAGCTCCCGAACATCAGCGCGTCGGTTCCCCAGCTCCTGGCGGCCATCAAGGAACTCCAGGCCAAGGGCTACAAGCTCCCCGATTACCCCGGGAACCCGAAGACCGACGAAGAAGTCGCGATCCGCGATCGGTACACCAAGTGCCTCGGCAGCGCAGTGAACCCTGTACTCCGCGAAGGAAACTCAGATCGGCGCGCCCCCAAGGCCGTCAAGGAATTCGCGCGCAAGCATCCGCACAGCATGACCGAGTGGTCGATGGCCTCGCGGACCCACGTCGCGCACATGCGGGAGGGCGACTTCTACCACGGCGAGAAGTCGATGACCGTCGAGGGCGACCGCGACGTGAAGATGGAACTGCTGACCAAGAGCGGCGAGACGATCGTCCTCAAGCCCAAGGTGTCGCTGAACGACGGCGACGTCATCGACAGCATGTTCATGAGCAAGAAGGCTCTGATCGAGTTCTACGAAGAGCAGATGGAGGACGCCTACAAGACCGGCGTCATGTTCTCGCTCCACGTGAAGGCGACGATGATGCGGGTCTCTCACCCGATCGTCTTCGGACACGCTGTCCGCGTCTTCTACAAGGACGCCTTCGAAAAGCACGGCGAGCTGTTCGACGAACTGGGCGTCAACGTCAACAACGGTTTGTCCGACCTCTACAGCAAGATCGATTCGCTGCCCGCCTCGAAGCGCGAAGAGATCGTCGACGATCTGCACAAGTGCCACGAGCATCGTCCGGAACTCGCCATGGTCGACTCGGCGCGCGGCATCTCGAACTTCCACTCGCCCAGCGACGTGATCGTGGACGCATCGATGCCCGCGATGATCCGTGCCGGCGGCAAGATGTGGGGCCCCGACGGACGGCCCAAGGACACGAAGGCCGTCAACCCCGAATCGACCTTCTCTCGCATCTACCAGGAGATCGTCAACTTCTGTAAGACAAACGGCCAGTTCGACCCGACCACCATGGGCACCGTCCCCAACGTCGGCCTGATGGCACAGAAGGCCGAGGAGTACGGCTCCCATGACAAGACCTTCGAGATCGCCGAAGACGGCGTCGCCAACATCACCGACCTGGCCACCGGTGAGGTCCTGCTGTCGCAGGACGTGGAAGCGGGCGACATCTTCCGCCTGTGCATCGTCAAGGACGCCCCGATCCGCGACTGGGTCAAGCTGGCAGTGGAACGGACCCGCGATTCCGGTATGCCGGTCATCTTCTGGCTCGACCCGTACCGTCCGCACGAGAACGAGTTGATCAAGAAGGTCAAGACGTACCTCGAGGACCATGACACAGAGGGCCTCGACATCCAGATCATGTCGCAGGTACGCGCCATGCGATACACCCTCGAGCGCGTCGTGCGCGGGCTGGACACGATCTCCGCGACCGGCAACATCCTCCGCGACTACCTCACGGACCTGTTCCCCATCCTCGAACTGGGCACCAGCGCCAAGATGCTGTCGGTCGTGCCGTTGATGGCCGGCGGCGGCTTGTACGAGACCGGTGCCGGAGGTTCGGCACCCAAGCACGTCAAGCAGTTGCTGGAAGAGAATCACCTGCGGTGGGATTCGCTCGGAGAGTTCCTCGCCCTGGCCGTCAGCCTGGAAGACCTGGGCAAGAAGACCGGTGATCAGCGGACGACGATCCTGGCGAAGACGCTCGATGCCGCCACCGGACAGTTGCTCGAGAACAGCAAGGGTCCCTCACGCACGACCGGTGAGCTCGACAACCGCGGAAGCCAGTTCTATCTCGCCCTGTATTGGGCGCAGGAGCTCGCCGCCCAGACCGAGGACAAGGATCTGGCCGAACACTTTGCGCCGCTGGCAGAAACGTTGTCGAAGAACGAGGACGCCATCGTCTCCGAACTCAACAACGCACAGGGCAAGCCCGTCGAGATCGGCGGGTACTACCTGCCGGACTCCGAGGCCGCAGACACGGTGATGCGTCCGAGCAAGACGTTCAACGACGCCTTGTCCTCGGCGTCGAAGTAGAAACCCCGCACGTCCTGACAACTGCCGTCCGACCGAACTCCTCATCCGGAGCCCGGTCGGACGGCTTTGTCATCACCTGATCCAGGCGGCGGTCCACGGCGGGCACGTGGACATCGCACGATCAGCTGATCTAGCCACCGTCCTGCAAAACCGTCTCGCTGGCCTCTTGTATGTCCGAGTCCTTTTCACCGGCCAGCCGCGGGATGAGGCCGCCGGCAAGCACATCTGTGATCTGCCGCCCGGACAACCGGTGACGCACGCGAAATGACCTCTCCTTGGTGAGATTGCGAATCGTCATCGCATCACCGTCCTCGATCAGGTCGCGGAGGTGTTCGACTGCGAGGACGTCGTCCCGATCGATGCCGTCGTAGTCGGCCGGATCGTCGAACTCGACGGCGAGCACCCCGAAGTTGGCGAGGTTCTGCCAGTGGATCCGGGCGTACGACTTGGCGATCACCATCCGCAGACCGAGGTATCGGGGCGCGATCGCAGCGTGCTCCCGAGACGAGCCCTGACCGTAGTTGTCGCCTCCGACGATGATGTGGCCGGCGTCGCCGTTCTGTTGTGCCCGTTCGGGGTACGTCTCGTCGACGCGGGTGAAGCTGAACATCGCAAGCTTCGGGATGTTCGACCGGAACGGCAATGCCCGCGCGCCGGCAGGTGAGATCTCATCGGTCGAGATGTTGTCGCCGACCTTCAGCATCACCCGGGACTCGAGGCGGTCGGGTAGGTCGTCGAGATCGGGCAGGCTCGAGATGTTGGGGCCTTTTGCAGGCACCACCTGCGCTGCGTCATCCGCACCGAGCGGGGGCACCAGCATCTGGGTGTTGGACGAATGCTGTTGTGGCAGATCGAGGGCGGGATAGTCCATGCCGACGTCCGAGGCCCAGTCCCGGGGATCGGTGATCGCCCCGGTCAGTGCGGACGCGGCCGCGGTTTCCGGAGAGCACAGCCAGACCGAGTCTTCTTTGGTTCCCGACCGCCCGGGAAAGTTACGCGGCATGGTGCGTAGCGAGTTGCGGCCGGTCGCGGGCGCCTGTCCCATCCCGATACATCCCATGCACCCCGCCTGATGGATTCGGGCGCCGGCGATGAGAAGTTCTGCGGTTGCACCCATTTTGGTCAGGTCGGTGAGGATCTCGCGAGATGTCGGGTTGATGTCGAAGCTGACCTGCGGCGCGGTCTGCCGACCGGCGACCATCGCGGCGGCAATCGCGAAGTCGCGAAGACCGGGGTTGGCACTCGAACCGATCACGACTTGCGACACGTCCTTTCCCGCAACCTCACGAACGGGCACCACGTTGCCGGGCGACGACGGCTTGGCGATCAAAGGTTCCAGCTGCGACAGTTCGATCGACTCCTCGAGGTCGTAGCTCGCGCCGTCATCGGCCGACAACTCGATCCAGTCGTCCTCCCTGCCTTCTGCGCGAAGAAACTCCCGGACCGCGTCATCACTCGGGAAAACACTTGTGGTGGCGCCGAGTTCGGCCCCCATGTTGGCGATGACGTGGCGATCCATCGCCGTCAGCCCGGCCAGCCCCGGTCCGTGGTATTCGATGATCCGATTCACCGCGCCCTTGACATCGTGGCGCCGCAGCATCTCCAAGATGACGTCCTTGGCCGAACACCACTGCGGCAGTTCCCCATCCAAGTGCACACCCCAGATCTCCGGCATCCGGACGTTGAGGGGGTGGCCCGCGATGGCCAATGCTACTTCGAGGCCGCCGACCCCGATCGCGAGCATCCCCAGCGAACCCGCAGCGGGAGTGTGGGAATCGGACCCCACCATCGTCTTACCCGGCACACCGAACCGCTGCATGTGCGTCGGATGGGAGACACCATTGCCGGGTTTGGAATACCACAGACCGAAACGCTCGCACGCGGTCCTCAGATACTCGTGGTCCTCGGCGTTCTTTTCGTCGGTCTGCAGCAGATTGTGATCGACGTATTGGACACTGATCTCGGAGCGCGCCCGATCCAACTCGAGCGCCTCCAGTTCCTGCATCACCAGCGTCCCGGTGGCGTCCTGCGTCAGGGTCTGGTCGATGCGGATCGCAATCTCTTCGCCCACATCCATCGACCCGGATTCCAGATGCGACTCGATCAGTTTGCGAGCGACATTTGACGGCATGCGCAACTCCTCGGGCGTAGACCGCGCCCTGCGCAAACACCGACGTCAATGCCGAGTGGTGGGCAAAAGCCGACACCGGTAGGCCGCTGTTCTCGACCCGAGTTCACCTGACACGATCGCTTTGCACTCGGACACGTCAAGTGTCCCAGCCGACGCCGGATCATGCCAGCTCAGCTCGTGATGTCCGCCCAACGACGCAACGGCGGCTTGGGTGCGGTGAGGTCTTCTTCGAGGGACTCGGTGGTCACCGACCAGGAGTTCACCTGGTCGAACCACAGTGCCTCGTCTTCTTTGATCAGGTCCAGGTTCTCCACCGCGATGCGGATCATCTCATCGGCCGCCGCGGCGTCGCGCAGAATGTATTCCGAGATCGCGTCGTAGTGGAGTTCGGCCGGCCCGCCGGCCCAACCCGTGGCCGACTCCGCGAAGCGATGCCCCTCGACGAGGTAGGTGCGGCGGTAGCTCGTCCAGAGATGGCCAAACAGGTTGACGGCGATTCGAGAATGGCTCTTCTCGTACCCTTCGCGGAACTGCTCGGGCGTCAGGCCAGCCTTGCGCTTGGCCATGATCAGCATCGTGATCGGCATGTGCGTCCTCTCGGTTTTGGGTGGACGCTACCGCCAACTCATCCCGAACAACCGGCAGACGATGAATCTGCAGAACTTCACCATGAACACACCAGACCCCGAGTACCGGCGCGTCATTCGGCACGAGGCAGGCCATACGCTCGGTTTCCCGCACCAACACATGCGCTGGGCCTTGGTCAACCGCATCGACCCGGCAAAGGCCTACGAGTACTTTGCTCGGACCATCGGTGACGTGCTCCGATTCGCCGCCACCGGTGGATATCTGCCGCCTCAGTCGAACTCATCGGCATCCTCACCGATGGCGTCGTGGGAACCGACGGGACCGTACTGAGTCCGATGGGTACCCCCAACACGGTCCTGTTCCGCGCGACCACGCCCGACGGACGGCGCATGACGAATCTGTGACGGCGAGGCCGCGGGCCCTTCAGGGACCCGGTGCGGTGGGGCAGGCTGGGTCATATGGCCCACGTACTGCTCACCGGCGCTGCCGGATTCATCGGATCGCACATCACGTCCGCGCTGACCGCCGGCGGCCACGAGGTGGTCGCCGTCGACGGCATGGTGCCCGCCGCACACGGACCAGGTGCCATCGCACCCGAGGGGGTGCAGCTGGCCGATCTGCGGGCCTCGTCGCTCACGGAAATGCTGGACGGCGTCGACGTGGTCTGCCATCAGGCCGCCCGCGTCGGTGCCGGTGTCGATGCTCGCGACGCCCCCGACTACGCCGCCGACAACGACCTCGTCACCGCTCGGCTGCTGGCTGCGATGTTCGAAACCCGCTGTCGTCGCCTCGTACTCGCGTCATCGATGGTTGTCTACGGGGACGGCACCTATCGCGATCGGTCCGGGCAGATCGTGGACCCGCCGCCCCGTCGTGCCGTCGATCTCGAGGCCCGCAGATTCGAGCGATACCTGCCCGGCGGGGAGCCCGCGGAGTGGGCGCTGACGCCCGAGGATGCTCCGCTGGCCCCTCGCAGCTATTACGCCGCCAGCAAGGCGGCGCAGGAATCCTATTGCAGAGCCTGGTCGCTCGAGACCGGTGGCGCCGTGACAGCGCTGCGCTACCACAACGTGTACGGCCCGCACATGCCCAGGGATACGCCCTACGCCGGCGTCGCGGCCATCTTCCGGTCGCAACTCGAAGCCCGGCAGGCACCCACGGTGTTCGAGGACGGCGGCCAGATGCGGGACTTCGTCCACGTGACCGACGTCGCCGCCGCCAATGTCGCCGCCATCGAGCGACTGGCTTCCGGCAGCGAGGAAGCGCACGAATTCGAGGCCTTCAACATCTGCTCAGGACAACCGATTTCGATCAAACAGGTTGCGGAATCGCTCACCGACGGTATCTCCGGCCCGGCGCCGGTGACCACCGGACGTTACCGGCCCGGAGATGTCCGGCACATCGTCGCCGACCCTGCCCGAGCCGCTGCCACCCTCGGCTTCCGGGCCACGATCATGCCCGAGCGCGGCCTTCGCGAGTTCGCGACCGCGCCGCTGCGTTAGTGCCGGCGATCGTCGGAACATGGGGTCCACCGGGAACCGGCAGATGCACCTCGAACCGGCTGCCGGGCGCCCTGTTCGACACCGTGATATGTCCCCCGTGCGCCGAGACGAGACCTTCGGCGATGGCCAGGCCCAGGCCCGAACCGGAAGGAAGACCGTTGTTGTCCCGCGGTGTCCGCGACGACGTACCGCGGTAGGCGATTTCGAAGATGCGGGCGAACTCGTGCTCGGCGATACCCGGACCCGCATCGTCGACGCGCAAATATGCGTATGAATCCGCGTGGCCCGCCTCGACATCCACCGGACAGCCATCGGGTGTATGCGCGATCGCGTTGATGACGAGGTTGGTCAGCACCCGGGACACCGCTCTGCTGTCCGCGTCGACCGTCACCGGCGAGTCCGGCAGGACCGGCCGCAGAACGACATCAGCGCGTTCGGCGGCGGCCGCACAGCCGGCAATCACCTCGTCGACCACCTCCCGCAGATCCAGGTTCTCGAGTTCGAGACGTACCGCGCCCGCGTTGATCTTGGACATCTCGAACAAGTCGTCGACCATGCCCGACAAGCGGACTGCGTCGCGATCGATCTGCCGGGCGAACGCCGACACGTCCACGGTGTCGGAAACCACCCCATCCGCGAGGGCCTCGGTCATCGCGCGGATGTCGGCAAGCGGGGTGCGAAGGTCGTGACTGACCCAGGCGATCAGCTCGCGCCGTGACTGTTCGGCCGCCCGCTCCTGCTCACGCGCCTGACGCTCCCAGACTGTGCGCCGGGCCTGGAATCGGCCGAGCAGCACTGCGGCAGGGATGGCGATGATCGCCACCGAGGCGAGGACCGTTGCCGTCCGTTTGAGGTCGTCGGTGAACATGTAGCCGCTGACCCCGATCACCCCCGCAAGAATGGCCAACGGCGGGATCAGCACCAGGATCACGGTGCTCATCACCAAAGACAACCGTCCGAGTCCCAGCAGCAGACACGTCCCGAGCAAGACCACCGGCCCCGACCATAGCAGCGAGAGGCCGACGATCTGTGGAATGTCCGTGGGCATCAGATCACCTCGTCCGTTGGCGATTCAGAGACCCAGCGGTATCCCTGCCCCCACACGGTTTCCAGTGAGGGGCAGTCACCCAACTTTGCCCGCAACCGCTTGACGTGCACTGTCACGGTCGACAAGTCGCCGAACGACCAACCCCAGACCTGGGTGAGCAACTGTTCGCGGCTGAACACCACGTCCTTGTGGCACAGAAAGAACCGCAAGAGATCGAACTCTCGTTTCGTGGTGTTGACCGTCTGGCCGGCGACCGTGACGCTTCGCGCCTCCACATCCATCGCCACGATGCCGTCAGAAAGGTCCATGGCTGCTGCGACCCCCGACCAGGTGGCGGCGCTTCGGCGCAACACGGACTGCACTCGCAGCGCCAGCTCACGGGGACTGAACGGTTTGGTGACGTAGTCATCAGCGCCGGCCGCCAAACCGACCAGCCGGTCCTCTTCTTCCCCGAGCGCGGTCAGCACGATGACCGGCATCCCGGCGTAAGGCCCACCCCGAATGTCGGTGAGCACCTCGATTCCGCTGCGCCCCGGCATCATCACGTCGAGGATCGCGAGATCCACATGGTGGTTCTCGAGGTATTCGAGCGCCGCGTCACCGGCCCCCACCAAAATCACCTGCAACCCATCGCGTTCGAGGTAGCGACGCACCACGTCGCTGACGATCGGATCGTCATCGGCCATCAGAACTCGCACCCCATCAGCAAACATGGCTTCTACCAATAGGTCCAGACGAGATGGTTGATGAGTAGCGCCGTGATGGCCTGACCGGCCAGCCAGGACCGCTGCGACCGGCGAGGCAACAACGCCGTCGCGACAAGTAGCCACACGCTGAACGGCAGCCAGATTCGTTCGACCTCGGCTTTGCTGAGCGCACTGAGGTCCGCGATGATCATCGCCAGCAGACCTGCCAACGACAGCAGCACCACGGCCTCGCGACGGCGGATCCGGCCGGGCCGCAGCGCGCGTCCGAGTCCTACCGCGGCCGCCGGCCCGACCGCACACAGCGCTGAGGCGAAGTTGGCCCAGCCCCAGTACGAGAACGGCCGCCGGGTCGCGACGCCCTGGTAATACCGTTCGACCACCAGGTGGTACCCGTCGAGCCACCAGAAGCCGAAGGCGGCGAAAATCCCCACCACGGCCAATGCTGCCGGCACGGCGTAGAGAATCGGCCGGTATGACCGGGCGATGACCACGACCGCGATCGCGACCACACCGATCAGAATGAGACCGTAATTGAGGAAGATCGCGAACCCCAAGACGAGACCGCTCCCGACACCGGCGAGCACAGCGCGCTTCCCGGTGGTGGTCGCAGCGACGGCCAGCAGTGCGATCCCCCAGGCGGCGACACCCATGTAGTAACCGTCGGCGGAAACACCCATCCAGACCGCACCCGGTGTGAGCGCGACGAAGGGTGCGATCCGCCGGGCCGTCGCCTCGTCGGCCAGACGTGCGGTGGTGATCAACAATGCCCCGGCAGCGCTGCAGCCGATCGCCACGACCCAGACCGCTGCCCACGCGCCACCACCGAGCCCGACACGATCGAGTACGACAAACGTCAGCAACGATCCCGGCGGATGCCCGGAGACGTGCGTTGTCCACGAATCGGGCTGAAAGTCCAGGATCCGGCCGGAGAACTCGTCGAGCATCCTGGTGATGCTCGAAACTCCGGGCACCTCGGCAAGATACTCGTCCGGCCTGATCAAGCGGCCCGCGAAGCCTCGATCCCAGCCGTCGATCATGGCCAATGAGAACGTCCAGGCAAGGCAGGTCACCATGCTGGTGACCATGACGAGCCGCCAAGACAATCGCGCCGCAAGCGTCGGGCCGTAGGCGATGACGGTGATGGCGATGAGAACGGCGGCCGCGGTACCGAATCCGGCATGCGGGTCGTACTCGCCGAACAGCGGGGGTGCGAGCGCAAAGATGTTGATCCGCCACTCGACATCACCGACGATCGGCGCGACCACCGCAGCGGCCAGCAAAGCCGTTGCCGTCAGCAGAGATACAAGATCTCCGAGGCTCATCGATCGCCCGTGTCCCGAGGTGTCGGTCTCGGGGACTGTGTCGAGGGTTTCGGTCACAAGTCCAACGTAGGCGCCCTCTCCACGCCGATGTCGACTTCTCCGCAGACGTCACTTTTCCGTCACCGGATTCTGCTGGCCTTGTCGGGCGAGCGCCCATAGCGTCGAAGACATGGGCAATCCGGGCAAGTCGTCGATCAGTGCCACTGTGGTGATCCCATGCCGCGACGAAGCCGAGTCGTTGCCTGCTCTCATTCGCGCACTGCCCCCAGACCTTCACCCTCTCGTGGTCGACAACGGCAGCACCGACGGGACCGCCGAGGTGGCGACGGAGCTGGGTTGTACCGTTGTGCACCAACCGATTCCCGGCTACGGATCGGCCGTCAACTCCGGAGTGGAAGCGTGCGACACCGAGATCGTCTGCACCATCGACGGCGACGGTTCGATGGACCCCGACGATCTCACACGGCTGGTCGCCGCGGTTGCCGCCGGCGCGGACCTCGCCGTCGGCAGGCGACGGCCCGTCAATCATCAAGCCTGGCCGCTACATTCTCGCCTCGGAACGCAGTGGATCGCGCGCCGCCTGCGAAGGCGCCATCGCGTACCGATTCATGACATCGGCCCGATGCGGGCCGCACGACGCAATCGGCTGCTCGCCCTGGGGATCACCGATCAACGCTTCGGCTATCCGGTGGAACTCCTCGTTCGGGCGGGTGATGCGGGTTGGCAGATAACAGAATTGGACATCACCTACCGGCCGAGGTCGGGCGGTAGATCAAAGGTGTCGGGATCACTGAAGGGAACGTTGCTGGCCACTCGCGACTTCCTGTCCGTACTCCGAGAGATGGAGGAGCGTTGCACATCGACACGCCCCAGGCAATCCTGATCGTCGCCAAGGCCCCGGTTCCCGGACAGGTGAAAACCCGTCTCACAGCCGAGTTCTCCGCGATCGAGGCGGCCGAACTGGCCGCGGCCGCACTGCTCGACACCCTCGACACCGCGTTGTCGGTCCGGTCGGCTCCGGTGGTCGTGGCGATGACGGGCCGACTCGACGACGCCGTCTGCAGCGCGGAGATCCGCAGCCGACTGCGTCATGTCACAGTGATCACGCAACACGGAAACACTTTCGGCGAGCGACTTCAGAACGCACATCGTGACACCGACCAAGTGATCCACGGAGCCGTCTTCCAGGTCGGGATGGACACCCCACAGATCACCGCCGAGCAGTTGCGGGCGGCGCTGGCAACACTGTCCGACACGGATTCGGCTCTCGGCCCGGCCACCGATGGCGGCTGGTGGGGGCTGGGGCTTCACGGCGCACGCGGCGCCGGCACACTCTGCAGCATTCCGATGTCGTCCGCCGACACCGGCGCCGCGACTCGGGCGGCTCTGGAGGACAGTGGGCTTTCGGTGGCCGAGCTACCCGAACTGTCCGACGTCGATCGGCCGGAGGACATCGCCGGCGTCGCCCGTCAGTGCGCACGCGAGAGCAGGTTCGCAGCCAGGGCGGCGGCATTGACCGGGCGGTCGGTATGACCGTCGCCGACGAATCTTCCGGTACCCGGTACTTCGACTGCGCCGTCTCGGAAGGCATTGCAGGCGAACGGACATGGCTTCGCCAGGCGGACGGGACCCGGGATCGACTGCGCGTCGATCGTTGGCTCGGCACCAGCCTCGCCGACGGCGACTCCGAGTTCGACAGCCGCGTGGCCGACAAGTGTTGCGGGCCCACAGTCGATCTCGGATGCGGACCGGGTCGTCTCGTGCATCGCTTGATGGGCAAGGGGATCGCAGCCTTGGGTGTCGATCACAGCGATCAGGCCGTGGCGATGACGCGTGCCAGGGGCGGAGTCGCCATTCGGCGCAGCCTCTTCGATCGCCTACCGGGCGAAGGGCGATGGCGGCACGTCCTGTTGCTCGACGGGAACATCGGAATCGGAGGTGACCCCGACCGCGTCGCCAGACGAGCGTACGAACTGGTCGCGACGGGAGGGTCCGTCATCGTCGAGATCGACAGCGGGCTCACCGGACTGTGGCGGGGTGCCGCCCGAGTGGAAACAAGGTCCACCCACGGCGAATGGTTCCCCTGGGCACGTGTGGGGATCGAGTACGCAATCGAACTCGCAGACAAGGCCGGTCTGAACCATCACCACGAGAAGATCTGTGGCCGTGTATTGATGGAGCTCACCGGGCGATGACCACCGGATTTCGGGTGAGAACATGAACGACGCCGCTGCGAACACGAACAGCGACAACGGGTTACGCAGCCCCCGGTTGATCGCCCGGGTAGGAATGCTGCTCGGGATCTGTATCACGGTGTGCTTCGCGACCGGTCTGCTCAGCCACTGGATCCAGCACCCGCCCGGGTGGTTCTACTGGCCATCTCGTCCGGCGTGGCTGTATCAAGTGACTCAGGGCCTGCACGTGATCACCGGCGTGGTGGCCATCCCACTGCTGCTCGTCAAACTGCAACTGGTCTATCCCAAGCTCTTTGCCCGCCCGATCGTCGGTACGCCCGCCCGCGCTGTGGAGCGGGCCTCGATCGCCGTGCTGGTGAGTTCGACGATCTTTCAGCTCCTCACCGGGCTGCTCAACACCGCTCAGTGGTATCCGTGGAAGTTCTTCTTCACCACGACCCACTACTCCATGTCATTTCTCGTCGTGGCATCCGTGCTCGTCCACATCGCCGTCAAACTACCGATCATCCAGCGCGCACTGGGCAGCCCCCTCGAAGCCACCGGCCCGATCGACAACACGCCCGAACCGTCGGCCCCCTCCGCAACCACAGCGCCCCCGCCCGAACGCGAGACGATCTCGCGGCGCACGGTCTTTCGGGGCACCGTGGCGGTCTGCGTTCTCTCGGCGCTGGCGTTCGCCGGGCAGACCGTACCGTTCCTGCGCTGGTTGGCATTTCTCGCGCCGCGATCGGGTGAAGGCCCGCAAGGTGTTCCGATCAACCGAACCGCGGCGGCCGCCGGCGTCCTGGAGACCGCCCGTGACCCCGGGTACCGGTTGACCGTCAGCACCGGGTCCGTCACCAAGGAGCTGACGATCGGCCAATTGAGGGCGATGCCCCAGCACGGCAGTGAACTCCCGATCGCCTGCGTGGAGGGCTGGAGTGCCCAGGGCGAATGGCACGGCGTTCGGGTGCGCGATCTGGTTGCTCTCGTCGGCGGCAACCGCGAGCACGATGTCCGCTTCATCTCCCTCGAGGCCGGCTTGTACGGAGTCAGCACATTGCCGGCGAACATCGCCGACGACCCGCTCTCACTCATCGCGCTCGACCTGCACGGTGAACCTTTGTCCATCGACCACGGCTACCCGTGCCGGCTCATCGCCCCGAACCGGCCCGGGGTCCTCCAGACCAAGTGGCTGGCCCGAATCGAGATCCGATGACACTACGAATCATTCGGCTGGTCCTGATCCTCGCGGCTCTGGCATCGGGTTGGTACGGACTCTCGCTGCTCTGGGACATGCCGCGCGCGGATCAGCTCTCCATCGTGTTCTGGCTCGCGGGCGGCCTCATCGCCCACGACGCACTCTTCGCCCCGGCGTGCATCGCACTCGGATTCGCCGCGAAAAAGATACTCCCACAACGGTGGTGGGCACCGGTCTTGATCGCCGCATCAGCAAGTCTGATCGTGCTGATCCTGTCGCTACCGGTGATCCTGCCGCGTTCGGAAGACGAATACCCCTCGAATGCCACCATCCTCGACCGGCCCTACGGCGTCGGGGTTCTCATCGCACTGGCCATCATCTGGTTCCTGGCAACGGTTCTCGTCGTCCAACGACGCCACCGATCGTAGATGTAGTCGACGGTACATCGGTTTCCACAGAAATGAACCTGCAGATCGCTGCCCGAAAGTGCAGAGACTGATCTACCCGACCCCGCGCTGCCTTACGTACCAGAACCGCGACCTGACTCCTGAGATTCGAGTAGTCGCCTACGCAGGCGGTACGGCCGATCGCTGCCCAGACTGAAGCGTGCGGGACCAATCCTGCATCTCCACTTTTACCCATCCAGATCCCAGGAGGCACATCATGATCACCGACGACACCGACAGCCCAGTTGAGGCGGAGACCACCGGCCGTCAGATCATCACATTCACCGAGGACAGTACGCACGAGCAGCGGGTGGCCGCCCTCAACGCCGTGAGGGGTGTCGACTCGATCACCTCCAGCGACGAAATCGGTCAGGAAGCCATACCCGCAGACCAACTCGAGGACGCCGACGCAACGATCTTCGAACGGCTCGGAGTAGCGGTGGCGACGATCAACCCGACACAGTTCGAATCGCTCAACGAAGTCGCCCGACAGAATCCCGCGATCGTGGCTGTGGAACCCGAACATGTCGTCCACGCCTTGGCCGCACCGTTGGCCACGGAGACGCATCTGGCGGACGGTCGTCGAAACACGTGGGGATTGCAGGCGACCCGCGCGCTCGCTTCTCAGTTCGACGGATCCGGCGTCCGTGTCGCCGTGCTCGACACCGGATTCGACCTCGAACATCCCGACTTCGCCGGCCGATCGATCACCAGCAAATCCTTCGTCGTGGGCCAGGAGGTGCAGGATGGCAATGGGCACGGCACGCACTGCGTCGGCACGTCCTGTGGGCCGCGAGCAATACCCAACGCGCGCGGCTACGGCATCGCGCCAGGGGCCGCGATCTTTGTCGGCAAGGTACTCAGCAATCAGGGCACCGGCTCGGACACCGGGATCCTCGCCGGAATCGAATGGGCATTGGCCAACCGCTGCCAGGTCATTTCGATGTCATTGGGCGCCAACATCCCTCAGCCTGTGGTCGCCTATGAGACCATCGGGCAGCGAGCACTGGCCGCCGGCACCCTGATCATCGCAGCCGCAGGGAACAACGCGCGCCGTCCCGCGGATCCCGGGTTCATCGGCAGCCCCGCGAACTCAGCGTCGATCATGGCAGTGGGTGCACTGGCGTCCGATCTGAAGATGGCCGCGTTCTCCGCCAGGGCCACAGTGGTTCCGGGCGGAGCCATCGACATCGCCGCCCCCGGGTTCGAGGTGTACTCCTCGTGGCCGATGCCGGACCGCTACCAGACGATCAGCGGCACTTCCATGGCGACCCCGCACGTCGCCGGGATCGCGGCGCTCGTGGTGCAGAGCACCGGTAAGACCGGCAAAGAACTATGGAAGTCCCTGGTGAACGGAGCTGAGGTCCTGCCGCTACCGCCGACCGACGCCGGAGCTGGACTCGCCACCGCGCCGTGATCCCGCCGCGCTCGAAGAAAGTGATGTCACCAGTTCGGTCACCCTGTGGCGAACACCCGACGTAGCCCCAGGAACCGGACGACGGTGGCAACAAGGTTGGCGGCCACCAGAGCAGAGACCTCGGCCACTCGCGACGGATCCGGTACCCAGATGTGCAACAGCCACAATGACCCACTGGTGACCACGAGCCCGAGTGCGAAGACCACGAGGCCTTGTACGTACTGCCGGACGATTGCCTCGGTTCCCCGGATCCCAAAGGTGAACCATCGGTTGACCGCGGTGTTGGCGATCGCAGAGATCAGGAGCGCCAAGACATTCGCAATCTGCGCGGGCATGGAGCCGCGGAGCAGTACGAACAAGACCACGTACGCGACTGCGCTGGCGCCACCCACGAGGTAGAACCGAAACAGCACGCTGCGATACCACTTGGCGCTCACTCCCCGACCCTTGCATGGATCATCGGTAATCGGTGCAGTTCGATCTCGGGAACCGATGGTGACTGTTCTTCTGCAGCTAAGGATCGGTTCATCCTGCCGTTCTATGGTGCGACGGAAGACGTGTGTCAACGAGCGTGCGCTGCTGGTGAAGAAGGTGCGATGTCAGCCATCGATGGAACAGGATCCCCGGCCACCGTTCAGCAATACATCGATGAGGTCCCCACCTGGCGGGACGGGACGCCGGCCACCGCGGGCGCGATGACGTCGATGCAAAAGCGCATCTGGATGCTGGCCTCGGCGGGCAAGTTCTTCGAGGGAATGATCGTCTTCATGGTCGGCATTGCCGTGCCACTGATCGATGCCGAATTCGACCTCACCTCCGCGCAGACCGGATTCGTCACTGCCGCACCCCTGCTCGGCATCATGATCGGTGCCAGCGCACTGGGAGGTCTGTCCGACCGCTGGGGCCGCCGCCAGTTGTTTCTTGCCGAGATCGTCCTGTTCACCGTGTTCTTGCTCGGCGTCACCGTCAGTCCCAACTTCCCGATGCTCGTCGTATGTCTGGTCGGTATGGGCCTGGCGCTGGGCTGCGACTACCCCACCGCGCACATCATGATCTCGGAGACCATGCCCACCAGCATCCGCGGCAGAGGCGTGTTGGCGGCGTTCGCCTTTCAGTCCGTCGGCGCTCTGGCCGGAACCCTGGTCGGTGTGATCGTCCTGGGCAACCGAGACCAGTTGTCGGATTGGCGTTGGATGTTCGGTGTTGCGATCGTTCCCTCGGTTCTCGTGATCGCCGGCCGTCTGTTCATCGTGCAGAGCCCACACTGGCTGCTCGGAGCCGGACGCGTCACCGAGGCCGAACTCGAACTCAAACGCCTGCTGTCCCGCCAACCGCAGTACCCCACCGCGATAACACTTCGCCGAGCCGTTGACGATGGCACCGCCGCCAGGAAGACCTCTGCCGGCTTCGGTGTCCTGTTTCGGAGGCCATGGCGCAGATCGACCATCCTCGCCGCCGTTCCGTGGTTCCTCCAGGATCTCGGGACGTACGGCATCGGCATCTTCACCCCCACGATCGTCGCCGCCACCGTGGGCACAGCTGCTGCCGGCGACTCGACCGTCACCGACATCGTCCACGAGGACCTCCAGGGCACGGAGGGCGCGGTGTTGATCGATGCGTTCCTGCTCGTCGGCATCGTGCTCGCGATCCTCTTGGTCAATCGTTTCGGGCGAATCCGCCTGCAGATCTTCGGCTTCCTCGGGTGCGCAGCCGGACTCGTCATCGCCGCTGCATCGACCGCCATGAGCGGTTCGCTTCAGGTCATTTTGATCTTCGTCGGGTTCATGCTGTTCAACCTGATGACCAACCTCGGTCCGAACTCGATGACCTACCTACTGGCCGGCGAGGTCTTCCCCACCTCTCTGCGCGGCACCGGAGCCGGGTTCGCCGCGTCCGTGGCCAAGGTGGGGGCCGTCCTCACGGCCTTCCTGTTCCCGATCCTCCTCGACGCCTGGGGAACCGCAGTCATCGTCCTCCTGCTTGCCGGAACGTCGCTTCTCGGCGCACTGGTGACATGGAGATTCCGCGTCGAGACCACCGGCCTGAGCCTCGAAGACGTCGACCGGATGCACGACCGCGACACCACGGAGAAGGTGTCTGGGCGCGTCGTCGTCGGCTCGGCGAGCGGGAACAAACAATCATTGCCCCCCAACAGGTTTCACCCGGAAGAGCAACACTCGGGGTCGACTTCGTGAAATCGGGTCTCGATGGGTCATCGCCGACCGGTACCGCACACCTGTACGTCAACGCAGAACAGGTTGCGACCGAACCCATCACCATCCAGCCGCTCTTCTTCTCGCTCTCGGGCGAGGGATCGAACGTCGGACACGCCCGCGGACAGCCGGTCTCGTCGGACTATTCGTCGCCGGGCACCATGCACCGGAAACCTATATGCGACGTGGAGGTATCCACCGACTCGCGTTGGCGAGCGGCAGGGCGGTATCGCAGGCAGTAGTTGGGGGCGCACAGGTGCGACCCGCCCTTGATCACCCGGAATCGCCCTGCAGCGAAACCTCCTTCGCCCTGAACAGGATTCGAAGTTGTGCAGCATGATGTGGTGACCACCGGTGAATGTTCGGCGTTGTCAGCGGTGTGGAGATCACGGGTCCATTCCCACACATTGCCGGTGACATCGAACAACCCGTAGCCGTTGGGTGGAAAACTGCCGACCGGTGAGGTGCGAGAAAAGCCGTCCTCTTCGAGATTCTCGTGCGGGAATGCACCCTGCCATGTGTTCGCCCGGTGTCGGCCCTTCGGCATGAACTCGTTTCCCCACGCGAACACGGCTTGATCGAGACCACCCCGTGCCGCGAACTCCCATTCCGCCTCGGTTGGCAAGGCCTTGCCCGCCCACGCGGCGTAGGCAGCCGCGTCAACATAGGACACGTGCGTGACCGGATGTCGTTGACGTCCATCGATGTCGCTGCCAGGGCCCTCGGGCCGGCGCCAATACGCACCCGGCGTCCACGACCACCAACGACTCACATCGTCGAGTGGCACCCGCTGCTGCGGAGGAGTGAAGACCAGGGAACCCGGTACCAGCATATGGTCGGGGGCCTCGGGAAACTCGGCCGCGTCGGGTGCGATTTCCGCAGTGCTCACATGCCCGGTGTCGGAGACGAACCGGCGAAACTCCGCCACCGTGACGACGTGGGTGTCCATCCAGAAACCATCGACAGCCACCTCGTGGACAGGTCTCTCCTCCGGGTAGAAATCGTTCGAACCCATCGAGAACGTGCCACCGGGAATCCACACCATGTTCTTCGCCGGTGCCGGGCGGTCAGAATCTGCTCCTGCTGACATGACTCCCGATGGTAATTGGACTGCGGCGTTCACGGCGCGATCGCGACCCTCGGGTGGATGCCACGGGAGGCCATCGCGAACGCGGCGTCGATCTCCGGTCAACGCAAGGGGTTCGCTGACCAGGGCGGCGAGCTGATCCCGCATCCCGGTGCGGCAGAGGAAGCCGACTGCTTCGTCCGGGTCGGCCGGAGCGTAGTTGTGACTGCCGATCACCGCGACGAGATTGCGGACCAAGTATTCCGGATCGAAGGACACTGCCGGGCCCGGAAAGACCGACCCGACGAGCACAATTCGGCGGCAAGTCCGACCACTGTGAACGCGGCCGCGACCGAATCCGGATTGCCGGACATCTCGAGCCCCACATCGACGGTGTGACCGGCGACTGCCTCGTCCAGCATCTGCGGGGCACAGACCGATGTGGCGCCGAGGGACCAGCGTTCGGTGGGCCGCGTGGCCGTATTTGACCACGCACCGATCCCGCGGCCGTCGACGGTGTGTTCGACGACTTCCGCGCACACCCTGATCGACGCGTACCTGCACACACCTCCGAAGCCGGTGGCGGGAGTACCTGAAGCACTGCGCACCTTACGTTCTCGTGGAGTGAAGGTCGCCCTGCAGACCGGCTACTCCGCGGACATCGCGGCGGCGATCATGGCAGGCCTGGGCTGGACCGTGGGCGACAGTGCCGACGACACAGTCGATGCGCTCATCACCTCGGACCTCGTCCCGGCCGGCCGACCCGCGCCCTACCTGGTGTTCAGGTGCATGGAAGCGACCGGGGTCACCGATGTGCGCCGGGTACTGGTCGCCGGCGACACACCCAACGACATCGGAGCCGGGAACAACAGTGGCGCAGGCTTTGTCGTGGGCGTGTTGTCGGGTTCGTTCGGCGCCGAAGAACTCGAAGGCGAACCGGTCACACACCTGCTGCCGAGCTTGGCAACCATCACCGACCTGCTCGACGACTAGTTCAAAACCAGTAAAGGTCATCGCGTTGACCGCGACCGCCATTGCCGCGGGGTGGCGTCGAACCGGTCGCGGAACCACCGTGAGAAGTTGCTTGCCGACGAGAAGCCGAGCAAGACGGCGACCTCGGTGAACGAATGGCGCCGGCCCTCCACCATGTGCCGCGCCAAATCGCCACGGACGTCGTCGAGCACGCCAGAGAATGTCGCGCCCTCCGCCGCGAGGCGGCGGTGCACGGTGCGCCGGTCGACGCCCATGCTGCGGGCGATCTGTTCAACCGAACACCGACCGGTCGGGAGCAGCATCTCGATCAACTCCCGCACCCGCGCGACCGCCCGCGGTTGCCGGTCGCCGGGCTCTTCGGGTGGAAGAACTCGCTGAATGTAGGTGCGCAGAAGGGGGTCGGACATCGCGTTGGGCCGATCGAGATCGCTCTCGTGCAGAACGATGCCGTTGAAGTCGTGGTCGTAATGAACCGCGCCCGGAAACATGCGCCTGGCCGTCGAGGCGTCGGCGGGCTCGGGATGTCCGAAGCACACCGCCAGCGGCCACCAGTCCGGATCGAGGAGACCGCGCAGTAGGCCGAACAGGACCCCGACGGCGAGGTCGATGGACTGGTGGTGTGGCTGACGGGTCCCTGAGTCGAGATCGACACGCACAGAAGCAATCCCATCCGCAGTGATCACGCGCGTGTCCAGCGCCTCGTTGTACATGTTCTGGTGCCGGATGAGCACCTGCAACGCACTGCGTACGTCGGGCTCCTCGCGCAGCACCAAGCTCAGTGGTCCCAGATGCGACATCCGCCGCAGCTCCGCCAGCCGCAAGCCGAGGTCGGGCCGCCCGGTCTGCGCCGCCGTGCACTCGAGGAGTTCGACCACCGACTCCGCAGGCACCCATCGATCCTGCACACGAATGCCTGCCGGATCCAGGCCCGCCGAGCGCAGGAGCGCGGCCGGGTCGGCGCCGAGGGTTCTCGTGAGCTCAACGTAATTGGCCAGCGAGGCGTAACGGACGAGCGGCTTCACAACACCTCCACCGATTGTGAGGCAGATCTCCTGCCCGTCCCGATTTGAATAGAACTGCGTCCCGTGAGGGACAGTTTACCCCCCACCCTCCCCCGTAATGTCATGTACATCACATCCGGCCCCGCGGTCGGGCAGACAGATAGACGGACAGAAAAGGAACACACGGTGTCAACGCAGATGGACGCAAAGGCAATTCGCTTCTACGAGACCGGCGGACCGGAGGTGCTGCGCTGGGAGACAGTAGCAGTCGGCGAACCCGGTCCCGGAGAGGTGCGCGTACGTCATGCGGCCGTCGGCCTGAACTTCGCCGACACCTACTTCCGCACGGGCCTCTACCCGTCTCCCCTGCCCGCCGGCATGGGTGTCGAGGCGTCCGGTGTCGTCGAAGCGGCCGGACCGGACGTCGCCGAATTCGCGCCCGGTGATCGCGTGACCTACACGGGCAGCCCGCTCGGCGCGTACAGCACGGTCCGTGTCCTCCCCGCCGCGCACCTCATCGCCCTTCCGGACGCCATCGACTTCGAGACCGCGGCCGGCATGACCATGCGTGGGCTCACCGCCGCCTACCTGATGCGCCGCATCCACAATTATCGCGAAGGTGACACGATACTGCTGCACGCCGCGGCGGGCGGTGTCGGCCTCATCGTCACACAGTGGGCAAAGCTGCTGGGCCTCAACGTGATCGGCACCGTCTCCACGGAGGCGAAAGCGGAGATCGCCAGGGCTCACGGATGCGACCACGTCATCCGATACCGCGATGAGAACGTGGCGACGCGAGTACGCGAACTCACCGACGGAAAAGGCGTGCCGGTGGTCCTCGACAGCATTGGCGCCACCACCTTCCATTCCTCGCTCGACTCCCTCGCCCGCCGCGGGCTACTCGTGTGCTTCGGCACCGCATCCGGCCCGATTCCGCCGATCGATGCCATGCAACTCGCCATCAAGGGCTCGGTGTTCGTCACCCGCCCCGCCCTCGCCGACTACATCGCCGACCCCGCCGAACGTGCGGAACTCGCCGGCGAACTGTTCGATCACGTTGCCGCCGGCCGTATCTCGGTCGAGATCAATCAGCGCTACGCGCTCGCAGACGCGGTCCGCGCGCACACCGACCTCGAAGCCGGCATCAGCGTCGGTTCGTCCGTACTGACCGTCTGATCACCCACCCAGGAACGGAGACCCAGGTACCGCCATGACCACAGCGACCCGAACACCACAGACCACGCTTATCCGCGCAGAACGTCTGACCGCGACCCTCGGCGCCGAATTGTTCGATGTCGACCTCGCCGAAGTCGCCCACGACGACGGCCTGTTCGAGCAATTTCGCTCACTTCTGTTACAGCACAAGGTGCTGTTCGTGCGCGACCAACCGATCAGCCGCAACGATCACGTGGCGCTCGCCGAGCGATTCGGCACACTCGAGGATCACCCGGTGCTCGGCAGCGACCCCGACCATCCGGGCCTGGTGCGCATCTACAAAGACCCCGGCAGCCCACCTGAGCACTACGAGAACGCCTTTCACTGCGACGCCACCTGGCGGGAGAACCCGCCGATGGGTTCGGTGCTGCGCTGTGTCGAAGGGCCGGCCGTCGGTGGAGACACGATCTGGGTCGACATGGTTGCCGCTTACGACCGCCTGCCCGAGAACATCAAGGAGCGCATCGCGGGTCTGCGGGCGCGGCACAGCATCGAGTCGTCCTTCGGCGCCGCAATGGCGCCCGAGAAGCGCGCGGAACTGCATCGCGTGTTTCCCGATGCCGAGCATCCGGTGGTTCGTACGCATCCCGAGACCGGCGAGAAGGCACTGTTCGTCAACTCGTTCACCACACACTTCACCAATTTCCACACCCCGGAGAACGTGCGCTTCGGCATCGACTACGCCCCCGGTTCAGCAGATCTATTGCACTACCTGATGAGCCAGGCAACGATTCCCGAGTTCCAGGTGCGCTGGCGGTGGACACCCAACAGTTTCGCCATCTGGGACAACCGCTGCACACAGCACTACGCGGTGCAGGACTACTGGCCCGCCGTCCGCCGGATGGAACGCGCCGGCATCGCGGGCGACCGCCCGTTCTGAGCAGATCACCCAATCTAGTTGCAGGCCAATCTAACTCAACTCAACTCGAAGGACTTTCCATGCATTTCCACGACGATGCCCTATTTCCCGAGGTCCAGGACAAGCTGGTCATAACTTGCGCTCCTTACGGTCCCGAATGGGAGATCGACGACTTCCGCGAAGACCTGCCTCTCACCATGGAGCAGCACATTCAGCAGGCGGTCGACTGCTACGAGGCCGGCGCCACCGTCCTGCACATCCATGTCCGTGAGCTCGACGGCAAGGGCAGCAAGCGGCTCTCGAAGTTCAACGAGTTGCTCGCCGGCCTCCGTGAGGCGGTGCCGGACATGATCCTCCAGGTCGGCGGATCGATCTCGTTCGCACCCGAAGGCGACGGCAAAGACGCCAAGTGGCTCTCGGACGACACGCGACACATGCTCGCCGAGCTGGATCCGAAACCGGACCAGGTGACCATCGCCATCAACACCAGCCAGATGAACATCATGGAGCTGATGACCTCCGACGACATCGCCGGCACCTCCATGACCCGCCCCGAACTGTCCGACACCTATCGAGAGATGACAGTCCCCGCGGGCCCCGCGTGGGTCGAGGAGCATCTGCGTCGCCTGACTGCCGCGGGTATCCAGCCGCACTTCCAGTTGTCGTCGATCCCCCAGCTGGAGACCGTCGAGCGGCTGATCCGGCGCGGTAAGTACATGGGCCCGTTCAACGTGACCTGGGTAGGGATCGGTGGCGGCTTCGACGGCCCGAACCCCTACAACATCATGGAATTCGTCAAGCGCGTGCCGGATGGTGCGATCCTCACACTCGAGACGCTCATGCGCTCGGTGCTCCCCGTGAATGCCATGGCCATCGCGATGGGCCTGCACCCGCGGTGCGGCAACGAGGACACTCTCTGGGGACGCAAGGGCGAAAAGATCAAGTCGGTCGACCAGGTCAGGCAACTGGTCCGCATCGCCCAGGAGTTGGGCCGCGACGTCGCCGACGGCAAGGAGGCTCGCGACATCTACCGGATCGGCGAGCAGTACACCAGCGTCGACGAGACCCTCGCCAAGCTCGGCTACGCGCCGAATCGCGCGCCCGGCCAGGTCGGCTTCACCGGTCACGCTTAACGAACCGACGAAACCCAAAGGACCCCAGAGAACATGACTGCCATCGCACCATCGGTGAAGATCACCGATGCGCCCCCGTCCTGGACCTCGTCATCCAAGCGACGTCGGCTCTACCCATGGATCGTCTTCGCGCTCGCGTTCGGACTGTTGTTGTCGGACTACATGTCCCGGCAGGTACTCAGCGCCGTCTTCCCATTCCTCAAGGCCGAGTGGGCACTGAATGATTCGCAGCTCGCGTCACTGACGTCCGTGGTCGCGCTGATGGTCGGTCTGCTCGCACTGCCAATTTCGATCCTCGCCGATCGGTGGGGCCGCGTCCGCAGCCTGATCCTCATGGCGGTCCTGTGGAGCGTCGCCACCCTCGCCTGCGCCCTCGCCGGCGGCTTCGAGCACATGCTCATCGCCCGCTTCCTGGTGGGCGTCGGCGAGGCCGCCTACGGAAGCGTGGGAATTGCGCTGGTACTCAGCGTGTTCGCACCCAGGGTGCACGCCGCGCTGGCCGGTGCATTCATGGCGGGCGGGTCGTTCGGCTCGGTGATCGGGGTGAGCTTGGGTGGCGTCATCGCCACCACCCTCGGCTGGCGCTGGTCGTTCGCCGCGATGGCTGTCCTGGGCCTGTTGCTGGCCGCCGCGTTCAAAATACTGATCACCGAACGCCGGGTGGCCAAGTACCAGGTGCAACAGCCCGAAGCGGGTGTGGTGGTGCGCCGCGCACCATTCTCCAGTCTCTTCACGAACCCGGCAGTGCTGTGCGCCTACGTGGGCGGCGGCCTTCAGATGTTCATGGCCGCAGTGATGCTCGCCTGGCTTCCCAGCTTCTTCAACCGGACCTACGACATGGCACCCGGGCGCGCAGCAGTGGCGGCATCGGCATTCGTCATGCTGATCGCCGTGGGGATGATCGTCTGCGGATACATCGCAGATCGGTTGAGCCGCAACGACGTCACCGGCAAGTGGACCGTGGGCGTGGGGTATTGCCTGATCGGCTTCACGAGCCTGATGATTGCGTTCCGCGTCGACACGGGCCCGATTCAACTGACATTGCTTGCCATCGGCGCATTCTTCTCCGCCGGTTCCTCGGGCACGACGGCGGCGATGGTGGCCGGCCTGACCCACCGGTCGGTACAGGCTTCGGGCATGGGCACTCTGACCCTGTCGAACAATTTGCTCGGCCTCGCACTGGGCCCGATGGTCGTCGGTATTCTGGCGGACCATCTCGGTCTGCTCGGCGCCCTCGGCTGGGCACCGCTGGCCTACATTCCCGCGGCTGCCGCCATGCTCCTCGGAAAGCGTTGGCACCCATGGGGCCTGGCCAGACTTCGCGCCCTGGATGCCGCCACGACAACCAGCTCGGACGTCCGGCCATGACCGAATCGACCGTCACCGTGGTGATCGTGCCCGGCCTCCGCGATCACGTCGCCGAGCACTGGCAGACGCTGCTCGCCGACAAGCTCGACAACACGGTCACCGTCCCACCACTCGAGCATGACAAGCTCAGCCGCGCAGCCCGAGTCGCCGCGCTCGACGACGTGGTGAACTCCGTCGACGCTCCCGTGGTGCTGGTGGCTCACAGCGCGGGCGTCATCACCACGGTGCACTGGGCGCAAGAAGCGACCCGCCGCGTCTCCGGCGCCCTGCTGGCCACGCCTGCAGACCTGGAACGTCGACTTCCCCAGGGATATCCGAGTCTCGAAGAGCTCGAGCGCGGCGGCTGGAACCCCATCCCCCGGCAACGTCTGCCCTTCCCGAACATCGTCGCCGCCAGCACCAACGATCCACTTGCCGACCCGCGCCGAGTCGCCGACATGGCGCAGGCCTGGGGCAGCCGCCTGGTATCCGTCGGTGCGGTCGGCCACCTGAATCCCGCTGCCGGATACGGTAGTTGGCCGATGGCCGAACAACTCCTCGGGGAGTTGATCGATGGCCGGCATCTTCCTGCCCTCGATGGACATTGCGGTGACGAACCGCGGATCCGCTCGTAGGAAACCCAACACCTGAAGTGACAGCTACTTCCGGTTCCGCGGGATGATGATGTAGGCCGCGAGGGCGCCGACCACGAGGAACAGCGCACCCACCGCGAGACCCGTGGCATAACCGCCCCGGGCCGCGAGCGCTGCCGTCTCGGCGTCAGATGAAGCGGTGGCAGAGGCAGCGATGGTCACCAGCACGGCCAGACCGATGGTGCCGCCGAGCTGCCGCGATGCGTTCAGGACTCCCGAGGCAACCCCGGCGTCTGCGGCATCGACACCAGAGGTCGCCGCGGCGCCCAGAACCACCATCGACCCACCGATTCCAATGCCGCCCAAAACAGATGGCAGGAGGACTCCGGTCCAGAATGCGGTTTCAGCCGGCATCAGAGAGAACCCGGCGAGGCCCGCCGCCCCGACCAGTCCCAGCACGGCGAGTGTGCTGCGGGGACCTATCGACGCGGCCATCTTCGTGGCGATCACGATACCGACGACTACGAAGCCACAGAACGGAAGGAACATGAATCCGGCGACCTTTGTGGAGACCCCCCAGACGTTCTGGATGTAGAGCGAGGCGAAGTAGAACGCGGCGAGTTGCCCGGCAGCGAGCATGAATCCGAACACGTTCGCACCCACGATGCTCCGTCTGCGGAATAGGTGCAGCGGCATCAGCGGCTGGTCCGTCCGCGCCTCGACGCCGACAAAGGCGGCAAGAAGCACTGCGGCGGCGGCGAACCCACCGAGTGCGATCGTCGAACCCCAGCCATCCTCTCCGGCAGCCGTCACCGCGTAGACCAGCACTCCGACCCCAGCGGTGGCGAGGCACGCACCGAGCACGTCGAGCCGAGGACTGACTGCCCGCGGCGCCTCGACGTCGACAGCGAGCCACGTCGCGATCAGAGCGATGACAACGATCGGTAGGTTCACGAACATGACTGCGCGCCAACTGAATGCGTCCGTCAGCAGCCCGCTCAACACGACGCCGACTGCGCCACCACCGGCACCGGCCGCGCCCCAGAACCCCATCGCGCGGCTGCGCGACTTCCCTTCCGGCAACGTCGTCACCAGCGCCAGCGCGGCCGGGGCCAGCAACGCGCCGGCCAGCCCCTGGATACCGCGGGCGATCAACAGCGAGGCGGGATCCCACGCGAATCCGCCGAGCACGCTTGCGGCCGCGAACAGGCTCAGCCCGATCAACACGACAGAACGTCGACCCCACAGGTCCCCGAGGCGGCCACCGATAAGCATGAAACCTGCGAAGGTGAGCAGGTAGGCACTGACCACCCACTGCAGCCCGGCGTCGCCGAATCCGAGGTCGGTCTGCACGTCAGGCAGTGCGATGTTGACCAGTGACACATCCAGGGCCACGAGGAACTGCACCAGGAAGATCGTCGCCGGTAATGCGCCGGCGGCGACTGCCGGGCGCTGCGACGTCGGAATCGCCGGTTTCATATTCTCTCTCCCACTACATCTGAATTGAGGTGGCCGGGCGCAGCGGGGTCAGCCTCCGTCGGCAGGATGCTCGCACCCCCGCGCCCCCTGGATCACGCATACCTGGCGTTAACGGTGTACGCATAATTAAGCCTTACCTACTTACGCTGCGCAAGTCCAATCTTTCACGACCTGCGCAGCCCTGCCCCGCGACGACATCAGCGCGCTGTTGGCCAGTGCGACAATGATCCGATGACCATCCCGGACCCGTCACCCACACCTCGACGGCGCCAACGGCGGTACGAGGGACCCCTCAACAGGGCGATCATTGTCGATACGGCGATGGTGATCGTGCGGGAAGAAGGACTCGACGCGCTCACCATGCGCCGGCTGGCCGCAGGCCTGAGGGTGGCGCCGATGTCGGTGTATCGCCACATCGACGACCGCCAGACCCTGCTGCTGGCCATGCTCGACCGGGTGGCCGACGGCGTGAGACCCCCTCCGATTGCCGCCGATCCGCGAGCCGAGATCACCGCCGTGATCACGGCGATACACGATGCGCTGCACGATGACCCGTGGGCAATCGGCCTGTTGGTGGCGAACAAATTGGCAAGTCCGAAGATATTGCCCGCCGTGAACCGCATCTACACTGCGCTCACAAATAGTGGCCTCGCACCCCGCGACGTATCTATGGCGTACATGCTCATCTGGCACTACACGGTTGGCGAACTGCTCGACCGACACCACACACCCGTCGACCCATTCAGCCGCTCCATGGTCCGCGCTGCCGATCCCGCAGAGTATCCCGGACTGATGACGGTCGTCGCCCAGCTACCCGAAGGCCCACCGAGCGACTACTTCGCGGAAAACCTGCAACGCATCCTGGACGGCGTGATGCGATGACGCCGCGGCATCGCGCCGAGAGCACCACCGCCGCCACCGGAATAGGTAACGGCCCGAAATCCGCTGCAGTCCAACAGTTCTGGAATCGAGTACGGATGCATCAAGCTGGAGGCCCACTCGGCGGCGACACTCAAAACAGTCATGGGCGATCTGAATTCGGACAAGCCCTGAGCGGTACTCGAGGGACACTAGCGGTTGAAGTTCCACCAGGTCCGCTGACACAGCCTACGCAGTCGAGGCATTGAGAATCACTGCGTTACACCAACGTATAGACCAACGAACAACACCATCCACCCGACGAATACCAG
Organism: Williamsia sp.; assembly: GCF_036566845.1. Lineage (GTDB taxonomy): Bacteria > Actinomycetota > Actinomycetes > Mycobacteriales > Mycobacteriaceae > Williamsia. Next base: position 65,598 of record NZ_DATCVM010000270.1, read on the forward strand.
CTGACGCCAGTGCAGCCGCTTCTGTACGCGCCTGAGAGCCGAGACATGATGCACATCGAACCCTGCGAACTCGGCCGCTTCAGCCATCTGGACTCCGTAAATCGATCACTCGGCAAGCGATCACTGGCCGACGACATCTTAAAGCGGCGGTCG